>NZ_JBQFNY010000028.1:0-548 GCF_056532905.1 Ruegeria sp. H8 | reverse complement strand
TCGCCGATTTCCGGGTTGTTGCCTTCCATCGCCGCCAGAGCCGAACCTGCGATGATCGGGATATCGTCGCCGGGGTAGTCGTAGCTGGACAGCAGTTCGCGAACTTCCATCTCAACCAGTTCCAGCAGCTCTTCGTCGTCAACCTGGTCAACTTTGTTCAGGAACACGACCATCTTCGGGATGCCAACCTGGCGGCCCAGCAGGATGTGCTCGCGCGTCTGCGGCATCGGGCCGTCAGCGGCGTTCACAACCAGGATCGCGCCGTCCATCTGCGCCGCACCGGTGATCATGTTCTTGACGTAGTCAGCGTGGCCGGGGCAGTCAACATGCGCATAGTGGCGGTTGTCGGTCTCGTATTCCACGTGGGCGGTCGAGATGGTGATGCCGCGCGCTTTTTCTTCCGGCGCACCGTCAATCTGGTCATACGCTTTGAAGTCACCGAAATACTTGGTGATTGCTGCGGTCAGCGTGGTCTTGCCGTGGTCAACGTGGCCAATCGTGCCGATGTTGACGTGCGGTTTTGTACGCTCAAACTTTTCCTTTGCCAT
>NZ_JBQFNY010000027.1:0-690 GCF_056532905.1 Ruegeria sp. H8 | reverse complement strand
TTGTATCTGCGCTTGTCGTACTCGACAGGCGTCTTTCGCTGCTTTCGCCCGGGGATGCAGGCGCGTATCCCTTTGTCTTTCAACGCTTCTCGAAACCAGTCGGCGTCATAACCACGATCCCCGAGAAGCCAATTCACGTTTGGTATGCTGCTGAGCAGAGCCCGAGCACCGATTTAATCACTGATTTGCCCGGCCGTAACGAACAGGTTGAGCGGGCGACCCTCGCTATCACAGATAGTATGCAGCTTGGTATTCATGCCGCCCTTGGTTCTACCGATCAGTCGGCCACGCCCCCTTTTTGCGGCCATACTGGTGGCAATGCAGTGTGCTCTTAGATAGGTCGCGTCAATCATGACTGTCGTCTCTTCGCCATGCTGGGCGGCCAGACCAGACATGATCCGTGCGAAGATGCCTTTCTCGCTCCAACGCGTCCATCGGCTGTTAAGCGTTTTGTGCGGTCCGTAAGCTTCCGGGGCATCTCACCAGCGCAAACAATTGCGATTGATGAAGATAATCCCGCTCAAAACCCTTTTGTCATCAACCCGGGGCTTGCTGTGCGACTTCGGGAAAAATGGGACAAGCTTCGCCATCTGCGCGTCGGTTCGTCAATAAAGATCGCTCATGTCTCCGCTCCGTTCTGGGAGCCGTGAGTCACGCAGCGCAGCTAAAATCAATGCATCCTGAGCCTAG
>NZ_JBQFNY010000026.1:0-818 GCF_056532905.1 Ruegeria sp. H8 | reverse complement strand
GGTTCTGTCGCAAATTTCTTTGAGAGTTGTATAGACGAAACTGGTGAGCCGTTTATCCCGCAAGCTGGATAAACTGCTGAAACGGACGGATTCCGGGTGTGAATTGACCTTTGCGGATCATGTTGACCAGTTCGATACCAGCCAGGGCAGATGCGGCTGAAGCGAAAGATTTGAACCCCAGCATGAGTCTGATCCTTCGTTTGATGAAGCGGTGATCCTGTTCGATGTTGTTATTGAGGTATTTCTGCCTGACCATTTCAATCGGGATGGGACAACCAAAGCTCTTGAGCATCTTGTTGATCGCCTTGATGCCGGCCGTGTTGGCACCACTTTTGTCGATGACGATCTTGCGCGGCAAACCGTTCACTTCGAGAGCGCGGGCGAAGAACTTCGTCGCAGCGGGTTTGTTCCGGCGCTCGGACAACATGAAATCCAGGGTCTTCCCGTGTTTGTCTATCGCTCGGTAAAGATAAACCCATTTGCCTTTAACTTTCACATAGGTTTCATCCATGCGCCACGAACGGTGTGCGGGACGCTTTCTATACCGCGCTGTTTCAGCAATGAGGCCGGCATATCGACTGACCCACCGGTTCAGCGTTGCATGATCCAGATCAACGCCACGTTCCGCCATGATTTCTTCCAGATCCCGGTGCGACACACCGTAGCGCAGGTAGAAGAAAACCGCGTGCAAGATCACGTCTTTCGGAAAATGCGTGCCCTTAAATGAGATCGTCACGGTCTGCTCCTGTCAATTAGAGCACGCGCTACCAGAAATGCAGTCGAACTGACAGGTAGAGGCGAAGTTTGCGACAGAACCA
>NZ_JBQFNY010000025.1:0-1083 GCF_056532905.1 Ruegeria sp. H8 | reverse complement strand
CGGATTTTTCACCCAGTACCTTTCTGATCGTGATCCCGAGCTTTTTGGCTCGATCACGTCGGAACTGGGTCGTCAGCGCGACGAGATCGAGCTGATCGCGTCCGAGAACATCGTCTCTGCCGCCGTGATGGAGGCGCAGGGCTCGGTGATGACCAACAAATATGCCGAAGGCTATCCCGGCCGCCGCTACTATGGCGGTTGCCAGTTCGTCGACATCGCCGAAAACCTGGCCATCGACCGCGCCAAACAGCTGTTCGGCTGTGAATTCGCCAACGTGCAGCCCAATTCCGGCTCTCAAGCCAACCAGGGCGTGTTTCAGGCGCTGATCCAGCCGGGTGACACCATTCTGGGCATGAGCCTGGATGCCGGTGGCCACCTGACCCATGGCGCCAAGCCCAACCAGTCGGGCAAGTGGTTCAATGCGGTTCAGTACGGCGTGCGCAAGCAGGACAACATGCTGGACTACGATCAGGTCGAGGCGCTGGCGAAGGAACACCAGCCCAAGCTGATCATCGCCGGCGGTTCCGCCATCCCGCGCCAGATCGACTTTGCCCGCATGCGTCAGATCGCCGACATGGTCGGTGCCTATCTGCACGTGGACATGGCGCATTTCGCCGGTCTGGTCGCGGCGGGCGAGCATCCCAGCCCCTTCCCGCATGCGCATGTGGCCACCACCACCACGCACAAGACCCTGCGCGGCCCGCGCGGCGGCATGATCCTGACCAATGATGAAGATATCGCCAAGAAGGTGAACTCGGCCATCTTCCCCGGCATTCAGGGCGGCCCGCTGATGCATGTGATCGCGGCCAAGGCCGTGGCCTTCGGCGAGGCGCTGCGGCCCGAGTTCAAGGACTATGTCAAGCAGGTGATCACCAACGCCCAGGCACTGTCGGATCAGCTGATCAAGGGCGGTCTGGACACGGTGACCCACGGCACCGACACCCATGTGGTGCTGGTCGACCTGCGCCCCAAAGGCGTCAAGGGCAACGCCACCGAGAAAGCCTTGGGTCGCGCGCATATCACCTGCAACAAGAACGGCGTGCCGTTTGACCCCGAAAAGCCGACCATCACGTCGGGCATCCG
>NZ_JBQFNY010000024.1:0-1774 GCF_056532905.1 Ruegeria sp. H8 | reverse complement strand
ACTCAGATGAAGATGACGACGGAAGAGGCGTTTGTTAAGGTTTTGCAGATGCACGGGATTGAGCATGCGTTCGGGATCATTGGATCTGCGATGATGCCGATCTCGGACTTGTTCCCGAAGGCCGGGATCATGTTCTGGGACTGTGCGCATGAAGGCAGCGCGGGGATGATGGCGGATGGCTACACCCGCGCGACCGGCAAGATGTCGATGATGATCGCGCAGAACGGCCCCGGCATCACCAACTTCGTGACCGCCGTGAAAACCGCCTATTGGAACCACACGCCGCTGCTGCTGGTCACCCCGCAGGCGGCGAACAAGACCATCGGTCAGGGCGGTTTCCAGGAAGTCGAGCAGATGAAGCTGTTCGAGGACATGGTCGCCTATCAGGAAGAGGTCCGCGACCCGACCCGCGTCACCGAGGTTCTGAACCGCGTGATCATGAAAGCCAAGCGCGCCAGCGCCCCGGCCCAGATCAACATCCCGCGTGACATGTGGACCCAGGTGGTCGATGTTGATCTGCCCGCCATCGTCGATTTCGAACGCCCTGCGGGCGGCGAAACCGCCGTGGCGCAGGCGGCCGAGCTGCTGTCGAACGCCAAGAATCCGGTGATCCTGAACGGTGCGGGCGTGGTTCTGTCCAAGGGCGGGATCGAGGCCTCGAAGGCGCTGGCCGAGCGACTGGATGCGCCGGTCTGCGTCGGCTATCAGCACAACGACGCCTTCCCCGGCAGCCACCCTCTGTTTGCCGGTCCTCTGGGCTACAACGGCTCGAAAGCCGGGATGGAGCTGATCAGCGAAGCCGATGTTGTTCTGTGCCTCGGCACCCGTCTGAACCCGTTCTCGACCCTGCCGGGCTATGGCATGGAATACTGGCCGGCCGAGGCCAAGATCATCCAGGTCGACATCAACCCCGACCGGATCGGCCTGACCAAGAAGGTCACCGTGGGCATCGTGGGTGACGCGGCCAAGGTGGCGACCGGCATCCTGAACCAGCTGAGCGATACCGCGGGCGACGAGGGCCGCGACGCGCGCAAGGCGAAGATCGCCGAGAAGAAGTCCCGCTGGGCCCAGCAGCTGAGCAGCATGGACCACGAGGATGATGATCCGGGCACCACCTGGAACCAGCGCGCCCGCGCGGCCAAGCCCGACTGGATGAGCCCCCGCATGGCCTGGCGCGCCATTCAGGCGGCGCTGCCGAAAGAGGCGATCATCAGCTCGGATATCGGCAACAACTGCGCCATCGGCAACGCCTATCCGTCCTTCGAGGCGGGCCGCAAATACCTGGCGCCGGGCCTGTTCGGGCCCTGTGGCTATGGCCTGCCGGCCATCGTCGGCGCCAAGATCGGCTGCCCGGACGTGCCGGTCGTGGGCTTTGCCGGTGACGGCGCCTTCGGCATCGCGGTGAACGAACTGACTGCGATCGGCCGCGAGGAATGGCCCGCCGTGACCCAGATCGTCTTCCGCAACTACCAGTGGGGCGCGGAAAAGCGCAACTCGACCCTGTGGTTCGATGACAACTTCGTCGGCACCGAACTGGACACCAAAGTGTCTTACGCCGGTATCGCGCAGGCCTGTGGCCTGAAAGGCGTCGTGGCCCGCACCCAGGACGAGCTGACCGCAGCGCTGAACCAGGCGATCGAGGACCAGAAGAACGGCATCACCACGCTGATCGAGGCCCTGATCAACCAGGAGCTCGGCGAACCCTTCCGCCGCGACGCAATGAAAAAACCCGTCGCCGTCGCAGGAATCTCGGCCGAAGACATGAAAGCTCAGG
>NZ_JBQFNY010000023.1:0-2544 GCF_056532905.1 Ruegeria sp. H8 | reverse complement strand
CCCCCGTCAACCGCGTCGACAACGCATATGGCGACAGAAACCTCGTCTGCACATGCCCCCCAATGGACGCATACGCAGACGCCGCGGAATAGGGAACCGGGCGTAGCAATCCGCGGTTTGCTCTGGCGGATTGAAATCCGAAAATGAGGGCAGCGTCCTGCGAGGCGCTGCCTCTCGTCAATTTGATGGAGGAACAATGAAACACTATGTCCTCGCAAATGATCGCGCCGACCTGGCAAAGACCGGGCCGGAGGTGCCCGAAAGAATAAAACACATCGATGTTATCCTCAGCGACACGCGGGCGCTGGCATCGGCTGAGATCGTCGTGGAGTTCTATCACGCTCTGAACAGCCTGGTCGAAAACTGCTCTTACGTCGTCAATCTCCGGGTGTCCGGAAATGACTCGGTCGGCGGGCCTCTTTATTGGGCAGGTCGGACGGCGATATTCTGGGGCGATCTGGAGAACAACTGGGACGTCTCCGGTCCGCGCAGAAGCTGGATTTCGCAAGTTCTCAACCTGTCTTCAAGGACCGTTCTGGTCGGTGGAGCTGTCCTGTTGCTGGTGCAAATGGGCAGAGCAGGCCGAAACATCGTTGCGGTTCACCCGAACTTTGCCGCGGCCGCGCTGGAAAGCGGATTGGAAAGCTGCGGTGCGGCAACCCATCTGGCCGCCGACGGGCACCCCCACAGCGCGACCAGCAGACTGAGCGCGTTGCGGTTGTTGTCCGAATTCGTGTCCATGGATCACGGAGAGCATATAGCGGACGCATTGCGCAGCTATATCGGTCTGACCGAACCTACGCAAAAACACGAAAGCAGGTTGGCTGCCCGGCTGGTGCACAGGGCAAAAGGCGATCTTCTGGTGGTGCGTACTTTGGATGCGATGCAGGAGAACATCGAAGATCCTCTGACGATCTCGGACCTTTCCCGTTTGCTCAAAACCTCGACGCGTCAACTGCAACGGCGGTTCCTGAGCAAAACCGGAGCAAAGCTTCTTTCCACGTACAAGGAGCTTCGTCTGGAACGGGCGCAGAACCTGTTGCAGTTCACGAACATGTCGCAGATCGAAATCTCGGCAGCCACCGGTTTTTCATCGCCCGTCGCTTTGAAACGTGCGTTTCAACGCTGCTACAAAACCAGCCCGGATGATGTGCGGGACCGTCGGTTCATGGGGTCGATGGCGCCGGAAGGATCCTAGCACTTCTTCGGCGTCCGCAACGGGCGATGACATCGCGTGGGCAGTTTGCCCACGCAACTTTGGTTTGGTTCACGCCGCAGCAATCTGGCTGGCCTTTTCCACCAGCACTTCGGCCTGACGGATGGAGGCGTAATCTATCAGCCGGCCGTCCAGCGAAACGGCGCCTTTTCCGTCTGCCTCGGCCTCGGCCATGGCAACAAGAATGCGCTGCGCCTTGTTGACCTCGGCGTCGGACGGCGACATCACCTCGTTCGCCAGCGCGATCTGGCTTGGATGAATGGCCCATTTGCCCTCGCAACCCAGAACGGCGGCACGTTTTGCGGCGGCCTTGTAACCGTCCGGGTCCTGAAAATCGCCAAAAGGCCCATCAATCGGACGCAGCCCGTTGGCGCGCGCCGCAACCACCATGCGGGCCAGAGCATAATGCCACATGTCACCCCAATGGGTCTGGCGACCGCCCTCGGGGTCTGCATCGGTCAAAACAGAGTAGTCCGGGTTCACACCACCGATGATCGTGGTGCGCGCACGGGTCGAGGCCGCATAGTCGGCCACGCCGAAGTGCAGGCTTTCATTGCGCTTTGATGCTGCCGCAATCTCACTGACATTCTGCATGCCAAGCGCGGTTTCGATGATGTGCTCGAACCCGATCCGTTTTTTGTAACCCTTGGCGTCTTCGATCTGGGTCACCAGCATATCGACGGCATAGACATCCGCAGCCGTTCCGACCTTGGGGATCATGATCAGGTCCAGCCGCTCACCCGCTTGTTCGACCACATCGACGACGTCGCGGTACATGTAATGCGTGTCCAGACCGTTGATCCGAACCGACATGGTCTTGTCGCCCCAGTCGATATCGTTCAGCGCCTGAATGATGTTCCTGCGGGCCTGTTCCTTTTCATCCGGTGCGACCGCGTCTTCCAGATCAAGGAAAATGACGTCTACATCGGATTTGGCTGCCTTTTCGAACATTCCGGGTTGGCTGCCGGGCACGGCCAATTCACTTCGGTTCAGTCGGGCAGGGGCTTGGTCAATGGAATGAAAGCTCATGGATTCTGGTCCTTCGTCTTACAGGTTCGGATAGATCGGGAATTTGGCGCAGAGGTCTGCGACTTCGGCCTTGACCTTGGCCTCGACGGCGCCGTTGCCGTCTTCGCCATTGGCGGCCAGGCCGTCGACCACTTCGATGATCCAGTCGGCGATCTGGCGGAATTCGACCTCGCCGAAGCCGCGGGTGGTGCCGGCGGGCGACCCCAGGCGGATGCCCGACGTGATGGTCGGCTTTTCGGGGTCAAACGGCACGCCGTTCTTGTTGCAGGTGATATGCGCGCGACCCAAGGCTTTCTCGG
>NZ_JBQFNY010000022.1:0-3464 GCF_056532905.1 Ruegeria sp. H8 | reverse complement strand
AAGCCCGACGTGGTAATGCTGGGGAATTGCTGCTGCGGATCATGTTGGCGACCTCAATGCCCTCCAGAGTAGCTGAGGCGGATCTGAACGACTTAAACCCAAACATGTGCCGCACGCGTCGTTTGATGAATCTGTGATCCTGCTCGATCATGTTGTTTAGGTATTCGGACCTAATCGTCTGTACTTTCGCAGAGCACCCGAACCGCTTCAGGATCCTGTTCACTTCTCGAATGCCAGCTGCATTTGCGCCACTCTTGTCTATGACGATTTTGTTTGGGATCCCGTTTGACGACAGTGCTTTGGCAAAGAACCTGATGGCTGCTGGACGATTACGTCGCTCAGATAGCATGAAATCAAGGGTATTTCCCGCTTTGTCAACTGCTCGATAAAGATACATCCACTTCCCGCGCACACGAATGTGGGTTTCGTCCATGCGCCAAGAACTCAGCGTTGGTCGCTTCTTCGATTGCGCGCTCGCGGCGATCATCGACGAATACTTAACAACCCACCTGTTGAGAGTAGCGTGGTCCACCTGCACGCCGCGTTCGGCCATGATCTCTTCCAAATCACGATACGACACTGTGTACCGCAAATAGAAATATACAGCGTAAAGATCTGCATCCTTGGGAAAGTGGCAGCCTTTCAGAGAGATCAAACTAAAAACCTGTTCGAAACCTATTCGACGGGAACAGACTGCGAAAACTGAGTGCTCGTCAATCTCAGTTCAAAGTTTGCGACACATCCCACAAAGGGTTAAACAATCGGAACGAAGGATCACACAGACCCACTCGAAAGCGTGAAAAGCTCATGGGACGCTTCAAGCGCCAAAGCAAGCGCAAAGGTTCCTTGCCGCTCACGACCAGATCAACACCGTTTTTCGACCCCGCCGCTATCAACTCTCCACCGTCTCATACCGTCACGCCAGAACCGATGCTTTCGGCCTCTGGAACAGTTATGTTACCGAAATGAACGTCTGATAGGAACTGGCCTTACATTTCTCAATCACACGCAAACAAGTTGGCAATGCCGTCCAGCCTAGTCGACCGATTGTGGTTCAAGAGTTGGCGACAAGTACCTTGTCCGTTCCAACTTCCCAGCTAGGGCGCTGAAGAAGAAGTGTGTTGACGGCAACGCGTCGTTGATGGGCGATCAACGAAAGTAAGGACCTCGTTCAATCGGCTTTCGGGCTGGTCCCACGTACGGCCATTGGCACGCGCAAAGCGTTCGATAGCTGAAATCGTCTTCCTTCCGACGATGCCATCGACCGCTCCGGGCGCGCACCCCAGGTCTGCCAAGCGCTGTTGAATTCTCCTGACTGTCTCGACGTTGGGTGTCGGTGAGACTTCATCCAACGTAGGTTCTTGTGATCTCTGTCTTTCGAGGAAAGCGGCTCTCGCGAGATCCCTGTTGAGCCTAGCTCCCAACGTGCTGAGCAACGTTTGGCGGCATGCCGTCGTGATAGAGTTGGACGCACAGGCGCTAAAGAGTTGCGTGTGCCAACGATTACACTCAGAAACAACGGTTGGCCGCGACGATGCAGCTTCCAGATCAATTCGCTTTGAAATGCTCGCATTCAAGGAGTTGTATAATTGTCGCACCTCGGGATTTCCGCAAACCAATCTCGATAGTGTCTGGCTATTCTTTGGGCAGATTATTCTTTGGATGCCCGAGGTGCCCGTGGTCGTCGAAATCCTAACTGTTGCAGAAGACGGTGGTGGGGTCGGTTGAAGCCTGGGAGAAACCGCAGATGATGTACTCCTGATACAAACAGCGGCGGCGTCGTGTATCGTTGTATCGATCTGACCATATGAACAATGCATTACATAGCTGTAGCGATACTGCCCGCGCATCTCGTAGTTTGACAGAAATAGATAAGTGGCCATTCTATGTGAGCCGCAAATTTCTGCTCCACCAAATATGTCTGCAAGTCGAGTATTAAGCTCTCGTGGCGCATTCCCAAACGCACGCATCTCGTCGAGACTAGGAATTCGCCAGTCATTATGACCTAGAAAATTAAGGTTTGCGCATCTCTGAAATGCCTCAGCAAAACTGAAGCGCCCCATCGGAGATCTGGTCAGCATAAGGCCGGCAGATATGCTTTCGAGGCTGTTGGCCGTGATCCGGAAGTTCGCTTGCTTCGATGTTGTTTGTGGTGGAGCGGTGTCCTGGCTCTGATCACGTCCGAACACAAATAGTGAGGCGATTGCGATACCGATGATTGCGAGGATGGCGTTTCGGAGGCCGTTGTTGGCAACCTGTCGAAGCGGAGGTGTTGGCGGGGAACTGGCCGGTGCTGGTCCGACACTCGGACCTGTTGGACCATGCGAACCAGCTCCGCGAAATGGAGTCTGCTGGTAACTGGTTTTCGTCTTGCCAAAGAGCTCTCGACCTCGCTTCTTTTCGGTTTCGCACCACGGGCAGCTGCGGGTACTCTTGCGATGATGGTGGAAGCGAGATTTTCGGTATTGCGTGAGGCCCTTCTCGAACCGGTCGAGCATGTCGATCCACTCTTGGGCGGTGGGCCGCTGTCGCGCAGTTGATCTCCCGAAGGCGCGCTCGAATGCGTCCCGCACATCGTCGGGGAGTCAGTCCACCGGTGGTGCGGTGGGTTGCGGCGCAACCGTCAGCCGACTGCTGTCTGACCCGTACGCATAGCGGAACTCCTCGATCCATTTGGGCGGGGCAGGAGGATCTCCTCTCCCATTCCAAACACACCGGAACGGATGCACGCCGCTCATGAGGAGCCGAAAGATCATCACCGCGAGGCCAAAGTTGTCATGGTTCGAACCGCGCGTGCCGAGATTGCGCTGGTTGATCCCTTGATGCTCAGGTGGCAAATACTCGGGCGTGCCGACGACGCAGGGAAAGACCTGGCCGTTGACCGAGTATTGGATCGAGTCGCTGTCGATCAGGATCACGGTTGCGTGGTCGGTGACGAGGAAACCGGACTCGTTGATATCGCCGATCAAACAGCCGGTGTGGTGAAGCTCTGCGACCGTCCGAGCAGCGTTCGCAGCCACGCGTACCATGAAGGATACCGTGGCGTCGGGAAATTTCTCCTGACGGTCCCGACTGTTCCAGAGTTGGTGGATCGGCCGGGCGCCCCGAACGCGGCGCATCGTGAACCCCACGAATCTGCGGGACTCATCCAGCAGAATTTCGATCGGGAAGGAGATGTGCGGGGCCTGGTGGTGCAGCCCTGTAGCAACCATCGCCTCGATCTTGGTCCGCCGGTCGTCCGCCCGCCCATCGGTGTAAAGCTTGACCACCAGGTCCGGCGAACCCACCACCTCGTAAACAGTACCCTCCCCGCCCCTACCGAGCTCAGCGCCGAGGGTGATGGAATGACCGGAAGGGGTGGAAAGGCGAGATTTCATTATCGAACGCTTCGAGCCGCAACAATGAGCGTTTTATCATCATCAGTCAGATCATTGACACGGCTGCTGGCAAGGAAGGATCTAAGC
>NZ_JBQFNY010000021.1:0-4512 GCF_056532905.1 Ruegeria sp. H8 | reverse complement strand
ATGACCACACCGAAGCGCACGCCGTTGTATGACCTTCACGTCGAGCTTGGCGGCAAGATGGTTGATTTTGCTGGTTGGGAGATGCCTGTTCAGTATCCTTTGGGGATCATGGGGGAGCATAAGCAGTGCCGGGAGAAGGCGGCGTTGTTTGATGTGTCTCACATGGGTCAGGTGATCCTGCGCGGTGAGAATGTGGGTGAGAAGCTGGAAGCTTTGTGCCCGCAGGCCTATGCGACGCTGAAGGAAGGCAAGGCGCGGTACGGGTTCTTCACCAATGCCGAAGGCGGGATCATGGATGATCTGATCGTGTCGAATGCCGGGGATCATTACTTTGTGGTGGTGAACGCGGCGCTGCGCCATCAGGACATTCCGCATATGAAAGCGAACCTTGACGGCGTCGAAGTGACCGAGATCTTCGACCGTGCGCTGGTTGCGGTCCAAGGTCCTGCGGCGGAAAACGTGGTGGGGGAACTCTGCCCTGCCGCCCGCGATCTGAAGTTCATGGAAACCACCGTGGCCGATATCAACGGCGTCGAATGCCGCATCTCGCGGCTGGGCTATACCGGCGAGGACGGGTACGAGATCTCGATCCCCGAGGACAAGGCGATCGAGATCACACGGGCCTTCCTGGCGCATGAGGATTGCGAACCGGCGGGTCTGGGCGCGCGCGACAGCCTGCGGCTTGAGGCGGGGCTGTGCCTGTATGGCAATGACATCGACCAGAGCACTTCGCCGATCGAGGCCTCGTTGGCCTGGGCGATCCAGAAGCGCCGCAAGGAAGAAGGTGGGTTCCCGGGCGCCGAGCGTATCCAGCGCGAACTGGCCGAGGGCGCATCGCGCAAGCTGGTGGGCATCAAGCCCGACGGCCGCGCGCCGGCGCGTCAGGGCGTGGAAGTGCAGTGCCTCGAAGGCAACACCATCGGTCAGATCACCTCGGGCAGCTTTGGCCCGACGGTGGGTGGCCCGATCGCGATGGGCTATGTGTCCGCGGGCCATGGCGCGCCGGGCGAGAAGGTGAACCTGATCATCCGGGGCAAGGCGCAACCGGCGCAGATCGTGGCGCTGCCCTTCGTCAAACAGAATTACAAGCGTTGAAGTCAGGAGAGAGAGACATGGCAACCTATTATTCCGAAGAGCATGAATGGCTGAGCGTCGAAGGCGACACCGCCACGCTGGGCATCACCAAACACGCGGCTGAACAGCTGGGTGAGGTGGTCTTCGTCGAGCAGCAGGAAGCGGGCGACGAGTTCGAGAAAGACGGCGAGATCGGTGTGATCGAATCCGTCAAGGCGGCCTCGGAACTCTATGCACCGGTCGATGGTGAGATCGTCGAGGTGAACGAGGCGCTGGCCGACAATCCCGGCGCGCTGAACGAAGACCCCGAGGGCGAGGCCTGGATCTACAAGATCAAGATTGCGGACGCATCGCAGCTCGAGGATCTGATGGACGAAGCCGGATACAAGGCCTTCATCGGGTAAACCCGGCGGCGGATCCTTGCGCGGATCCACCTCTTCATCTTTCACTCGGAGCCGCTGATTTGGGGCTCCGCCCGTTCGGGCCTGAAACTGTCCCCCGGACAGTTTCCAAGACGGCCCTTACCCCCGCCGGAGGCTCCCGCAGTCTCCGCCGGCCCTGACCTATCCATGGGAGCGCTGCAATGGCCTTCAAACTGACCGACTACGAAGCCTATGATTTTGCCAACCGTCGCCATATCGGTCCCAGCCCGACCGAGATGCGTGACATGCTCAAGGTGATCGGCTTCAAGACGCTGGACGAGCTGATCGACGCCACCGTCCCACCGGCGATCCGGCAGAAACAGCCGCTGGACTGGGGTCCGGCGATGACGGAACGCGATGCGCTTTTCCACATGAAACAGGTGGCGGGGAAGAACAAGGTTCTGACCTCGCTGATCGGTCAGGGCTATTACGGCACCACCACGCCTGCGCCGATCCTGCGCAACATCCTGGAAAACCCGGCCTGGTACACCGCCTACACGCCCTATCAGCCCGAGATCAGCCAGGGCCGGCTCGAGGCGCTCTTGAACTTCCAGACCATGGTCAGCGACCTGACCGGGCTGGACGTGGCCAACGCATCCTTGCTGGACGAGGCGACCGCGGCGGCCGAGGCGATGGCGATGGCCAAGCGCGGCGGGCGTTCGAAAGCCAACAACGCGGCCTTCTTTGTCGACAAGAACTGCCACCCGCAGACCATCGCGGTGATCAAGACCCGGGCCGAGCCTCTGGGCATCGACGTGCAGGTCGCCGACCCGGATCAGCTGGACGCGGGCGCGGTATTCGGCGCGATCTTCCAGTATCCGGGCACCTATGGCCATGTGCGCGACTTCACCGCCGAGATCGCGGCGCTGCATGAACATAAAGCGATCGCCATCGTGGCCGCCGACATCCTGTCGCTGGCGCTGCTGAAGTCACCGGGCGAGATGGGCGCGGATATCGCCATCGGCTCGACCCAGCGCTTTGGTGTGCCGATGGGCTATGGCGGCCCGCACGCCGCCTACATGGCGACCACCGACAAGCTGAAGCGATCCATGCCGGGCCGGATCATCGGTGTGTCCATCGACAGCCGCGGCAACAAGGCCTACCGCCTGTCGTTGCAGACCCGCGAGCAGCACATCCGCCGCGAGAAGGCGAACTCGAACGTCTGCACCGCGCAGGCGCTGCTGGCGGTGATTGCCTCGATGTATGCGGTCTATCACGGCCCCGACGGCATCAAGGCCATTGCGCAATCGGTGCACCGCAAGACCTCGCGCCTGGCCGCCGGTCTGGAAGAGGCGGGCTTCTCGGTCGAACCCGAGGTGTTCTTCGACACCATCACGGTCGAGGTCGGCCACCTGCAAAAGACGGTGATGGAGGCCGCCGTGGCGCGCGGCGTCAATCTGCGCAAGGTGGGCGAGACCCGCGTCGGCATCAGCCTGGACGAACAGACCCGCCCCGAGACGATCGAGGCGGTCTGGGGCGCCTTCGGCATCGACCGCAAGGATGACAGCTCGAACAAGCAATACCGCCTGCCGGATTATGCGCTGCGTGAAAGCGCCTATCTGACCCACCCGATCTTCCACCAGAACCGGGCCGAGGCCGAGATCACGCGTTATATGCGCCGTCTGGCCGACCGCGATCTGGCGCTGGACCGGGCGATGATCCCGCTGGGGTCCTGCACCATGAAGCTGAACGCCACGATCGAGATGATCCCGGTCACCTGGCCCGAGTTCAGCAACCTGCACCCGTTTGTTCCGCAGGATCAGGCGCAGGGCTATCACGAGATGATCGCCGATCTGAACGACAAGCTGTGCCAGATCACCGGCTATGACGCGATCTCCCAGCAGCCCAACTCGGGCGCGCAGGGCGAATATGCGGGCCTGCTGACGATCCGCAACTATCACTTTGCGCGCGGCGAAGGGCACCGCAATGTCTGCCTGATCCCGACCTCGGCCCATGGCACCAACCCGGCCTCGGCGCAGATGGTGGGCTGGCAGGTCGTGCCGGTGCAGGCGGATGAGAACGGCAATATCGATGTCGCCGACTTCCGCGCCAAGGCGGAAAAGCACTCGGATCATCTGGCCGCCTGCATGATCACCTACCCGTCGACCCATGGCGTGTTCGAGACCACCGTGCAGGAGGTCTGCCAGATCACCCATGATCACGGCGGTCAGGTCTATATCGACGGCGCCAACATGAACGCCATGGTGGGCCTGTCGCGCCCCGGCGATATCGGCGGCGATGTCAGCCACCTGAACCTGCACAAGACCTTCTGCATCCCGCATGGCGGCGGCGGCCCCGGCATGGGTCCGATCGGCGTCAAAGCGCATCTTGAGGAACACCTGCCCGGTCACCCGGAATACGGCACCGCCGTGGGTCCGGTCTCGGCAGCGCCCTTCGGCTCGCCCTCGATCCTGCCCGTGTCCTGGGCCTATGTGCTGCTGATGGGCGGCGCGGGTCTGACGCAGGCGACCAAGGTGGCGATCCTGAACGCCAACTACATCGCGGCGCGGCTCAAGGATGCCTATCCGATCCTCTACACCTCGGAAACGGGGCGTGTGGCGCATGAATGCATCCTCGACACCCGGCCGCTGGACGCCGAGGCGCATGTCACCGTCGATGACGTGGCCAAGCGCCTGATCGATTCAGGCTTCCACGCGCCGACGATGAGCTGGCCGGTGGCCGGCACCCTGATGGTGGAGCCGACCGAGTCCGAGCCCATGGCCGAGCTGGATCGTTTCTGCGATGCCATGCTGTCGATCCGGGCGGAAGCACAGGACATCATCGATGGCAAGATCGACGCGGAAAACAACCCGCTGAAAAACGCCCCCCACACGGTGCGCGATCTGGTCGGCGACTGGGACCGCCCCTACACCCGCGAACAAGCCTGCTTCCCGCCGGGTTCCATGGGCGTCGACAAATACTGGTCCCCCGTCAACCGCGTCGACAACGCATATGGCGACAGAAACCTCGTCTGCACATGCCCCCCAATGGACGCATACGCAGACGCCGCGGAATA
>NZ_JBQFNY010000020.1:2500-6098 GCF_056532905.1 Ruegeria sp. H8 | reverse complement strand
TTAGAGAGATGTGGGCTTTTACTAGGTTTGGCGGTGACCTACTCTCCCGGGGCTTAAGCCCAAGTACCATTGGCGCGGCAGTGCTTAACTTCCGGGTTCGGGATGGGACCGGGTGTTTCACTTGCGCTATGACCACCAAACCGAGGAAAAGCCCACGTCGCTGTTTTTGCTTTGCAAAAAGGCGACGCGCGGGAGGCAGCGTATTCGCTTGCGAATGCGCGTTCCCGCACGGTTGTAATTATCAACCAACAGTGTCGCTTGGCGCGACACGATCATCCATTGTCAAGGTCGGTGTATGCTTTGGTCTTGTCTTTCCATTACTGGATCAAATCAAGCCTATCGGGCGATTAGTACCGGTCAACTGAACGCATTACTGCGCTTACATCTCCGGCCTATTGACGTGGTGGTCTTCCACGGCCCTCAGGGAGACCTTGTTTTGAGGGGGGCTTCCCGCTTAGATGCCTTCAGCGGTTATCCTGTCCGATCATAGCTACCCAGCACTGCCGTTGGCACGACAACTGGTCCACCAGTGGATCGTTCACCCCGGTCCTCTCGTACTAGGGGCAACTCCTCTCAAGTCTCCTACACCCACGGCAGATAGGGACCGAACTGTCTCACGACGTTCTAAACCCAGCTCACGTACCTCTTTAAACGGCGAACAGCCGTACCCTTGGGACCTGCTCCAGCCCCAGGATGAGATGAGCCGACATCGAGGTGCCAAACACTGCCGTCGATATGGACTCTTGGGCAGTATCAGCCTGTTATCCCCGGCGTACCTTTTATCCGTTGAGCGATGGCCCTTCCACTCGGGACCACCGGATCACTATGGCCGTCTTTCGACTCTGCTCGACTTGTCAGTCTCGCAGTCAGGCTGGCTTCTGCCATTGCACTCAACGAGCGATTTCCGACCGCTCTGAGCCAACCTTCGCGCGCCTCCGTTACGCTTTAGGAGGCGACCGCCCCAGTCAAACTACCCGCCACGCAGGGTCCCGGATCCGGATAACGGACCGCGGTTAGACATCAAGAGTGCGAAGGGTGGTATCTCAAGGGAGGCTCCACCGCGACTGGCGTCACGGTTTCAAAGCCTACCACCTATCCTGCACATCACAATCCTGATGCCAGTGCGAAGCTGTAGTAAAGGTGCACGGGGTCTTTCCGTCTAACCGCGGGAAGCCTGCATCTTGACAGGCAATTCAATTTCGCTGAGTCGATGTTGGAGACAGCGGGGAAGTCGTTACGCCATTCGTGCAGGTCGGAACTTACCCGACAAGGAATTTCGCTACCTTAGGACCGTTATAGTTACGGCCGCCGTTTACCTGGGCTTCAATTCAAGGCTCTCACCTCTCCTTTTAACCTTCAGGCACCGGGCAGGCGTCAGACCCTATACGTCGTCTTGCGACTTCGCAGAGCCCTGTGTTTTTAATAAACAGTCGCCACCCCCTGGTTTGTGCCCCCAGCCCCTAGTTGCCTAGGAACCGGGCCTCCTTCTCGCGAACTTACGGAGGTATTTTGCCGAGTTCCTTCAACATCGTTCTCTCAAGCGCCTTGGTATGCTCTACCAGTCCACCTGTGTCGGTTTAGGGTACGGTCTGATGGAGGGCTATTTCCAGGAACCACTCAGCAGCCCAATCAATCCGATAAGATTGAACTACACCTGTGATCCGTCACATCCTCCTGGCCCAGGAATATTAACCTGGTTCCCATCGCCTACGCCTTTCGGCCTCGGCTTAGGGGCCGGCTTACCCTGCTCAGATTAGCTTTAAGCAGGAACCCTTGGACTTTCGGCGAGAGTGTCTCTCACACTCTTTGTCGCTACTCATGTCATCATTCTCACTAGTGATCTCTCCACCGGATCCCTCACAGGCCGGCTTCATCGAAAGAACTCTATCCTGCGCTACCGCCTATTCGGCTACTTGAGCGCGATTACGCGCGCCACATAACCGGCGGCAATACAGGATGAGTTCTATGTCACACTACGCTCTGCTACCATGCCTTACGGCATCCTAAGCTTCGGCTCATGGCTTGAGCCCCGTTACATCTTCGCCGCAGGACAACTTGTTTAGACCAGTGAGCTGTTACGCTATCTTTAAAGGATGGCTGCTTCTAAGCCAACCTCCTGGTTGTTTTGGTCGTCCCACCTGCTTTCCCACTTAGCCATGAATTGGGGGCCTTAGCTGTAGGTCAGGGTTGTTTCCCTCTCCACTACGGACGTTAGCATCCGCAGTGTGTCTGCCATCTAGTACTCCCGGGTATTCGGAGTTTGGTTAGGATCAGTAAGCCTGTGGGGCCCCATTACCCATCCAGTGCTCTACCCCCCGGGGTATTCGGATGACGCTCTACCTAAATAGATTTCGCAGAGAACCAGCTATCTCCGAGTTTGATTGGCCTTTCACCCCTAGGCACAGCTCATCCCGATCCTTTTCAACGGATGTGGGTTCGGTCCTCCAGTAAGTGTTACCTTACCTTCAACCTGGCCATGCCTAGATCACTCGGTTTCGGGTCTGATCCCACGAACTCATTCGCCCTATTAAGACTCGCTTTCGCTACGCCTACACCTAACGGCTTAAGCTTGCTCGTGAGACCAAGTCGATGACCCATTATACAAAAGGTACGCCGTCAGCTCGCAAGGAGCCTCCGACTGATTGTAGGCGTTCGGTTTCAGGTACTGTTTCACTCCCCTCGTCGGGGTGCTTTTCACCTTTCCCTCACGGTACTGGTTCGCTATCGGTCAGCAAGGAGTACTTAGCCTTCGAAGGTGGTCCTCCGATCTTCAGACAGAATTTCACGTGTTCCGCCCTACTTAATACGTCCGTCAAAGCTTCCTATACGGGGCTGTCACCCGCTATGGCCACGCTTCCCAACGTGTTCTAGTCACTTATCCGGCTCGGCTGGTCCCCGTTCGCTCGCCGCTACTAGGGGAGTATCAATTGATTTCCTTTCCTCCGGGTACTTAGATGTTTCAGTTCCCCGGGTTTGCTCTTAAAACCCTATGTATTCAGGTCTTAAGTACCTGTTCATGCTCATTATTGATCAGCTGTGCTAACAATAACAAACATTCAGGTGGGTTGCCCCATTCAGAGATCCATGGATCAAAGCTTATTCTCAGCTCCCCATGGCTTATCGCAGAGTATCACGTCTTTCATCGCCTCTTGCTGCCAAGGCATTCACCAAACGCCCTTCTCGCGCTTGATTTGATCCAGAAAGAGAAAGACACACGATAGTTGTGCTACCGCCTATTCGGCTACGTGAGCACGATGTCTGCTACGAACTTCGTTCTTCGCAGACTATGTATCAATCGAGACCGCCCAGCTGGTAACTAAAGGCAGTCATTCTTCTGAACCAAAAGCATACTTTCCCGCCTTCCATCCTGGAACCCATGCTGCCGATGTCGGTCGGCCCCGCATGGAGAATGAAAGACATGCACGATCTGATGATCGTGCGGGTTAGTGTACTTGACTTGGACAACTCTGTTCGTTTCAGCCGGGATATTCAAAGAGGGACGAGGAAACATCCCTAATCAAACCTCCTCCGAAGAGGACCAACTGAGATCAACGCCACACTCGGCGCGATCAAACAGTGTTGATTGATTTCTCTCTAT
>NZ_JBQFNY010000019.1:0-16945 GCF_056532905.1 Ruegeria sp. H8 | reverse complement strand
TACAAACAGTCAACTGGACTGTTTGCTTAACGATCAAACCTCGTCAGGCTCATAACCTGAAGGTCAGAGGTTCAAATCCTACTCCCGCAACTAATTCTTAAAGCCACCGTTGGATCCCCCAACAGTCCCTTAGACCGTTTGATCCAAAACTAATCCTCAATTGGCTAATAGACTCGAATTGGTTGAACGGTTGGTAGGCATCGATGAGTCAATTCCTATTTGGACCTGCCCACCGAGCGGAAACAAGGCTCTAAGCGACGGATTTAACTTCATTCGACTTTCGGTGTCAAAGAACTTTGCTTCCAACTCACATGAACTAACAGTAGAAATCACTGCTCAACTCGGTCTCGGCGAAGCGGCTTGCCGGGCTCGAAAATTGCAAAATTTTTCGAAAAACCTTAAACTCATCAGATTAAGGTCAAAAGTCATTTCCGGTTTTTGACAGCAAAGTCATACGAATACAGAAAATTCTCGGCTGAAATTTATTTCGTGGAGCCAAAAATATGACTGGAAAAAACACCTTTTTTGACTTGCACACCCACCTGTTCACGGCGCGATATTTGCCGTTGCACAGTATCTTCTACTTGTTCTTTTCACAGTATTGGCTTTCGCTTGGATTGGCCGTTCTGGCGCTTAGTGTGACCCGCATGAGCGACTTCAGCAGACCCGCGACGGAAGAACCTGATCAGGACGATTTGATCGACGCATTGCTCAATCACGATGTGGACCAGTTTATGCGGGCCATTGCACATCCGGTTCGTGAGAAGATCAGAGAGTTTCAATCGACACCCAACCCCAGCCACCGGGATTGGAAGGACATAGAGGACCTGATCCGAGCCCTGAACGATATTGATCGTGATATCAACTATTCAAGGGCGGGAGACCTCCCAATAGGTGTTCAGCTTGTGGGCGGTGGCAGAATTTCTGACAGGTCCGCTTTTGGAGACAGTGGCACGGACCCTGATTTGCTGGATCGGTTTATGGCCGAGGCCTTCAGGGTCGCTGGTCAAAAAGCGGCAGAAAGCGATTTCTTTCATGAAGCTGAACACATGCGCTCAGGTGGGTTGTACAAACCTGGCTCTGATGCAGGCTTTCGTGCCGCAGGCATTCCAACCGATCAAATCGGTAGCATCTTTCAGTTGCTTGAATTCATTGTCATCATGACCTTGTCCGAGCGAAACCGGTTCAAAGCGCTCAAGAGGGATTTCAAGAAGAATGGTCAGCCGAGTGACCCAGAAGCCAGCCTTTTCGTGGGCGTCCTGCTGGATATGCACCGCGCCTTCGAAAAACTCAAGAAGCCTGGGATGCTTGGGTTCTTACCGCCGTATTTTGACTTCACCGAACAAATGGACCGGATGCAGTTGCTCGCGGCTGAGAACCCGAATGAATTGATCAATTTTGGTGCGGTTGACCCGTTTCGAGGCGGGAACTGGAAACAGATCGTCGATTCAGGCGTTGCACTCGGAATAACGGGCTACAAAATCTATCCGCCCTTGGGGATCCGCCCGATCGATATGCGCGGCTACCAGACCCCGGTCGCCTCTGGGCGAAGTCTGGACAAGTACAGAAAAAAAGCATCGAACCCTGCGCCCTACCCGATGGCACAGGCCAAGATGGGTGACATCATTCGCCATTTCTCCAGCCGCAACCTACGTTTGTTTGCCCATTGCAACCCGATGGGGTTTCAGGTGGAGGAAGGATACGGCATCTACTCCGATCCAGAGTTATGGAAGCACGCGATGGAGACCCACAATGCCCGGAACCTTTGGTTGTTCCTGGCTCATGGTGGCGGCGCAAAAGAAGTAGATTGGATGGGTTGGGCAGCAGATAACACCCATTTCAAGCAAACATTTGCCTATCGTGCTATTCGCTTGGTTGAGGAATTCGACAATGTCTATCTTGGCTTGGGTCATATTTTGGGAATTCTGGATCCACAGATCAAGCCAAAGATTTTCCATCGGCTAAAATCAGTACTCGTGAGCAACAGCACCCCGGGCGCACCGCACCATTTTCGGGACAAAGTGTGTTTTGGAACGGATTGGGCGATGCCTCTGATGGTCGGCAGAACCCGTGAATACCTGATCGAATTTGACACGTTCTTCAGCGATCCACAGATCAGTCCTTTTGCACCTGACTTTTTTGAAGGAAATGCAAAAAGATTCCTGGGTATTTGATGGATTTCCAGGCTGAGAGTGCCTGACCGGCGCCCAAGACAACCTGAATTTCCGATGGTCCTGTTTCACACGGACTCCCAATACCTGAGGCGATCTCTGAATAATATATTGTGCATTGTAAATACATGTTATGTTGGTTGGGGGGTATTTTTATGAGTCGTATTTTGGAAGAGTCCTATAGGGCTTACGAACCTCGTCCTTTTACTGCGGATCAGCGCAAGGATGTCACCCTGTTGTTTGGTGGGGTCACATGGCGCGCCGAAAAACTGCTGGAAGGCCTGTTCAAAAGTGCGGGTTACAATGCGCAGCGCCTGCCTGATGTGACAGTTGAAGACTTGTACCTGGGACGTGAACTGGCGGATGTCGGACAGTGCTGCCCAACCGCATTCACAACGGGCAACTTGTCGAGTTTTCTCAGAAACGAAGCCGAGGCTATCGGTGCTGACGAAGTGGCCGAAAAATATGTTTATGTGACCGCCGGAGCCTGCGGGGCCTGCCGTTTCGGTCAATATCACCAAAGCTATGAGCTTGCGCTGAAGAATCTGGGGCTCGAGGCGTTCAGGATGTTTCTGGTTCAGCAGCATGAAATCGATCAGTCGAAAGGCAAAGACGCCGGTTTGCAGACTGATATTCACCTGCTGCTGAGCACGGCCTTGGGCATGATGGCAGCGGATGCCATTCAGGATCTGGAATACCAGCTGCGGCCCTATGAGCTAGAGCAAGGCGCGACCAACCGGGCGGCGCAGAAGGCGGTTTCCGAGATATACGACGCCATGTTGAGCAGGCCGAAGCAAATGCCGAAATGGGGATCGGTCCTGTGGCATTCGACGACCCGACGCTTTCTGAAGGCCATGCGGCGTGCGCGCGGTCATTTTGAAGACATCCAGCTTGATCGATTGAGGGTCAAGCCGATGGTCAAGATCACCGGCGAGTTCTATCTGGCCACCGCCGAAGGGGTGCAGAACTACAATATGCACAAATGGCTTGAAGGCGAAGGCGCCGAAGTTCAGCCGGCACCGATGGTTGTATGGTTCGATTACCTGATGCGGTATGGCGGACAAAAGCTCAAGCTGGGCTTCGGGATTAAAGACAAAGCGCGTCAGAACTATGCTCTGTTGAAACTTGGGCAGCGCTTTTTCAGGTTTAAATACGATCAGATGCGCCGGATGCTTGGGAGTGTTCCCCGTCCGATGCCCGATCAGGACAAGCTGCGGAAACTGGCGGCTCCTTTTTTTGACAACATGATCAACGGGGGTGAGGGTGATTTGCTGATCGCCAAGGCGATCTGGGCGCATACCCAGCGAAAGGCACATATGATTTGCGAGCTGTCGCCCTATGGCTGCCTTCCCAACACTATGAGCATCGGCGCAATGGCGGCCGTACAGGGCCGGTATCCCGACATGCTGTATGCCCCAATCGAAGTAAAAGGGGACAGCGACGTACATGCTTTGTCGCGGTGCCAGATGGTGCTGGCGGACGCCAAGATCCGCGCGCAGGAGGAATTTGAATCTGCTCTTGCCGCCGCCGGGTTGACAGCGGACGAGGCCAGAAGGCGCGCCAAAGAGCATCCCAAGGTCAACACGCCATTTTGGAAAGTTCCCCATCGTGGCGCCGTGGGTACCGCATCCAATGTCGTGCTTGAGCTGGGAAATGCCACGTTGTGAAATTTGCTGGGGTAGATATTGGATCGACAACTGTAAAAGGCGTCGTGGTAGAAGATGGCGAAGTCATCTGGAAAGCCTATGGTCGTCACAAAACACGCCAGGCCGAGAAAACCCTTGAACTGCTGTCGCAGATGGAGCTGGAGGCCGGCCTGACCGCCGGTCGCGATGTTGTAACGTTTACAGGATCCGGGGCTGGGACACTGGCAGATCATGTGAACGCGCGGCAAATCCAGGAAGTTGTCGCCGTCGCCGCCGCCGTCGAAGCGTTGCATCCGGATGTGCATTTCGTGTCTGAAATTGGCGGTGAAGACATGAAGACGTTGTTCTTCACGCCAACCTCCGCAGGAAAGGCCAAACAGGTCTATATGCAATCAGCCTGCAGCGGCGGTACGGGCACCTTTATCGAAAAGTCCGCACGAAAACTGAACATTTCCCCGGACGAACTGACCACTCTGCCATTCGATGGTCAAACCCTTCATCGGATCAGCGCCAAATGCGGGATCTTTGCAGAGACTGACGCAAACAGTCTGGTCAAGGCCGGAGTTCCCAAGACCGAAATCATCGCAAGCTTGTTTGACGCGGTCGTGCGGCAGAACCTGGCGACTTTGACAAAAGGCAACACCCCCACACCATCAGTGCTTTTGCTGGGCGGACCGAACATGTTCTTTCAAGGTCTTCAGCAGGCATGGGCAAGCCATTTGGCCGCGCTCTGGGACGAGCGCGATGTCGTATTGAAAGCAGGACAAAGCGTCACCGATGCAATCCTGGTTCCCGGCGATGCCTTGTACTATGCAAGCCTTGGTTGTGTCGAGATCTCTCGTCGGGAACAAAATGTATCCCGGGCCTATTCCGGCACGGATGGCCTGAAATGGTGGGTGGAAACAGGCCAGCACGGTGAAAAGGCCAAGACAGGGCAGGAGGCCTTGGCCCGGAACGGTGAACTCGTCCGGTTCCTAGAGGATTTTTCCCAACCCGTGATCCAGATACCCCAGCCCGTTGCGGCCGAGACATATTATGTCGGGTGCGATTTCGGTAGCACCACGGTCAAGGCGGTGGCGTTGGACCGCGACGCGGAAATCAAGGCTTCGGTCTATCAGCACAGTCAGGGAAACCCGATCGAAGATGCCAAGTCCGTTTTCCGCAAGTTGCGTGACGCAGGGATCGAGGATATCGGCGCTCTTGGCCTGACGGGGTACGGGAAAGATCTGCTGAAGGATATTTTGGGGGCGGACGTGCCAGTGGTTGAGACTGTCGCACATGCGGCTGCTGCCATGCACATACATCCCGATGCAGACGCGATATGCGATGTCGGTGGGACCGATGTCAAAATCATGCTGTTGCGGCAGAAAGCGGTCGTCGATTTTCGGCTCAATTCCCAATGTTCTTCCGGCAATGGGGCGTTTCTTCAAGGCGTTGCCGAACGCTATGATGTCCGGCTGGAGGACTATGCCGAAAAAGCCTTCAGCGCCAAGCGGATGCCGAAACTGATGATGGGGTGCGGCGTGTTCCTTCAGTCCGACATCGTGAACCAGCAACGCAAAGGGTGGGCGGCAGAAGAAATCATGGCAAGCCTTGCTGCGGTCCTGCCTCTGAATGTTTGGGTCTATGCCGGGCAGTTTCAGAACCTCAAGGCCATCGGCAGGAAGTTTGTCCTGCAAGGTGGAACACATCGAAACCTGGCCGTCGTCAAAGCCCAGATCGATTTCATCAGGGGTAAAATTCCTGACGCGGAAATTACCGTGCACCCTCATGCTGGCGAGGCTGGCGCGTTGGGCGCCGCCCTTCTTGCGCTTGAACATGTGAACACCGGGCAAACGTCCCGGTTCGTCGGGCACGACCGCGTCGAAGAGTTGGAATATGTCAGTACAACCAACAGCAAAACCACCTGCAAGTGGTGTGCGATGAACTGTAGCCGGGCCTTTGTGGATGTTCAGATCCCCGGCGGTCGTGGCCGGGCAAACAGCAAGGTTCCTCTGGCGGAAGGGTGGGAGCGGGTGATTACCGGCAATTCTTGCTCGAAAGGGTTGATTGAAGACGCAGCCGAGATGAAAGCGCGAAAAAAGCAAATCGACGAGGAAGCGAATGCCAATCCAAATATTGCAGAAAGCGTTCGCGAAGGCGCCTTTCGCTAAGTCCAAACCACCCAAGCGGGATCTTCGGATCGGCATCCCTCGGGTCCTGAACCAGTGGTCGACGCACAGGTTTTGGACGACATTGTTCGTTGAACTGGGAATAGGTCGCCGCAATATCGTCTATTCGTCGGACACGTCGGAAGCACAGCAGCTGAAATTCGGAAAAGGGCGTGGTGCTGTTGATTGCTGTTACCCCGTCAAGTGCATGTCTGGCCACTATGGTGAATTGCTGGACGGGCAAAAGCGCCCCATTGATATCCTGTTCGTTCCCATAATCCTGACTGTCCCATCCTTTTTGCGGGGTCATGTCCGGGAAAACATGGCCTGCCCACGCGTCATTGCCGGCCCCGAAAGTACTCGAGCTGGATTTCGGCGGGAAAAGGACGTGTTCAAGGAACTGGGCGTATATTATCTTTCGCCGGCCGTGTCCCTGGCAGACCCACAAATTGCGACCCGGCAGTTGTACGACGCCCTCAAGGGCGTAATCACCGACTTGCGCTTGGCTGAACTGCGCGCTGCGGTTGCCAAAGCCTATGACGCCCTTCAAGAGTTTGATCAGAGTCTGCGGCGGCAAAGTCTGGCGGTACTGTCCGAATGCGCCACACAACATCGACCTTGCATCCTGGCCTTGGGCCGCCCGTACCACATGGACACCGGAATTGGCCACGCCATCGAAAGTGAGTTGCAGGCCTTTGGTTATCCGATCCTCTGGGGTCAGTACCTGCCATTGGACGCAGAGATACTGGATTGGTTATACGGCGATCTGATCAAAGCTGGCCGAATTCAAAGCCCTTTTGACATTTCGGATATTTGGAAAACATCCCACAGTGCAAACACAAACGAACTTCTGTGGGCTGCACGCTATGGATCTATTATGCCGTGGATAACCTGTTCAATCAGGTTTTCCAGCTATGAATGCGGAATGGACCAGCCGACATATTCACCAGTCCAGGAAATTACCGAAGCGCTTGGAACGCTTTTCTTCGTGTTTCAGGATCTCGATGAGACGAAACCTGCCGGATCTGTTCGAATTCGCGTGGAAACCATTGCTTACTATCTGGAACAGAAATCACCGAAAATCATTCAGAGCAAACTGGAGGCCCTGAAAACTGCACCACCTGAATTGCTGTTGCCAACTTGATCCAATGGCCTGTTTTCAGGGCAGTACGGCACCCGTTTGCGGGCGCGAGGCCAAAAGCGGTTCAGGCTGTGTTGGCGTCGCGACGCGAAAGTAGCTTCTGAACAAACAACCTGGGGCTTATCGACTAAGATGGGGATTTGGGGGATATTTCGCATAGAGTTGGCGCGGGGGCGATGCTTTGCTGAAACACATTGTGGACTCTGAAAATCCGATCGACGATGGAAAAATAAGACGAAAGATGCAGGTTGTTAACGTTGCTGCCTTTATTGCGTCGCTTGGGTTCGGTTTCACAGCTTTCTACCAGTTCCAACTTGGGCCAGACTGGAGATATCTCGCATGGGTAAACTTTGGTCTTGGCTTCGCGGCGCTTTTGACGATGACGCTGGACCGCTTCGGCCTTGAGGTCAAAGTCGCTTATTTTACAGTGTGGTTGTTCCTGTTTCTGGCCCATGACATCAGCGTCGGCAAAAACGGTGAAGATCATCTGGTCTTGCTTGTCGGCCCGCCCTTGCTTTTTTATTTTCTAGGGGCCGCATATTGGCGTTGGATCACTTTGATAACGATCCTCAGCGCAGCTTTGTTTATTTATATATCGCTTGTCGTTCCTTTGCACATACCGCCCGGCGAAACGATTTGGGATATTATTGCGCAGTCATATCGGGACGGATTTGTAAGGCAACCTCAAGATGTTATTTTCATTGTGCTGATTTTGGGAATCGTCTCGGCGCTTTTTTTTACCTCCTATTCTGCAAATGCCGCAATAGATCGTTACGAAGACGCTTTGGAAAAGGAATTTGCTGTTTCCGAGCGGTTGATAAATGTTCTGCTGCCTTCACGTATTGCCAAGCGCATCAAAGCACATCCGGACAGGCTAATTGCTGAAAGAATTGATGACGCCACAATTCTGTTTTCTGATTTGTCTGGATTTTCTGAATTCGCGGCCGCCAATGGGGCAAGGGCGACGGTCAAATTGCTGGGCTCCGTATTCTCAGCATTCGATGAACTGGTTTTGAGCTACAAGCTGGAGAAAATCAAAACCATCGGTGACAGTTACATGGTTGCAGGTGGTCTGGACCCCTCGGTCAAAGAGAGGCAACCGGATTCTGTTCGCATGGCGGCGTTGGCGATTGATATGATTGCGACGGTCGAGCGGGTGACAGACAATCTGCATCCAAAGGTGTCCCTGCGGGTCGGAATTCACAAAGGCCCGGTAATCGCAGGTGTAATCGGCGGCGACAAACCGTTTTTTGACGTTTGGGGTGATACAGTCAACATCGCTTCAAGAATGGAAAGCACCGGAGAGCCCGGGCGCGTTCAAATCTCACCCGAAGTAAGAGACGAGATAGCCGAATATGTGGACTGCGAGAGACGAGAGGTTATCAATATCAAGGGAAATGGCGAAATCCAACCGTATTGGCTGCTGAAAGTCCACGACAAACCTGTGACTTCACACTCGTCCGAGCGGCTCATCAAAGGCTGAAAACCTTATCTTCTCGGTGAAACGTCCCAAGGTCAGTGCGGGTTCAATCAGTGACTGGAATGGGACGAACCTGGGTCAGCTGAAACAACGGACCGCTCGGAGGTAGCTGCGAGCCGCAGCCGGATGGCCTGTTGAGACGGTGAGAGCATGCCCTTGAAACCAGACCTTTTTTTAAAAACGAGCCGCCGGTTGGTGATCCCGGCGGCCCGGACTTGAAGCATTACAGTGAAACTGGGACAGCCGTAGTCAGCGGTTTTAAGCGGCGATTTCCTGCTCGGATGCGCTGAGCGAGATGACAAGCACCACGGCCGCACCGTTCAACCAGTAAAACACCGCATCCAGTCCTGAGAACCCCAGAACGCTGGGTGCAAACAGGAAGGTGATGCCGACAACCAAGTCTACGGCCAGATGGAACTTGTAGGGAAGGACCCGCCAAATCCCAAGGTGGTGGTCCGTCAGTACCGTCAGAACAAACGCAGCAAAACCGGTGACAACCGACAGCCACAGGGCCAGTGGATTGGATTGGCCCAATCCCAACAGGAACGGCAACGTCATGAGGGCAATGGCGACAGGGTAGTCGAGGTAAGCATGGACAGAGCGGGTAACGAAACGCAAGGACATCTGATCTTCCTTTTCTCAATAAATGATAAAGGGAAGGTAGGACGCCCAAGCCGAACGCTGAATTCCTGATCGTTTCTGATACTATGCAGATCGTTCAGAAAACCTGGGGGGTCAATGCATCGCCCGGTACGCAGCCGGTGATAGCCCAACCTGTTTCTTGAACACGCGTGAGAATGCCGCTTCGGAGGCATACCCAACCTCGGCCGCTGCATCTGCCACGTTCCATCGTGCCTCGGTCAGGCCGTGGCATGCGATCTGCATCCGCCAATCCGTGAGGTACTGCATCGGTGTAGTACCCATCTTTTCAGCGAAAAGCTGAGCAAAGGCAGTGCGCGACATACCCGCCACACGTGCCAAAGACGCGACGCTCCAGTCCTTGGCCGGGGCCTGATGGAACGCGGTCAAGGCCCGCGAGATGCGCTGATCAGCAAATCCTGCCAATGCGGAATCCTGCGGGCTCTGACGCTCCAGATAGGCCCGGATCGCCTGAGCGAACAGGGCCTCGGACAGTTTCAGCGCGATCAGGTCGCCACCGATTCTTGCGCCTGAAACCTCAGAGCCGATCATGCGCAGGGTGGCTTCCATCCACGATCCGGCCTCTTCGCCATAATTCTCGATCAGGATATAGGGCGGCAGGCGGTCGATCAGCATATGCCCGGTGCCGTTTCGGCCGGCCGGGCCCGAAAAAGAGAAATGACCGCAGATCAGCTGTGTATCCCGTTCCTCGTCATCACCGCCATAGACCAGCACGCCTTCGCCCGTGTAACCCGCGTGCTCCAGCACCTGCTCCAGGGGCAATGCGTCCAACGGCTTGACTTCGGCACAGAGCAATGCGTGCGGCGCCCCATGGGGGATCAGGATCAGGTCTCCCTGCCTCAACCGCAGGGTTTCCCCCGTGGTCGAGACATGAACCTTGAGCTCACCACGCTGCACAAAATGAAACCGCGCCACGTTTTCGAACCCCGGCACCTGAATTCCGAAGGGCGGAGTGAATGACGTGCGGAAGTAAAATGTACCGCGCAGGGAAAGGCGGGTGAGAATATCGCTGAGAAGGTCCAACATGTGCCGAAGATACGCAATCTGTGCAATCCGTCCAGATGGCCGAACGGTTTGCACAAAAATTTGCACGTTTGGCAACAAAAAGCCCCCGACAAAGCGGGGGCAATAGCTTACGAGCGAACCAGTTTCTCGTAGTCTTCGGCGATTTGGCGGGTCAGGTCGCCGACCTCGAATGTATATTCGCCGATCTGTCCGACAGGCGTGACCTCGGCCGCGGTACCGGTCAGCCAGCACTGTTCGAAGTCAGCCATTTCTTCGGGCTTGATGCGGCGCTCATGCACGGTGATGCCCTTGTCTTTCAGCATCTGGATCACCGTCTGGCGGGTGATGCCGTTCAGGAAGCAGTCTGCCAGCGGGGTGTGCACCTCGCCATCCTTGACGAAAAACACGTTTGCGCCGGTGGCCTCGGCGACATAACCGCGCCAGTCCATGAACAATGCGTCCGAGCATCCTTTGGCCTCGGCCTTGTGCTTGGAAATGGTGCAAATCATGTAAAGACCCGCCGCCTTGGCATGGACCGGAATGGTTTCCGGGCTGGGGCGTTTCCATTCGGCGATGTCCAGCTTGGCGCCCTGCATCTTGGCATCGCCGTAATAGGCGCCCCAAGGCCAGACTGCGATGGCCATGCGCACCGGATTGCGCGCCGAGGCCACGCCCATATCCTCGCCCGAGCCACGCCAGACCAGCGCCCGCACATACGCGTCCTGCAAACCGCTGGCTTTCAGCGCTTCTTCCTTGGCGGCTTCGATTTCATCAACCGAATAAGGCATCGGCATGTCCAGCGCTTCGGCCGAGGCAATCAGACGCTGGGAATGTTCGCGGCTTTTGAAGATCTTGCCGTTGTATGCGCGCTCGCCTTCGAATACCGATGACGCATAGTGCATTGCGTGGGTCAGAATGTGCACATTGGCCTCACGCCAGGGCACCAGCTTGCCATCCATCCAAATGGTGCCATCACGATCATCATACCCCGCCATGCGAAACCTCCTGAACCGGGTTGAGTTTTCGATTGTTGCGCGATTTAGGTCCGGTGCGGACATAATATTGCGCAAAAACTGCAATTCGATACCGCTCTACTCTTGGAATGTCAATAACGCTGACATAAACTCGGCCCGGTAGTAACGAATGAGGCATGATATGTCCGACATCCGCCCGGCCCCGCGTTATGGGGGCGAGAGCCTTTTGTTTTTGACCGATGAGCAATTGAGGCAGGGGATCGAGGCCATGTTCTTCGCCTATCGTGGCTTTACGGCTGATCCCGACCGCATCCTCGCAGAGATGGCCTATGGCCGCGCCCACCATCGGGCAATCCACTTCATCAACCGCGCGCCGGGCACGACGGTCAACAATTTGTTGGCCATCCTTGGCGTAACAAAACAGTCTCTGAACAGGGTTTTGCGAACCTTGATCGAGGATGGTTTGGTGGAAAGCCGCGTGGGTACAGTGGACAAACGAGAACGCCACCTATTTCTGACAGAAAAGGGGCAGTCGCTGGAAACCACGTTGTCGGATGCTCAGCGGGCAAGAATGCGCGCCGCTTACAAGGATGCCGGTCCCGAAGCCGTGGCCGGTTTTCGCAAAGTGCTTGAAGCAATGATGGATGCTGATATGCGTCATGCCTATACGAAACTTCGGGATACGACCACATGAGCGATATGGATGCCCATCTGCTGATTGTTGACGACGACGAGCGCATTCGTGATCTGCTCAAGAAGTTTTTGATGCGAAACGGGTTTCTGGTTACTGCGGCACGGGATGCGGCCCACGCGCGGCGCGTATTGTCGGGGTTGGATTTCGACATGATCGTCATGGACGTGATGATGCCGGGCGAGGATGGTGTCAGTCTGACCCGCGCTTTGCGGGAAACGCATACGACGCCGATCCTGCTGCTGACAGCAAAGGGCGAGACGGAACACCGGATCGCGGGCCTCGAGGCTGGGGCGGATGACTACCTGGCAAAACCCTTCGAGCCGAAAGAACTGCTGTTGCGGATCAACGCGATCCTGCGCCGGATGCCGGAAACACCGGCAGAAGAAACCACCGCGAAGATCCTGAACCTCGGGCCCATCCGCTATGACATTGAACGCGGTGAGATGTGGCAGGGCGAAGACCCGGTCCGTCTGACCGCAACCGAAAGCCAGTTGATGAAGATATTTTCGGCCCAGCCCGGAGAGCCGATCAGCCGCACCAAGCTGGTCGAGGATCTGGGGCGCGACAAAGGTCAGGCGCAGGAGCGCGCGGTTGATGTGCAGATCACGCGCCTTCGACGCAAAATCGAACAGGACCCCAAGCAGCCACGCTATTTGCAGACTGTGCGGGGCGCAGGGTATATGCTTGCGCCGGATTGAGATGCCGCTGCGCGGCGTTTTTTGACCTTCGGCGAGGATATTTGTAGTCAGATGAAGATGGGATCCCAATGACAACCGCCCTTTTGACCCACGCCGATTGTCTGGGCCATGTGACACCTGACGGGCACCCGGAGCGGGTGGCGCGGCTGGAGCATATTCTGCATGCATTGGAAGAGCTGGAGCTGAAGCGGGTGACGGCTCCGCTGGCTGCGGATGACGATCTTCTGCGCATTCACCCCGAGAGCTATGTTCGCGACATTCGGGCCGCGCGCCCTGCGGACGGGTTCGCACAGATCGACGGGGATACGTTCCTGTCTCCGGGATCGGTGGACGCAGCTTACCGCGCGGCGGGTGCGGTGGTGCGGGCCGTTGATCTGGTTTTGAGCGGTGAAGCCTCGAACGCATTCTGTGCCATTCGCCCGCCGGGGCACCACGCGGAATTCGAAACGGCCATGGGCTTTTGCCTGTTTGGAAATGCAGCATTGGCGGCGAAACACGCGCTGGACCATCACGGTTTGAAACGTGTGGCCGTGGTCGACTTTGACGTGCATCACGGCAATGGAACCCAGGACCTGTTGTGGGATGAAGCGCGGGCATTGGTGATAACCAGCCAGCAGATGCCTTTGTGGCCCGGATCGGGCCGGCCCGAGGAAACGGGTGCTCATGACACAATTCTCAACATCCCTCTGGCGCCCGGCAGTGGCGGCGCCGAGATGCGTGCCGCCTATGAAACGAAGGCCTTTCCGCGCTTGCGGGCCTTCAGGCCTGAACTGATTATCATTTCCGCAGGGTTCGACGCCCATCAGGACGACCCGCTGGCCAATCTGAACTGGGCCACTGATGACTTCGCCTGGATCACCGCCGAGCTGTGCAGGATTGCCGACGAGGTTTGCGACGGTCGTATCGTCTCGACTCTGGAAGGCGGGTATGATCTGAACGCACTGGCCCAGGCCACACGCGCCCATGTGGAAGAATTGATAAAGGCAGCCCGATGACCCAGACTCCCGTAGACCAGATGACATTCGAACAGGCGATGAAAGAGCTTGAAGCCGTAGTCGGCCAGCTGGAACGTGGTGATGTCGCGCTGGATCAATCAATTGCGCTGTATGAACGCGGCGCGGCGCTGAAAAAGCGGTGCGAGGAGGAGTTGAAGCGCGCGGAAGAAAAAGTCGCGGCGATCACTCTGGACGCCAGTGGTCAGCCGACCGGTACGACGCCTGTCGAAGGTATGTGAATGTTCCCCGAAAGACTTGCGCAGGATGCTGCCAGCATTCAAAGCCATTTTGATCTGGTTTTGGGCGCGTTTGCAGACGTGGATGTCACCCGGGCCATGGCATATGCCACCCGAGGCGGAAAGCGGTTGCGCGGGTTTCTGGCATTGGAAAGTGCCCGCCTGCATGGTGTTGAGGAAGACCGGGCGATCTGGCCGGCCACGGCCACAGAGGCGCTGCACGCTTATTCCCTGGTGCATGACGACCTGCCCTGCATGGATGACGATGACCTGCGCCGCGGGCGGCCCACCGTTCACGTAGAGTGGGATGAAGGCACGGCTGTTCTGGCCGGGGATGCCCTTCAGACGCTTGCTTTTGAACTTTGCACCTGTTCGCAGGTTGGGTCCGCAGACATTCGCACAGACCTTGCCCTGACCCTGGCCAAAGCCAGCGGCGCACAAGGTATGGTGCTGGGACAGGCGCTGGACATTGCCGCGGAAACGGTCGCCGAACCGCTGTCGCTGGACGAAATCACGCGTCTTCAGGCCGGAAAAACAGGCGCCCTGATCGAGTGGTCTGCCTGCGTTGGCGCCGTTATGGCCCGATCCGATCCTGACCCGTTGCGCCGATATGCCCGGGCAATGGGTCTTGCTTTTCAGATCGCAGATGACATCCTTGATATTGAAGGCGATGCCCAAAAGGCGGGCAAGCGATTGCAAAAAGATACTGAGGCAGGGAAAGCCACTTTTGTTTCGCTTTTGGGTCTGCCCGCTGCCAAAGCCCGCGCAAGTGAGCTGGTGGAACAGGCCTGCGCCGCTTTGGACGGGTTTGGTCCGAAGGCGGAAACCTTGAAGGAAGCCGCCCGCTTCGTTATTGCCCGGGACAGCTAAGCTAGGAACGCGCCACATGTCTGACCGCCCCAATACGCCCCTGCTGGATCTTGTGAACCGCCCTGCGGATCTCAAGCAGTTCTCGGACGCGCAACTGCACCAGGTCGCACAGGAGTTGCGGGCCGAAACAATTTCGGCGGTTGCCGTGACCGGCGGGCATCTGGGGGCCGGCTTGGGGGTTGTTGAACTGACCACCGCGTTGCACGCCGTTTTTGATACGCCCCGAGACAAGATCATCTGGGATGTGGGTCATCAGTGTTATCCGCACAAAATCCTGACCGAACGACGTGATCGCATCCGCACATTGCGCATGAAGGATGGCCTCAGCGGCTTCACGAAGCGCAGCGAAAGCCCCTATGACCCATTTGGCGCTGCGCATTCCAGCACGTCGATCAGCGCTGCTTTGGGTTTTGCAGTCGCACGGGATCTGGGTGGTGTAACGCCCGAAGGGCTGGGCGACGCAATTGCGGTGATTGGCGATGGGTCGATGTCTGCGGGCATGGCCTTTGAGGCGATGAACAATGCAGGCCACCTGAAAAAGCGTTTGATCGTCATTCTGAACGACAACGAGATGAGCATCGCGCCGCCAGTTGGTGCGTTGTCCAGCTATTTGTCGCGTATCTATTCCGAAGAACCGTTTCACGATCTGAAAGCTGCTGCAAAAGGCGCTGTCTCATTGCTCCCCGAGCCATTCCGGGAGGGCGCCAAGCGCGCCAAGGAGATGCTGAAAGGCATGGCGGTGGGCGGCACGCTGTTCGAAGAGCTTGGGTTTTCCTATCTCGGCCCGATAGATGGCCATGACATGGACCAGCTGCTGCCTGTTCTGCGTACGGTCAAATCACGGGCAACCGGGCCGATTCTGATCCATGTATTGACGAAAAAAGGCAAGGGGTATGCCCCCGCCGAACAGGCCCGCGACAAAGGCCATGCCACGGCCAAGTTCGATGTGGTTACAGGGGAGCAAAAGAAGGCGCCTTCAAACGCGCCCTCTTATACGTCTGTATTTGGCAAGGCGCTGGTGGATGAGGCCGCGCGTGACGACAAGATCGTCGCCGTGACCGCTGCCATGCCCGACGGAACTGGCCTAAACCTGTTCGCCGAGCGCTATCCGTCACGTTGCTTTGATGTGGCGATTGCCGAACAGCACGGCGTGACGTTTTCGGCGGCGCTTGCCGCAGGAGGAATGAAGCCGTTCTGCGCAATGTATTCGACCTTTCTCCAGCGTGGTTACGACCAGGTGGTCCATGACGTGGCGATTCAGCGCCTGCCCGTACGTTTTGCAATCGACCGGGCAGGTTTGGTCGGGGCTGACGGCGCCACCCATGCGGGGTCGTTCGACATTGCCTATTTGGCCAACCTGCCCGGTATGGTCGTCATGGCTGCCGCAGACGAGGCCGAGCTGATGCACATGGTGGCGACCGCCGCTGCGCATGACGAAGGCCCCATTGCGTTCCGCTATCCGCGCGGCGAAGGTGTCGGGGTGGACTTGCCCGAACGCGGCGAGGTTCTGGAAATCGGCAAGGGCCGCGTTATCCGGGAAGGTGCGCGGGTGGCTTTGCTTTCATTCGGTACACGTCTGGCAGAGGTTCAGAAGGCGGCGGAATCCCTTTCAGCCAAAGGCATAACGCCCACGATTGCCGATGCTCGTTTTGCCAAACCTCTTGACCGTGACCTGATCCTGGATCTGGTATCCCGCCACGAGGCGTTGATCACCATAGAAGAAGGGGCCGTTGGCGGTTTTGGCAGCCATGTCGCTCAACTTTTGGCGGATGAAGGTGTATTTGATCGGGGGCTGAAATATCGCTCGATGGTTTTGCCTGATATCTTCATCGATCAAGCCAGCCCCGCGGACATGTATGCGGTGGCCGGCATGAATGCCGAGCATATCGAAGCAAAAGTTCTGGACGTTCTGGGTGTCGCCTCGATCGGAGAGAAACGCGCTTAGCGCGCCTGTCGGCAGGGCAGCGGACGTTGCGAGGGCCGAAATCCGTTTGACTTGGATTTATCTGGTGCCGCTGAGGGAAATCCAAAACCAAAATCTTGGAGCACCACGGAACACTCATGTTTTCTGACCATATCTAAAATACGTTTCTATGCTTCACGCTATTCCGTTCTGCACCACTATACCCCATAGCTAGGCTCAGGATGCATTGATTTTAGCTGCGCTGCGTGACTCACGGCTCCCAGAACGGAGCGGAGACATGAGCGATCTTTATTGACGAACC
>NZ_JBQFNY010000018.1:0-36327 GCF_056532905.1 Ruegeria sp. H8 | reverse complement strand
CTCGATCTCGTCGCGCTGACGACCCAGTTCCGACGTGATCGAGCCAAAAAGCTCGGGATCACGATCAGAAAGGTACTGGGTGAAAAATCCGTCTGAACGGTGCGGGGCATTCACTGGTCATATCTCCTTATAGAGGAACGCAACGCAGCCACGGCTGCGTTGGACGCCATTGCGTGATGTTTGAAGGTGGCCTCAGATCACGCGGTCCCGAGGTTCGCGGCCTTCGAAGAAATCGCTCAGGTTGTCCAGAACCCGAAACCCCATCGCCTCGCGCGCTTCGCGGGTTGCGCTGCCCAGATGCGGCAGCATGACGAGGTTGTCGCATTGCAACAGATCTGGGCTGATACGCGGTTCACCATCGAATACATCCAATGCAGCGCCGCCGATCATGTCGAACATCAATGCCTGGTTCAGCGCCCATTCATCGATCACTTCGCCCCGTGCGGTGTTGATCAGAAATGCGTCAGGCTTCATCAGGCCAAGTCTGCGCGAATTGATCAGATGGCGGTTGGCTGCGCCGCCCGGACAGTGCAGTGAAACGAAGTCACATTGCGGCAGCAGGTCATCAATGGTGGCCACCTGTCTTGCGTTGCATTCGGCGAGAACATCGGGCGATACGGCGCTACGGTTGCAAACCAGCACGTCCATGCCGAACCCGTGATGCGCACGGCGGGCCATCTCCTGTCCGATGCGGCCATATCCGATGATGCCCAGTGTCTTGCCGCTGACCTTGGTTCCGACCAGATGCGTGGGCCGCCATCCTGTCCACTGACCTGCACGCAGCTCGCGTTCGCCCTCACCCGCCCGACGCGCCACCATCAACAGCAGCGTCATGGCGATATCGGCGGTGCATTCGGACAAAACGTCGGGCGTGTTGGTCACAGTCATACCCAACTCGCGGGCCGACGGCTCGCAGATATGGCTGTAGCCGACCCCGTAATTGGCAAGGATTTTCGTCTGCACACCCGGCACATCCAGTGCCTCGGCGCTCAGCGTGTCCGTTACGGTGGGCAGCACGGCGTCATAGGATTTCAACGCTTGCCGGATTTCAGCCGGGGACATGGGTTTGTCGCCGGTGTTCAATACGGTGTTGTAGTTCTCGGCCAGCTGCGCCTCGACGGCAGCAGGCCAGCGACGGGTAACCAGAACCGAAGGTTTGACCATCACGCAGCCTCCATCACGCGGGCGATCGTCTCACCGATCACTGCAGGGTTTTCGGCCACGGTGACACCTGCGGCGGACAGGATCTCGACCTTTTCGCTGGCGCTTTCGCCGAAGGCCGAGATGATCGCCCCCGCGTGCCCCATGGTGCGGCCTTTCGGAGCGGTCAGACCGGCGACATAGGCGATCACGGGTTTGGAGATGTGGTCGCGGATATATTCGGCGGCTTCCGCTTCCTGCGGGCCTCCGATTTCGCCGATCATGGCGATGACATGCGTGTCTTCGTCGTCTTCAAACCGTTGAAGGATGTCCTTGAAGGACGATCCGTTGATCGGGTCGCCCCCGATTCCGACACTGGTCGAAACGCCGATTCCGCGCTCTTTCAACTGGGCCGCCGCCTCATATCCCAATGTCCCCGAACGGCCAATGATCCCTACATGTCCGGGAAGATAGATATGCCCCGGCATGATGCCCAACAACGCCTTTCCGGGCGAGATGGTTCCGGCGCAGTTCGGACCGGTCAGAACCATGCGTTTCTCTTTCGGATAGCGGTACATGTACCTTTTTACCCGGATCATGTCCTGTGCCGGAATGCCGTCGGTGATGCAAACGCAATAGCGGATGCCCGCATCGGCGGCCTCCATGATGGAATCCGCCGCAAACGGGGGCGGCACGAAGACCAGGCTGGCATCGGCGCCGGTGGCTTCGACGGCCTGTTTGACGGTGTCAAAAACCGGAACGCCTTCGACGGTTTCGCCCCCCTTGCCGGGCACGACGCCACCCACCACGTTCGTGCCATAGTTCAACATGTCCTTGGTGTGGAACCGCGCCATGCGCCCAGTGATGCCCTGCACGATGACACGCGTGTCACGATCGAGAAGAATGCTCATTACACAACCCTCATTTTGGTGCCCTGAGTAAGGTCGTTTTTCCACGCGCCCACAGCGCGTTCTGCCGCCTCCATCAGCGTCGTGGCGCGAATGATCGGCAGTCCGGATTTGGCAAGGATCTTCTGGCCTTCTTCGACATTCGTGCCGGCCAGCCGCACAACGACGGGAATATCGAGGTCAAGTTCCTTCAACGCCTGAACGACACCTTCAGCCACCCAGTCGCAGCGGTTGATACCGGCGAAGATGTTGACCAGAATGGCCTGAACATTGTCATCCGACAGGACCAGCCGGAACGCCTTGGCCACCCGTTCAGGCGACGCGCCACCGCCGATGTCGAGGAAATTTGCAGGCTCGCCGCCTGCCAGCTTGATCGTGTCCATGGTGGCCATCGCCAGACCGGCCCCGTTGACGATGCAACCGATGTTGCCGTCAAGCCCGACATAAGACAGCCCGCGATCCGCAGCGCGGCTTTCGCGCGGGTCTTCCTGGCTCTTGTCGCGCAGTTCGGCAATCTGCGGGTGGCGGAACAGGGCGTTGTCGTCAAAGCTCATCTTGGCATCCAGCGCCAGCACCCGGTCATCACCGGTGATGACCAGCGGATTGATTTCAACCATCGTGGCGTCAAGATTGCTGAAGGCGGCATAACAGCCCTGCAACGTCCGCACCATTTGCTGGATCAGTTTGGCTTCAACCCCAAGATTGAAGGCGATTTCACGGGCCTGAAACTCCTGAAGCCCGACGGCCGGTTCCACGATGGACCTGACAATGCTGTCGGGGCGGTCGGCCGAGATATCTTCGATCTCCATCCCGCCTTCAGACGAGGCGACGATCATCACCCGCTGGCTGGAGCGATCCAGAACAAAGCCAAGGTAGATTTCCCGGTCAATCGGCACTGCTGCTTCGACGTAGACACGATAGATGCCTTTGCCTTCAGGACCTGTCTGATGCGTCACCAGTTTGCGACCGAACAGATCATCACAAGCCTTGTAGATTTCGTTTTCGCTGTTGCAGAGCTTGACCCCTCCGGCCTTGCCGCGCCCGCCTGCATGGACCTGCGCCTTGACAATCCATTTGTCGCCCCCCAGTTCGCGCGCCCGGTAGGCCGCCTGTTCGGGACTGTAGGCAAGCGCGCCTGCGGGCACGTCGACGCCGAATTTCGAAAGGACTTCTTTCGCCTGGTATTCGTGGATATCCATCTGATGCGCTCCTGTTTAAGCAGCTATTGAAGTGCCGTAACGGCTTTCCAGCAGAGCTTCGATCGCGTCTTGATCGACCTCTCCGCCCAGCTCACGAATGGCTTCGGCGAACAGGCGCACGATCCGACTGACGGCTTCGCGATTCAATTGATTGAGGATGCCGATGCGCACCTGCACCGGTTCGCTCAAGGTGGGCCAGATGCCAAACCCGCGGGCGCGGCAGTTCTGCACCAGTTCCATCTCGCGGCCAGAAAGCGCGGAAGGCAGGTTGAGCACGATCAGGCTGGGCATGTCCGAGGTGACCTCGCACCCCATCTCGGTCACCGCGTCCCGAAGAACCTTTTCATGCGTCCGGTAAGACATCGACCGCTTGGCCAGACCTTCCTGCAAGGTCAGGCGCAATGACTCGTGGAATGCCGCAACCGCATATCCGGAATGGGTACGGTGATAGGTGCCCTTTTCCACGTCCTGCCCATCGACGATGCCCCAGTGGCGTGCCTCGAAGATCGGATTGTGCACGTAGGTATAGGCACCTGTGGATTTCAGAGCCTCGATATAGGCATCGGCAAAGCTGACAGGGGCATAGGTCAGCGGCAGGCAGCACAGGCCTTTCTGCGGACAGGATGCCCAGCCTGCCACACCCGGATAGTCATCGATCGCAAAGTCTTCGACACCCAGTGACGAGACCGCATCGATCAGCCCCATGGCGCCATGACGTTCACACGCCTCCGAGAAACCGCGTAGATCGTTCACCCTGCCCGATCCGGTTTCCCAATGCGCCATGAAGGCCCATTTCGGCTTGTGCTCGGCCAGAGTCGCTTCAACCAGTTCAGCCGTAACCGGCTGGCCATGAGGAACCTCGACCACCGTGACACTCGCCGCCTGTGGGTCAAGCGGGCTGACCGCGTGCTCGGCGGGCGTTGCCGCCTTGATCCGCAGCGTCAACGCGTCGATCCCCGAAAATGTGCCGTTGGTGAAGGCCACAACCTTGTCACCGGGCATGACGGCCGAGAACATGGTGTCCAGAGCGCTCCAGCCGGTACCCGCGACAGCGAAGGTGTAAGCGTTCCGTGTGCCCCAGATTTTCCGCAGCATGTGCTTGCATTCGATCATGCCCCTGAGGACATCGCCTTGCATGTGATCGGCGACACCTGCGCCGGCGAAGGCTTTCAGGACACGCACATCCGTGTTCCCCGGCCCCGGCCCTGCGGCAAGGGTCTCGGGAATTTCGAGCGGAGGGAAAATCTGAAAGGTCATGGTCTGACATCCTCGGCGGTTGGCCGGGCATTGCGGCCTGATGGTTCAAGATACCGATCAGAAAACGCGAGCTTGCCGGATGGCGCAACGTAACTTACTACTGCTTTTGGATGGCTAATAGTGTGGGTAATTACCTACCCGTTTTGGCAAAAGTACGACGGTATACCGAAATCTATCCCACCCTTTTGGGTAGTTTTTTGTAAAATATGGGTAAAATCATATGGTTGAGACATCGGACAAACCCATCGACATCATGCTTGCGGACAGCAACCCGCTGGTGCTTTCGGCCATGTCGGAAATTTTCGAACGTGATCCCCGATTCTCTCTGGTCGCCACGTCGGCAACGGCGGAAGGGTTTCTGGGAACGGTGATGCGGATACCTGTACAGGTCGGCGTCGTGGACTGGACGCTTCCGGCCCTGGGTGCCGCCAAACTGATCGAGGTGCTGCGCGATCAGGCCGATGCACCGCGCTTTGTCATCTATGGCGATGCCTCTGGGGATGTCCCGCGATTGGCGATGCAGGCGGGTGCCGCTGGATTTGCTGCCCGCTCGGGCGAGGTCGAAGGCCTTCTTGAGACCTGCGCCGAAGTGGCAGCAGGCAAGATGGTGTTTCCGTTCATCGACGTCCGGAAGATGAAACAGGATCCGATTCAAAGCCTGTCGCGCAAGGAACGCGCCATTTTGGAGGCCCTGGCACAGGGGATGTCGAACCGGGAACTGTCCAAGGAACTTCAGATATCCACCAACACGGTCAAGTTTCACCTGTCCAATATCTATGAGAAGCTGAACGTAAAAAACAGAACTCAAGCCATAGCGTTTTTCTATTCGTCCCACCGTGGGGCGGACTAGACGACAAGAACAGAGAGCCCAGATGACAGAAATCAAAATTAACGTTGTCGGTGCCGGGCGGGTCGGCAAAACGCTGATCAGCCTTCTGGATGACACTGATGGCAGCCGGATCCAGGATATTCTGAGTACATCCTTTCAGTCGGCAAATGAAGCCGCCCAGTTGTCCAAAACCGGGCGCGTTGCAGCAAGCTATGCCGATTTGCGGCCAGCTGATCTGTGGATCCTCTCGGTGCCCGACACGCAAATTTCTGCGGTGGCCCACGAATTGAAAGAGGCGTTCGAAAACCAAGAAAAAACCGGGAAGCCCTCAGTGGCGTTCCATTGCAGCGGCTATTTTTCTGCCGAGCAACTGGCGCCGTTGCGAAGCCTCTCATGGTCTCTGGCCAGTGTTCATCCCGTCCTGTCTTTCGTCGATCCACAGGCCGCTGCCGCGCAATTCAAAGAGGCGCTGTGCGGGTTGGAAGGCGACGAAGACGCCATAGCGTTCATTCAGCCGCTTCTGGAGGGATTGGGAGCCACCTGTTTTCCCATCCGGTCTGAAAGCAAAAGCCTGTATCATGCAGCCGCTGTGATATCGAACAACTTCGCCGTTGTCTTGCAGGCCATCGCCCGCGAAGCGTGGGCCGAGGCGGGCGTGCCGGACGAAACTGCCCGCAAGCTCAACGCTGGTTTGTTAAGCAGCACAGTCGAAAACGTCGACCTACTTGGCCCGCAATCTGCCCTGACCGGTCCGGCGGCAAGAGGGGACGCAGAGGTCGTTGCTCAGCAGGGCGCGGATGTAGCGGCGTGGCACGGCGATGCAGGTGAAATTTACAAGCAAATGAGCCTGCTGGCACAGAAGCTGAAGGCAACCGGTTTCACGAAGTAATCGCCAGATCCATTGCTGAAAGGCATTTTGGATCCTGCGTTCGAAACGCGTCGCGGAAAAGGCGGGCCCGGGCGTTTCTTTTGCGAATCCCTGAAACATGTTACGTTGGGTCAACTTTCGAGATTTGAATTTTCCCGGCACTCAGTTTCTTGCAGCGCTTTCCTACGAGGTGACTTCATGTCCGACTCCAGCAGTGAGTCCCCGCGCATTACGCTGTCCCTTCCGACCTCTCGGCCCAATCCCACGATCTCGGCGGAACTCTCGGGATCGGCCGGTTTTACGGCTGACAGCCTTGACGATCTCAGGCGCGTCGAAGCCGAGAAGCTCAAGGCGCTGCGCCGTGGTGTTGGCATTGACCTGTCTGCCGAGGTGATCAACGATCTGGTCGATCAGCGCGTTCAGGCCACTGGTGCAGTCTTTCGTCAGCTTGAAACCATACGCAAGGATCTGGCCGACGGGTTTCTGGGCGCTGTCGTCCCAACCCTTGCCCCGAAACTGCGCGGTGAACTGATCAATCCCGACGGCACCCCTGCCGAGCGGGTAATCGTTGAAGCGCTGCGCCCAACCTTTACCGCCAGTGAAGGCATCGACAACGTGGATTTTTCCTGGGCTGTAAAAGCCGCCGTAACGGATGCGCGGGGCCTGTTTTCGCTGGATCTGCCCAATCTGCGCCTGCCGCAAAATGGCCTCAGATTGCGGATCCGGGGGCAGAACACCACTCTGACCGAGGCAGTGCCGCGCATTGATGCATTGGATGGCGAATTGGGCCTCGTGGTGCTGGATCGCACCGTCCTCCCCTTGCAGCGCTCGATCCTGGGTGAGCTGGCCGATATTCTGCCGGTGGATCCCGAGGATGCGGAAGAAAACATATCCGATTTCACCGGCACGCAGGCCCCAATCGTTCTGGGTGAAGGTGATTGCGCTTCGGAATACCGAACCGAAGGAGGCACGGTTTCGCGGCGGCGTTATTCGGTTCTTTATCGGCTGATCGACCCACTTGTCGGGCCGAAAAACATCGTTCGCACCCGCCCCGTTGGCGGCAATCGCTTTGTCACGACAATTCCGGGCGGCACCTTTGCGCAGGCCAATCTTTCTGCCGAAACACTGTTGAGCGCATTCAACAATGACGGCGGAGACTGGGATTTCCGCGATCGGATACCGATTGACGAGCCCATTGATATCGAAGATTTTTTCGAAGATCTGGAACAGCGCCCGCAGGATGTGCCAAAAGCTTCCAGCCTGGCGCTTGGCTATATCGCCAAGATGCGTTCAACCGCCGTTCACGCCGGAATGTCATTGGGGCGTCTGGTCTATTCCCTGCCGCTTGCCCCGGGCGAGGAACAGCGGATCGTCGTGTCAGAACAGCGCGAAACCCTGACCGTGCGCGAACGCGAAAGCCTGACCTTCGAAGAACAACAGGAATTCGAAGAGGCGCGCGATACCTCTTTCGACAGTACATTCGAAACCGCATTGGACGAAGTGATCCGGGGAACATCCTCTTTCTCGACCAAGGCGTTCACAAAAAGCTTCGGGGGCGCCGGCGGCATTGGTGGCGGTTTGTTCGGCGGCATCGGGGCCATAGTGGGCGGGGTCGGTTTCAGCGGCGCCCGTTCCAGCTCCAACTCGTCAGGCAGTTCGTCCAACACGCAGAACACGTCCCGCGATTTTCTGTCAGACACGCACGAGACATTCTCGGCCGCGCTGGAACGGGCCGCTTCGGTCAAGCGAAGTTCAGCCCGAACCAGCGTTCGCACAGCCACCGCAAGTGATCGGCGAACGGCGACGACGAAATTCGTGGCCAACCACAACCACTGTCATGCAATGACGATGCAATGGTTCGAAGTTCTGCGCGACTTTTCCCTGGAAACGCGGATCGAAGGCGTGCAATTGGTCGTCTTCGTTCCCATGCAGCTCATCCGCTTTCGCCGTTTGGGGCAAGGCGATCAGCTGCCGGGCAATGTCAGCCGGTCCGGATTGCTGAGCCGGTACAAGGTGATCCTGCGCCACGCAGACGTGTTCCGCCGCGTATTCCGAAACCGTCGCAGATTCCGCACCGCCCTCAAACTGTTGGAAGAGTTTTACGCGGACAAGGACGCGACACCGCAGAATGCTCCGGGTGTCGCGCAGGACATCGTCAGCTTCGAAGCTCAGGGCACTTTCATGCCCAATGATGACATATCCGCGGTGATCTTCACGCAGGATGGCGATCGCGTTGGGCCAGTGCCCCTGACCGGATCGCCGATCGACATCGACAACCTGCATGACTTGCCTGCCGAGACACGCGAAAACCTGCTGGTTCGGCTGGCTGACGCGCGCCGTGATCCAACCAACCGGCGGACTTATACCGGATCCGTGGCGTTGCCCCGCTCGGTCGAACGTTCCGACATCGCCCGCGTCGAGTTGCGCAGGCGGACGGGCTCTTTTGCCTATTCATTCTATACCGGCCCGGACCCGATCAACATCTTCAACATTTGGGAACATATCTCGAACCTGGAAGATGCGGATGATCTGGATCGCGCCACGCGCAACATCAACCGGAGCCTTCACACGACGATTTCAGGCTCGGATTTCGACGATCTGGTCGGCGCGCCGATGATCAGCGAGTTCGAAGCGCGCATGAATGAAGACGCGCAGACCATCGTTGACGACAATACATTCCAGGCTTTGCCTGCGACCCTGCCCTATTCCGTACAGGAAGTGCCGGATGTGCTGTCGCGTCGTGATCTGCGGCGGATCGAAGAAATGTATCAGCATATCGTTGCCGACACCGTTCGTTATTCCCGCGTGATCTGGGCCAGTATGACGGATGAGGAACGGGCCATCCTTCTGGAACGCTTCACCATCGGCGTGCCCGATGGCGGGTTGGATGACGCCTCAAGCGAGATATCGCTGCTCAGCACGGTCCAGAACAAGGTGTTGGGCTTCTACGGCAATGCGATGATCATGCCCTTCTCGATCCCGCCCGATCTGGCCGACCGAATGGAGATGCGGACCGGCGACATTCAGGACAGCCTGCTGGCCTTCCATCGCGAAGACTTCCGACCACCGCGCCGAACGATCTCGCTGCCGACCAGGGGCCTCTTGGGCGAGGCTGTTCTGGGCCGCTGCAATTCCTGCGAGATGATCGACCATCGCCGCTTCTGGAACTGGCAGGACAGCCCGACGCCACCCCCGGTTGGCGACACGCCGGTCCTGCCCGCGGACAGCGATGCGATCTTTGGCACCCGTGCGCCATCAGACCTGCCGGCCAATCAACCTTCGAACACGCTCACCATCGCCGGTGGCGACATTGGCACGGGCCAGGCCGTGCCCACTTCGCAACTGGCCGAGATCCTCAAAGCCGCGCCTGATCTTGCACGGGCGGGAACCGATTTGACGGGGCTGAAAGAGTTGCAGGCGCAACTGGCCCTTGAAACGCAATCGGTCGCCGCCGGTCGGGACAAGGCCATAGACACGGCGACGGATCTGACCAAAGAGCTTGTCGGCAAGGCCACTGAGCTTGCGGGCAAGGGGCAAGAGATCGCTGCGGCCCGCAAAGAGGAAGAAGCCAAAAAGCAGGCCGCCGAGAAGAAAAAGACAGCTGCCGACAATGCCGCAAAGCTCAAGGGGTTTGAGGATATCGCCAAGAACGCTTCGGGAGTTTCTGCGCTGATTGGCGGGCAACCGGATGGCAACCGGGCCGGTTTCGTTCAAAACCTGTTCAAGGATTTCCCCGGTGGCGCTGCGGCTCTGGCCAATCCTTCCAACACGTTGCTTCTGGCCAAGCTTTTCGGGGCCTTTACCAAAGCCAATACGGATGCGGATGACGGCAGCGCAACCAAGGCCGGCAGCCAATCCGTTCTGGATTTCCTCAATGGCCTGAGCGCCCCTGCGGAGGACGACGATGAGTGACACCAGCACAAATGCAACCCCCGAACCGGGCATTGATGAAAGCCTTGCCGAGGCCATCATCAATATTCTTGAAACCACCAATTCTCCGGCGATACAGCGCGCCCGAGAGGTTATAGCACACAGGCTGGCCATCGCTGGCGACATTGCCCCATCCCGCATCCCTGCCCCGCGCAATATCACCGAGATCGGCGGCTATATAAATCTGCTCAGCGAGTATGGAGAGGCCGAACAGCGCGCGCGCATGATTGCGGCTGCTCTGGGCATAGCAGGGCCGCAGATTTCGCTGCCACAGCCCGGTGCCGTTCCACCGTTGTCCTTTGTCACACGTGACGGCGCCCGACCTGCGGGGCCGCAACAACCCAGCTTCCCGTTGACCTATACGATCCGCAGCGACTTTGTTCCGGCCTTTGACAATGCGGTGCAGGAAATCACGATCCGCGGTGGCGCGGTTCCGATTTTGACACCTGTCAGGATCCTGCCTGCTGCGGGGTCTGCACCCGCAACAGACGGCTCTGCGCAGCTGGCTCTGATCGGCCGGACACTCAGCCTGGCGCCAACAGCGGCTTTGCACGCCGTGGCGACAGACCCTTTGTCGCTCAGCCGTCCGACGGCTGGTGGCGGGTTCGAGGTTATGGTTCGGGTCATCGACGCCGCCGCTCCGATCGCCGGAACCATCGCGGCGGCAGACTGGACAAGTTGGGAATGCGATACCTCTGCCTGTACCGAGGTCGACAGCAATGATGCGCGCTTTGCGCTCACACCACTGCTGAACGCCGCCGGGTGGCACCAGCCCGCTGATCCCGGCAATCCGACCAGTCTGTCAAATCCCGGAACCTGGGCGGAATGGCGCAACATCACCGGGCTTGTGCCGGGCGTCACGCGGTTTGCGGATGAGCTGCAACTGCTTTATTCCGCTGAAATGCTCATTACCTCGCCGGTCTTCAATCAACTGGACAATGTCTGGACAGGAAGCGAGTTCGCTGCGCCATAGCACGGCTGCCTGAAACGCACGAAAGTGGTTTGGCAATGCGCCCTTCATGAGGTTCAATGCATTCAGGAGGTCAGCCATGCAAAACCCCGAGCGTTTCGAGAAATTCTATTTCGCCAAAGTCGGCATGGGCGAAGCCTGTGGCTGTGCCGAGCGGATAATCGACGTGTTCGAATTCAACCGCAAAGGCGGTGCGCAATCCAGGCAACCTGTGAAACAGGACAGGCGCAGACGCGGGTCCTTTCGGGCATGGGCGGTCAAATATGGGCTGATGAGCCGCAGACGCACATAGCCAAGGCCTGACGACGCGCAAGGTTCGCTTTCCGTTTCATGGCGTGGCTCAGGCGGTATGATTGCATTTCTGAAACCACCATGTCCGGTTGCCACGAGAACAGGTCAGACCGGCACAAGCTTTCCGTCGCGAAGATCCAGTTCATCGGGCGCCAGTTCCAAGCGGAACGCCGGCGAATGACTGACAAGCAAAATCGCCTGTGGCAACGCGCGCAGGATCTCCAGCAGGCGCGCTTCGTTTTTCTTATCCAACGCATTCGTCGGTTCGTCCAGCAACAGCACTTCGGGTTCCATCGCCAGAACCGTCGCCAGGGTCACTAGCCGTTTTTCACCGCCTGACAATTTATGGGTAATGCGGTTCTTCAGGTGCATCAGGTCCAGATCGCCCAGAACTTTGTCGACGATGGCAAGTGCTTCGTCGCGGGTCTTGCCCAGATTGAGCGGACCAAAAGCAACGTCTTCGGCGACGGTCGGGCAGAACAGCTGATCGTCCGCATCCTGAAATACAAGCCCCACCCGGCGGCGGACCTCATGGAAATCAGCCTCTTCCACGCGTTGCTGACCAAAAACGGTGACGGTGCCTGAACACGGGCGCTGCAACCCAAGCAAAATCCGCAGGAGCGTCGATTTCCCCGCTCCGTTCGGGCCTGTCAGGGACAGGCGCTGCCCCGCGCTCAGGCTCAGGCTTGCCCCGTCCAGAACGGGTGGCTGGCCAGGGTAGGAAAAACAGATGTCTTCAAGCGCGATCAGTGTCATGCGAATTCCAGAATGATCAGACCCAGGCAGAGGCCGCTGAAGCCGCCCGCGAACACAATGTCCGCGCGGGTCAGGGAAAATTCCTGAAGCAACGGCATACGTCCGGAAAACCCCCGGCACTTCATCGCGGCCAGGATGCGTTCCGATCTTTCGATCGCGCGCACAAGCATCATACCCACAAGGTAGCCAAAGCTGCGATATGTGTGCCAGTTTGTTGCTGGCCGAAAACCACGCACCTTCATCGCGGCGCGCAGCCGCAGGTATTCTTCGCGCAAGACCTCGATATACCGGATCGTGAACATCAGCAGGTAAACCAGCTTTTCCGGGCACCGCAGACGATGCAGGGCGTGGCCCAATGTGACCGGCTCCATCGTCCCGACCAAAACCATCAGGGACAGGATCACGGCATTGGCGGTCAAGGCAATCTCGACCGCTTTCCAAAAACCCTGCCAGCTTGCGGGGAATCCCCAAAGCGTGAACATCGGATCCCCGGGCATTGAAAAGGGCAACAGGACCAGCATGAACAGGATGAACCCATCCATCATGGCCATTCGCTTCAACGTCTTTCGCCGCGGCAGACGTGAAACTATCAGAAGCGAAAGCGACACTGTCAGCGCCGCGCAAAGCGCGCCGAGGGATGACAGCGCCACGGTCACGACTGCAAAAACAACTGCCATGACGATCCGCATCCGGGGATCCAGCAGGCTGATCAGACCTTCTGGCCCGTCACCGGCTTCGGACAGCGTTTTTTCCTTGTGCCCCAGAACGTGTGCCATCAGGAGGCCAGCTTGCGGCGGGCCGCCATGTAAAAGCCCAGACCGAACAGACCAACGATGTACCCGATCCCGCCAAGGATGGTTTGCAGGTCATTCTGTTCGCGATAGGCCGCAATCTCGCGCCTGAGCGGGCGCAATTCGTCACGTACGGCTTTGGCGATAACCTGCTGTTCTTCGGCGCTGAGAGACGCCACCGAACCGCTGGCCTGCGTCACAGCAGCCGAAGATGAATCACCGTTCTCTGCCACGGCAACGCCCATGATCCGCGCGACATCTTCGGCAGACATCGTGACTTCGGCCACATGCCCGGCGCCAAGGTCGGCAAAGAAGGTGTGCGCCACGGCCGAGGTCGGCGTGTAGACAAAGAAACCGTCCGCATCCGTTACCGATCGACCCAGCTCGGCCCCATCCGGGCCGGTGACAATGACCTCGGTGCCGCTTGCCATGTCGCCGTTGGAAAAGCCGATTTCGCCCTCGATGACGTCTCCCGACTCGAAAACGCCGGCTATGACCTTGTGCGCCAGGGCAGGCACAGGTGAACAGCACATGGCCAGTATGACAACCAGATGCTTCATGTGGCTGCTCCTCTGAAAAACAGCTCGGGCTTGACCTTGCGTGCCAACAACACGGCGAACCCGGTCAAAATCGCCTCGATGGCCATGACAGGAATATGGGCGAAGAAAACAAGCTTGGCGGCAGGCAGAAATTCATCCCCCGACAGCGCCAGCGAAAACGCGACCATGCCGGTTGTCGCCGCAATCGCAAACGCGCCGCCGATGCCCCCCCAAATCGCACCTTGCAAAGGCGTTCCACGCGCGATCAGACGACCGAACAACATTCCGGCCACCACCGCGGGAAAGGCGATATTGACGGTGTTGATCCCCAACACCGTCAACCCGCCAAAGCCGAAAAAGACCGCCTGTAGCAAAAGCCCGACGAACAAAGCCGGGAATGCGGCCCAACCAAGCAGCAGCCCGGCCATGCCGTTGAGGATCAGATGGACCGACGACGGACCAATGGGCACGTGGATCAACGATGCCACGAAGAAACTGGCTGACAGCACGCCCGCAGTGGGGATGCGATCAAGATCCAGAGACCTGAGACCCATGGCGATCCCGCCCGCGGCGGCTATGGCGCCGCCAATTACAACCGGGTTGGAAAGGGCTCCGTCGACGATGTGCATTTGGGGTTACTCCAGATCCCAGGCGCGGATCCAGATGACCGCATCCTGGCTGAGTTCTTTGCCCTCATGTTCGGTTGCCGGACCGGAACCAAGGGCGGCGAAACCCCAGTAACCGGCTTTTGGAACGCCGAACGAAAAATACCCGTTGTCGTCAGATATTGCGACCACCGCACCACCCGGCATTGGTGACGCCTTCGGTGCAGAAGCGGCCGAACTTTCCATGTCGGGTTCGGCTGCCATGTATTCGATCTCGATCTCGGCCCCCGCAACCGGCTGACCATCAGCCAGCACACGGCCCGTGAAAGTCGAACCCGCGATGATGTTGGTCGGCTTGTTCAGCGGGATAATCTCGGTCGGCAGACCCACGGGATTCATCCAATCGGTCGGCAATTCGTTGCGGTTCAGGAAGGCTTTGGTGAGCTGTTGGATATAGATGTCTTCGGATTCCTCGTAATAAGGCTGAGGAACCGTCACCAGCACATAGTCGCCCGACCGTTTGACCGGGACACTGCCTTTGAACGCCGCGCCCTCGTTCTGCCCGCCGGTGAACCGGATAGGTTCCAGCGTGTCCAGTAAATCGGTCTTTTCACCGTTGTGGATCACATAGAATTCCTGCGGCTTTTCAAGATCCATGACATGGCCATTCTCGAACGGATGCCAGAAAATCAGTTTGACCGGTACATCGCCCGGTTTCTCGATCATGGTGTCGGTGGTGTATTCCAAAAGGAAATGCGCATTTACTATGGCAGGAAGAGCCATCGCGGCAGCGGCTGCGCTGAGCAGCGTTTTCATGAACAGTCGTCCTTGTCCCGTCGCGCAAATCCCGGCGCGAAATTCGTTTTGACCACGGGACATTCAACGCCAAATTACCCTTTCAGGCATCCTGGTCCGACGCACATCCCGTCGTCGATTAGGAGTGCCCGTTAGAGGGCACATGTCCGGCAGGTATCCTGACTTGCGGGTCAAAGCGTTGGACCGGCCTTCCCGGGCAAACCCCAGTGGCGTTTCAGCCCTGCTCGTCGCTTACAGTTGCGGGTGCAGTTGCGGATTTGGGCCAGAGCCCGCACCGCATTCCCTATTGATTCCAGAGCAAGCCCCGGAACCGGACATGCCGAGCGGCTTGCCAGACAACTCAGCCTTCCGTCAACGAAAATGTGTTACGGCCATCGAAAATAATGAGCTCGGCAGTTTGCGAGAGTGAACCAGTTTGTGAAACGTCCAAGGCGGCAGGGTTCGTTCCTGTCTAAGCTTCTGAAAGATACCTCTCCGACAAGGGCAGGCTTGCCGCGCCCAAAGAGCGTGCTTCCGGGCCTACGGTTCCTGCCAGCACAACGGGGCGCTCGAGCCCGGTCATGTTCAGCTCGGACAGTTTGTCTTCCACCATTTCAACCAAACGCGCCTTGATGTCCTGCGGCATCCAGCCGTCAATCTTCACGCATTCGAAATCTATCAGGCTACAGGATGAGACAATCGCATGGGCAATCCCGCTTGCCGTCCGTTTCAACCAGTTTTCCAGTTGAACGTTTGGCACATCCCAACGCTGGGTCGTTTCCCAGATGGAATGCGACGTGACACCTGCCGTGGTGATTGCACGCTCGAGCACGTAAAGGCTGGCCACATCGATGAGCGGTCTGACACCGCCCGCGCCATCGGGCACAGGCAAGGGGCCGATTGCCCCCGCGTTTCCACGCCCCGAAAAGATCGCGCCATTGAGGACCACACCGCCGCCAATGAAAAACCCGATATAGAAGTACAGGAAATCCCTTGGCCCATCAGCCGGACCGAATACCAATTCCGCCCCACAAGCCGCAGTGGCGTCATTTTGCAGGAATACCGGAATATCGAGGCGACGCGCCAGGTCAGCCTTCAGGTCTGATACGCGCCACGGGTCCATTTCTTCCTGAGGAACCTGAAGGGTCTGGGCCCAGTCCCACAGATAGAACGGCATGGCAATTCCAAGACCCGCAATCCTGCCTTTGGCCTCGGGCGACATGGATGACATCATTTTGCCCAGACTCTCAGTGGAAAACTCCAAAGTGGCCTTCGGCGTTGGATAGTCATAGGTTCGCCGCTCGCGCTGCCGCACATTTCCGACAAAGTCAGTCAAAACCAGCTCGGTACTGCGGCGCCCGACCTTGAGCCCAAAGAAAAACGCACCATCCGGGTTGAGGCGCATGGGAACGGAAGGTTGCCCGACTTTCCCGCGGACCGGCTCGCCGCGCAACAGCAAACCATCCTTCTCCAACAGCCGCATGATGACGGAAACGGTTTGTGCCGACAGTCCGGTCATGCGCGCGATCTCGGACTTCGCAAGGGCCTGATGACGCCGGACAAGCGACAACACCAGCCGTTCGTTCCGGGCCCGCATCCCGCTTTGGTTGGTTCCGCGCACCTCTGACCCGTGCAGGCCAATCGAATTTTTCCGAGATGAATTTTCAGGCACGACCACCCCTTTCCTGCTGAAGAATGAGAAAGCCCGCCCGCACTGTCAATAATAAATAAGAGTGATTTATTTATTGACTCAAATTTCGAATCTTGTGATTGTTTCTTATGGGATCAGGGATTTTGCCTGATCGCCCTCGTGCCCGTTCGGCACAGGAAAACCTGGGAGGATAATCGATGAAACTTGCAAGACTTGCGGGTGCTGCTGCGCTCGGGGTTACTGCCATGGCTGGCAGTGCAATGGCGGAAGGCGAAACCGTTTGTCTGATTACCAAGACGGACACCAACCCGTTCTTTGTCAAAATGAAGGAAGGTGCGACAGCGAAAGCGGAAGAGCTGGGAATGACGCTCAAAGCCTTTGCGGGCAAAGTTGACGGTGACCATGAAACGCAGGTGCAAGCCATTGAGACCTGCATTCTGGACGGCGCCAAAGGCATTCTGCTGACGGCCTCGGACACATCATCCATCGTTCCGGCCGTGAAGCAGGCGCGGGATGCAGGGGTTCTGGTTATCGCTCTGGATACGCCGCTGGAACCCATTGACTCGGCTGACGCAACGTTTGCCACGGACAATTTCCTTGCCGGGCTGCTGATTGGACAATGGGCCAAAGCCACGCTGGGCGACGCAGCCAACGACGCGAAAATTGCGACATTGGACCTTGCCGTCAGCCAGCCGACAGTGGACGTGCTGCGCAATCAGGGCTTCCTGCAAGGCTTTGGTGTCGATCTGGCGGACCCGAACGTAATCGGTGATGAAGATGACCCCCGTCTTGTCGGAAGTGATGTCACTGCCGGCAACGAAGAAGGTGGTCGCCGCGCGATGGAAAACCTTCTGGCCAAGGATCCGACGATCAACGTTGTTCACACCATCAACGAGCCTGCCGCGGCAGGCGCCTACGAGGCGCTGAAAGCCATCGGGCGCGAAAATGACGTGCTCATCGTTTCCGTGGACGGAGGCTGCCCGGGTGTCCAAAACGTTGCCGATGGTGTTATCGGCGCGACGTCGCAGCAATACCCGCTGTTGATGGCATCGCTGGGTGTTGAAGCCGTCAAGAAATGGGCGGACGAAGGCGTGAAGCCTGAAAACACGCCTGGCAAGGATTTCTTTGACACCGGCGTAGCGCTTGTAACGGACAAGCCTGCCGAAGGCGTCGAGTCGATCTCGGTCAAAGAAGGCATGGACCTCTGCTGGGGTTAACCTGACCACCCGGAGGGCCGCAGAGGGCGGCCTTCCGCATTTCAAACCACCCATTCGCCCGAAAACTTGCTAAAGTCGTCAGTAACCTGACGCTTTGGGGGAACCTTTATGTCCGATACTTCACGACGATCAGACGACTTCGAAGCCGCTGCAAAAGGCAGCCCGGAACAGATTGCCGAATTTGACGATCACCACCGCGGGTTTGTCGGAACGGTTCAGCATTTTCTGCATGTGAACCCCTCTTTGGTGCCGCTGATCGTTCTTGTGGCTGCCATCGTCATTTTCGGGGCTTTGCTGGGCTCCAAGTTCTTCTCGCCATTCGCGCTGACCCTGATCCTGCAACAGGTTCAGATCGTCGGGATCGTGGCGGCGGCGCAAAGCCTCGTCATCCTGACCGCCGGTATCGATCTGAGCGTCGGAGCAATCATGGTGATGTCGTCGGTTGTCATGGGACAGTTCACCTTCCGATATGGGCTGCCGCCAACGGTCGCGATTGTTTGCGGCCTTTTCGTTGGCACCGCAATCGGTGCGGTGAACGGGTATCTGGTCAGCCGCATCAAACTGCCGCCGTTCATCGTGACGCTTGGCATGTGGCAAATCGTTCTTGCGGCGAACTTCCTGTATTCTCAGAACGAAACAATCCGGTCGCAGGAGATCGAAGAAAACGCCGCGATTCTGCAACTTTTCGGGGCCAAGTTCAACGTGGGCGGGGCGGTATTCACCGTCGGCGTGATCTTCATGCTGGTGCTGATCCTCGGGCTTTCCTACGCCCTTCGTCACACCGCATGGGGAAGGCATGTTTACGCGGTCGGTGATGATCCGGAAGCCGCCGAGTTGTCCGGTGTCAATGTGCATCGCACGCTGATGTCGGTTTACATGCTGTCCGGGCTGATCTGCGCCTTCGCGGGATGGGCTCTGATTGGTCGGATCGGGTCCGTGTCTCCGACGTCTGGCCAGTTGGCCAATATTGAAAGCATAACAGCGGTCGTGATCGGGGGCATATCCCTGTTCGGTGGCCGCGGGTCCATTCTCGGATCATTGTTCGGAGCGTTGATCGTCGGGGTCTTCACGCTTGGGCTTCGGTTGCTGGGCGCTGATGCGCAATGGACGTTCCTGTTGATCGGCATCCTTATCATCGCAGCGGTCGCGGTCGACCAGTGGATCAGAAAGGTGGCAGCCTGATGGAACCTATTCTCAAAGGAAGGAACCTTGTGAAGCGCTACGGCAAGGTGACGGCGCTGGACCAGTGCGATTTCGATTTGATGCCGGGCGAGATTCTGGCCGTGATCGGCGACAACGGTGCGGGCAAGTCAACACTGATCAAGGCGATTTCAGGCGCAGTGGTGCCGGATGAAGGTGATGTTTGGCTGGAAGGCCGGAAAGTGAATTTCCACTCGCCGATAGACGCGCGTGAAGCCGGTATTGAAACGGTTTACCAGACACTTGCAATGTCCCCTGCCCTGTCGATTGCGGACAACATGTTCATGGGGCGCGAGATTCGGCGCAAAGGGCCATTGGGATCTTGGTTTCGAATGCTCGATCGTCCGGCGATGGAGAAATTCGCCCGCGACAAGCTGAGCGAACTGGGCCTGATGACGATCCAGAACATCAATCAAGCCGTCGAAACACTGTCCGGGGGTCAGCGTCAGGGTGTAGCGGTGGCACGTGCCGCGGCATTCGGATCAAAAGTCATCATCCTGGACGAACCAACCGCCGCATTGGGCGTGAAGGAAAGCCGGCGCGTTCTTGAACTGATCCTGGACGTGAAATCTCGCGGCATTCCGATCATCCTGATCAGCCACAATATGCCACATGTTTTCGAGGTCGCCGATCGAATTCACGTGCATCGACTGGGCAAACGCCTCTGCGTCGTTGATCCCAAGGATTACACGATGTCCGACGCGGTGGCGTTCATGACCGGCGCCAAGGAACCGCCCGCCGAGGACCAGGCCGCGTGACGGGTAAACTTGCCACCCCCGAGGCGCTTGCAACCAAAATCGCGGATGCCGTCCAGGCCTTGCCGCCGCTGCAAGACCGGCATCTTGTCGCGATTGCCGGGCCGCCGGGATCGGGAAAAACGACCGCAGCGGGCCTTGCAACCAAAGAGCTCAATCTGCGCGGCATCGCGACCGGCCTGGTTTTCATGGACGGCTTCCACTATGACAACGTGATCTTGAAGGATCGCGGCCTGCTGAACCGCAAGGGATCCCCCGAAACCTTTGACCGTGCCGGCTTTCATGCGCTGCTTGGTCGATTGCGTGCGGAAGAAGAAGTCGCAATACCCGAGTTTGACCGAAATCTCGATCTGGCCATTGCCGCGCGGTCCATGATCACGGCGGATCAGCGCGTTGTTCTGGTTGAGGGCAATTACCTTCTCTTGAATGAACCGGGTTGGTCGGACCTTCACCAACTGTGGGCATTCAAGGTCTTTCTGGACACCGATTTGAAAACACTCCAAACCCGCCTGACCAACAGATGGATCGGCCATGGTCTGGACGCCATTGCCGCCAAGGACCGTGCGCAGTCGAACGATCTGCCGAATGCACAGCGTGTGATCCGAAATTCGATACCCGGTGATCTGACACTGGCATGAGTTTTGCTTGCGGCCAACACAATCCGTCTTGATGAAAGGCCAGAGATCAGTTCCGGTACACCGGCGGAACAAGACCGGCCTGGAACCAGGTCACGAAGGACACGATCGAGAACACCGGCAGCCCGGTCGCCTGTTGAATATCCGGCGCATAGGGGCACATATTCGTGCACTCCAGAACGATTGCCCCAAGATCGGGGTGGTCCGAGGCCAATGCGATTGCGGCCTCGACATTGTCTTCCCGGGCCTTCTGAACATTCAGATGCGGTTCATTGCCAAGAATTGCGCGGGTGAATTCCCGCCCACCCTCGGTTGTGCCGATTGGCGTGTCCAAGGGGACATTGGCAGCCAGAAGATGGTCATTGGTCAAAGTGGAGGCCGAAATGGTCAGAATGCCCGCGCGCTTTCCCTTGGGAAGGATGCGATTCACCATTTCGACCTGCATCAAGGACGAGGTGACGACGGGAACCGGAACGGCCTCGGCCAGCTCCTTCTGGAACAGGGACAGGAACCCGCAATTGGTTGTTATTCCGTCCGCGCCGTCTTTGACCAGCTCTTGCGCAGCGTCGATGAAGACCTCGAGCATACCTTCGGCCCGATGCCGGACCACCCGATCAGGCGAGGCATCCCGAACGATGCGGTACAGCACCGGAAACGGCCATGTCCGTGCATTGCCCATGTCACCGGGAATTCTTGGGAATTGCGCGTCCAGCATAAGGATTCCCACCGATGCACCATAAATGGATTTGCCGCCCTGCGCGATCATCCCTGTGCCTCCTCGATAATGCGGGTCGAGATGTCTTCGGCCCCTTCCATGTAGATGCTGGTAATCCCGTGACGCACAGCGTCCTGAACCTGATCCATTCGTTTTGTGATATGAGCCGCCAGAACCCGGGCCGCCTCGTCCGCGTCCCGATCCAGCAGGGCCTTCATGACGTGTTTATGTTCGTCCTTGGACTTCTGCACCCGGTCCATGCTCATGGAAATCCAACGGATATAGCGGATACGCTCGTTGATCCGCGTCAGAGTTTGCAACAACTCCATGTTCCCTGACAGCTTAGCGATCCCCAGATGGAACGCTTCGTCCCGGGCCACAGCCTCTTCGATCGTCAGACCGGTGATGTCGATGCCCGTTTCATAAAGTTCATCACGCAGCTTTTGCAGGTCTTCATCCGTCGCCCTGGCGCAAGCGGATCGGGCCGCTGCGGATTCGATGATCTGGCGCAGCTCGAAAAGGTCGAACACGCTTTGCGCATCCAAAGGACGGCAAAAGAACCCTTGCCCCGGGCGGAAATCGAACAGCCGTTCGGCAACCAGACGGTTCAACGCTTCTCGCAACGGCGTGCGGCTGACGCCCAGATCCCTGGACAGCGCGACCTCGTTCAGGCGGTCACCGGGGCGCAGGCGGAAGGAGACCGCCATCGCTTTGACCTGATCATAAATATCATCGACGCGTGGACCCGCCATAAACAATGCCCTTCTTCCGTTGATTCACAGGTGCCACACACAGTTCTTGAAATCAATATACAAAACTGTATACAGCTTTGTGTGCAGGCGTGAATCGAAGGAGTCGCGAACGATGACAGGAACGAATTACCTGACCGGAGCCGAGGCACTGGTGCGCATGCTCGAGGCGCATGGCGTCACCCACATGTTCGGTCTGTGCGGCGATACCACCTTGCCATTCTATGATGCGCTCGCCCGATTGGATCACGGCATTCAGCACATTCTGACCCGCGACGAACGGCACGCTGCCTACATGGCGGATGGCTATGCCCGCGTGACAGGCAAGCCCGGCGTTTGCGAAGGCCCTTCCGGCGGTGGCGCGACCTACATTCTGCCGGGTGTGGTCGAGGCCAATGAAAGTTCGGTTCCAATCCTGGCGATCACGTCCGATGTGGCGACGACCAGCCGTGGGAAGTATCCTTTGACGGAACTGGATCAGCCAGCGTTGTTCCGCCCGCTGACGAAGTGGAACGCGTCTCTGGATGATGCTGCCCGTCTTCCGGCCATGGTTCGAGCGGCGTTCCGGGCGATGACAACGGGAAAACCCGGCGCGACCCACCTGGCACTGCCGTTTGATACGCAGAAGGCACAGGTGGACGACGCGGAAATCTGGGCCGACGACCGGCATCGCAGCTATCCCGCAGAGCGGGCTGCCCCCGACCCTGATGCCATCGAAGCAGCCGCAGCCATTCTTGCCCAGGCCAAATCCGCCGTCGCGGTCTGTGGCGGCGGCCCCGTTCTGTCCGGCGCAACCGATGCGTTGCGCCGCGTCGCCGGTCTGCTGGATATGCCCGTCGCCACAACCGTTTCAGGCCAAGGATCCATCGCTGAAACCGATCCTCTGGCCCTGGGTGTCGTCGGATCGAACGGCGGCATCCCCGCGACACGCGCCGTGGTGGATCAGGCTGATGTCGTCCTGTTCATCGGGTGCCGCGCCGGTTCGGTCACGACCGAACGGTGGAGAAGCCCCGGACGCAACGCCACGATCATTCACATCGACAGCGACCCCATGGTGATCGGCGCAAACTATCAGACCGAAGTGGCGATCTGCGCTGACGCCCGCCTCGCGCTTGAGGCATTGGCCCGAGCGCTGGAGGACCGGCAAGACCTGAACGGACAAGACGGAGCAACCAAGGCCCGCGCCGCGTGGCAGGCCAAGGCGGCGGCGTTTGCCCCCTTGGCTGCAAGTCGGGAAATGCCGATCCGGCCAGAGGCTGTCATGGCGTCCCTGATGGACATTCTGGACGACGATGCGATTGTGGTCGCTGACCCCGGCACCCCCTGCCCCTATTTCAGCGCGCATTACCGTTGGCGGCAACCCGGGCGGCATTTCATAACAAATCGCGCACATGGAGCACTGGGCTATTCTCTGGGGGCGGCCATGGGTGCACATGTCGGCCGGCCCTCGGTCAAGACCCTGGCCGTCATGGGCGATGGTTCGTTTGGGTTCACCTGCGGTGAATTTGAAACGATGGTCCGACACAAAATGCCGATCACCTCGATCGTTTTCTCGAACTCGGTCTTCGGATGGATCAAGGCGGGTCAGGATGCTGGGTTTGATCAACGCTATTACAACGTTGATTTCAACCGGACCGACCACGCCGCCGTTGCAGCCGCCTTCGGAGTGAAATCATGGTCGGTCAAAGACCCTGAGGACTTGCCGAAGGTGCTGAAACAGGCCCTCGAACATGATGGCCCCACATTGGTCGACATCCATTCGCAGCAGCTTCACGAGGCCGCTGCACCTGTGTCGGAATGGGTTGCGTAAGAGGCAATCGACGGGGTCAGCTGGGCCAGAAATTCCTGCGCAATCGTGGACAGGGGGCGCCCCTTTGCGGTGATGATTGCAAGATCCAGCATGACGGATGGCCTGAACGGGCGGGTCTGGTACCCGCTCTCACCATCGAACGTCACGGTAAAGGGATCGATCATCGCAACACCCATGCCCTGTTTCACAAAACTCAGCAGGTTCTCGGACAGGTGCGTGTGAATCTGTGTCCGCCACGTGCGCCCGGATGCCTGAAAGATGTCACGGGTTCGACGATGGGTTTGGTGTTCCGGGCCCATCACGATGAAGGGCTCGTTTTCCAGTATTTCCGGTGTCAGAACGTCATAATCCGCCAAGGGACTGTTTTCTGGAAAAGTCGCAAGCGTTTCGAATTGAAACACCTGATAATTCAGAGTGTCGTGCAGGATCGGCATCTCTACGATGCCGATTTCAAACAGGCCTGAAATCACCCATTCCTGAATCTTGGATGAATACTGCGACTGGAAACTGACGGACAGGTTGGGGCGGCTTTTGGCAAAACGAGCGATCTCGCGCGGCATGAAACCAAATGACAGAAGATGCGGAGCTGCAACCTGCAATTGACCGGGATGTTTGTTCTGCAAATCCGTCACGGCCTGTGCCACGTGATCCAACCCGCGCACGACCGTGTCGACTTCGCGGAACAGCAGCTCGGCTTCCGGGGTGGGCAGCAAACGGCCCTTGTTGCGCTCGAACAGAGGCAGTCGCGCTTCGCGTTCCAACTGAGCCAACAGATTGCTGATACCAGGCTGGGATATCCCAAGTACCGACGCCGCACCGGTTACGGTTCCGGTTTCCATGATGGCGTGAAACGCTTGAAGCTGGCGAAAGCGCAGGGACATGGATTACCGCATCATTTTTTCTGATGAACTGTCGAAGATATAGTATTTGAAATGATATGCTCGTCAAGGCAGGCTTTCGCTCAACCACAGGGGGCGGAATGAACGATCTGTCACAAAACATCATCGGTTACGACCTTTGGCACCTGAAGCTTCCGGTCACGTCCCGCCGGGATCACGGTATAGGATCCGTCGAAGGCGTCTGCGAAGTCGTCATGCTGCGACTGGCATCCGAGGATGGCACACAGGGATTTGGCGAAGCGTCACCCTGGTCGGTGTTCACCGGCACCCCGGAAGCGACATTTGCGGCACTGGATCGATATCTACGCCCCCTTGTTCTTGGCGCCCGCGTGGGCGACCGGTCAGCCATCATGGCGCGCGCGGCCTGTGCCGTGGCGCATTGCACCGAGGCCAAGGCCGCGCTGGAAACCGCGCTGCTGGATCTGGCCGGCCGTATCAGCGACATCCCTGTCTGGTCATTGCTGGGCGGTCGCTGCCGCAACACCATTCCGCTCAGCTGTTCCATCGCCAACCCGGACTTTTCTCAGGACATAGACCTGTTGGCGCGGTTGCGAGAGGACGGCGTGCGGATTGTCAAACTCAAGACCGGGTTCAAGGATCACGCCTTTGACATCATGCGGTTGGAGTACCTTGCGCAGAACTGCCCTGAGTTCTCGGTCCGCGTGGACTATAATCAGGGGCTGAGCATCGAGGAGGCTCCGACGCGGGTGCGGGACGTGGCCCGGTTCAATCCTGATTTCATCGAACAGCCGGTTCGCGCCCACCATTTCGGCATGATGGCAAAGCTGCGCCAAATGACCGATGTTCCCCTTCTCGCCGATGAAAGCGTCTTTGGTCCCGAAGATATGGAACGCGCCGCGCGTGAAAGCATTTGCGATGGTGTCTCGGTGAAAATAATGAAGTCTGGCGGACTGACCCGCGGGCAAACGGTCGCCCGCATCGCGGCGGCGCACGGCCTGACGGCGTATGGCGGGGACATGTTCGAGGCCGGCCTGGCCCATCTTGCGGGCACCCATCTGATTGCCGCGACACCCGAGATCACATTGGGCTGCGAGTTTTATCAGGCGTCCTATTTTCTGAAAGAGGACATTCTGGAAGAGCCCTTCCGGATCCGGAACGGTCAGGTCTGCGTGCCCGAAACCCCCGGGCTTGGCGGCAGGCCCGAGGTGGCCAAACTGAACCATTACGCAGTGGCCAGGGCGGTTTCAGAATGAGCGACAAGAAAACCATAGCCATCATCGGCGCCGGTATCGTCGGCGTGTCGGCCGCAGTCTGGCTGCAACGGGACGGGCACGACGTGATCCTGTTCGACAAGGCCGGACCGGGTGAAGGCACGTCTCATGGCAATGGCGGTGTGCTGGCGTCCTGTTCCATCATACCTGTGACGGTTCCCGGACTGCTTGGCAAAGCACCCAAAATGTTGCTGAGCTCGTCGCAGCCGCTGTTTTTGAAATGGGGGTATCTGCCCAAGCTGCTCCCATGGCTCCGGCAATATCTGAGCCACGCGAACGTGGCAGACGTTGAACGGATCGCGGCGGCGCTGACGCCGATCGTCGGCGACAGCCTGAATGATCACAAGGCTTTGGCGGCAGGCACGCGTGCTGAAAAGTGGATCGTGCCCAGCGACTATCTGTTTCTCTACGAGAACCGGGCCCATTTTGAACAAGATGCGTTGGGCTGGGGAATAAGGCGGAAGAATGGCTTTGATTGGGAAGAACTGGAGGGCAAGGCGTTTCACGACTATGACCCCGTGTTCAGCCCGGATATCGGTTTCGCTGCCAAGCTGTCAAACCACGGTCATATCACCGATCCCGGGCAGTACGTGAAAGACTTGGCCGCCCATGTTGAGGACGGCGGAGGCCGGATCATCCGCGCCAATGTCGAGGACGTCACCCGCGAGAACGGCCGCGTTACCGGTGTGCGCGCGGGTGGTGAGACCATCGCTTGCGACACCGCCATTGTCACGGCTGGCGTCTGGTCGGGGCCGCTGGCGAAGCGACTGGGGGTTTCTGTTCCTCTTGAAAGCGAGCGCGGTTATCATCTTGAATTGATGGCACCTTCTGCCATGCCCCGCAGCCCGGTCATGGTGGCTTCGGGCAAGTTTGTTGCCACGCCTATGGATGGGCGCATACGCTTGGCAGGTATCGTGGAGTTCGGTGGGCTGGACGCACCGCCCTCGCGCGCGCCGTTTGAATTGATGCGAAAGAATGCCCGGGCCGCGTTTCCGGGCATAACATGGAAGGAGGAAGTGGAATGGATGGGGCACAGGCCGGCCCCGGCTGACTCGATCCCGATCATAGGCGACGTGCCCGGAATCAAAGGGGCCTATATGGGCTTTGGGCATCATCATATCGGCCTGACAGGTGGCCCAAAGACCGGGCGGCTTTTGGCGCAGATGATTGCGGGCAGAACCCCGAACACCGACGTAAGCGTTTATGCGCCGTCGCGCTTTGCAACATAAGAACAGACCGATGAAAAACATCGGTATTTCAAAACTCGATAGGGAGAAAATGATGAAAACAATGACAAACCTTCTGGCGGCAACCGCTTTGACTGCTGCCGCGGCAGCACCGGCCATGGCCGAAAAATGGGACATGCCGATGGCCTATTCGGCGTCGAACTTCCATTCGGCCACCGGTGCGGAATTCGCCAAATGTGTAACGACCGGAACCGGCGGTGAGATCGAAATCGTTACGCATCCATCCGGCTCGCTGTTCAAAGGTGCCGATATCAAACGCGCAATCCAGACCGGGCAAGCCCCGATCGGCGAACGCCTTCTGTCCGGCCACCAGAATGAGAACGCGTTGTTCGGTTTCGATTCGATCCCGTTCCTTGCGACCTCGTTCGACGACAGCGCCAAGCTTTGGGAGGCCGCCAAGCCATCTATCGAAAAAGTATTGGCAGAGCAGAACCTGACGCTGCTTTATGCTGTACCGTGGCCACCGCAGGGGCTGTATTTCAAGAATGAGGTGAACTCGGTCGCCGACATGAAGGGCATCAAGTTCCGTTCGTACAACAACGCGACTTCGCGACTGGCCGAACTGACAGGCATGTTGCCGGTAACGATCGAAGCGGCGGAAATCAGTCAGGCTTTTGCGACGGGTGTCGCCGAGTCGATGGTGTCTTCGGGATCGACCGGGTATGACCGCAAGGTCTGGGAAAGCCTGAACTATTTCTACGAAGTCGATGCCTGGTTGCCACGCAACTACGTGATGGTGAATTCGGATGTCTGGTCGGGCGTGTCCGACGCCAACAAGAACGTCATCAAGGCCTGCGCAGAGCTGGCGGAATACGCGGGCAACTGGCGCGCCAAGGAATATACCGGCTTTACTCTGCAAGGTCTGCGTGATGGTGGCATGACCGTCGGTCCGGCATCCGAGCAGATGACGAATGAGCTGAAAGAGATTGGTGTGACCATGACCAATGAATGGCTGGAAGCCGCCGGCGACGAAGGCAAAGCCATCGTCGACGCGTTCAACGCCTCTCAGTAACCGTTCGAGGCAGGCGGCGTTGCATTGCGTCGCCTGTTTTCCATCCAATCATAACACAGCGGGGACGCCATGGCGGTATTGCGGGGGCTTCGGTCCGTTCTGGATTTCATCTATCTGGCAGCGGGGGTAATGGCGGCGGTCAGCCTGATTGCCATTCTTTTGCTGATCGTCGTGCAGATGCTGGCCCGCTGGACCGGTGAAGTCTTTCCCGGAGCGCCCGACTATGCCGGCTATGCAATGGCGGCGGCATCTTTTCTGGCCTTTGCCAATGCGTTGAACCGGGGCAGCCACATTCGGGTTTCGATCCTTCTGAACGCGGTGCCGGACAGCGTGCGGCGTGTCCTTGAAATCTGGTGTTTCACCATCGGCACAGCCGTCATGTGGTATTTCTGCTGGTATGCCTATCGCTTCGTCTATTGGAGCTGGAAGTTCAACGACATCAGCCAGGGTCAGGACAGAACCGCGCTGTGGATTCCGCAATCCGCGATGCTGATCGGAGCCGTGATCTTGGCCATCGCGCTGGCGGATCACCTGATCCACGTCCTGTTCAAAGGTGACCATCGCATTGTCCGCGATCTGGCCGACCAGAGCCACGGAGAATAGACGCATGGAAAACCTGTCTGTCATCATCCTTTTCCTTTTTGTTCTGTTCACCCTTCTCGGTACCGGCGTCTGGGTCGGCCTGGCCCTGATGGGCGTCGCCTGGGTCGGGATGGAGCTGTTCACGACACGCCCCGTGGGCGACGTGATGATCACGACGATCTGGTCCGCTTCGTCGTCGTGGACCCTGACCGCCTTGCCCATGTTCATCTGGATGGGCGAAATCCTGTACCGCACGCGATTGTCCGAAGACATGTTCAAAGGGCTGTCCCCCTGGATGGCCCCCCTGCCCGGCGGTCTGGTGCATACCAATATCGTGGGCTGTACCGTCTTCGCGGCAGTCTCAGGTTCGTCGGCGGCAACCCTGACCACTGTCGGAAAGATGTCGATCCCCGAACTGCGCAAGCGCAACTACCCCGAACGGATGATCATCGGTACTCTGACCGGTGCGGCCACTCTGGGGCTGATGATCCCGCCGTCTTTGACCCTGATCGTCTACGGGGTGACGATCAATGAATCGATCACCAAGCTGTTCTTTGCCGGCATCCTTCCCGGTTTGGTGCTGGCAGCGATGTTCATGGGTTATGTCGCGATCTATTCCAAGTTGGGCAAAGACTGGACCCCGGATGTCGAGGGCAAGCTGAGCTTTTCCGAGAAAGTCAGAAATTCCCGCTTTTTGTTGCCTGTGATCCTTCTGATCACGGTCGTCATCGGCTCAATGTATCTGGGCTATGCCACTGCGACCGAAGCTGCGGCTTTTGGGGTGATCGGCGGCCTGTTGCTGGCGGCAGGCCAAGGGTCGTTGAACTGGAAGACATTCACCGAAAGCCTGATGGGCGCCACGCGAACCAGCGCGATGATCGCCCTGATCCTTGCCGGCGCGGCGTTTCTGTCGCTGTCCATGGGCTTCACCGGCCTGCCGCGCGGGCTGGCCGATCTGATTGCAGGTTGGGAACTGACCCGTTTCGAACTGCTTATGGTCCTGCTGGTGTTCTACATCATTCTGGGCTGTTTTCTTGACGGGATTTCTTCCGTCGTGTTGACCATGGCCGTGGTGGAACCAATGATCCGCGACGCTGGCATTGACCTGATCTGGTTCGGCATCTTCATCGTGGTCGTTGTTGAAATGGCGCAGATCACACCTCCGATCGGGTTCAACCTGTTCGTGATGCAGGGCATGACCAACCATGAGATGAGCTATATCGCACGCGCTGCGATACCGATGTTCCTGATCATGGTGCTGATGGTCTTCATCCTCATCTGGTTCCCCGACCTCGCCACTTGGCTGCCCGAGAATTTGCGTCAGAGCCCGGGCGGGTAAAACGGCCTTGAACCTGCTCCATCTGGCGGCCCGCCACGGGCCCCGTGTTCTGGTCGCCGGATTGGCGGCGGGTCTTCTATTGCCGGGTTTGGCCGAGCCCATGCGAGGCCTGCTGCCGCCCCTGGTCGTGTTGTTGCTGTTCGTCACCGTCCTGAGAATGGACCCCGAAACCATTCTTGGATCGTTGAGCGATCTGCACAAGGTCGCGTTCACCGTCATCGGGTTTCAATTCGTGATACCGCTGATCATTCTGGCCATCGGGTTTGTCGGGGGATGGACCGGAACGCCGGTGCTTCTGTCCCTGCTCATCATGGCGGCTGCGCCCTCGATTTCCGGCAGTCCGAACATGTGTTTGATGATGGGCTACCCACCTGAACACGCGATGCGAATGATGGTGGTTGGCACTGCCCTGTTGCCATTGACAGCGTTTCCGGTGTTCCTGCTCATGCCAGAACTGGGCGGCATTCACTCTGTTCTGCTGGCCGGGTTGCAACTGCTGTTGACGATACTCTGCACAACTGGCGCCGCCATTGTTGTCCGGCGCGTCTGGTTGCGTTCACCATCACGCTCCACATTGGTGAATCTGGAAGGGTTGGGCACAATCACCTTGGCCGTTTTTGTCATCGGCCTGATGCCTTCCGTCAGCACCACTGCGCTGAAAAGCCCGGCCGTCGCGGCCTTCTGGATCGCGCTCGCCTGTCTGGCCAATTTCGGAGCACAATTCATTTCGTTCCGGATTACCCGAGGACGTCTGCCGGCAGCCAGAGCAACCGCTGTCTCTTTGATCGCGGGAAACAGAAACATCGCGATATTCTTCGTTGCTTTGCCGCCCGAGGTCACCGCACCCATCATGGCCTTCATCGGAGCGTATCAAATCCCGATGTACCTGACGCCAATGGTCATGCGTCATCTCTACATGCGGCAAGTCTTGCCCGAGTAGCTTTGGAAAGCCGCCTTAGGATATTTTTATCCCTTTTCTCCGATCCTTGTCGGCGTTGGGCCGATACGTCGTGCTTGGTTCAATGCAAAAAAACACGCTCAGGGAAATCGGGTGAATAATTGTCACTATTGACAGTTAATTGCACTCTTCCTATTTACTGTCAATGTTGACAGTAAAGGATATATCATGCCGATTAGCAAACTGGTCGTCGCATCTGTGATGACACTAGCTTCAACCCTCGGGGCATCCGCACAAACTCTCACTGCGACGGTGCAGGACGTGCGCAATGCAGAGGGTGATTTGATCATTGCCGTGTTCGATGACTCAAAATCTTTTAGGGCCATGGACGTGGCGAACGCGGCGGCCTTGGCTTCCATTCCTGCTGTCAAGGGCTTGGCTTCGGTCACCTTTCACAATCTCCCGCTTGGCACCTATGCGATTGCCGCGATTCACGACGAGAACAGCAACAGCGACCTGGATACCGAGAAGGATGTCCCAACCGAAGGGTACGTCTTTGGCGGCATGGATCGGAGCGGTCTACCGCCGGAATTCGCGGATGCCGCTGTCGCCATCGGCGGCGGTGCAACCGCAGACCTGAAGCTGAAATACTGGAAATAACATGATCGGGCGCCCCTCAAATCGTGATGAACGTTATGAGCAGATTATGCAGGCTCTGGTCAGATGTGTTGCGAGATATGGCCTTGATGGTGCATCGCTTTCGCAAATAGCCAAGGAGGCGGGCCTGACACGGCCTCTGATCCGGCATCACCTGGGCAATCGGGATGAATTGATTACGACCCTGCAAGACTATGTTCTGAAAAGTTTTTCGGAACAGTCTGAGGCACTCGTTGCAGGCTTGCCGGCGTCGAGAAAATCAAGACATCTGATCGATCTTCTTTTCTCGGACATGAACCAGACGTCACCGGATATGGTACTTGCCTTCGCAGCACTCACCGCGCGGGCGGTCGAGGATGCTTCGCTTCGCCGGGCTTGTCGAGAGGCTCTGCTTGCCTTTGGAACTACGATTGCTGCGATACTGCGCGCGGATTTCCCGAATGTGGATGCCGCAAAGGTCAATACCGCCGCTCATGGCATTGTGGCGCTTTATTTCAACGCGACGTCTTTGGCCCCTCTGGATATGCCGAATGTCTGGAAAACTCAGGCCGAACAGGCCGCGCGTGCGCTGTTCAATGGCCTGGAGCAAGAACCATGACACGCAAGCGACAGCTGAACTACATCACCTTCGCGGCGCTGATGGTGACGACGGTACTTGGCTATCAGGCTCTTTGGGGGCTTCTTTTCATGTTCTGGACAATCCCGAATTTCTATTCCGGTCACGCTTTGCTTTTGACCGACGTAACCCGGGATGAGGACCCCATCCTGTTTTGGCTGATCCAACTCGCCTGGGTCGCATTAGGCCTGTCGATGATCGCCATCGACTTTCTCCCCCAAACGTTTTGAAAATTCCTTCACAAGAGGCTCAAATGAAACCCATGCTGCACCTTTTGCCGGTCGAAGCTTACACGAGCCAGGATTGGTTCGACCGGGAAATGCGCGAAATCTTCTCCAAAACCTGGCGCTACGCCGGTTTTATGGAGGATGTCAGTGAACCCGGCCAGTTCATCGCCTTGCAGGCCGGACTCAACAATATATTCGTGATCATGGGGCGCGATCGTCGCCTGCGCGCCTTCCATAACATCTGCCGCCACCGCGGAACCCAATTGATCCGCGCGGTTGGCAAAACGCAAAAAGCATTGACCTGTCCTTATCACGATTGGACCTACGATCTTGAAGGCAATCTGATTTCGGTGCCGGATGAGCACGAGGAATTTGGCAAGGTCGACAAGTCCTGCCTTGGCCTGAAACCCGCCAAGGTCGATATCTGGAAATCGATGATTTTCGTCCACCCAGACCCCGACGCGCCTTCCATCGCCGAATGGTTCGGCCCCGTCGAACCCCATATCGGCCCGCACGTACCGGAAGAGCTGATCGAGTACGAAGACCTGAACACCAGCTATGAGATAAAGGCCAACTGGAAGGTTGTCGTCGAAAATTACATCGACGTTTACCACCTGAGCCATCTGCATTCGAATACGCTGCAGATGTATGACCACAAATCCGCCGAATTCCACTGGGAAGGACCTCATTACATGTTTTGGGAGCCGCCCGTGGCGGAGTTTCTTGAAGATCAGGACAGCAAACTGACCGCCCCGCGCGTCATCCCCAAAGACATGAACGGCGCCTGGGTGCCGATGCTGTTCCCGGGGATTGGTCTGGCCGCTTCGGAAGACGGCTGGAATATCTTCATTGTCGAACCCCTTGGCCCGGAACTGACACGAGTTCACAACCGCGGGCGGGTGTCCAACAGCTCGGAATGGGAATTCACCAAACAGTCGATGAAGTCGTCCTCTTTCTGGTCCAAGTTTGGAATAGCTGGGAAATACGAAGCCAATGACGCGATGGGCGAAGATGACCCGATGGTTGCCGGTGACTTTACCGGCGAAGACATCTACGCGTGCGAGCAACAGCAGAAATCCCTGCATTCTCCGTATTTTGAAGCAGGTCCGGCGGCAAACGGTGAAAGTCCCGTCATCGAGCACCAGAAAGTTGTTCTGCAATGGTTGGGGGAAGGGAAATGAACTCGCGTGATTTTTTCCCATTGCGCGTTTGCGGGACCAGAGTCGAGCCGGATGGCGTGGCAAAGACCGTTATGTTCGATGTCCCTGACCACCTGATGGACATATTCGCCTGGAGGCCGGGCCAACACGTGTCCGTTCGTTTCAATATTGATGGCGAAGAGCACCGTCGAAGCTATTCGATCTCCAGTTCGCCTTACTCCGGGGACCCGCTTCGCATCACCGTCAAACGGGTCAAGGGTGGCCGTGTCAGCAACTTCATCAACGACACTGTTCAGGAAGGGCAAACCATTGACGTCATGCCGCCATTTGGCAGTTTCTGCCTGGACCCCGACGAAACGGCGCGGCGCACTTATTACTTTTTTGGCGCGGGCTCTGGCATTACTCCGCTCTTTGCAATGCTGAACTCGGCTTTGACAGCCGAGCCCCATTCAGTCGCGCATCTGGTGTATGGCAACACAAACGCCAAAAGCATCCTTTTGCAGCACGAACTGAGCGTGCTTCAGCAAGCGCATCCCGAACGTTTTACAATCAACCATGTCTTTTCGAAACCCGGCTGGTGGTCCAGCGCCGAGTACTGGCGGCAAGGTACAATCGACAAGGCCGCAATCGAAGCGTTGATCGCCGAGTATCCACCTTACACCCAGGACGCGCGGTACTATATCTGTGGTCCGGGCGATATGAACCAGGCCGTCAAATCGGCCTTGATGTCCATTGATGTTCCCCAGAACCGCATCCACATGGAAAGCTATGGTGCTGCGCCGGATCTGGACACGGGTATTGAAGGGGTGGACGCAAGCGCTGAATTGACGCTGGAAGGCACCCGACATCTCATTTCGGTCTCCAAGGGACAGACCATTCTTCACGCAGCGCAGTCAGCGGGGCTCAAGCCACCCTATTCCTGCCAATCCGGAGTTTGCGGCGCGTGCCGGGCCAAACTGACCGACGGCACAGTTCATATGCGGGCGCGCATGGCGCTGGAAGACAAAGACATCAAAGCCGGAGAAATCCTGACCTGCCAGTCAATACCCACGGCGGAAAAACTGACGATCAGCTTTGACCAGACCCGTCGCTGAAAAGCCAATGACGCGCCTGAGGCATGCCGGTTCACGCCGCCTCAGGTTCATTCACGGATCGGATCATGCGTCGGGCGCGCAATCTCGGATCACGAAGTGCTTGGTCGTTTCTTCCACGACTTCCCAATAGCCGCGAAAGCCATTGGGGATCAAAAAGCTGGCCCCGGTGCGAAAATCCTGACGGGTCCCGTCTTCGTGGATCAGGGCGCAATGGCCTTTGACGATATAGCAATATTCGTCCTTGTCCGTGAACGCGTGCCATTTGCCCGGCGTAGACGTCCAGGTCCCGGCAGACAGTTGTCCATCCGGGTTGGTGAAGTGCATTCCAATCTTGTGATGCGGATCACCCGCGACAACGCGATCGGGAAGATCGGCCAAACGCCTTTCGCTGCGCGTTGCGGGCTCATCGAAAAGATTGATTACCTGTGTCGTCATGAGGTCATACCCTCCTGCTGGTCATGTAGTGCGAGATGACGTGACCGGCCAATGAACGGTCACGTGCTGAACTTGGATTTCCGCCATCCTCTAATGAAACAGGTAGACACCCGCCAAAACCAGAGCAGCGATAAAGATCGTCTCGGCCACGATCAGGACGATGGCCTGCCCGCCCACATCCAGAATCCGCTTGAGCGACGTTTTCATGCCCACTGCCGCAATCGACACCAGCAGCGCCCACCGGCTGAGATCGGCCATGGCCGACGCGACCACTTCGGGAATCAAGCCCATTGAATTCAGGACGGCAAAGATCAGAAAGCCAACGACAAACATCGGCAAAATAGGTGGGCGCTTGCCGTCTTCCTCGCTGAACTCCGCGTGGCGCCGGACAAGAAACGAGATGACCAGAACCACCGGGGCCAGCATTGCGACACGGATCAGCTTGACCAAAGTCGCCACCTCACCGGTTTGGTCCGAAACCGAGAACCCGGCCCCGACAACCTGCGCGACATCATGGATCGTTCCGCCCAGGAAGACCCCTGAAACCTCGTCGTTGAATTCGAAAGCTTCGGTGAGGATCGGGTAGGCGATCATCGCGATTGTCGACAGAACAGTAACCGACAGTACCGTGAAAACCAGGTTCCGCTCCGAATGCTCGTTTTTGGGCAGGATGGCCGACAAGGCCATTGCGGCCGATGCACCGCAGATCGCAACCGATCCCCCTGTCAGCACCCCAAAGCGCCAACCACGGCCCAGAAGACGCGCGCCAAGAAGCCCGAACAGGATCGTGAGGATCACACTGGCAATCACAACGGCAATCAGATCAGCGCCAAGGCTCATCATCAATTCAACGGAAATACGCGCCCCAAGCAGCGCAACGCCAAAACGCAGAACCGTTCGTGCGGTAAATTCGATTCCGGCCTTGCAGTCGCCGGCATCGTCTTCGGCCAGGAAATGGAACGCGATGCCCAGCAACAGGGCCATCAGCATCGCCGGGGCACCATAATGTTCGGACAAGAACTTCGCTGCGACGGCAACAACCACGGAAACAAGGAAACCGTGCCCGTTCAAACGAACGAAAGACCGTGCCCGAAGCCACGGCGAGTTGGATGCACTCAACGCCTGCATCTTACTTCCTTTGCAATATTTGAGCTGCCTTTTGGGCAAAGCCTGCCCCCACCCGCACCGTATTCGGCCCGGGTGGGGGCAGGATCAGATTACAGTTCGGCCTGAGCTTTCATGTCTTCGGCCGAGATTCCTGCGACGGCGACGGGTTTTTTCATTGCGTCGCGGCGGAAGGGTTCGCCGAGCTCCTGGTT
>NZ_JBQFNY010000017.1:0-47695 GCF_056532905.1 Ruegeria sp. H8 | reverse complement strand
ACGTTGTGCAAACGCCTTATTCATTTCTCTTTGAGGATGGTCCAATTGCCGTAATGCACGGATCGCCTTGGCGCTATGACACACATGTTCCGATCATTTTCGCTGGTCCAGGCATCAAACCCGCTCGTGTGAGCCGCCCTGTTTCCACGGTGGACGTCGCCGTCACTCTGAGCACTGTTTTGGGTATCAGCCAACCTAGCAGTGCTGCTGGTGAAACCCTAACCGAGATTGGCGTTACAGATCCATAAGTGGTCTTGTCTTTTCTTAGGGTAATCAATTGTTGAAGGCCGTGCTTGAGTGAACAGTAATCTTTGGCACGAGCTTCAGAATATGTTTGTATCTGGAGCAAAGCCTCAACGAAAGGCAGGTTTGTCTGCAATTCGGACGTTTGATGGCACCGCAGCGAACGGCTGGTTCCAAGCATATATAGTCCCCCCTTAGAGAGGGTGAACCCAATAAACGACGTGCCCAAGAAAGTGCGGGAGCCTCGCGAGCAGTTGAGCAACTTGGCAAGGGGGGTAGGCAGGGGTGGGATGAGTGTTGTTATGGAGTGGGTGCGAAGCTAGCCGTCGGCCTCACTTGCCAAGGTAGATCCAGTTGGCGAATTCATCTCGCAAGAACAGAATGCGACGCAACTGATCCGAAATCCGTTTTTAGTTGTTGCTTTTCATACTGTTATTGAATAATTCATCAGTTTTCTTTCGATGTTTGGCAGCTGGGGAGCTCTTACAGCAAATCTTGTGGGTGTAAAGCTGGCACAGTCAATCAGTCTTTTGACGGCAAAGGCTATCGCGCCAGTGGTCAAAACGCGGCTCCTTTCGAAGATCGACCTTGTCCAATTACATTGACTCTTGGCTTACTGCTACGACCCATTACGTTTTGGGAAGAATGCGAGGGCCTAGCGGGGCGCCGGCCAATGTCGGTTAGATCTCGGGACAACCTAATCCAATTCACTCCCAATGTTCTGCAATCAGCCTTTGAGCCGTGTCTTGTAGCGGTTCGCCAGATACCGCCGCGCCAATGAGGAAATGAAAGAATTTTTCTGCTGACAAGTCCACTGAAGGCGTCATAAATGCAACGCTTGTCTCACTACTGGCTGTCTGCATGACTGATAACAAATCCGCCCTCTTATCGAGCTCGACAATTTGATCGTCGGCAAAATCAAGCAAATACTCAACCGCTTGCGTCCATTCAGAGCCCAACCAGACTAGCGCTACCAACTTTTGGGCAGTGTTCGGTAGGGATGAGAAGTGCAGGTCCGAGGGGACAACGATAGAAAAGCTCTCGGGCCAAAATGGATTCGCCGAATGAAAACTTTCGCTCTTTAGAATTGAACGGACAATATCGCGCCAATTTGAAGATGCGGGACCGGCAAACAGCGTGGTTGCCTCGGTGACACCTTCGCTTGCATCATCAAATGAGGTCACCGTAAACCGATCATCAAACACGGCGACTCTAAGTCTAGGTTCATTGTCCTCAAACTCTGGACGCCAGGAGTACTTTGCGTCGGTCTGGCAGTCGGAAATCGTTAGTTCGTCCATATCGCAGAACTTAACGGCGGTTCGTTGGCAACGCTAGAGTTTGACTAGCTTATGTCGGAGTAAATGATACCTAAGTTTCACCACTGTTATCCTTCGGGCTCACAGTGGTGAAACTTGGAAAATCAGCGATGCTTAGCGCTAGACTTGGAGCCATCGCAGAGTTGTTGGCAACCGGTGCGACAAAGCAGCCTGTGATAATTTCCATCCGCGCTACATTGTCTTGACCAGTGCGGCCAGAGGTCCGCTGCCAAGCTATACTTACGCTCGTGACAGCTTACGCCATGCCGTCCAATCGCCGTTCTCGGCCTTGGACCAAGCAGCCACCAGAGCAGCTTTCCGAAGTAAGCCGTTCGTTACTCCCATGGTGTCAGTTTCCAGCCATTCAGGCGTTCGGGTCAGGTCTAGCGGTGGTCGGTTCTCGACGAGCCATTCGCGTGCTGCGCGCGCTGCGCGGTTGGGGCTCGGCCTTCCCGCCAGTCTCCGCGCCCCGTGCTTGATGCACCTTGGCGTGCCGTACATGGCCCAACCTCGGCAGGGTGTGCCGTCCCGCTTAATCGCGTTGCACCGCTTGTGTTTGCCGCTTCCGAAGCCATTCTTGCGAGCCATCTCGCGAGCCAGTGCTGGGTCACGGCTGACCGGACGCAGGTTGGCCATTTGCTTGGCTAGGACTTTCGGGTCAGTAGCGACCATTGGTTTGCTCGATTGCACTTTCCATATGTGCAAAGTTCCACAGACCGCTTCTTTTGAACACCCTTTTGCGCATCCAGGTGCTGGCTAAATTGGTCCACGCGGACGGCGGCCGGGCCGGCGGCGGCAGAGACCTTGGCCTTGGTCGAGCCGCTGACCTCCCGCACTTGGAAATATCGGCTCAATCATTCCGCCAAAGCCAAATACAGCATTATTTTCCTATGCTTCCAATCCAACCAATCCAACCAAACTGGGCAAATCCTTCTCGTATGGCGGGCTCTCTTTTGGGAAAGTGAGAGCTGTGTGTTAAGGAATGATGTAGCCACTTTGGGCGGTTTGGTCGGATCGCTGCCTTCTGATCCAACCAATCCAGCACTTCAGAACCCTAAAGCGGCCCGCAGGCTCTGCCGAGCCTCACTCCAATCGACGAGTTTGACTCTGCGTCCTCCGCCGCTTGGGCGACGGTTTTCTTGCACGGCTCCCATCTCGCGTATGCTCATCCAAAACCGTGTCTGATCCGGTGCTGCTTCATCGCGGCTCTTCTGCTCCAGCCACCCGCAATAGGCGCGGAAGACTTCAATTTTGTCGTATGTCCCATTCATATCGGGAATCGGCTTGTTATCGAGCCTTTGACCGTAGAGGATCTCCTCGCTTTCGATGCATTCCTTCCACCAACGAAAGACGCCGACAAGGCTTTGCTGACGGTGGCGCAGATACGCTTCAGTCAGTGGCCGGTCCCTTTGGGCGTTCCATTTAGAAACATCGCGATTGAGGAGGTAGTGGTAGACAATTGCGAGGCCACCATTGTCGAGCCATGCATTGAATTTTTCCCAGTAATCAATTTGCATGACCGATGCTAAAGTTGTGTCTTCAATGACATATCGACGATCCGAGGCATCAATGGGTGCCGCGTGTTCTTCGTTCGAGGTCATGCCGAAAGTGAGCATGTTGTCCACCTCGTATCCGTCGACACCCTTGGGTTCGATATGGAGCCTGTCGCCATTGATCTTGGCTTTGAGAATTGCTGCGCCCCCTCGGGCATGGCGGAACGTGACTTCATCCGCCTGCACGAACATCGCCCTTTCCTGCCATCCAGTATGCTTCTGGTAGAGCTGATTACTATCATAGCAAACATACCCGTGCACAGGTCCGAATATCATACGCAGCACGCGGAAGAGCGTCGTCTTGCCTGTTCCCGGTGGACCTGTGAGCAGGATCACGGTGCCGGTGGGTTTGGTGGGGTTTTGGACCGTCCATGCCGCCCAGTTAAAGTAGTATTCAACGACAACAGGGTCTGTCAAAACCAGCCGCACGACATCCAGAAATGGCTTGGGATCGCCCGCTTTGGGTTCGACGCCCAGCCCTTGCCAGATGTTGATCTTGTTCCCGACGGCGCTTCCGGGTGGATGGCGGGGGTCACAGATGATCCCGTCAAACTCCCGTCTGTCAGGGGACCGAAGCCAGCGTTCACCGGCGCTGTTGGCACCCGTCTCGTGTTCGGTCATATTCCCAACGATTGCCGCGAAGTCCGGACGCGGAGACAACTGCAACCGGTTTTCTCGGAACCTACCGATCCTGATTTTTCCACCGGGGGTAAGAACAAACCACTCCTCATTGATCCGGTTGATAGTGTTGTCCATCTTCGCCTCACGAGCAGCGCGGGAATAGGCCTTCACGGCTTCCTCAACTTGCTTCTTGGTCCGTCTCGGCTTCATCTTCTGCCAGAGGTCGTAGATTGGCCCAGGCCGGTCGATGTCTGGCAACCCGGCAATGCGCTCCGCCTCGGAATTAAACTCCTCATCGGTCATCAAAGGGCACCCCGCACCAGCGCGCGCATCTTAGCTCTCTCACTCTCGGTCAATGGAGTTTCCTGCCGCTTCAGGATCGCCCGAGCGGTGGCGCTCTCCTCCTCGCGCGTATCGATGGCGCGTTGGGCGCAGCGTTGGGCGGCCCTCTCCCCGCCGGTCGCGAGGTGCCGGGCCTGCCCGTGTTCGAACCTCTGCATAAGCAGCCAGACGATTTCATCGTAGCTAAATCCGACCATCGACAGGAGTTGCGCCACTGCCAGATCGAGGCTCGACCGGCCCGATACTAACCCACTGTCATCTCCCGACCATCGCCGCGCGAGAGCCGGTTGCCGCTTCAACATCCGCATCAGCCTTTGGTCGATGTCTGTCGGATCGGTGGGTGGGGAGTAAGAGTTGACGCCGACGAACTGTTTAATGCCGCTGTGCCCGGCCATTAACTCCTCGCAAATCTCGAACGGCAGGATCGCGGGCATTCGGCTGTCAATGACTTCATATCCAGGCCCAAACGCAGCCCAGCCGCCCTCACCGCGACTGTCCAGGCCGGGCACGATGTCGTTACGGCTCCTTAGTGTCTTAAAGCGGGTTGAGAGGGCGTAGATGAAATGGCGGCCGCCGCTGACCGTCTTGTGCGTGCGAGTCGGCGGCAGCTTGCGTTCGTTCATCCAGCGGTCAGCTTCGCCGCCGTCCTTGTAATCATCGGCGTCGAGCATGTAGAGGCCCGTCGTTGCCCCCATCGGGATACCGAAGCCATTAGCGCCGTGCCAATCGAGGCGGTCAATGAACTGGGGCCATTGGGCATCCTTATGCCCTCGTGTGCCTTTTAGGGGCGTCTTGTTCCATCCGCCTTTGCCGAGGTGTTTACTGGTATCCCAGTAGATCCGGATCGGGAAGGTCGGCAGCCCTGTAGCAAAGGCCAATTTTTCGACATCAATCATGAGCGTCGATCCATCGCTCACCTACGGAGCACGGCGACGAGGATTTCCTCGACTTGACGGAGGGCGATCAGTGAGTGGTCGACACGCTTGCCGCAGTCACTGCATCGGTCATTCATCGGAGCCTCCTGAGCTGCTTTTCAACCCCTCTTCTACGTCTCCGGTGGTCTCCCCCATAGAAGAGCGAGTTGCGCCTGTGGACGTCCCATAATGCGGATTTTGTTGCTCTCCGTGGATGCGAAAGCCCTTGGGAACGGCCCCCATGCGCAGCGGCCAAAGCGGGCAGGTCGTGCAGACGCATTTTCGAACTTCGGCGGCGCTTTCATTGCAGCACTCGAGGCATTTGGCTCGGATAGCTTTCATGCCGACCAGATAGGGGGTGCTTTCCCACGTATCAGAAGAGATTTCGCGCGGATCGCGACCGATGAGTTGCCCCTCATCGACCTCGTAGGGCGAGCTTTGCAGGAGGCTGTTCTCACTCATGCCGCCACCTTTCCGGGCTTGTATCCGAAAGCGACGATCGGGATCGTAGGCTCACCATTGCGCCAGACGTAAAGGCTATAATTATGCTTCCCGCTCACTGTCGTATTCTCAATCCACCGGAGCCGCCATGTCAGCTTGAGCTCCATGAAGAACCGCTCGTTCGTCACGAGGCTCTGCCGGCAGCGAGCGTGACTCCAGTCAGACCGCAACAGGGCCACCAGGTATCCGCCTTCCGGCAGGAGTCCCAAGCCATGACTTACGTGCGCGTCAACTTCTGAGTACGGCGGGTTCATGACGATATCTCTGAACCCAGGCGGCCCGGCATCCTGCTTCAAGAAATCGACGCCTGCCGAAATCGAACAAAGCTTGTGAGGATGATCGTAAAGATCGGAGGCATAGAACAACTTGCCTCGTTTCTTCAGTTCGATGGCGATATGGCCGAGCCCGCTACTGGGTTCCCAGACGCTCTCCAAATCGATCAGATCGAGGAGGAGTGGCACGACGAGTGGCGCATCGAGGGTCGGGTAGTAGTCGCTCTCGCGGCGGTCGAAAGTCGAATCGTGGATTGTCATTTGTCGCCCCCATCATAGAGGCTGTAGCCGATGGCGCGGTTACCGTCATAATCGACCTTCTGACACATCCCCTCTGATACGGCGCAGAAGTAGCTCCCAACTTCATCGTCACCGGGGCGGGACCAACGATAACTGTAAACTGCCGCGCCTCTCATACCACACCTCCGGGGCGAACCAACCGGCGTTCCCGAAACGCATCAAGGCTCTCACGAGTGACGCGTCGACCGCGCGGACCGATCTTGTAGGAACGAAGTTCGCCCTCCCGGATCAGGTCCCAAACTGTTCTGGGGGATACGGCAATCTCAGCCGCCGCCTCCTTGATCCGAAGATCTGGTTCACGTGCAGTAGTGGTCATAGATGCTCCTTTCAGCCCGCATTAGTGCGAGTTCAGGAACAAAGGTTTCATGCCATGTAGTTGACGATCAACGAACAATGACAAGCTACACAGCGTGTCGGACAAGCTGTACAGCCTGCCGGTAGATCACGCAGTGTTTGGTGTCAGAATCTCTTTAAAAGAGTGCTGAGAGCGAGCGTTCTGCGGTTTTCTGGATCTTCTGCCTGCCACGAATCGAGGCGCAACTTTAGTAGACCGCGGGCACGGTCCTTGTTATGCCCCGAGTCAGAAAAGGCCTTCGGCCAAAGCCTCGCGGCCTCGGCCCAAGCAGCTTCACTTTTGATCTCGTTTTTTGACCTGGCTTTCTCTATTCCGTCGTCGAGCCTCCACTGGCGACGTCGCAGACTGTACTCAGAGATTAGGCCTTCAAGACGCAGCTGCTCCAGGTGGTTTTTCTCAGAGCGCAACTCTTGAAGCGCAATCGATACCGATATCAGTGCGCATTTGACAGCTTCTTCGTCGTCAAAATCGAACGGGGCGGCTGCCTGCTCATTGTCATTGATTACAACAAAAGATCCATCGCTATTGCGCCGAAGATATAGGCCGCCGATCTCGTACACTTGGCTCATGCTCGCGCCTCGCCGATCGACGTTACGTTCCCGGCCTCGAGGCCGGCCAGGTGATCGACCCACGCTTGGGTGTACCGGCGCGCAGCATCGTTATGCTCCGCAGATACATAGATATGGTCAGCGCCGTCAGACGGCGGCGTGTGGTTCGACAAGCGGTCGCGAATATCACGACCCCCACCATTCTCGGCAACCCAAGTAAGCGCCGCTCTGCGGGTGGCGTGGGAAGTAAACTCTTCCGAGATACCAATCGCCTGCCGTTTACGCGCAAGTGTCCTGATCACGAGATGCTTGTCGGTCGGCCGGTTTGAGTCTTGCACCGAGGGAAAGACCAAGTGGGATGTCGACCCGGCCTCCCGGGCTTTAAGGCGCTCAATAGTCTGGCGTGCCAGCATCACGACATGCGCTTTCCCATTCTTCGACCGCGCCGCAGGCAGCGTCCAAGTGCCGGCTTCCAAATCGACTTCGGCCCACTCCATGGACGAGACCTCGCCGATCCTGGCGAAAGTCTCCAACTGGATACGAAGGACCTCGCCATGTTGCCCCAGTTGATTGAGGCCGCGGACGTATTTGCGGAGTTCGCGCGTCCGCGGAGTATGCTGACGCGGGTTACGCTTGGGTAGCGTCACCGCTCCGACAGGATTGGGATGATCTGGCGGCAGCCAGGTTCCGTCGAGCGTCGAGATTTTCCGTGTACGGCCGCTGGCCACGTTGAACATCGTCGAAAGGACCGAACGAACTTTTTCGGCTTCACGCAATGCGCCAGCATTCACGATGTTGGACAAGACAGCCTTGGCCACCTCATGATCAAATTCCGTTGCCGGCAGATCCTCATAGTATGGAACAATGAACTTGCCCAGGAGGCGTTCATCCTCCCTCGACGAAGACGCGGCTTTGGTCACCCGCGCATAGTCGGCGATGTATCGCTTGATCAAATTGCCCATGGTTAGGGTACTAGGAGATTTAGATGTAGCTAGCGTCGGCACATTACCTTCGAGCCGTTGGGCACGCAGGTCGCGCCACGTTTCACGAGCGTCCGCCGTCGACATTTTCGGGTAGCGCCCGAATTGGAGTTCCACTTGTTTCTTTGTGGCGGGGTCTTCGTACCGGTAGATCCAGACTTTGCCGGTGCGTTTCCCATGACGCATCACCAGACCCGGTCGATCCTTGTCCACCAATTTGCCGCCTATTGCCAACTGGCGGTACTCCAAATCGGACACATCCGTTACGCGGTCACCCGCGGCCAATGCGGCCGCCTTGCGAAGGGCTTCCCGCAATTCTCCGCGGACACCGGTGTCCAAAGCAGCTTGGATGTGATTTGAAGCACGCTCTCGTGCTGATAGGTTCGACTCAGGCATTGCCGGGATTCCTCAAGAGTTAGGCGATGTCGGGGTCAGCTGTTCCAGCAGCTGGCCCCACCACAAACCTAAAGTTTCTTCCATGTTTTTTCCAGATTTGCCTGCATTGTTGCGCCTAAACCCGCACAAACCCGCACTTTGCGCACCACAGATAGACGACAGAAAAACCCCTCTATACAGGGACTTTTTTCATATATTACCGATGTTTGCAGTGGTGAGCCGTGCAGGATTCGAACCTGCGACCCACTGATTAAAAGTCAGTTGCTCTACCAACTGAGCTAACGGCCCACTCTTTTGTTGGATCTGTTGATCCGTGGCGCTCTTTACGGCAATTCCCCGACCGGGTTCAAGCCCTTATTTCGCGCCTCGTTTCACCGTAACAACGCGTGTTTCCGGCGACCCGATAGGCGGCTTAATTAGGCAGGTGGCGCTGGAGGGTCAACCCCTTTTTTGAGGAATCTTCGCGACAGGGTGGATTCATGTTCGGACCGACGTTATATGCCCGCCATGCAACAGAGACTCGACACCGGACTGCCCTTCATAAAGATGCACGGGCTGGGCAATGACTTTGTCATTGTTGACGCACGCGCGCAGGATGCCCCGATCACGCCGGAACTGGCCCGGGGAATCGGGCATCGGCAATTTGGTGTGGGATTCGATCAGTTGGCCGTTATCGAAAAAGGTGAAGCCGACGCGCATCTGGTGTTCTACAATTCCGATGGATCAACCTCGGCCGCCTGCGGCAACGCCACCCGCTGTATTGCACGGTTGCTTATGGATGAGACGGGGCGCTCTGCCCTGAAGCTCACCACGGAACGGGGAACCCTTCATGCGCGGGATGCCGGCGATGGGCTCACTTCGGTCAACATGGGGCACCCGCAGCTGAACTGGCGCGAAGTTCCTCTGGCAGAAGAGATGGACACGCTGGAATTGCCAATCGAAGGCACCCCGACGGCAACGGGAATGGGCAACCCGCATTGCACATTCTTCGTTGAAAACGCCGAAGCGATCCCGTTGGCAGAATTCGGCGCGCGTTACGAATACCACCCGCTTTATCCCGAACGCACTAATGTCCAGGTGGCCCAGGTCATTGGCCCGGATCACATCCGTATGCGCGTCTGGGAGCGCGGAGTAGGCATCACTTTGGCATCTGGGTCTTCATCCTGTGCAACAGCCGTGGCTGCCGCGCGACGGGGGCTGACCGGTCGCAAGGTGCGGATTGATTTGGATGGTGGCACGCTTTGGGTCGACTGGCGCGACGATGGTGTCTGGATGACCGGCCCGACATGTCACGTTTTCTCTGGCACTCTGACGCCTGAATTTCTGAGGTCGCTGGGATGAACCCGCCCAAGTTCACCACGTTGGGCTGCCGCCTGAACGCCTATGAAACCGAGGCGATGAAAGAGCTGTCGCAACAGGCCGGTCTGACAGACGCTGTGGTGGTGAATACATGCGCAGTGACTGCTGAGGCCGTGCGCAAGGCCCGGCAGGAGATCCGCAAGCTACGGCGCGAGAATCCGAATGCCCGTCTGATCGTCACAGGCTGTGCCGCCCAGACCGAGCCCGAAACCTTTGCCCGGATGGACGAGGTCGATGCGGTCATCGGCAACACTGAAAAGATGCGCCCCGAGACCTGGCAAGGCATGGCTGCCGATTTCATCGGCCAGACCGAGGCGGTGCAGGTGGATGACATCATGTCGGTCACCGAAACGGCCGGCCATCTGATCGACGGGTTCGGCACCCGCTCGCGCGCCTATGTGCAGGTTCAGAACGGCTGTGACCACCGCTGTACCTTCTGCATCATTCCCTATGGCCGGGGCAACTCACGCAGCGTCCCGGCCGGTGTGGTGGTGGATCAGATCAAGCGGCTTGTCGACAAGGGGTATAACGAGGTCGTGCTGACCGGGGTCGATCTGACATCCTGGGGTGCCGACCTGCCCGCAAGCCCCAAGCTGGGCGATCTTGTGATGCGCATCCTCAAGCTGGTGCCGGATTTGCCACGCCTGCGCATCAGTTCGATCGATTCGATCGAGGTTGATGAGAATCTGATGCAGGCCATCGCAACCGAACCGCGCCTGATGCCGCACCTGCACCTGTCGCTTCAGCACGGCGACGATCTGATTCTAAAGCGCATGAAACGCCGCCATCTACGCGACGACGCCATCCGCTTTACCCAAGAGGCACGCAAGCTGCGCCCTGAGATCACTTTTGGCGCGGATATCATCGCAGGCTTCCCGACCGAGTCCGAAGCGCATTTCGAAAACTCGCTGAAGCTGATCACCGACTGCGACCTGACCTGGCTGCATGTCTTCCCCTATTCCAAGCGAGAAGGAACACCGGCAGCCCGCATACCTCAGCAGGTGAATGGAACGGTCATCAAGGATCGCGCCGCCCGCCTGCGCGCGGCAGGCGACGCTCAGGTCGCAAAGCACTTGTCACAACAAATCGGCAAAACCCATCACATCCTGATGGAAAACGCCCATATGGGCCGGACCGAACAGTTCACCGAGGTTTCGTTCAAAGCACCTCAACCCGAAGGCCAGATCGTGCGCGCTGCTATAACCGGGCGGACCATGACCCAACTCACGGCCTGATTCCCTTCATCAGGCAAGAAAGACCCCGGGGAAGAACTGGCCAATGGCCAAGAAGAGGGGCAAGGGCCCTGTGACCCCTTCTGGAAACAAAAACCCCCGCAACCGGATGGCGCGGGGGTTTCAATTTATGCTTACTGAAAAGGGTCTCAGTCTTCTTTACGAAGTTTACCCTTATGCGGAGCCCACAGGCGCTTGTTGACCAGATAGAGAAGCACCGACAGAACGGTCAGGAAAATCACGCCAACAAAGCCAGCGTTCTTGCGCTCCATCATCTTCGGCTCGGCTGCCCACATCAGGAACGCCGAGACGTCCTCTGACATGTGTTCGACAGAGTTCGAGTGCCCGTCGGCGAACTCGACCTGTTCATCCGCCAGCGGCGGTGCCATCGAAATCCAGCCGCCGGGGAAGGCCTTGTTTTCGTAGAGGACAGTTCCTGCCTCTTCCTTCTCTTCACCAGTATAGCCGTCCAACAGTGAGGCTATGTACTCGGCTCCGCCCATTCCTTTGACCAGCTGATTGATGCCCAGACCGTAAGGTCCGTGGAAGCCCGCGCGGGCCTTGGCCATCAGGCTCAGGTCCGGTGCGCCGACACCGTTGTTGGCCGGGAAGTGGTCAGTCGGAATCGCCGGGCGGAAATCGTCCAGCTCGGGATCGAACACTTCGAAGTTGTCGGCCGCATAGGCGATGACTTCTTCTTCCGAATAGCCCAGCGCTTCCAGATCGCGCAGAGGCACATATTGCAGACCGTGGCAGGCCGCGCAGACCTCGGTATAGATCTGCAGGCCGCGCTGCAGCTGATGCTGGTCCCAGGTACCGAAGGGGCCTTCGAACGAGAAGTCAAAGTCTTCGATATGCTGCTCACCCCCACCTGCTGCATTGGATGCAACAGGGGTCAGGGCCAAGGCAAACGCGGCGCCGATTGCAAGTTTCTTGAACATGTTTCCGGTCCCTCTTCTTACTCGGCCGGCGTGGCTTTGGCGTCAGCCTTGCCATAATGCGCGTTGAAGTCTTCTTCGATGGTCTCGGGCTGTGCCAGAGGCTTCTCGATCACTCCGAGGATCGGCAGGATCACGAAGAAATAGGCGAACCAGTAGGCGGACGCGATGAGCGAGAAGGTCGCATAGGGCTCTTCCGCGGGCATCGCACCCAGCCACATCAGGGCAAAGAAGTCGATGACCAGCAGGTAGAACCACCATTTGAACATCGGACGGTACTTACCCGAACGCACGTTAGACGTGTCCAGCCAAGGCGCCAGCGCCATGGCCAGGATCGCGCCGAACATCGCAAGAACACCGAAGAACTTGGCATCGATGATACCGCCGGTGATGAAGCTGGCGAATTGAACGACCCAGACCTCACCGGTAAACGCGCGCAGGATCGCGTAGAACGGCAGGAAGTACCATTCGGGAACGATGTGTGCAGGTGTCACCAGAGGGTTGGCTTCGATGTAGTTGTCGGGGTGGCCCAGATAGTTCGGCATAAAGCCCACGACGGCCCAGAACACGACCAGGATCACGGCCAGGGCGAAGAGATCCTTGATCACGAAGTACGGCCAGAACGGCAGCGTGTCTTTCTCGGCCTCAGCTTTCGAGCCCCGGCGCACTTCAACACCTGTCGGGTTGTTGTTGCCGGTGGTGTGGAAGGCCCAGATATGCACCACAACCAATGCCGCAATGATAAACGGCAGCAGATAGTGCAACGAGAAGAAGCGGTTCAGCGTGGCGTTGTCCACGGCGGGCCCGCCCAGCAACCAGGTCTGAAGCGCGTCACCAACAAACGGGATCGCACCAAACAGGCCGGTGATCACGGTTGCACCCCAGAAGGACATCTGACCCCAAGGCAGAACATAGCCCATGAAGGCGGTGCCCATCATCATCAGGTAGATCAGCATACCAATGATCCACGTGATCTCACGCGGGGCTTTGTACGAGCCATAATACAGGCCGCGGAACATATGGATGTAAACCGCCACAAAGAACAGCGATGCGCCATTCATGTGCAGATAGCGGATAAAGTGACCGCCATTCACGTTGCGCATGATGTGCTCGATGCTGGCAAAGGCCAGATCAACATGCGGGGTATAGTGCATCACCAAAACGATACCGGTGATGATTTGCAGCGCCAGGCAGAATGCCAGAACGATGCCCCAGATCCACCACCAGTTCAGGTTCTTGGGGGTCGGGATCATAAGGGTATCGTACAGCAGGCCGACAATCGGCAGGCGGCTGTTCAGCCACTTCTCGCCGTTTGTCTTCGGCTCGTAATGATCGTGGGGAATTCCGGACATAAGTTTGGGTCTCCCTTAGCCGAGTTTGATTGTGCTGTTGTCCACCCATTCTGCGGGCGGGACAGGCAGGTTCTCAGGCGCGGGGCCTTTACGGATACGACCGGCGAGGTCGTAGTGCGAACCGTGGCACGGGCAGAACCAGCCACCGAAGTCGCCGGCATCCCCCAAAGGCACACAGCCGAGGTGCGTACAAACGCCCATCTGAACGATCCAAGCACCCGGCGCTTCGCCTTCCGGTGACGGCATGACGCGGTTTGCGTCAGTCGCAGGCGCATCTGCGCTCAGGTTGAAGTTGCGTGCAAGCGGATCTGGCAGCGCATCAACACCTTCGGCGTCCTGTTCCTGGGCTTCCTGAATCTCGGCACCGGTGCGGTGACGGACAAAAACGGGTTTTCCCAGCCATTTTACCGTCAGTTGCGTGCCCGGCTCGACGCCGCTCACATCCACACGGATCGAGGACAGCGCCTGAACGTCTGCCGACGGGTTCATTTGGTTGATCAGTGGCCATACGGCTGCACCCGTTGCAACGACACCTGCGCCGCCAGCGACGTAGTACAGGAAATCTCTGCGGGTGCCTTCGTGGTCTTCTGCGTGGGACACGAGGTTATCTCCGATTATCTGGCGCCCGCGGACGGGCAAATAGCTCGCGCACCGCACGAATGCGGTGTCTTAACCGCGCTTACTATCGGGGAGAATAGTGTTCGTCCAGCGTTCATAAACGCGCAATACGCCGCATGTGTCCCTTCATGCACGTGACGAGGGGCTTTTTTTGGTGATTCTCGTCCGCAACTTTGCCTGCGGCTTCGAATCAACGGGGGTTGATTCGAAATTCGAACCCCGCTTTGCAGCCGCAATCCGGTCCGATTCTGAACACCGGGCGGCCAATCATTTGAGAACGTATTCTTGACAATCAACAACACAAAGCAGCGATTGTTTGCGGGGCAAATCATATACGCCAAATAGATGATTTAAATTGAAAATTGAGCGCAATATCGCAGTTGCACTTTTTGCGCGAATACCGGACAGCGCGAAAATCGCGCGAACTCCTGCAAGGAGACCCCTATGTCAAAAATCACCCTGGCCACTGCGATGTTCACATTGGCCCTGTCCTCGCAAACACTTGCAGCAGGTGATCCTGCGAAAGGCGAGGCGATGTACAACCGCTGTTCCTCGTGTCATGCGATCATCAAGGACGGCGAAGTACTGGTCAAAGGCGGAATCACCGGCCCGAATCTCTATGGCGTCGTCGGACGTGTCGCCGGGTCCGAAAAAGACTATCGCTATGGCAGCGAGCGCCTGCCGGTCGGCATGTTCACCGATGACATGATCCGCGCCGGCGAAGAAGGTCTGATCTGGACCGAAGAAAACATCGCCGCCTATTCCAAAGACCCCATCGGTTTCATCAAAGAGTATCTGGATGACGAAACCGCCCGCCCGAACATGAGCGTCAAGCTCAGAAAAGGCGCGGAAGATATCGCTGCCTATCTGGCAACTTTCAGTTCCGAGTAATCCTGTTTCCCGGTGCTGGTTACGCCTTGTGCATCAAGGCGGCCAGCTGACCGGTTTCACTGCCAAATCCGCCGGGCACTTTGTCGGCGGCAGCGATTCTTGCCTCCTCAGGCTTGTTCTGGCCCAGTTTCCAGGTGCCTTGGATATCCTCTACCTGCATCCGGCATGGTACGATCATCCGCATCATTCTGGCCAACGCGTCATCAGACATTTTCCCGGTGACCCATGGCGCTTTGGGTAGCAGTCGATCTTCAAAGAATGCGGTTTGTCGATCCAGCAAATCACGCAGCTCGTCCTGCGGGCGCAGTTCAAGCCGTCCGGTCAGGTGCACGGCGACATAGTTCCAAGTCGGAACCTGATCGGCGACACCGTACCAGTCGGGCGAGACATAGCCATCAGGCCCCTGCACCGCGATCCTGACCTCTTTCGGCCCGTGAAGCATACGGACAATCGGGTTTGATCGCACCAGATGAAGTTCGACCACCGCACCGTCCTCAGACAGCAAAAAGGGCACGTGACTGATCAATGGCGCGCCGTCGCCGGAAATCGCCAGAACGCCAAAAGCCCGGTCACGGGCGAATTCAATATGACGCGCACGATCCTCGGCGCGGAAGGCTGGATTTGGGTGCATGGGCGACCTCCTGCCAAATCTCTTGCAGATGGGGTTGGTTCTTGGCAAGGTCTGCCTCGTTCTCAGGGCGGGGTGGAATTCCCCACCGGCGGTATGCGGGCCATGACCCGCAAGCCCGCGAGCGGCTCAGCCGTGTCCACCATCCGAACGGCAGAGGCCGGTATTCGGACAAAGTGTGGAACCACGAAAGAGTGTCAGCAGATCTGGTGAGAGGCCAGAGCCGACGGTCAAAGTCCGGATGGAAGAGAACGTGCAAGCCGTGCCGGTGAACCGGCGCGCCTGCTCGTGATCGCCTTGGGTGACGTGTCATGCCGGGCTGGCGGCGAAGGTTTTCGCGACCGCCAGCAGGCCACCGAACTGAAAGGAGATCACGATGACACACACCCGCTATGCTTTTGTCAAAGCCAACTGGCATTCCGACATCGTCGACCGCGCGCTTGACGGTTTTCTTGAACGGATCCCGGCCGATCAGGTCGATGTTTTCGACGTTCCCGGCGCGTTCGAGATGCCGCTGCTGGCCCGCGATCTGGCCCAAACCGGCCGCTACGCGGCTGTCGCCTGCGCCGCATTTGTCGTGGATGGCGGCATTTACCGGCACGACTTCGTGGCGCAGGCCGTCGTGGACGGGTTGATGCGCGCCGGCATGGATACCGGCGTACCGGTCCTGTCCGTCTCCCTGACGCCGCACCAGTATCAGGAAACCGATCACCACAACGCCATCTACCGCACGCATTTTGTTGAGAAAGGCCGCGAAGCCGCACAAGCTGCGCTGAAAATCACAGCAACCCGAACGGCGCTGACGCAGGCCGCCTGATCTTCATCTTTTCAAAAATACTCATTCGCGCCACCGCAAGGTGGCGCCCACCAATTCGCAAATCCCCTTGAGGCTCAAGGCGCTCCCCGCTAATCACGATCCCAAAGGAGCCCGCCCCATGTCGATGAACAGTTTTGGCCATCTATTCCGTGTTACCACCTGGGGTGAAAGCCATGGACCCGCCTTGGGTGCCACTGTTGACGGCTGCCCACCGGGTGTCACGATCGACGAGGCCATGATCCAGCACTGGCTGGACAAGCGCAAACCGGGGCAGAACAAGTTCACCACCCAGCGGCGCGAACCCGATCAGGTGAAAATCCTGTCCGGTGTGTTCGAAGGGCAGACCACCGGAACGCCTGTGCAGCTGATGATCGAGAATACCGATCAGCGCTCGAAAGACTATGGCGATATCATGGACAAGTTCCGCCCGGGGCACGCCGATATCACCTATTGGCAGAAATACGGGATCCGGGATTATCGCGGCGGCGGGCGGAGTTCTGCACGCGAAACAGCCGCGCGTGTGGCTGCGGGTGGATTGGCGCGTGAGGCGATCAAACAGATCGCACCCAACGTGCAGATCACCGGATACATGACCCAGATCGGGCCGCATAAGATCGAGCGCGACAATTTCGACTGGTCCCAGATCGAACAGAACCCGTTCTGGACACCGGATGCGCAAGCCGCCGAGAAGTGGGCCACTTATCTGGACGATCTTCGCAAGTCCGGCAACTCGGTTGGCGCAATCGTCGAAGTTGTGGCCCGCGGCGTGCCCGCAGGGATCGGCGCGCCGGTCTATGCCAAGTTAGACACTGATCTTGCTGCCGCGATGATGTCGATCAACGCGGTCAAAGGCGTCGAGATCGGCGAAGGCATGGCCGCGGCTGAACTGACGGGCGAGGCCAACGCCGACGAAATATTCATGGGACAGAACGGCCCGCAATACAGCTCGAACCACGCCGGCGGGATTCTGGGCGGCATTTCTACCGGGCAGGACATCGTCGTGCGCTTTGCGGTCAAGCCGACCTCGTCGATTCTGACCACACGCAAAACCATCACCAAATCAGGCGAAGAGACCGAGATCATCACCAAGGGCCGTCACGACCCTTGTGTTGGTATTCGCGCGGTCCCGGTAGGAGAGGCGATGATGGCCTGCGTGATCCTCGACCACCTGCTGTTGCATCGCGGCCAGATCGGAGAGAACCGTGGACGGATCGGCTGATCTGCTCACCCGCCTGCGGGCTGTGGTCGCACATCGCATGGAAACGGATCCGGCCCATGATCTGGCCCATCTGGATCGTGTCTGGACCAACGCCCGGGCCATCGCAGATGATCAAACCGATATGTCCGTGCTGCTGGCCGCAAGTTACCTGCACGATCTTGTGAATCTGCCCAAGGACGATCCCGACCGGCATCTTGCCTCGCGCAGATCCGCAGCTGAATCAGAGCCTATTCTTAAGGAAATCGGGTTTGAGGCCGATCAGGTCCGCGCGATCCAGCACGCGATCGAAGCCCATAGTTTTTCGGCCGATATCCCCCCTGAAACCATCGAGGCGCGCATTCTGCGCGATGCGGACCGCCTTGATGCCCTGGGCGCCATCGGTATCGCCCGCAACTTTTCCGTTTCCGGAGCCTTGGGGCGTACTCTTTACGATCCGGCGGACCCTTTTGCCCAAGCCCGGCCCCTGGATGACCTTCATTTCTCGCTCGACCACTGGAAGGTGAAACTGCTGCGCCTGCCAGGTGACATGTTGACCGAGACCGGAAGGCGGATTGCAGAACAACGCACCGCGCGCATGATCCGCTTTCTTGAAGAATTCGCCGACGAGATCGGCTGTTCCTTGCCGCAATCCTGGGCGAATTGCTGAATCCACCCGTTGATCTTTGCCCGTCAAAGACGCAGGTTCGCGCCGATGACAAAACCCTTAACTTCGCATCGACCTCTGCTTGCCGTAGCGCTGAAGCTGTGCGCCTTGTTTCTGTTCACGTCGATGTCCGCGCTGGTCAAAGCACTTTCAGATGAATTCCCGCCGGGCCAATTGGTGTTTTTTCGGTCCCTGTTCGCAATCCCTGTGATCATTCTTTGGCTCATCGCGCGGGGGGAGTTGTCGAAAGGCTTTGTGGTCAAGAAACCCATGGGCCATTTCTGGCGCGGTGTTCTGGGGACAAGCGCCATGGGGCTTACCTTTACCGGCCTCAGCCTGTTGCCCCTGCCGGAAGTCACTGCCATCGGCTACGCGACACCGATCTTCACCCTAATTCTGGCCGCCGTCATGCTGGGCGAACGGATTCGGCTTATCCGTATCGGCGCTGTGGCTTTGGGTCTGCTGGGCGTCCTGATCATGATCTGGCCACGTCTTGGCACCACCGAGATGGAGGTCGCCGCCACCATCGGCGCGTTGTGCGTGTTGGGCGCAACCCTCGCCCGTGCCTTCGTTCAGATCCATATCCGGCAATTGGTCAAGGTCGATCACCCTGCGGCCATCGTGTTCTATTTCTCGATGACCGCGACGCTTCTGTCCGCTTTGACAGCATTCTGGGGATGGACGATGCCCACCTGGAATCAGGCTCTGATCATGGTCATGATGGGCCTGATCGGCGGCGTCGCGCAGATTTTGGTCACATCTTCCTATCGGTTTGGCCAGGCCTCGATGCTGGCACCTTATGACTATGCAACCATGCTTTTTGCGATCGTGATCGGCTATGTCTGGTTCGACGAACTGCCAACGCTTGCAATCCTGATCGGGGCCGCGCTGGTGATTGCAGGCAATGTTGTCGTCATCTGGCGCGAACACCAGTTGGGGCTGGAGCGCGGCAAGGCCCGATCGGTTACAGACCCCAAAGCATGACTTTACCTTTTGCAATCTTCCCCTAGGTTGGGCCGAACAGTCAAAGAGGTGCCCAAATGAGCGACGCGCAGGATCACAAGGAAAAGATGCAGAAGGTGCAGGCCCAGCACCGCAAGAAAGTATCCGAGGCCGTGGATCCAGGCCGCGGTCTGGTCCTGATCAATACCGGCAAGGGCAAAGGCAAGTCCTCGGCCGCGTTCGGCGTGGTCATTCGCGCCCTGGGCTGGGGCCAGAAGGTTGTCGTGGTGCAGTTCATCAAGGGCAAATGGAAAACCGGCGAGCGCCGTTTCTTCGAAGAGCGTGATCTGGTGACATGGCATACGATGGGCGAAGGTTTTACCTGGGACACACAGGACCGGGAACGCGATATTGCAGCTGCCAATGCCGCCTTCGACAAGGCCTGCGCCCTGATGTCCAGCGGCGAATACGATCTGGTTGTGCTGGACGAGATCAACATCGCCCTGCGTTACGAATACCTGTCGGTCGAACAGGTCATCGAAGGTTTGAACGCGCGTTCGGAAAAGACCAGCGTTTTCCTGACTGGCCGCGATGCGCCGAACGCGCTGCGTGACTATGCTGATCTGGTCACGGAAATGACCGAGGAGAAACACCCGTTCCAAGCGGGCATCAAAGCACAGCGCGGCGTGGATTTCTGAAGCAACGTTGCTGCAAGGCTGGCGGTGCATAGCCGCCAATTCCGGTCATCGCCCTACCGCGTTGACCGGTTCTGTCATGTTGCAGGTTCCGGGAAACGCTGGCGTGTTCGGTTGGCGAAAGCCACAAGCGACAGCATCACCGGCACTTCGACCAGGACCCCCACAACCGTCGCCAGTGCCGCGCCGGAATGAAGACCGAACAAGCTGATTGCGACGGCAACGGCCAATTCGAAGAAATTCGATGTCCCGATCATGGCACAGGGCGCTGCGATCCGGTGGGGAACCTTCAGCGCATAAGCGGCACCATAGGCAATGGCAAAAATACCATAGCTTTGGATCAGAATGGGAACGGCGATCAGAATGATGACCGTAGGTTTCGCCAGAATGGTCTCACCTTGCAGGCCGAACAGGATGACCACGGTTGCAATCAATCCCATGACAGACCACGGTTTCACCCGCGAAGAGAAGGCTTCTATCGCTTGTTTAGAGCCTAATCTGCGGCGCGTGATCAACCCGGCGACAAGCGGCAGCACCACATAAAGGACCGTGGCCAAAACCAAAGTCTGCCACGGCACTTCGATGTCGGTGACACCCAGCAAAAAGGCCACGATCGGCGCAAATGCCACGACCATGATCAGATCATTGACCGAGACCTGAACCAGCGTGTATGTCGCGTCGCCTCTGGTTAGCTGCGACCATACAAACACCATGGCGGTGCAAGGGGCGGCCCCCAGCAGGATCAGACCGGCAGTGTATTGCGCGGCATCTTCGGGCACGATCCAGGGTGCGAAGACATAGTCGAAAAACAGGACGGCCAGCAGTGCCATGGTGAAAGGCTTTATCAGCCAGTTCACCACCAGCGTCACAATCAGACCACGTGGCTGGCGGGCGACTCCGGCGACTGCACCGAAATCGACGTTGACCATCATCGGGTAGACCATTGCCCAGATCAGCACTGCCACCACCAGGTTGACGCTGGCAATTTCGGCGCTTGCCACCTGCTGCACCAGCCCCGGCGCGGCCAGCCCGATCAGGACGCCACCGATCATCGCAAGTGCAACCCAGATCGTGAGATATCGTTCAAAAATGCTCATGACAGCGCCTCAGCCGTTTGATCCGTAAGTCTGCCAGAGGTCAGCGCGGCAAGCCCGACCATCACGGCCGCCGTGCCCAGCACCATGGGCAGCCCCCCGACCTGATAGGTCAGGCCAGACAAGATGGTGCCGGCCAACCGCCCCGTCGCGTTTGCCATGTAATAAAAGCCGACATCCATCGTCACACGCTCGGACCGGGTGAAGGCAAGAATCAGATAGGAATGCAGCGATGAGTTGACCGCGAAGATCGCACCAAAGACCAAAAGCCCGGCGACCAGCGTCAGGGTCAGCCAGGTCTCGGGCCCATTTGACAGCAAAACTGCCAGTGTCAGCGCCGCAGGAACGCAGAACAGGATCGCCGCCCAGCTGCGTGCGGCACGGATCAGATCACCTTCGGTTCGATCCGACGCACGAAGAATCCTTGGCGCGTTGGCTTGCACGGCGCCATAGAGGATGATCCACACCGCCATGAATGTTCCGATCATGAAGAACGCGGCCCGATTGCCCTCTTCGGTGCCATCTGAAAGAACAGCATAGAAATAGATCGGGATGCCGACCACGAACCAGACGTCCCGCGCACCGAACAGGAAGACACGCGCCGCGGACAACCAGTTCACATTTGCGGATTTTGAAAAAACCTCAGAGAACTTTGCGCCCTTGCGCCCCTTCGGCAGGCCCGCTGGCATGAACAACATCACCGCGACCAGGATCACCGCCAGAGCGGCGGCCATGGCAAGCACTGCCGGAATGAAGCCCAGTGTTGCAAGCATGGCGGCACCCAACAGGAATCCCAGCCCTTTGACCGCGTTTTTCGAACCCGTCAGAACCGCAACCCATCGAAACAACGCGCCTCCTTCGGAAGGAGCCAGCAATTTGACCGCCGATTTCGAAGACATCTTGGCCAGATCCTTGGCCACTCCGCTGGCCCCTTGCACGATCATGACAAAAGTGACCGAAGCCGCGACCGTCCAGTTCGGGTCAAGCTGCGTCATGGCGAGCAACGCGACAATCTGCACCCCCAGCCCAGCATAGAGGGTCGAGGTCAGCCCGAATCGTGCGGCGATCCAGCCGGCGGACAGGTTGGTGACAATCCCGGCGATCTCATAGAGTACAAACAGATAGGCAAGCTGCACCGGCGAGAATCCCAGGGTGTGGAAGTGCAACAGCACCAGCATCCTGAGCGCCCCGTCGGTCAGCATGAAGGCCCAATAGGCAGCCGTGACCGCGATATAGGCCGACAGTCCTTCGGGGCGTTGCGTCACAATGATGACCCGACCATCAGCGCGACATCCACCAGCCGATGCGCATAGCCCATCTCGTTGTCGTACCAGGCATAGATCTTCACCTGCGTCCCGTTCACAACCATGGTCGAGGGCGCATCGACGATCGAAGAGCGTTCGTCATCGGTATAATCGGCGGACACCAGCGGGCGGCTCTCATAGCCCAGAATGCCCTTCAGTTCGCCCTCGGCAGCGGCTTTGAAGAAGGCGTTGACCTCTTCAACGGTGGTTTCACGCTCAACCTCGAACACGCAATCGGTCAGCGAGGCGTTCAGCAACGGCACCCGAACCGCATGGCCGTTCAGACGACCTTTGAGTTCCGGATAGATCAGAGTGATGGCCGTGGCCGACCCGGTCGTGGTCGGGATCAAAGAGTTCAGGGCCGAGCGTGCGCGCCTGAGATCCTTGGCAGGCCGATCCACGATTGTCTGCGTATTGGTTACGTCGTGAATCGTCGTCATCGATCCATGGCGGATGCCCAGGTTTTCGTGAATGACCTTCACGACAGGCGCAAGACAGTTTGTCGTGCACGAGGCCGCCGTCACGATCTTTTGCGCCGCGGGGTCGTAGGTTCCGTCATTCACACCCATGACGATATTGGCCGTCGACCCGTCCTTGACCGGAGCAGAGACAACAACCTTCTTCACCCCAGCGTCAAAATACGGTGCCAGCTTCGCTTCGGTCTTGAACACGCCGGTGCAGTCGATCACCACATCAACACCGTCCAGCGGCAACGCGCTCAGGTCTTTTGTGCCAACGAACGGCAGGCGGGTACCGTTGACCGTGATGCTGTCTGCATCATGGTCGAATTCCGCGTCCCAGCGCCCATGGACTGTGTCGAACTCCAGCAGATGCGCATGCATCTCGGGATCACCGACGGCATCGTTGATCCAGGCTATCTTTGCGCCTTTTTCAAGCAAGGGCTTCAGGGCCAGTTTTCCCGTACGGCCAAGGCCGTTCAGTGCGTAGGTGGTCATTTCGTTTCCTCGGTAGGCGTGCGCCCGATTTCATCAACGGCGGATTGCAATGCGATCCGGTCAAGGCTTTCGACCGGCAATGACGAAAAGGCCTGAATCCGGCGCTTCAGTGCGCCGTAGGCGGTTTGAAAGGCCAGGCTTTTCTCGGCGTCGGTACCTTCGGCCTTGACCGGATCTTCCACGCCCCAATGGCCACTTATCGGTTGACCCTCCCAAGCCGGGCATTCCTCGTTGGCGGCCTGATTGCAGACAGTAAAGACAAAATCCATGACGGGCGCGTCCGGCGCCGAAAACTCGGACAGATTCTTCGGCCGCAGGACCGAGATATCGTGCCCCTTGTCGCGCAGAACCTGCACAGCAAAGGGATTGAGTTCTGAACTGGGCCGCGTCCCGGCTGAATAAACGTTGAACCGGTCGCCGCCGATCTGTCGCAGCAAGGATTCGGCAAAAATCGAACGGGCTGAGTTGCCGGAACAAATGAACAGCACATTGAACTTTCGGTTCGTCGCGGTGTCTTTGGGAAAGGGCATGCAAATATCCGGGCGGCCGCGGCAGCAATCCAAGATCAGGAAATCGAGCATTTGCTGCACAGTTTTCATTTCAATCGAATAGAGCAGAGACGTCCCGGATCGTTCCTGTTTCACCAGCCCCGACCGTTGCAAAGCATTCAGGTAGTTTGACATGGTGCTGGGTTTGATATCCAGCTCCGCCGCCAGCTCGCCCGCGGGAACCCTGTCAGGAAACCGTCGCGTCAACATACGAAACACGGTGATGCGCTGCGGGTGGCCAAGGGTGGTCAATTGATCGGTTATCTGTTCTATCATATTTCATGAAATATTGAAATATAGAGAGTGAGTCAATTTCATTCCGCGTCGTCACAAAAAATTCACGGATCAGAGCGCCAATTTGAAAGATTGGCCGCAGGATTTCGGTTCACAACTTGAGGCCCGGCCGCACTGAGCAACGCCAAAACGGTTACAACCGGGCTTGCAGGCGCCAGACTGACAGTTTAAACGAAGCTTCGCATCCGGTCATAATGTGTTCGGTATGACCTACGGTGCCGCTGTAGCTCAGCTGGTAGAGCACGTCATTCGTAATGATGGGGTCGGGGGTTCGAGTCCCTTCAGCGGCACCACATATCAGATTTAAGTATTTGATTTAACTGATATTTTCAGCTTTCCTTCCCTTTTTATACACCCCGATATCCACCCTTTGAAACACCGTGTCCGCGTTTTCCGATGGATATTTAGGGACTCCGAAGGTTGGTAACTGTTGGTGTAAATAAATGTTAAATTGCGGAAGCACGCGAAAGCCTGAACGGCGGGTCTAGCGAAAGAAGCACGGTGAAGAATTCACCGCCCCCGAAGTGCTCTGAGTTCACATTGCCTTGAAGTTAGCTGTCAGCCTGCCCAAGTATCGCAGCAGCGATTTGTTCGGCATTTCCTCCCAATGCTCCAACTCCGCAACAAGGCGATAATACGTGCGCCAGTGCATCCCCTTCGGCTTCGTTCCTTCCATCAGATCCGGATCGTTCAACCAACCCAGGCGTTCGCGTATTTTTTCTGCACGCCTTTGGTTACGTTGAAAAGTAGTTTCTCGCTGGGACGGATATGAGAGTTGGTGGCAATGACGACACGCAAAAATACGCCCACCATAGAGCTTAGCGACACGTCGACCGCAACCGCGCGCTGGGCAAGCGAACCAATCGCGATGACCCCCGTAATGACATGGCTGAGAAAGCAGTCGCACCGGGTAGTCGAGGCTCTCCCACTCGTCGCCGTGGTCCCGGCTGCGATAGATTAGTCTCACACACCCATGCTCGGCCAGTACGTCGATGCTGGCGACTTTTTTGCCTTCGATAGACCATTGCCAAGAAAAGCGGCGTCCAGGCATCAGAAAGCCCTCACGCGCCCAGCGCCGCGCATCGATGCTGCGATAATCGGAAGTCGTGTTCTTTGCTCCCCAATGCCAGTGCCTTCCACTTCCAATACCGCCCATTTGCTTCTCCAGATTTTATCGAAATCATAAGGGAGAAACTTCCGCTAAGAAATAGATGTTCTTACTATGTTCTGATGTCGGGATATATATAACGCAGTCAATCGTTTTACTTTTCTTGAGCACTCCAAAAAACTTACCGTGTATCACAAGTGGGTTTACTCTCGCTTATGGAGTAAGAGGAGGAAGCTGATGGAAACAAAAGGCCCGGCACTTGCTGCACTATATGCTCAGTATGCTCAGTGCCCAGTTTTCATTAAGTTAACACTGGGGGTCTTGGTTTATGTGTTGGTGGTGGACCACGCACAAGCCCAAACCGCACAGGGTTGCGTAGAATTGGGTTCTCCTCGAATTGAGTATTCATCTGGATCTCAGAGCACTCGCGTTAATCAAACAATTTCAACTACTGAACGTACGTGCCTACCGATTCCAAACGGACCCATTACTGGACTTACAATTGGAAACTCCTCAATCACGTCCACTGGTGAAATCGAACTGTATGTTCCTGGCCAAAATACTGTTCCAAGTAATGCTTCAGTATTAACTCTTCTGAACGTTGATGTCGCGGCGGGTAGCGGAGACTTTGTTTCCCGGAGAGCCTTAGCAACAAACATCAACGGGAAGCTCAGGGTGAACCTGATTGGAACTTCGATTGGTTCTGGCAGATCAATGACGTTCGCTCCATTCAACGGCGCGAATATTGACCCCACTGAAGTTTACTTCCAGTCAGACCGACCGTTAACTTACGACAATCTGACTGTTATGGGGGCCACCGAAGTGGTTTTCGGAGCGTACTATATCCAGACCCGAGTTACTGAGGCTTCTGATTTCACACTGACGAGTAGTTCGATTTCTTCAACCAGTGACATGACAATAGCGGCTGGCACGACTGTTCGGCTTGATGCGACAAGCAGTTTAAACACCGTAAACTTTGAGAATTTTGGCACGTTGGCCGGAACGGGAACCGTTAACGCATTCAACTTCAAGGTTAAGAACGGGGGGGTGCTTTCGCCGGGCTTTTCAATTGGTACACTCGACAATAGTGGCGGAATCGCCTTCGAAGCCGGGTCAAGGCTCTTAAGTGAAGTCGATCCGACGGCCGGACAGAAGGCTGACTTGGTTTCATCCAGCGGGCCGGTAACAGGGATTAACAGCGCTACCATACAAGTCGAAGCCGCTCGTCCCGGCCTGACTGCGCAGGACTATGTTTCTGGCAACGACTACACGGTTTTTCAAGCTTCGAGCTTTGATGGAAACTCCCCGACTCTTGTCGCTGGGGGATCGCTGCCTGCTCTTTCCAGTCTGAGTATCTCAAACACGCCGACTACAGATGGTCAGATTGATATCGCATTCACCGCTCAACCTGTCTCAAGCTTACCCCAGAACCCCGCAGTTACCAATTCGCCAAATGCCAGCAATCTCGCTGGTGCGGTGGCCAACACCACAATCATGTCACCCGGAACCAGTCTGTCCAACGGCTCAACCTTGGGCAATACCGTTAACACGCTTACCAATTCAGGGTTGGCTGGGTTTAACCGTGTGCACGCCGAGCCCTATTCATCCAACCTGACCGTTGGTCTTGAACAACTAGACCTGATAACCAACACAGTGCTGAGCCACGCTGACTGCCGCAAGTATCAAGCGGTCGGCTTCAGCAATGAAGATCAACCCGTTGCATCAGGTGACATCGACACGGTCCGCAGCCCTAGTGGCGCAATCGACTGCTCAGATCGGCGTTGGTGGATCGACACGGCATATGTGAGCGGGGACGTTGATGGAAGTAATGGTCTTGGGACATTCGACTATTCGCTCGGCACTATTTTGGTCGGAGCGGATGTCGCAAGTACCGATAGAGGTGTGGTCGGAGTGTACGCAGGCTTTGGGACATCCTCCATGGATGAGCACGATCAAGTCGATCAGGACTTTTCGACCGATAGCTATCACGTGGGCGTCTATGGGCGTACAACAACAGGAACGTGGGAGTTTTCCGGGCTGATCGGTTACATGTTCGGTGAAACTGACGCCAAACGGAATAACCCTTCTGTTGATGGCTTTACGGGAGGCGAGGCAAAATCGGATTTGGACCAAGAGGGAATTCATGCCGGCGTCCAAGCCCGGAAGCTGGTTAACATGGACAACGGTGCAAGGGTTTCTACGGTTTTTGGATTGAACTACGGGCGTATCCAACAAGGTTCAGGCACAGAGACCGGCGGTGGTGATTTCAATTACTCGATAGGAAAAGCGAACGCGGAGTCTCTGGTCGCTTCCATTGGAGTTGACTACCAACGGGACTTCTTGACAGAGAACGGTGTGCTAACCCCAATTGCCTTTGCTCGTTACGAGTATGACTTCTTTGCCAACAAAGACCGTGAGCACGAAATCACAGTTACAAGCCCCTTATTCGGAACATTTACACAAGTCGGACAAAACCGAGGAGCAAACGGCTTCGTTCTTGGGCTAGGACTGGGCTATCAATTATCTGAGCTGGCCAGACTAACGGCTGGATATGGCTATTCGGTTCGCTCCAATGGCCAAGAACACGGCCTCGGTGCAAACTTAAGTGTTCGGTTCTGAATTGGCAGTACGGTTGTTTCAAAATTAGGGATCACACACACCGACAATCGTTGTTGGGCCTTCACAAACGAGCCCGTTGGACGTCCGCTTTGTCCAAAAGTAGGCATTCAACGAATTTGGGCGCACGGTTGCTTCGAGCCCGAAGCGGAAGTGCTGTCATACAGTCCTTCGCGGACGCAGCAGACCTTTCATAAAGGCCCGTGGCTGCGCCGCAGAAAGAAAAGCGGACGTTAATTCAAAGCGCAGCGAACTATGGGATACGGACGTCCGAGTTGGCCGGCTAACCGTCATACTGCAAGAGTGTGTTCTGTCACGGCAGGTCTTGAAAAACTACGCCGTGCCGCACGTATCTATAGCCGAGAATCGCGGCGGCAGTGACCGCAGAGAGTAGGCCGTAAATTAGCAAGACGCTGAAATAAGTTGCGACTTGAATGGCCATTTCAGTGGCCTGTTTGGCTCGAGTGGTGGCTTTTATGTTCGCATACAGGTTCGTAAAGAAAGTCGTCTGATCGCTGACCGGCGTGAAATGAACGATCTTTTGCCACCCGTCACCGCTGCAACGCGCGGAGATCACCTCAGCTCCTTGCTCGAAAGACATGTTGTTGCACCGACGATAGATGTCCTGCCCGTGAATGGATGAAAGGGCATCCCTGTTGCCGCCCAAGAGAAAGGCTGCGTCCTGACCGAGAAGGCGTTGTGCCATGCGGTCTTCAAATTCAAAGTCGGTGTCGACGCCGAACAAGGGGGTGGTGGAGATGATTCTGCCCTCGGTGCTGATGGGTTCCATGTAGAAGTCCACCGGCGCTTTCTGTTCGAAAAACCAGATGTCTAGGTAGTGTTTGCGGTCGCTTTCGACTCTTTCACGCTCCATGTAGCGCATCTCGCGGCACGACCCATCTGGAGAGCAGATCATGAAAGTAAAACCGGAAGACGGCAGGACTGTGTGGTAGAAAGCGACACCGCACAGAAACAGCGGAAACGCCAGTACAATTGTCAGTCTCTTGAATTGTGCCGTATTCATATTCATACCCCCGCATTTTCTCCTCGTTCCCATGTCTATGTGTCCTGAGTTGGGCAGAAACGTGGATAGCCCGCATCCGCCATTGCCAGCAGATCGTCGGTTGCGGATGTGGTTGCGGCGGCTATTGGTTGTGGTCGGAGTCATTTTATCCGGCTTCTAAAGAGAATCGTTTTTCAATCACTTTCAGTTTGATAGAGCGCCGCCGTAAACGTCGGCTTGGTCCCGCAGAGCGGTCATTCAGACGGAACGCAGCGAACGACTGCTTTGAGCCCAAACCAGCAGATTGCAGCACCCACTTCGAATATCCGCTTCCGGACTGCCGCCCAGGGTTAAGAAACAGACTATCTCGACAATGCGGCGAACGGCATCAAAGTCCGCCTGACAAAGTGGCAATGCTATTGGAGTGCTTTAGTCAATGCAGAGACCAGCGCGTTCGGATCTTCCTCCATGCGGGGGAGAAGTACTGTTCTCACGACGTCGTTCAATGCCCTATCCGCTTGGGCAGCGGCTGGGTCATCGTGATCGACGAAGACTTCGAATGCTTCAGTGGCGGTTAAGACTGCGCCCGGCACATGCGCCACGCCCTGCAGCAATGCGCTAATGCCCAAATGTTCCACTTGATTGCTATTAGTAGGGGGGCCGACGAATACGGGATTGAACCCGTCAACTCCCCAGACCTGGCTCGCGGTAAGGCCTTCGCCCGTTGCGTATTGATGGATGTGCGGCACGCTAAAGTGGCCGATGTAGCCGTGGCTCCACAGGGGGCGATGCGTTAAGGGATTGTGCCTGCTTGTGCCTGATAACAGAGCTTGCCAGATCAACAGAGTGGCCTGTCCCTCCGTCTGGGCATGGCGTTCGCGCTCTGCCCGCGTACTCTCTGGCAGCGTTTCGATATAGTTACGCGAAAGCGGCAGCAGCGCCAATGCGCCTTCCAAGGCATTGGGCCTGTGCTCAAGAAAAGCCGCGTAAGCATCGGATAGAAGAGCGACGTGAATTGCTCCAGCATCTGATGCCATTGCTTCGGTGAGTGTATACACAGTCCAGCCCGCCTCACGAAGCGCTGGCGTGCTCACATCCCAAAGCGTCGGTGGCAAGGCTTGACCGCGATCCGCGCTGGCTGCCGACAATACCTCTATGGCATTGGCATACGCGCTCAGTGTAGCCGCGTCGACCTCGCCTGCTTTCAGTCGAGACAAGTGGTCATCGATACCGAGATCGCTTAGCTGACCGGTCGGGTGAAGGCCGACTGCCAGAAGGCGTTGCTCCAACTCTGATGCGCTCAGGAGCGTCGGTTCAGGCGGCGTTGTCTCCGCCACGTCCCTTAGTGTTTCAATCGTTAACAGTGGGCGAGATACAAGCCACGTCATGCCCGCCGCGATAAGAAGCGCAGCCGCTAGCCAAAGAAACGCTGACCGCTTCATGAAGTTTCCGACCCGCGCCACGTTTTTTCAGAAGACGTCACGCGTCTTGTCCTATTCCTGCGCCAGATAATCTTCAAAACCCTTCACGGCGCCGTCAATGATCGTGCAGTTACCTGCCGCGCGCATTGTTGGGTCGTCCCAATACACATTCCAGAAAACGACGATACTTTGGTCGTTCAAAATGCCTGGAAACACGGAAATCGCGGCGTTTGGCAGGTCAGAATATTCGGGTACGTCCCACAAATAGTCGTGGCACAGTTGGAGCGCGTCAGTCGTTTGACGGTCGAATGCATGGGCAGACGATGCAAAGCCAATCGCCAAAATCGTTGCCGTGAGCAGGGCTTTCATTGGACTCTCCATTTGCTTAAGCGGTCTTCAATTCTCGACACTATGCAGGCTGCCGTCCGGCATCAAATACGGTAGCCGTAGATCCAAGACGCATGAGCCATCGATGCCTGCCCCGGGGTTTTCCAGAAACGCTTCGCCAATATCGCGGGCGCACTGGCTGAACACAAGGGCCCCGTGCCCGGTCTCCGGGAACAGGAGCGACTGACTGTTGGGCAAAGTACCTGCTGCTAGCCTACCCCAAGAAGATGCGGTCTGTGTGTCAATCTCGCCAGACAGGATCAATACCGCGATGTCGGAAACTACGGCTTCAAGGTAGTTGTCTCGCGGTACCGGTGTGAACTCGCTGCAATCTGCAAATAGGCTCGGTATTTCAGCTAGAGCCGCTGTCATCAATGGACCGTACCCCAACTCTGCTACTAAAGCGCCAAACCCCGCCGCTGAGTTGAAACCGTCTACAAAATCTTCCTGACATGCGTAAAGTAAGAGCTCGAACTCACCCTCCATAATGGTTTGCAAAGCTGCGTTATCTGTCGCGATCAAGCTGAAAACACGCTCGATATCTTCGGGGCTGAGCAAAGCGATCAATGAGGCCAACCGTCCTGCTGTCGCCTCATTGAAATGGGCGCGGACTAGATCCAGCAACGCTCCAGCACGCGGCGTTTCAAACCGGAGGTTTAGATAATCTTGCGCAAACATCAAGCGATCCGCCCGTTCAGGCAACCCGGCCAGAGCATCTTCAAGAGCATCGTCAAAGAACTCTCCCAACGAAGCCGGTTCTAGATCTCGGTCGCGATCCGCTTCAAGCTGCTCCAAAGCCAAGGACGCAGTGTCGGAAGCAATTTCAATTTGCGACATGGCGTTGATTGCAGCTTGCGCCAGAGCCTTTTCATCGGCGCTCAGGTCCAACGTACCCGCCAACAACGCCTCTGCGGAGGGCTGGGGTGGAAGGTCACCGTTGATGATTTGCGTAATGAGGTCGACCGTTCCCTCCTCAAGCTCTCTGACCAGTGCCGGCGCGTAAGTGGTGAAGCCCCGGATCGTTGGGTCGGACCAATCGTTTCTGCCGGAAAAAATGCTGAATAGCACTTGCCCGGATATCTCGATCCCCGCAGCCTCCAATGGACGTGCCTCTAAGTCTTCAAGGAGGTCAAAATACCGCTGCGTTATATCGGGATACGCCTTCGCACAGATAGGATCCGCTTCACACGGTGCGAACGTATTAAAAATGGCCTCGGTGTGTGGGACGAACAAAGTGTCGTAAAGCGCGATTTGGGGTGGAGCGACGCTGTCCAAAACGACTGCACGCACGCCTTCTGGCGCAGAGCGCATAACTTCTAGCGCGAGCTTGGTGCCATATGAAACGCCATAAATATTGTACTCAGCGTAGCCAAGAGCCGACATTACGGCTCGCACATCTAAAGCATTTTGGGTCGTGTTGAACTGCGGAAGATCGAAGCCTCGTTCGGTCAATTCCGAAATGCAGTCGCGAACAAGTGCCGTCTCCAGCTGAGGTAGGTCTGCGCCGCCCAATTGATCGACGATTGGCTCCAGATTTTTTGCCAGAGTCCCGAAGCAATCCATATCCGGGGCGCTTGCATCGACGCCGCGTTGATCGAACGCCACGACGTCCCTTCGCCCCCGCAAATGTTCAAAAAACAGACTGAGCGAGCGCACAGATTCAACTGAGCCGCCGCCCGGCCCACCGTGAAGGTAAACAACCGGGTCTGCCACGGGTGCCAGTGAATGAGCCTTGAAAACGATGAAGCTCAGGTCCAGGGTCCTGCTTTGAGCATCTCTGTGGTCGTCAGGTACTGCCACGATACCGCAGATTACAGTTTCTCCGTCAATCTCATCGGGGACGACGGGGCGCGTGCACGGAGTGACTTCGACCGGATAGCGCGTATCTGCTCCACCCGCGAATTGAGCTTCAAAAGCCATCGGATCAGAAGGCTCTCCAAGCAAAGCAGATAGGACGGCAAGAATTTGTTCGGGAGTCATGGTCACACCGCATAAGGCTGTTGATTTTTCTATAACCTTAGATCAGTGGGCTGCATTTGCGAACCGATTGGAAGTTGTCCTTCCGTCGCTTCAAATCCAAACACTAGGGATTGAGAGGTTGTGTCAGAGCATCTTTGCAAAGGGCACCACCCTGTAGAATCCGGAGATCGAAAACTAAACAACCAACGACAGCTTTGTCCGTAACACAGAAATCGCCACGCTTGGATTTGAAGCTCCGGATTGGGATCAAGCCGGACATTGCAGACTTACGAGAGCGGCTCAAACGAAATCTCCCTTCTCCAAACGACGAACGTCCTGGGGTGTCGTCAGGCAAACCTGCCGTTCGCAGTATTCCAGCGGAATCTCTGTGCGGAACCCGGAATTGCTTTAAGGTAGCGTACACATCGTTGCTTCCTCACTTTGAGGCCAAGCTATCCATAGCAAGATTGAAAGAAAACTGAATGAAACGTCTTTTTCCATCTCTGCCGGAGGACGCGACACTTGGAAGTGTCTATCAAGCCTTTCCAGACAAGCTTTCTCCGCTTTGTGCATACGAAAGCCTTGTGATGAGGGGTGAAAGCGACCTCTCGGTTGCGGAACGTGAATTAATTGCAGCCTATGTTTCGGGCTTGAATGCTTGTGCGTATTGCCATGGGGCGCACATCGTTTTCGCCAAAGCCTATGGCATCGAGGTCGAGACAATCGAGGCGCTGATGGCAGACCGCAATACGGCACCCGTTGAGGATCATCTCAAACCGTTGCTGGCGTACATTGAAAAGCTCACTGTCTCGCCATCACGAATGACGGAAGCCGACGCGAAAGCAGTCTACGCGGCAGGCTGGTCAGAGAGCGCATTGTTTGATGCTATCCAGGTCTGTGGTGTCTTTAATCTCGTGAACCGCTTCATAGAGGGAACAGGTGTTCAAAGCCCTGGCACCGATCCAAGAGATGCGGACGAGGCCACGCTAAGCCAATGCCGCAGTGACAGCTTCTATACCGATTTTGGACGCGAGAACGGCCTGGACATCCCTTGAATTGATGTTGTTCGAACTTTCAAACGACGACAAAAAGCTGGTCCGATAAAACGGCAGATGCGTCCTTCGCTCTCGGGGTTAAATCATTCGTCGATACCAGTCGGCAACTTCAGTTATTTTGGTAGATCCATGTTCAAGCCTTAATGATCCGCCTGCTTTTCGTAGATGGCCCATTTTCTGATAAGGTTTGGAGACTTGTGGGCTTTGCAAGGGGGGGGAGAGGTGCTTAAGTTTGACGCTGAAACAGCGAGATTTCTTGAAATCGCCTATCTGCGGAGTGTCGTTAATGCACGCCATCGATGATCTCGGATGGCCCGAAGCGTACATTGAGCTTCTGCCGCTGATAACTGACCGCTGGTTGGTAAAGGATGAGATTTATTTTCACCGGCAGCTAAGTGCCGGTAAGTCCGGAGCTCTAGTTTATATTGTCGACATTACATGCGACACGTTCAGCGGCCAGGCCATTCTTAAGTTCGACGCCCTGCCCGATCCGGAATGGAATGAAAAGGCCGAAAACCAAAGGCATCTGGAAGCGTTTGAAGCGGTTCCCGCGTTTGGATCAAAGCACCTGGCGCGCGTCGTCCACTCTTTGGAACACGAGGGTAAGATTGCGATCCTTTCCACCGTTGTGGCGCAAGGGCTTGAATACTCACTTCCCTGGAACGATTGCGGCTATGAGCCGGCCTTGAACGTTCTAGAGCGGCTGTCGAGAAGCCTGCTTGATGACTGGAATATCGATTACAAGATGGCGCCTGGCTTGCACTCGCCTCAGGATCTGCTTGCTGGATGGCTCGGCTACAGGTTGGATCCTGAGCCAGGCCGGCTACATCACTTTCTTTTGGATGTTTGCGGACATGACCCGCACGAGCGTTGTCTTATGTTTGAAGGGCATTGGTACCCAAACCCGCTGGCCTTTGCCTGTGAAAAGAACCTGCCGGGCCGGTTGAGCGTAAGAGCGGCAAAGGGACGGGTGCATGGGGACCTCCATGGCTACAATGTACTGGTTCGATCGCACCAGTCCCGCGATCCTGATTATTTTCTGATCGATTTGGCCTTGTACGAAGACAAGCAATTCTTGTTTTACGATCATGCGTATTTCGAGATGGCGTACCTTCTGGCGCGGCGCGGAAACTGCATACCTGCCCAATGGGATGCCATACTAGATGACTTAGGCCTCTTTCATTCGAAACACCACACAATGGGGCTTTGGCAGGATGACGTCGGCCTCGTCGAGTTCGTCAGAACTCTTCGGCGAGGCGCTATGAGTTGGGTCGAGCGCCACGAAAGCCATCGGCTAAGCTTTATGGAAAGCCAATACTTGCTGGCCCGTGTCGCCGTGGGCCTGAATTTTGCACACAAGAACCTCAACGTCGGCGCACGCAGCCACGCATTCTTGTATGCAGCTCACAATCTCAAAGACTACATGACACTCAACAATGTTGAATGGCCCAGACACGGTCCAGTGTTCCGTTTTCCAGCGACACGGGGAGCTATGTCTGATTCTCAATCTAAGGCCGAAACGCTTGCACCAATAACCGAGCCTCCACCCGAAAAAGACCGTCTGTTTGATCAGATGATCACTCAGCTTCCAGCGCCGCAAAAACCAGTAATCGCAGTGCTACCTTTCGACTGCCTTAGTGGGCAAAGCGACACCAACGGGTTTGTGGCTGGCATCAACCATGAACTTGTAACCGAACTTGCCAAAGTGGATTGGCTGTCAGTCGTCTCACCAACCTCCACCCAGCTCCTCAAGGATGCTTCTTTGGTTGGAGAAGAGATCGCACAACGTCTCGGGGCCCACTATTTGGTAGAGGGTTCCGTGCGTTATGACGATCAGCGTGTTCGCGTGACTGCCCATCTGGTAGATACATCAACCGGGCATGATCTTTGGGCTGATCGCCTGGATCACAAGACAGAAGATGTCTTTTCCTTGCAGGAGGAGATCGCGTCAGCCGTTGTCGGGCACATAGATTGGGAGTTACGATTCGACTTGCGCGAACAAGCCCGGTTGAAACGTGGTGAGGTCAACGTTTGGGACAGGGTTCAAAAAGCGCTATGGCATCTCTTCAAATTCACAGATGAAGATACACAGAAGGCAAAGGACATTCTAACCAGAACTATCGACATCGCGCCAGACTATGCACTTGCGCACGCGGTGATTGCGAACGCCGAGCTTCGGAAACTGTTCTTCGTCCAGGTCGATGATCGGGAAGAGGCGAAGGAACGCGCGCTATATCACGCAGAGCGGGCCGTGGCATTGGATGAACAAAGTAGTTTTGCGCACGCAAGTCTTGCCCGTGCCTACACTCAGTTCAACAAACACGATACCGCGATTGCAGAGGCTCAGCTCGCGGTCAGTCTAAATCCAAGCGCGGCAAACGCTCATTTGGTTCTTGGGTATGCGCGTCTCGCAAACGGGCAGGCAAAGCTCGCGTTATCGCATTTCGAGACCGCTACCCGGTTTGGGCCATCGGGTCCTTATTTCAAGGTGAAATTGTTGGCTAAAGCCTTTTGCCTTTATGTTCTCGACAGTTTTGGCCACGCCGAAAGCTGTGCGAGAACAGCATTGGAGGGAAAATCGGTTGATCCGTTCGGTCGCTATGTACTGGCGGCAATACTGATTCGGCAGAAAGCCATAGGCGCCGCGAGACGAATGATTCGTCAGAGCCAAGAAAAACGCCCCGACATGACCTGTTCCCGCGTCCGTCTGGCATTCGAAAACCTGCAACAACGCGATATTGACAGGTTCGTTGAAGATCTTCGGGAAGCTGGGTTGCCGGATTGAGCTTGGTCCTTTTCGGTCTGCCAGGTGCCGCAAGAGCACTTCTTTCGAATCGTTCAGCCAGATAAGACGCCAGGCCCCGTGCCTCTGGCAACGCATGTACCAATGAGGCGGATGGTCCGCAGCCGTTGGCCGATGGTGCAAACGGGTTGCGATCAAAACACCACTGACAATTAACGCACCACCAACGCCTTGATAGGTCTGAATGTCCATGCCCTTTGCAGCCACGGCTTCGACCGCAACGAATATCGGCACGAGATAGGCAAATATAGAAGCTGTCGAAGCACCGACTTCGTTTGCACAAAAATTTATCAGGTGGAGGTAGATAGCACTCATGCCAACATCAATGAACAGGATCGATCCCTAAACCCGCCAAGAGTAGTCCAATGGCTGAGATGTACCAGTTTCATTTATCACAATGAACGGCAGCAGGACGACAATGCCAACAACGAAAATCACGAATAAATCTTCATCTGGCTTAGGGTGCATGCGCCATTTCTTAAGAAGAACCAAATACAACCCGCGGCAGGCTTTGGAGACTATCATCAAAAGAAAGGCGAGCGCGGACGCATCGGCCGCGGACCAAAACCAGCCACCCGGTCATGAGCCCCATGAGACTGACAGCGATCAACACGGTCTGGATCAGCCGGAAGACCATGGCCGAAAGCGCCAGGCCCGGCGCCATGGCGCGAAAGATCCGGTAGAGCAGAATGGCCAGAGCGACATCGCTGATGCACCATCACGAGATCGGCGGCGATGGCCAGCCGGAACCGCCCCGGCGCGGCTAGGATCGCCTCGCCCGTGGCCCCGGCATCGCCGAGATCGATCAGGGGCGCGCGTAGGCCGAGTTCGGCACCAAGGCCCTTCATGATGATCGCGAGGTAAAACAGCCCGGCGAGCCGTATCTCGCACGCAAGATCGGGGGTGAGGTTAAGCTTGGGCATTGGGACCGTCCTTTATTGACACCTGGTCAGACATTTCTTGCAAGCACCGGCCTGTGCCGCGCGAATGTAGCACGGGCGCTGGTCCGGTTCGCGCGCTGCCCCGCCCAGACGGAGGCAAGGACGATGACCGCGCCCAAGCCCTGCAGGGGTGAGAGCGACTGCCCAAGCACCACCCAGCCCAGGAAAACCGCAGTAACGGGGCTCATCATGCCCAACATGGCGACGGCACCGGGCTCGATCCGGGCGACACCCCGGAACCAGAGCGCATAGGTGGCTGCCGCGCCGATGAGGCCAAGCCAGACCAGCCCGGCCAGGTTCGTTGCCGTCAGCGGCGGCAAGGGCGGTTCGATGATCAGTGCGAACGGCAACAGGACAAGCCCCCCGGCGGTCAGCTGCCACGCAGTGAAGCTCAGCGCCGAGACGGGCGGCTGCCACTTGCGGCTGAGCACGGTACCCGCCGCCATGGAGGCGGCACCGCCCAGACCCGCGGCGACACCGATGGGATCGAATACGGCCTCGGGTCCGATCAACAGCAGTGCGACGCCCAGTATGCCGGTTGCCGCCGCGGCGACCGCGCCAGCCCGGATCGGTGTGTCGAGCCAGCCGCGCGCCATGAGAATGACCATCATCGCCTGCAGCGATCCGAGCGTCGCCGCGACCCCGCCCGGCAGCCGATAGGCGGCCACGAACAGAAGCACCCAGAACAGGGCGAAGTTGAAGCTGCCGAGCAGGAAAGCGCGGCCAAGCCATGCGCGTGGCGGCAGGCAGCGCGTGAGGGCAAGCAGGAGCAGGCCGGCGGGCAGCGCACGCAGCGCGGCAAGGGTCACGGGATAGCCCACCGGCAGCGCCTCGGTGGTGACAATATAGGTGCTGCCCCAGATCGCCGGGGCGAGCGCCGTGAGAAGAATGTCGCTGGTGCGTGACATGGATTCGTATCTCCTTGTTCGGGACTCACCAGAGCAGGTGACGGGGCAGCCGGGGTGGTCTGGAGCAGGCATCAAGGCCGATATCGCGCCGCATGTGCGGCGAGAGATCCTGAGCCAATTCGCACAACCTGCGGCGGTGGGTCCGGCCGCGCGAAAGACGGGCGAAAGAGGTCATAAGGGTCTCCTTTCAGGCGACAAGGCGGAGGGCGGCGCGGAGCTGTGCCGCAAGGTCTTCCCGCGGTCCGTTGACGAGGCGCGCGCCTGTTTCGCGCACGATGAGCGTGGGAATGGAGTGGACCTGAAGAGCGCGGGCCAGTTGCCTATCGGCTTCGACAACCCGGGCCGTGTGTGGATCGTCGAACGCATCGCCAAAGACAGTCGCCTCGAACCCGAGATCCCGTGCCACTGCCAGAACGGTTTCGGGGTCGGCAATATTGCGGGCTTCGCCCAGATGAGCTCGTTGCAGGCAGTCGAACATGTCCCAATGTGCGGCTTGCCCGCCAATGCGTTCGGCGGCCTTGCAGCCGAGGGCGGCGATCATACCGTGGGGATAGTCGAAGGGCGCTGCCCGCATGGCGTCGATATCGACAAGCTCCGGCCGGTCGCCGACCTGGCGGCAGGCGTCCCAGTGGCCAAGGATGGTCTCGCGGGCGTCTTCGGGTGCGCCCCAGCGTGCGGCCATCTCGGCGCGGCTGGCCTGCAGGACGAAGGTCCGGTGCCGGATATCGAGATCGAACTCCTCCGCAAGCCCGCGCATCCGCGACGAGATGTTGAAGCACCAGCAGCAGACGACGTCGTGAAAGAAATCTACTGTAAGGGACGGCATCACGCGGCCTCCTCTTGCCAATCCGCCCCGGCAAGGCGCACGGCGATCCGAGCGACATGCGCGCCCTGGAAGCGCGCCCCGGCAAGATCGGTCCCGGATGGTGCACGCGACCCGTCGGCTCCGGCGATGGTGCCCGCGCCATAGGGCGCGCCGCCCACGATTTCCTCGCCCGCCTTCTGACCAGCAAAGGTATAGGGCATGCCCGCGATCAGCATTCCGAAATGCTGCAACGGGATCTGGGTCGAGAGCAGCGTCGCCTCGTGCCCGCCATGCTGCGAGCCGGTAGAGGCGAAGACGGCCGCGACCTTGCCGACCAGCGCGTTCCGCGCCCAGAGGCCGCCCGCTTGGTCGAGAAAAGACTTCATCTGCCCGGCCATCATCCCGAACAGCGTTGGGGTGCCGAAGATGATGGCGTCGTAGCTTTCCAGATCGGCGGGAGACGCAACCGGGGTCTCGTCGGCCGCGAACCCGGCCTTCTGCCGGATCTCCTCGGGGACGGTTTCGGGCACGCGCCGCAGATCGACATGGGTGCCGGGCACCGAGCGCGCGCCTTCGGCCTCGGCCTCGGCAAGCGCGCGGACATGGCCATAGCTGGAATAGTAGAGAACAAGAACACGGGTCATGGGATCCTCTCAGTGTTTCGGGTTTCGTCACCTGAGAAGATCGGCGATGAGGCGGCCCTGAATAACCGGACCGCTCTCAATTCACTCTTTACGTGGATTGAAGAATATCAGGGGCACAGCGCAGCGCGCAGGTGATCGAGAAACGCCGTCACTTTCGCATCCATGCCGAGGCGCGAGGCCGTCAATGCGTAGATTTCAGGCGCTGGCAGTTCCCAATCGGGCAGTACGCGGACCAGCTCGCCGCGCGCGACCGCATCCTTTGACACGAAATCCGGCAAGGTGCCGATGCCCTGGCCGGCAATCAGCAGATCGCGTAGGACAAGGCTGTTGCCGACGCGGATGGGCGGATCAAGGTCCACGGTCACCGTTTCGGACGGACCGTGAAGGGTCCAGGCGATGAGGTGATCGGCCAGCAAAAAGCCGATGACACGGTGATCGGCAACGTCCAGCGGCGTTTCTGGAGCACCGACGCTGTCCAAGTAGGACGGCGCGGCAAAGACCTGTTGCCGCATCGTCCCCAGCTTGCGGGCCACAAGCGCGGAATCCGGCATCGCCGCCCGGATCCGGATCGACACATCGAAGCCTCCCTCCACCATGTCGATCACCCGGTCATCCATCGAAAGCGTTAGGCGCAGATCGGGATAGGCGTCGAAAAACTCCGGCAGGATCGGCGCAATGACGGTCTGACCGAAGGAACTGGAGGCGTTCACCTTGAGATGGCCGCGTATCACCCCGGCGCCGTCACGGATGCGCGTCTCGACCTGGGACACGGCATCAAGGATACCTGATGCTTCCTCGTAGAAGAGTTGGCCAGCATCGGTGAGTGACATTGAACGCGTTGTGCGGGTGAGCAATACCGTGCCAAGGCTCTCCTCCAAAAGCTTTATCTCGCGGCTTAGAAGAGCGGGAGAAACCCCGAGATCCTCCGCTGCACGCGCAAAGCTACCTCGCTCGACAATGCGGCGGAAGGCGTTCATGACAGAGAGCTTGTCCATTGTTGCTTTCGACCAGTCCAACTGAAACGCTGCCTTGTGCGAGCGATCAAGTCGAGGAATACCATGAATGCGGATCTCGTGCGAACAGGCCGCAAGACTGCTCGGCTGTCAATTCGCCTCCCTCTAAAAGGATACCATATCTGCAAAACCCGCCAATCCCATGATCCGCATTCGAACCATGAACAAAGACCACAGGCTCACCTTCGGCGTATTGTGCGTAGGATAGCCTGACTGCATTTATCGCAACTCTGTGTTCCATTATTCTGGCGAAGTATTCTTGTAGCATTTGTTTTGAGAGATAGAGCGCCAAACCCGAAGGCACTTGGAGCAATAAGTCAGCTGTGTTCAGCCAAGAAAGCCAAGGCGTCCCTCTCAAAACGTGGCCATTCCGGGTCGTTGTCAGGGATGGTATGGTTCGAGCTTTCGTAGGCGATGAACTTCGCGTTGGGCAATCCCTTTGCAAACAATCGTCCTTGTTCGACCGGTTGCATCCTGTCGCCGGTCCCATGGCAAACAAGGCATGGGACCTCGACCTTGGACAATATCGGTGAGATATCGATGTTATCAATCACGCTGCGATACCGCCCCATGTTTTCGGGTGAAATCATCTTTCGCATATCTTCGGCATATTGCCGCCGTTCTTCTTGGCTTGCGCCCGGCACGATGATTTGCGCCATTAAGTCACGCAGAGACGGATAATCATCGTCCCACCCGGCAGTCATCATTTGCTTAATTGCGTTGGCGCGTTCCACATCTTTTTGCGATGTTCTTTTTGCCCGACCAACGGGGAACCCACCTATCATTACGATCGCAGACACGCGGTCAGGTCGGCGCGCTGCGAAGGCGGCTGCCACTGCGGACCCCTGCGATATCGCAAGGATCGGCGCGCGCCTTATATCCGCTGCGTCGAAAACAGTTCCCAAGTCATCAACGAACCGTTCGAACGTACAAGTTTCGGCGTCCCAGTCGGATAGACCGTTGAGCCTGGCGTCAAAACGGACCAAACGATGTCGATTAGCGATGGATGTGTAAATTGGAGCTTTCCCCGGATTGCGCCAGTCAAGTTCCAAGTGTCCAATCCAGCTTGGCGCCTTTACTACCGGAGGACCGTCTCCAACTGAGCTCCAGGCCAGACTAATGTTGTCGTCAGTTTTGCAGTAACGAATTTCCTGTGTTTTGGCGAAGTTAGCGCGCGATTTGGACACATGTTCATCGGTGAAGTTGAACGACAGCACTTCGATCGGCTGTTCAATGCCTTTGAACGTATGCAGCCCTTCTCGGCGCAAACGTTTGGCATAATCCGCTCCGGCAAGATCACAAAGTACCTTTGAAGCCAGAATGCCCCCGGGTTCAGCTGCCGATTGGAGCCGCGCAGCGATGTTTACGCCGTCTCCGAAGATATCGCCCCCATCGACGGTGACGTCGCCGACATGCAAACCCGCTCTAAGCTGGATACGTTCTGGAACCAGATAGGGATGGTCTGGCTCTCTTAACTTGGTTTGAATCGCAATTGCCGCTTCTAGAGCGTTCCCTGCTGACGGAAATTCAATCAATGCTCCGTCGCCCAACAGTTTGACCAACCGGCCAGATTTTTGTTCAACGATCGGCGTTACCAGATCGCGGTACAAGGCGTTCAGTGTTTTGAGAAGTAGCTTGGAGCCGCCCTGCATCATCCGACTGAAGCCGACGACATCCAGAGACATGATTGCAGCAAGGCGACGTTGGCTCATGTTTACTTCCCGCAAGTTGGCTCGAAAACACTACCACGTTCATAGATTGTTAGAACCGGCAACTTGCCTAATACCTGTAAACGTGCCGTGGAATGATCGTTAACTAAGATCTCGAATTGACCAAAGACCGTGGAAGCGATTATTCAAAAGGTATGCCTATCCGTTTTCGTAGAGAACGGCGGGTTTGTCCGTAGAGTGGACACTCGCGGCATTGTGTCGAATTTCCAAATCGAGCCCGAAGCGGGCGTTCTCGTAAAGCAGGATGACCTGCAGTTCAACGCCCTAAAAACTCTATACCTTACGTCACCCTCTTCATCGGGTTTACCGGATGGTTTTACACGCGCGCGTGAGTTAGCCTTCAACAACATCTTCCAACAACATCTTCGTCATCTTGAGGGTTAAGATATGATCTCCAAACGCGTATTTTTATCCGGTCTCGCATCGACCACTGCGCTGGCGCTGGTCCCGGCGCGAGTTCGTGCTCAAGCCCCAGATGCCACACTCTTCACGAACGTGCGTGTTTATGACGGGATGTCCGATGAATTGACCGAACTCACGAACGTCCTTGTCGAAGGGGAGATGATCAAAGATGTCTCACCCGCTGCCGATGCCGCGCAAGAGGTGCCGCGCATCGATGGAGATGGACGGACCTTGATGCCGGGGCTCCTCGACATGCATGTGCACCTGCAGTGGAACCAGGACCCAGCTGGCTTCCTGACAGCACGTCCAGATTACATTTCTGCATTGGCATTGAGCGAAAGTGAAGCCACCCTGATGCGTGGCTTTACCAGTGTCCGTGATACTGGTGGCGGCATTCTCGGTTTGGCGCGCGCCATAGACGAGGGCCTTCACCCCGGTCCGCGCATTCAGGCGTCAAACGCTGCGATTTCAATGACCGCCGGTCATGGCGACCTTCGGCCGCGATCCGTGCGTCCGAGAGCCTTCGGCGGGCCGCCGTTCACAGAAGCGGAGCGACTTGGGATCACACTTTTTGCAGACGGAGTTCCTGAAGTTCTGGCGGCTGCACGTGAGCAGTTTCGGCAGGGTGCGCACTTCATCAAAGTCTTTTCAGGTGGCGCCGTGACCGGCCTCTACGACCCATTGGATATCAACGAGTATTCGCCGGCAGAACTCGAAGCGGCAGTAGACGAGGCCAAACGTTGGAACACTTACGCGACCTCTCACGCATACATGGACACATCAGTTCGGGCTGCCATTGAGGCAGGTTATCAATGCATCGAACATTGCAACCTCATGACGCCTGAGTCGATGGAGTTGGCCGTGGAAAAAGGGGTTTGGCTTTCAACCCAGGTTGGCTTTTTCGCGGCAGACATTCCGGCAGGGTTCACGCCCGCCCAAGCAGAGCGCCAACAGATGGCGTTTGATGGTCTCGACGCTATGCTTCGACTAGCGCGAGAGTTTGGCGCCAAGATTGCACTCGGAACAGACTTCGTCGGATCGAGGCAAACGAAAGCAACGCAATTGGATGAATTGCAGCTCAGGACGCCATGGTTCAGCAACGCCGAGATTCTGCGGCAGGCGACAGGTTTGAATGGTCAGCTTTGGGCCCTGACCGGCCCGCGAAATCCCTATCAGGCTGGTCCAGTCGGTGTCATCCAACCCGGAGCCTACGCCGATATTCTGCTCGTGGACGGAGACCCGATTGCGGACCTTACGGTCATGGCCTCTGCGGACAATTTCGATGTGATTATGAAGAACGGCAAAGTTCATAAGAACAATCTGGCTTGAGCCATTTGGTAGCTGCATAGAGCGATTGCGACTAATGACTGATAAGTCCCGCTACTCGGACCATGGTCCTGTTCAAACCAAAGTCCGGTTCCCCACATAAGCAGTCAGAGGGACGTCAAAGCAGACGCTGCCCCCGTGCTGAGCCCCATGGCTATATGTATATGTGTCCTGTTTCTTGTGACACCTTTCGGATCAATTTCCGGTTTGGCATCACAGTATTTAGGACGGCCTCAATTTAAACTGGCTCAACCACCACCCAACCGTCACAACCATTGGGACGGAGTGTCCTGTTTTTTGTGCGGGGCTTCTTTTTTTGCCGCCAAGACACGAAACGCTTCGTTGCTGGTTTTCCGTCGCGTGTCGGCACTTCGCCCAGCGCCCAGACTGATGCCTTGCCGATACCAGACGGACCAAGATGCGGGGCTTTTGTCATGGTAATGAACCCGCGTTCCTGAAGTTCACGAAACCAAGGGCCAACCGTGTTGCGGTGAACGTTTAACGCCGTTGCCGCGTCGCGATGGCTTAGAATGATATCGCCGTTGTTTGATCCGTTGTAGCGGCGTTTCAGTTCGACGTAGAGCGCCCTTGGACCCGGTGGCAGGGTTGCCCAGGCTTCAGACGCTTGCAGCCACTCAGGAAGCTGGACATGACGCCCAGTCCCCTTTTTCTGACGTTTGTACGGCCTTGCCATTACTTGCAAACTTGCTGGGCCATCAGGACCAGCCAAACGCTCACTTCGCGGATTTCGGTCTTGTGTGAAATTATGCGCCCGTCCGATAGCGCCTTGCACGTCCAGAGAACCCGTCTCTGGTTTGAATACCATTGATTGCTGCTCAAAACCGTGTGCCCTTCGTTGTTGAGCAAACAAGGCGCTGGGCGTATGGTGCAGACGTTCCCGCAAAGAACATTCCCGCCCCACGCCCAGGCGCCAGGTCTGGGTGGGGTGGGTCTTATTGCCTATGTGCCGCGATTGCAGCGTCTATATCAGCTTCGGCCCAATACAGGCGCGAACCGATTTTCACGGGCTTGGGTAATCGGCCCATTTCCACGTCGCGGTAGATCGTGGTGCGGCCTCGGCCACCGAGTTTTTCTTGCAGGTCGCGGAAGGTTAAATACTTCATTTTCTACCTCATCTGTGTTCGATGGGGTATTGCTAAGCACTTCAAAACACGCGCACAATCGAGGGGAAACCTACGACTATTTCCCCGCACTTCCCCCCCATTATTCCCTAGGGGGTAGGTCTCTTCTGCCTTCTTCCATCCAAGTTCTTAGAGTTCGAGGCGAAGGTTTCTCGCCGGTCTTTTGTTCCAATAGGCGTGACAATTGTTCCCAAGATCTATCGCCTTTGTCGAAGTTCATATTTGAGAACTCCGCCTTCGCCTTGCTCAATGGTGGACGCCCGCCGCCTTTATGACGTCCTTGTATTCCCAATTCTTCCATGTCCTTGTTCAGCACCGCCGAAGGCAACCCAAACTGCTCAACGATATAGTCAGGAACACTTTCGTTGTCCTTTTCGGAAATGCATAACGCCCACCCCTCAAAATTCGACGCCGAATTTGCGCAAAACTGATAGTCGAACCAGTCGTCACGGACATTGAGTTCAAATATCTCGGAGTAGATTTTTTCCCAGTGACCAAGTGTGATTGTAAAATAGTCCGGATCTACGAAAAGAAACCGAATATCGGAGAAAATCAATTCTTGTCGAAACCAATCCAAGTCCCAATAGCTGTCTATTCGCTGAAGTATACCGAGGCTATCAGGTTGGAGCAGAGTACCATCAAAACCACACATAACTGTTGACTGGCAATCAGTCAGGAAGTTTGCCGAGTGTCGATAGGCCAAGTTGGTGCAATAACGGTTAAAGTTGATACCCTCCGCCCCGTAGCTGCCAACGGACAGAGGGTCGCCATGCTCCAAACTTTCTTTGACTAGATGGAAAACCCATTCGTGAAAATGTGATGCGACTCTGGAAAAAGGAACATAACCGGGAGGGCTGAACATTAGGTACTTACGCTTTCAAATTGTATTTCGTAAACGGTTTCTTTTACATTTGCACCACTCTCGAAGTGTGAAAATCACTTCTGCACAAGTGTTTCGCCCAGCGTTCCATTATTGCACTCCTTTGCTCAAGAAAATCCGTTCGTCGATAACTCCGCTCCACAGCTCCGCCGACAACATGGCCTAGCGCCGTCTCTGCAACATCGTGCGGGGTATTGGTCGCCTCGGCAACCCAATCGCGGAAGCTGGATCGAAACCCGTGCGGACGCTCCACCATGCCGCGCCGCTCCATAAGCTTGCTCATGGTAATTTCCGATATCACGCCCTTGCGGATACCGGGGAATAGGAAGCCATCTCTCGCAAACGGAGTGGCCTCAGCAATTACTCTTTGGGCTTCTTTCGACAACGGCACTCGGAAATCACTTGTCGCGCCCTTGCGGCCCTTCATGGCCTCTGCGGGGATTGTCCAGATATCGCCGTCGATCTGGTCAAGGTGCAGGTAACGCAGGGGATAGCTACGCACCGCCGTCAGTATCAAAAGGCGTAGTGCGAGTTCCACAGTGTTTCCGCAATCAAGAGACTGATAGAATGCTGGCACCTCTTGCCACGGTAGGGCCGGGATATGAGTTGCCGTGTGCCGCTGCTTACCCAGTAGGGCCTTGGCCTTATCCGTCGCTTGCAGATCCACATCCAAGCCCAGCGCCGCCGCATGGCGCATACAGATAGACAGACGGTTCATGGCTTTGCGCGCCGTATCGGCCTTGGTGTGCCAGATGGGGGCAAGGGTGTCTCGGATATCACGCTGATCGATCTGCGATACTGGCATTTTGCCCAGCTTTGGCAGTACGTGCAGTTCCAAGAGGCTGAACCACCGCCCGGCCTTTCCGTCGCCTTTCAGTTCGGCTTTGCGGCTGTCAAAGGCGTCCTTGGCGATATCGGTCAGAATGTTCAGATTGCGTTGAGCTTCACGGCTCTGGCGTTCCCGCTCCTTGATGGCGTCTTTACCGTCACGTACCACGGCCTGCCATTTCTCGGCTTCTTGCCGCGCTGCTTTCAACGAAACCGCCGGGAAGCTGCCAAGCCCCATTTCATGCCGCCGCCCGAACAGGGTGTAGCGCAGAAACCATTGCGCGCCGCCATCGGGCCGCTTGTGAAACCATAGACCGCCCCCGTCCGAATATTTGCCTGGGACTTTAGCCTTGAGTTCAGCGCTGGAAAGTTTGTGTTTTGGCCGTGCCATTCTGTATCCACCTTTCTATCCACCCCTGGATATGGGGTATGGTGGTACAGAATGGTATAGCGTGAAACAAATAAAGGTCTATTTCAGATATGGTTAGAACAAGATGAGTGCTCCGTGGTGCTCCAAGATTTTAGTTTAGGATGCCCTTCAGCGGCATCAGATTTCATCGAAATCGTATGGAAAAACTTCTGCTAAGAAAAAATGTTCCCACTATGTTCTTATGCCGGGATTTATATAACGCAGTTAAAACGGACATCCGCACGCTCTGTAGCGAATGATCGCTTCGAGCCCATAGCGGATGTTTGAAAGGGCATCTTTATTGCCCCTCAGTGGCCGGTGGATGCAGATGCTGGTATTCAGAGCACTAGTTTGTCCTATGAGGTCATAGATGCAGCGATCACTGGCGTTAGTCTCAACTCTCCTTCTATCAATTTCCACGACGGCAGCCAGTGCGACGGAAGA
>NZ_JBQFNY010000016.1:0-50789 GCF_056532905.1 Ruegeria sp. H8 | reverse complement strand
GGTTCGTCAATAAAGATCGCTCATGTCTCCGCTCCGTTCTGGGAGCCGTGAGTCACGCAGCGCAGCTAAAATCAATGCATCCTGAGCCTAGGAGTTAACTTAGAACTTGTATGGAAGTCTGTCGCCCAGCAAAAAACAGTAAACGGATAGAATATTTGGCTGAACCCGATCAGGTAACTCATAGTCAGTTTGAACTGACGAGTTATTTCCCGGTATCAATCCGTCGATGTCTACAGGCCATTCGAAACTAGCCACCACTTTGGCGGGTATGTTGGCGGGTAGCTGGTAAAAACCGCCATTTTTTCCAATGAATTCAAAGGAAAGTGGCGGACCGAGGAGGATTCGAACCCCCGACCCCTTGATTCGTAGTCAAGTACTCTATCCAGCTGAGCTATCGGTCCGCGTTGGTGAGGCGGTGTTTAGACCTGCTGCCCGAGACGTGCAAGCCGATTCTTCAAAAAAAAATCAAAAAGTCATGTCCCCGCGCGGAAGGCTGATTTCAAAGACTGTTCCCTCGGGTCCGGTCACTTTCAAAACCAGATCCCCGCCATGGCCGCGCACCAGCTCCTGCGAGATTGCCAGCCCAAGACCCGAGCCACCCTTTCGGACCCCACCTTGGAAAGGCGTGAACAGGTTTTCGCGCGCCTTGGGGGGAAGACCCGGCCCCGTGTCGCGGATTTCGATGCACCAAGCATCGTCGTTTTCACACCCCGCAATGGTAACCCGGCCAGGTTTTCCGGAGGCAACCAGAGCCTGTCTCGCGTTGCGCACGAGGTTCATGATGACGCGGTACAATTGTTCGGGGTCGGCGCGGGCCACAAGCGCGTCCGGCACTTCGTTCACGATCTCGACGCAAGCATCGGCGACGGCGAGTTGTTCGCTGGCCGCGACATCCGCCGCGATTGCACGGATCGGAACCATAGTCAGAGTGGGCGCGGGCTCTTCCGCGCGGCCAAAGGCCAATGTGCTTTCACAAAGAGACACGGCCCGGGTGATGGAATTCACCAGTTTCGGCGCCATCCGCCGCACCAGCGGATCATCGCTGGCCTCGATCCGGTCGGTAAACAGCTGCGCCGACGTCAGGATATTGCGCAAGTCATGGCTGACTTTGGCGACGGCCCCCCCAAGCTGCGCCAGCCTTTCCCGCTGTTTGAGCGCCTGGGTCAAGTCCGTTTGCAGCATCTTCAGTGCCTCCTCGGCCTCTCGCAGCTCCGTCACCTTCGAATTCGGCGAGATTATGCCACGCGCGTCCTCTGGCGCACTGGCATAGCGCTGCATGTAGCCGACGACGCTTTTGATGGGCCGCACAAGTACGACGCGTACGGCGAGAAACAGAAAAAACGCCGTGATGATGGAGATCACAAAGGACAGACCGAGAATACGCAACCCGTAGTCAATCATCGCCGTTCGCAACGGCATGCTGTCCATGGTGACTTCGATCAGAAGGCCTGCCCCCTTGACCGGTTCTCCGATGACCCGGATGACTTCGTTTTCAGGTTTGAGAAAGCGGCTGATCGCATCCCGGATCAGAACCCAGGGGCTTGCATCCCGCAAATCGAACGTGCCGGCGATTGGATCGGGAATCGGCGACGACAGCATCAGTTGCCGAACCTCATCCCGTCGCAATACGACATTGTAGACGCCTGCGTTTGCCAGCAGTTCCGCCTCAAGGTCTTCGGCAAGCATGTCGTCCGCCAGCAAAGCCAGCGAGGCAATCTGCGCGCGTTCGAGCCTGTTCAGCAGAAAATCCTCGCGGAACCGGGCGATCGACGGGACAAAGATCAGAACCTCGGCCAACATGACGAAGACCGTCGTCAGGATCAGAAATCGGCCCGACAGCGAGTTCAATTTGCGCCCCTCCTCAGGTCAGGGAATCCAGCGCTGGACGAACCTGACCACTCGTTTAACTGTCTGATTCTCAAACAGCCTTGGCGAGAAATAAGCACCCGCCACACGTTTGTTAAGCTCTCCGATCGTCGGATAGGGTGAAACCATGGCAGCGATCTGCCCCATCTTCAGGTTATTGGCCAAAGCCAACGACCACAAGTTGATCAACTCACCCGCCTGATGCCCGACGATTGTGGCGCCGACGGGTCGGCCTTTCACGACCATGACCTTGACGAAGCCTTTGGTTTTGCGCTTGGCAATCGCCCGGTCATTGTGGAGATAGTCAAAGCGGGCGATTTCGAGCTTTTTACCATGCACCTCGCGGGCCTGAGCTTCGGTCAGTCCTATCTGGGCCAGCTCCGGGTCCGTATAGGTGGCCCAAGGAATATGTTCCGTTTTCGCCCTGGACGGCAGACCGAACAGGGCCGAGCGAATGATGACACCTGCATGATACCCTGCAACATGGGTGAAGTGCAGGCCACCGGCCACATCTCCGATCGCATAGACGCGGCGATTGGTCGTGCGCAGCGCGTCATCCGTCATGATGCCGGTTTTCGTGCGTTCAATTCCGGCTGCCTCCAGATTCAGACGCTCGATATTGGCTTTGCGACCGACGGCGATCAAAAGATGAGAGCCCCGGTGAGTTTCACCGTTTTCGGCAACGACCTCCACAGCGCCCTCTGTTCCGCGCACCTGCGCGATCATGGCGTTTTCCCGGATGTCCACGCCTTCACTGCGCAGGGTATCCAGCACCACGGAGGCAGCCTCGGGATCGTCTTTGCCCAAGGCTTTGAGCCCTTCGACGACCGTCACCTTGCTGCCGAGGCGTATATGGGCCTGCGCCATCTCCATCCCGATCGGTCCGCCCCCGATGATCAGCAGGTGATCTGGCCGCTCTCTCAAGTCAAAGATGGTTTCGTTCGTATAATAGGGCACCGTGTCCAACCCCGGAATCGGCGGCACCAGCGGTGATGAACCGGTCGCGATGACGATGCGACGTGCACAGATGACATGATCCCCGGCCTGCACCTTTTCAGGGGATATGAACGTGCCGTATTCGCGGATGACCTTCACGCCGAAGGCTTCGAACCGCTGCTGACTGTCCATCGGTTCGATCTGTGCGATCACATCATGAACATGATCCTTTACAGCGGCGTAGTCGACCTGAGGGATTGTATCAGCGACGCCAAAACGAACGGAATGCGCCTGAGCGTGGGCCGCTTTGCCACTTGCGATCAGCGCCTTCGACGGGACACAGCCGAAATTCAGGCAATCCCCACCCATCTTGTGCCCTTCCAGCAGGACAACATCCGCACCCATCTGGCTGGCACCCGCGGCGACGGACAATCCTCCGGACCCGGCGCCAATGACCAGGAGATCGGTTTTCAACTCTTTCATGGTTCAGGTGCCTCTTTTCGCGCGCAGTGCTTTGAAAACGATGGGCAAGGCGGCCAATATACACAACCCGATAATCGGCCCGATCACGAACGGTTCCCACAGCAACGAAACATCAGGCGTTTCCCCACGGTCGAATACACCACCCAAGCCGACCCCGATCCAAGTGTACACGATACCTCCGGGGATGATGCCCAGCGCGGTCGTCAAAAGAAAATTGCGGAACTTCACACCAACCAAAGCCGGCAGCAGATTTGCAACAAAGAACGGCACCACCGGCACCAGCCGCAGCAGAAACAACACCGAGATTTCGTTTTCCCGCAGACCGTCCTTCAGTTTCCTGACCGTGCCTTCTGATGATTCCAGGCGCGACGTCAGGGCTTCGCCCAAGCCCCAGCGCGCCGCCAGAAAGATCGCCGACGCACCGATGGTGGCGGACACGACATTGAAAACGGTTCCCGCAAAAAGACCGAAAAGAAAACCGCCCGTCATCGAAGCCACTGCGGCACCGGGCAGTGAAAAGGCCACTATGACGATATAAATGGCGACAAAAGCGGCAGCCATGATCCAATAGTGACCGTCCCGCCACGCCAGAAGCGCCTCGCGATTGTCCCGCAAGGTCTCGAAAGTCAGGTAATCCCCAAGCGTGAAAAAGCCGACAACGGCAACGCACAGGATTACAAGCAGCGGAATGTGGCGCGCGACACCGTTGCGCGGCGCCTGGCTTGTGTCGGACATCAGATTTTCCGGTTCTTTGTGCTTCATCTTGTGCCCAAGATGCGCTGACTGACGGGCCAGCAACAGGGGGATCACGGGGCCTTGATCTGTGTGGCACCGAATGTGAGGGATTTCGGCGATAAACGGGTATTTTGAAACCTTTTGCCGTTGCCGGTTACAGAATTGTTGCAAAAGCTGCGAAAACTTGGCCGTTGGGGTTTGACTTACCCCCCGCTTGGCAGTAGAGGACGGGCTTCGAACACCACGGGCAGGCGAATCCGCGCCGCACCCGACCGCATAGATTGGAGACGGAGCGATGAAACGCACCTATCAGCCTTCGAACCTGGTTCGCAAACGCCGCCACGGTTTCCGCGCGCGCATGGCCACAAAGGCCGGCCGCAAGATCCTGAATGCACGTCGCGCACGCGGCCGCAAATCACTGAGCGCGTAAACCGCTCACCGATCAGGTTATGAACATGACGCCGCCGGAGGCCCCTGAGGTTGGTAGGAACCACCCCGGGAACAAGCCCCCGGCGGCGTCCGTTTGTGCATCTGCACCCCTGACCGTTCTCAAGAAACGGTCCGACTTTCTGAAAGCGGCGCGTGCCCGCCGACAAGGCACGTCTTCGATGATGGTTCAGGCCCGCAAGCGCGCGCCCAGCGAGGGCAACGGGATTCGCGTGGGCTTCACCTGCTCGAAAAAAGTGGGCAATGCCGTGGCCCGCAACCGCGCCAAGCGCCGTCTGCGCGAAGCCGCACGGGCCGTGTTGCCCGAAGCCGGCCGCGACGGGTGGGATTACGTCCTGATCGGCCGCGCCGAAATTACCGCCAACCGCCCCTATGACGCACTGTTGGACGACCTGCGCTATGCGCTCCGCAAGGTGCATGCGGCCGAAAAATGACCTTCCTGTCCCATATCGTCGCCCTGCCTGTTCGGGCGTATCGGCTGATCTTCAGCCCATGGGTCGGTTTCAACTGTCGCTACCAACCCACCTGCTCCGCCTATGCGCTTGAGGCGCTGGAGAAACACGGTGCGGTCAAAGGATCCTTCCTGGCCGCTCATCGGATTTGCCGTTGCCACCCTTGGGGCGGCGACGGATACGATCCGGTACCTGACGACAAGCATAACGACCCTTCGTCCTGACCCCCCGTCAGACTTGACCGGCAAGTGCCGCGCCTGAACAGTTGGACCTGCACAACCCGAGGTCCCGATGAAATCCCCAGCGCGCGATACCCTGCCAACCCACGATGTCCTGAACCAACCGCCCGCGCGCGGCGGCACCGATCTTTGGCTGTCCGATCCGGTCCTGCAAGACGCAGCAAAGACAGCGGGCGCGCGCGCTTCGGAACTGGCGGCATATGGCAAAACACTCGGAACCGAAGAAACGCGGGAAATGGGTCGGGAAGCCAACCGGCATCCGCCAGAGCTGCGGCTGTTCGATCCAGGCGGCAGGCGCCTGGACGAGGTGCGCTTTCACCCGGCCTATCATCAGATGATGCAGATCAGCCAATCGGCGGGCTATGCCGCACTGGCCTGGGATGAACAGCCCGGCGGGCACGCGACCCATGCGGCGATGGTCTATTTGGCCGGACAGGTCGAACCCGGGCATTGCTGCCCGATGACCATGACCTATGCAGCAATCCCTGCACTGGCCGCCAATGAACACATTGCCTCGCTCTGGCAGCCAAAACTCATGGCCCGCCACTATGATCCTTCGAAGGAACCGATCGGTCAAAAGACCAGCGCGACGCTAGGGATGGCGATGACCGAGAAACAGGGCGGTTCGGACATACGCGCCAATACGACCATTGCGGCACGCGACGGGGATCACTGGCGCTTGCGCGGGCACAAGTGGTTCTGTTCCGCGCCAATGTCGGATGGGTTCCTGACACTGGCGCAGGCGCCCGGCGGGTTGACCTGTTTTCTGGTGCCCCGCTGGCTCGAGGGCGAACGCAATGCGATCCACCTGATGCGTCTGAAGGACAAGCTGGGCAACAAATCCAACGCATCTTCGGAAATCGAGTATCATGACGCGCTGGCCTATCAGTTGGGCGAAGAAGGCGCGGGCGTGCGCACCATACTGGAAATGGTGCACCACACGCGGCTTGATACAGCCATGGCACCGGCCGGGCTGATGCGTGCCGCGCTCAGCGAAGCGCATCATTGGGTGGAACACCGCAGCGCATTTCAGCGCCGATTGATTGATCAACCGCTGATGCGAGCGGTCCTGTCCGACCTTGTTCTGGACTGGGAAGGCGCTGTGACCCTGGGAATGCGTGTGGCGCAGGCATTTGACGGCCAGACACCCGAAGACAAGGCCTTTGCCCGGATCAGTGTCGCATTGGCCAAGTTTTTGAACAACAAGCGCTGCCCGGTCGTCGTCGTCGAGGCGATGGAAGTGCTGGGCGGCATGGGGTACGTCGAAGACACGCCCTTGCCCCTGATCTACCGTGAAGCGCCCCTGAACAGCATCTGGGAGGGGTCAGGCAACGTGATCTGCCTCGATACCCTGCGCACCCTGACGCGTGAGCCGCTGGCCGCCGAGGTTCTGGGGGCCGAATTGGATGCGGTGAGAGGCACGGACAGAAAGTATGACGCAGCTCTGACCGCGCATCGCAGCCGCTGGCCCGGTCTTCCGCCCGAGGCCGAAGCGCGCTGGTACGCTGAACGTACGGCTCTGCTGCTGACAGCCTCGCAATTGCTGCGCCATGCGCCCGGCGCTGTGGCTGACGGCTTTGTTGCCACACGTCTTTCCGGTGACAGCGGCCACATTCCCGGAGCAGTAGCCGGGTTGGATACTGGCGCCCTGCTGGCGCGGCTTGGCTGACCCGCCACTTGCCCGGTTGCGCCATCTGCTGTAGGGGCAGCGCATGTTTGATGATGCAGACGATATCCACCCGCTCTTTGCCGGCGCGCCCTCGAGCACCGAGTTCAAGAAACTGCGCAAACGCATCGTGCGCCAGACCCGCGAAGCGATCGAACAATACGGGATGGTTGACCCGTCCGCCCATGACAAGGACGGCAAACCGCCGCGTTGGCTTGTCTGCCTGTCGGGCGGCAAGGACAGTTATACGCTGCTGGCCGTCCTCTACGAACTCAAATGGCGCGGATTGCTGCCTGTCGATCTTCTGGCTTGCAATCTGGATCAGGGACAACCCGGATTTCCAGCAACGGTCCTGCCAGAGTTTCTGGACCGCATGGGCGTGCCACACAGGATCGAGTATCAGGACACATACTCTGTTGTGATGGACAAGGTCCCGCAGGGCCGAACATATTGCGCCCTGTGCTCGCGACTGCGCCGCGGCAACCTGTATCGCATTGCCCGGGAAGAAGGCTGTTCCGCCGTCGTGCTGGGCCACCACCGCGACGATATTCTCGAAACGTTTTTCATGAACCTCTTCCACGGAGGCCGTCTGGCCACCATGCCACCGAAACTGGTGAACGAAGAGGGAGATCTTTTTGTCTTTCGCCCGCTTGCCCACGTCGCCGAAGCCGACTGCGAGAAATTTGCCAAGGCCATGCAGTATCCGATCATCCCCTGCGATTTGTGCGGCAGTCAGGACGGGTTGCAACGGCAGCAGGTCAAACAGATTCTCGATCAATGGGAATCGAACAGTCCGGGTCGGCGTCAGGTTATGTTTCGCGCGTTAACAAATGCACGCCCGTCGCACCTTCTGGATGCGAAACTCTTTGATTTTGTTAATCTTTCCGTAAACTCCGACGAAAAAGCGGAAAATTTGGAAGAAATACCGCTTCTGCGTTAACGACTGACTCAGACTGGTTTCCTAGGCTCGGCATACCATTCATGCCCAAGGTCAGGACCCGATGTGGAATCATCCTTTCGTCGACCGTATTTTTGAAGCTTTGAGAAACGTGGCATACGGCCCAGCCGTTCTTGCCTTTGTTCCGGCAACAAGCCTGGGGGCGTTCTGGCTTGGCGGTGAACGCGCTTTGGTCGCGGTGGCCCTGGGCTTGCCCCTGATGATTGCCGGTATAGGCGCAATGGCCCCCAACCCGGCAGACAGGAAACGGCAACATGGTGGCCTGCTGCCGAATTACCAGTTCGAAACCGTTCTGGCAGAGGTGCTCTCGGATAGTCGCCGCAGCGGTGAAACGTCGGCCTGTTTCGCTGTGATCCTGGACGACTATATGCAAATGCTCGATCTGCATGGCCAAGCAGCAGCGAACCATGTGGCACAGCAATTCTGCTCTCGTGTCATGTCCATGATCCGCGCCAGTGACTCCGCGACCCGGATCGATGGAAACAAGATGATGGTTGTTCTGCACCCGGCGCAACAGCTTGATCTGGAAACCTGCATTCAGATGTCGGGACGAATGCAATCCGCGGTCGAAGACCCCATCATGCTGAACGGAACCGGAGTTTACATGTCCTGCTCCATCGGTTTCTGCCTCAGCAGCAATGTCCCCGACGGCACCGCGACGGACTGGTGCAACGCTGCAAACAACGCGCTGCAAGAAGCACATCAAAACGGGCCATCGACGATTCGTGCCTTTTCGTCCGAAACACGTCGCCGGGCTCAGGTCAGAACCAATCTGCGCAAGGAATTTGATGCGGCACTGGAAAGCGGTGAAATTCGACCATGGTTTCAACCGCAGATCTCGACGGATACCGGACGCGTGTCCGGGTTCGAGGCTCTGGCCCGCTGGGAACACCCGAAAAAAGGAGTGCTGGGCCCCAACGTCTTTCTGCCCTTTGCCGAACAGGCCGAGTTGATGGGCAAACTGGGGCAGGCGATGCGGCATCACGCTTTTTGCGCAATGCGTGAATGGGATCGCGCCGGTCTGACCGTACCACGCATCGGCATCAACTTCTCGTCGGACGAGTTGCGCGACCCGGGGCTGATCGACCGCCTGAAATGGGAATTGGATCAATACGATCTGACCCCGGACAGATTGGCGGTCGAAGTATTGGAAACCGTGTTTTCCAGAGGGCCGGATGACGTAATCACCCGCAATGTCACGAGCTTGGCCGCGATGGGGTGCTGTATCGATCTGGACGATTTCGGCACAGGGCATGCCTCGATCGCGTCAATCAAGCGGTTCAACGTGTCCCGGATCAAAATCGACCGCTCTTTCGTGACAAAGGCGGATCAGGACCCAAGCCAGCAGCAGTTGGCCAGCGCAATTCTGACCATGGCAGAACGGCTGAACCTGGAATCCCTTGCTGAAGGGGTCGAGACACCCGGGGAGCACGCCTTGATGGCGCAATTGGGATGTGACCATGTACAGGGGTTTGGCATCGGCAAGCCCATGCCTTTCGAAAAAACCAAGGGCTGGATCACGTCTCATCGCAACAAGATCGACGGAATGCCCAAAATCGGGCGGCAAACCGGCTGAAGAACCGGAAACTGCGCCACAGAAGACCAATCCGTGACGAAATGACGAGCGATTCCGCTTGACCTTTGGGCCTGCACTCTGTTGAACCCTGCGGGTGTCTTTCACTGCTCAAGGTGGCTGTCCCAGATGGACGATCAGAACAAGAATCTCATCCTCGCAACCGCGCTCAGCTTTCTCGTGATCCTGGTCTGGTTCGTGCTGTTCCCCCCGCCGGAACCCACACCAACCACGGAACAGGCTGAAATCGCCAGCATCGAAGGGAATGAGGTTCAGACGCCCAGCGCCGCTGATACCGGTACGGTCGGCGAAGCAACCGCAAGCGCCACTGAAGCCGAAGCCGAACCCGAGGCGCCCCGCGTCAGCATCGACACACCCCGCCTGACGGGCAGCCTGTCGCTTGCCGGTGGCCGAATTGATGAGTTGTCGCTGAAGGATTACAAGGTTTCACTGGCGGAGGATTCTCCGATCGTCGAACTTCTGTCCCCGGTTGGAAGTGACTCGGCCTATTATGCGCTTTATGGCTGGGCCCCCGGCGCGGGCCTGTCGGTCACGGACGTTCCCGGCCCGAACACTCTTTGGACGCTTGAGCAGGGCGAAACTCTGGGTGTTGACACTCCGATCACGCTGGCCTGGGACAATGGAAACGGCCTCACCTTCCGCCGCACCATTGCCGTGGATGAAGACTATATGTTCTCGGTCACCCAGTCGGTCGAGAACACCACGGACGCCGAGGTCGGCATGGCCCCCTACGGCATTCTGGCCCGCAACGGCATGGGCGAAGACGGTGACCTGCCGGGCCTGAAGAACTTCTTCATTCTTCACGAAGGCGTCATGGTCATGGCTGACGGCGTTCTGGATGAGATCGACTATGGCGATGTGCGCGATTTCGATATCGACCCCAATGAACGCGCACAGGCCGAGGTCTATCAGGTCAAAGAAGGCGGCTGGATCGGGTTCACGGATCACTACTGGATGACCACCCTGATCCCGGCCGAGGGTGCAGCGTTCAAGGCCGCTGCCAAATACGATTCACGTCGCAAGATCTACCAGACGGAAACGGTTCTGCCGACGCTGACAGTCGCGCCCGGTACGACGGAAGAGGTCACGACCAGACTGTTCGCCGGTGCCAAGGAGTGGGAAACCATCCGGGAGTATCAGGCAGAAGGTGTTCAGAAGTTCATCGACAGCATCGACTGGGGTTGGTTCTACTTCCTGACCAAGCCGATCTTCTGGCTGCTGCACAACATCAATGCCCTGATTGGAAACATGGGCTGGTCTATCATCGGCCTGACGCTGATCATCAAGGCCATCCTGTTCCCGCTTGCCTTCAAGTCCTACGTCTCGATGGCGAAGATGAAGGAATTGCAGCCGCAAATGGAAGCCCTGAAAGAAGCCGCAGGCGATGATCGCCAGAAAATGCAGCAGGGTATGATGGAGCTGTACAAAAAGGAAAAGGTGAACCCTGCCGCAGGCTGCTTGCCAATTCTGTTGCAGATTCCGATCTTCTTCTCGCTGTACAAGGTGATTTTCGTGACGATCGAACTGCGTCAGGCCCCATGGTTCGGCCCGTTCCAGGACCTGAGCGCGCCGGATCCGACGTCGATCTTCAACTTCTTTGGCTTGCTGCCTTGGGCCGCACCTGCACCCGAAAGCCTGATGGCGCTGATCTTCATCGGTATTCTGCCGCTGCTGCTGGGTATTTCGATGTGGTTGCAGCAGAAACTGAACCCGGCGCCAACCGATCCGACGCAGGCCATGATCTTTGCCTGGATGCCTTGGGTCTTCATGTTCATGCTGGGTGGTTTCGCCAGTGGTCTGGTCGTGTACTGGATCGCGAACAACACGATCACGTTCACGCAGCAATATCTGATCATGCGCAGCCAGGGCTATAAGCCGGATGTATTCGGAAACATAAAGTCCGGTTTCAAGCGGACGCCAAAAACGGACAACAAATGAGCGGAACGGTCTCAAGCCTTTGGCGCCACCCGATCAAAAGCCATGGGCGAGAAGCCCTGAGCCAAGTCACACTCATCCCCGGGCAGACCATGCCCGGGGATCGCGTTTGGGCGGTCGCACATGAGGCCGCCAAAACCGATGGTTCGGAATGGGCACCCTGTTTCAATTTCAGCCGCGGTTCAAAAGCGCCTCAGTTGATGGCCATTTCGGCCGAATTGCAGGGCGACCGGGTTACATTGCGCCACCCGCAGCGACCGGATCTCGGTTTTGCGCCGGACACCGAACAAGAGGCTTTTCTGGACTGGGTAAAGCCACTTATGCCGGCGGACCGGGCCGCATCTGCCCGGATCGTTCGGGTTCCGGGGCGCGGTATGACGGACAGCGACTTTCCATCGATCAGCCTGTGCAACATGGCATCGCATCGCGCAGTCGAACAGAAACTGGACCGGACTCTGTCCATTGTTCGATGGCGCGGCAATATCTGGTTCGAAGGTCTGCCGTTATGGGATGAGTTTGACTGGCTGGGTCGTGACGTGCGCATTGGCGAGGCCGTGCTTCGCGTCCGCGAACGGATCACGCGATGTATGGCCACCACCGCCAATCCCGAAACCGGTGAGAGGGACGCAGACACCCTGCGCGCCCTGAACAGTTGGGACCATCAGGATTTCGGCGTTTACGCCGAGGTCGTCCAGGGTGGCGAAATCCGCGTCAACGATGAGGTGCAGGTGCTATGACCACGCTTCCCTTCCCCCTGGCCGAAGACCCGGATGAATTCGCCCAGGAGCGAGGCCGCAAACTGTTTGCAGGCCCGTCCGAGTTCGTCAAAGGCGTTGTCGCCATGAATGGCCTTCCCGCCCCTGACCGGTTGGAAGTCTGTTTTGCGGGGCGTTCGAACGTGGGCAAATCCAGCCTGATCAATGCCTTGACCGGCACGAAGGGTCTGGCCCGCGCATCCAACACGCCTGGCCGCACGCAAGAGATCAACTTTTTCACCCAAGGCCCTGAACTCTATCTCGTGGACCTGCCGGGCTATGGCTATGCAAACGCCCCGGTAAAAGTGGTTGAGAAGTGGCAGAAGCTGCTGAAACAATATCTCAGCGGGCGCCAGACACTGCGCCGCGCCTTTGTCCTGATCGACTCGCGCCACGGGGTAAAACCGGTCGATGACGAAATCATGAAGTTGCTGGACACCAGCGCCGTGACATTTCAATGCGTTCTGACCAAGGCAGACAAGGTCAAAGCCAAGGATCGTGAAAAGGTTCTGGAACAAACCCGGGCCGCGCTGTCCCAACATCCCGCGGCTTTTCCGGAAATCGTGCTTACCTCTTCCGAAAAAGGTGACGGCATCGCGACCCTGCGGTCCATCATTGCGCATCTGGAATAGCTTCGCCCTTGGCAGCGTGGGGCAAAGGTCCTAACACGGTTTTCCAGAAGGACTTTAGCTATGAAGACACGAGATATGAACCGGGACTGGATCGCCACCGCAGCCACACTCAACAGCGCCCTGCCCTATCTACAGCGCTATGACGGAGCCATCGTCGTCATCAAACTTGGCGGACACGCCATGGGCAGCGACGAGGCGATGGAAAGCTTTGCCCGGGACGTGGTTCTGATGCGCCAGGTGGGTGTGAACCCGGTGGTCGTCCACGGCGGTGGTCCGATGATCAATGCAATGCTGGGCAAGTTGGACATTCAATCCGAATTCGTGAACGGCAAGCGAGTGACCGACAAGGCCACGGTTGAAGTGGTCGAAATGGTTCTGTCCGGGCTCGTGAACAAGCGCATCGTACAGGCGATCAATGATCAGGGCGGATCAGCCGTAGGCCTGTCCGGCAAGGACGCAGGCCTGATGGTCTGTGATCAGACGGATGCGTCGCTGGGTTTTGTCGGCACCCCGGCCGAGATGAATCCGAAGATCCTGCATGATCTGTTTTCACATGACGTAATCCCGGTCATTGCCCCGCTTGGTGCAGGCCGCGACGGTGAAACATTCAACGTCAATGGCGACACGGCAGCCGGGGCAATCGCTTCTGCGCTCAAGGCAGACCGTCTGTTGCTGCTGACGGATGTTTCCGGTGTCAAGAACGCGGCGGGCGAGGTCGTGACCGAACTCAAGGCCGGTCAGATAAGGGAAATGACCCGCGAAGGCACCATTGCAGGCGGTATGATACCCAAGACAGAAACCGCGCTGGACGCCCTGCACAGCGGCGTTCGGGCCGTCGTCATACTTGATGGGCGCGCACCCAATGCCGTGCTGCTGGAGCTGTTCACCGAACATGGGGCCGGGTCGCTGATACGCCCGGACTGATCCCCGCAAGAGAGGAGGAGGAGACATGACACATCTTGCACAGCCTTCCTCTGATCCTGACGCGACGCCTTATGAACAGGTTGAAAACGCCGCCCGTGATGCTGGTTTGTTGGTCATGGGCGCGCTGCATCCTCGCCATGTTGCAGCCAAAGACCTCGAAACCGGTACGCTGATCCTGTTGGGGGCCGGGCCGGATTTCTGGCCCGTACTGAAGGCCTCACCGGAATGGCACCACGCCGACCCCGTTGACCGATGGTCGCAAAGGGTCGTCGGTCAGATGGCCGAAAGGCTGGGCGCACAGGCGTATTTCCCGTTCGGTGGCCGTCCGTACACGCCATTCATTGACTGGGCGCTCAAATCAGGGCGGACGTTCAGCAGCCCGGTCGGGGCATTGGTGCATGATACCGTTGGGATGATGATTTCCTATCGGGGCGCACTGCATTTTGCCGCAGAGTTCGCCATCCCGGCCCCTTCCGGCGTGTCGCCTTGCGAAAGCTGCGCCGCACCTTGCACGACGACCTGCCCGGTCAGCGCGCTGAACGCGCAGGAGTTCTATGACGTCGATGCATGCCACGACCATCTGGGCACCGCTGAAGGTCAAACCTGTATGGTGGGCGGGTGTCTGGCCCGCCTTGCCTGCCCCCTGAGCGCGGGCGCAGGACGCGACCCGGAACAATCAGCCCATCACATGAAAGCCTTTCATCCGTCATGACCCGAATTCTGATCCTGACACGCCATGCGAAATCCAGCTGGGATAGCCCGGGTCTTGGCGATCATGACCGCCCGCTGAACAAGCGTGGACGAAAGTCGGCCCTGGCCATCGCTGCTTGGTTGCGTCACCACGGCTGGTTGCCGGATGAAGTCCTGAGCTCTACATCAACCCGCACCCGCGAGACATGGGATCGCATGGGTTTGCAGGCCGATAAAGTCAGCTTTCACAGCGCGCTCTACCACGCTGATCCAAAGGTCATGCTGCGGGAACTTTCAGGTGCTACGGAACTGGCGGTATTGATGCTGGGCCACAATCCCGGGATTGCCGATTTCGCCAACCGTCTGGTGCGGCAACCGCCAAATCATACACGCTTTTTCGATTATCCAACCTGTGCAACAACCGTCATGTCATTCGACATAAACAGCTGGGCCGAGGTCCGATGGCAAACCGGGACGTTGCTGGGGTTCACCATCCCGCGTGAGTTGATCGAATAGAAAAAGGCGGATCGGCGGCCTCGGTTTTGCAGCACATTCAGGCTAAGAATTCGATTGCCTTCACACCAATTTCCGATCTTTTGTGCCAATGACGGCCAAGATCACCCGTCTTTGACAACTGCGCGCAACCTCCCTGTGGGGGATCTGAATTGCGTCCACCGTATGCCTTCTGGTCGGGATTTTGGTGATTAATAGGCTCTATGCTATTATCTGGCCGTTGAGCACTCGCAGCATTTCATTGCGGGAATTATTACTACGATTATAGATTTACTGGAAAGGATTTGCTTCATGTCTTACGGGTTTCGTATCTTTCAGCTGAAAAATGTGCGCCCTGTCATATGCGGGGTAGTGGCTGCCGCGGCCTTTGGGGCCATGGCGCCAACAATGTCATTTGCACAGGAATTCATGACGCAAGAAGAGCTTCTTGCCACAATACCCGGCAACCAGTTGTCAGGCATTTCCAACAACGACGGAAAGACCCCGTGGGTGCAAGCCTACAGCAAGGCGACACGTAAGAAGAATGGCAAACTCAATGGCCTTTGGAACGGAAAGGACAAATATTCCGGAGACTGGTTCGTCAAAGATGACCAATGGTGTGAACAAGGGGATTGGGGCCAGAAGTGTTGGAGCATTGAACGGATCGGTTCAAACGAATTCCGAATATACGAAGGCGGACAACCGATGAAAAACACCTGGAAGCTCAAGTAGGCAAACTTTTGTAAACTGGGCTTGATCGGGTTTGAGCGAAAACTCTTTTGTCTGGCAACACGACCGATCAAATCACCGAGGTTCCGTCAGCCTAAAATCATCAGGTGTTTACCAAACCTCTGAGGCCCCCAAAAAAAGCGAGCCGCCATTTAGGCGCGGCTCGCTCATCTCGATATTTAGCAGCGGGTTAGTGACCTGGCCCCCGCCGTGTCTCAATCAAAGGGGTCAGTGACCCAGAATCTGGCTCAGGAACAGTTTGGTCCGCTCGCTTTGCGGGTTGTTGAAGAACTCTTCGGGTTCGTTCTGTTCCACGATCTGACCGGCATCCATGAAGATCACGCGGTTGGCGACCTGACGGGCAAAGCCCATCTCGTGCGTCACACACAGCATGGTCATGCCTTCCTCGGCCAGTTCGATCATGGTGTCGAGCACCTCTTTGATCATCTCGGGGTCCAGCGCCGATGTCGGTTCATCGAACAACATGATCCGTGGCATCATGCAGAGCGAGCGGGCGATCGCCACACGCTGCTGCTGACCACCGGAAAGCTGACCGGGAAACTTGTCAGCCTGTTCCGGGATTTTGACCTTTTCCAGGAAGTGCATTGCACGCTCTTCAGCCTCTTTCTTGGGCGTCTTGCGAACCCAGATTGGGGCCAGCGTACAGTTTTCCAGAATGGTCAGGTGCGGGAACAGGTTGAAGTGCTGGAACACCATTCCGACCTCGGAGCGAATCTTGTCGATGTTCTTCAGGTCATTCGACAGCTCGATACCGTCCACCACGATCTTGCCTTGCTGGTGTTCTTCCAGCGCGTTCAGGCAGCGGATCAGGGTGGATTTGCCCGAACCCGACGGGCCCGCGATCACGATCCGCTCGCCCTGATTGACGGTCAGATTGATGTCGCGCAGCACGTGGAAGGACCCGTACCACTTGTTCATGCTGTTGATTTCGATGGCGACCTCGTCGCTCACCTGCATCTTGGAGCGGTCGATTTCGCGGTCGATTGCAAGTTCAGACATGTGTTGAACTCCTTAACGATGATCTGTGGCAAGGCGACGCTCGAGCCACTGAGAATATTGAGAGATGCCGTAACAGACGACGAAGAACAGAAGCGCGGCAAAGCCCAGAAGCTCCCAGTAGACGCCGTTCCATTCGGTCGACGCCAGGATTGGTCCCCGGATCATGCCCACCAGATCGAACATCGAAATGACCGAAACCAGTGTCGTATCCTTGAACAGGCCCACCGCCACGTTCACGATCCCGGGGATCGAGATCTTCAGCGCCTGCGGCAGGATGATCAGCCGCATCGCCTGCGGATAATCAAGGCCCAAGCTGTCTGCCGCCTCGTACTGCCCGCGCGGAAGCGCTGCCAGACCGCCGCGGATCACCTCGGCGATATAGGCGGACGAGAACATGGTGATCATGATCACAACGCGCAGGAACAGGTCGACCGTGCTGTCAGGCGGGAAGAAATAGGCCAGCATCACCGAAGCCACGAACAGCAGCGTGATCAGAGGCACGCCGCGGATGAACTCGATGAAGATGACGCAGACCCACTTGATCAGCGGCATGTTCGACTGTCGCCCCAAGGCCAGTGCGATCCCAAGTGGTACCGACAGCGACACACAGGTTACACCCAGCATCATGTTCAGCATGAAACCGCCCAGGTCACGGCTGGGAACGGCCGTCAGCCACGCATTCTCTGATGCGCCTTCGGGGATGAGGGCCCCTCCGACGTTCCAGATGACCAGTGCCGTCACAATCGCTCCGAAGAACCCGGCGGCAAAGTTGTTGTTGCCTAGCTTCTGGAAGACACCACCAGCGGCTATGCAGCCAACAAGCGCAACCAGAGGCACGAGGATCGTGCCACCCCAGATCAGCCAGAAAGCCAGGAAGGGATAGACCGCAGTGAACAACAGCATCTTGCGAGGCAAGTCAAAGAACAGCACCGGCGCAATCGCCACCAGCATCAGCACAAAGGCCAGGTTCGGCCGCCAATAGGCATCGACGGGGTACTTGAACCCATAGATCAGCTGCGGCCAGCGTTCCGTCAGAACCGCGAAACAGGCTCCGGTCTTGTCCCCCAGAATCTCGCGGCATTCCGCGAGCGAGTTGGCATTCCACACTCCGTTCAGAATCCATGGCAAGGTATTCTTGAGAAGAATGTAGATCAGGATCAGCGACAGAACTGTCAGGATCGAGTTGACGACCCCTGAAAACAGATTCTCGCGCAGCCATTTGACGACGCCGGTCTCATTTGCCGGCGGCGGCGAGGGTGGGATGGTGCCTTCGGCCACGAAGGCGATCGGGTTTGTTGCTTGATCACTCATGGCTCAGCGCTCCTTCAGCTTGACGGAAGCGTTGTAGATGTTCATCCCCGTCGAAATCAGCAGCGAGGCCGTGAGGTAGAACAACATCAGCAGCAGAACGCATTCAATCGCCCGGCCGGTCTGGTTCAGGGTAATACCACCCAGTGTTGCGGTGATATCCGCGTAGCCAACGGCAATCGCAAGAGACGAGTTCTTGGTGATGTTCAGATACTGCGAGATCAGCGGCGGGATGATGACCCGCAATGCCTGGGGCAGGATGACCAGTTTCATGATCCGTCCCTGACGCAGGCCCAACGCGGCGGCCGCCTCGGTCTGACCTTTGCTGATCGCCTGAATGCCCGCACGCACGTTTTCTGCGATAAAGGCACCGGTATAGATCGACAGGGCAAACCACAGCGCAATCAGAGGACCACCGGCATTCAGTCCACCGCTGAAGTTAAAGCGCTTCAGCTCGGGGACATCCCAGGTCAGGCCCATGATGATCATCAACAGCACAAAAGGCACCAGCCAGATTGCCAGTTTCGGCAACAGCGTCGCGGGGCGCTCGCCAGTTTCCTCCTGCTTCTTGGTCGCGCGTTTTTCGACTTCGCCACTGACGAACCACGATCCGATCAGGACGGCGATGACCAGCAACCAGTTCAGGGCTGTCGATGCAAACAGGCCATTGGCGAACTCGGGACGGGGAAAATAAATGCCTCGATTGGTAAAGGCAAAGGACCCAAACAGCATTGAAGACGTCGGGTTTTCCCCCCGGAACGCGCTGGGCGCCGGCAGCACGGCCGTCATGATCGTGAAGATGATGATGATCCAGATCAGAACCGGGATGTTCCGGAAGATCTCGACGTACACGGCCATCAGCTTCGACACGAGCCAGTTGTTCGACAGTCTCAGAACACCCGCGATCACACCGAAAACCGTTGCGGTGATACAGGCCAGGAAGGCCACGAGCAAAGTGTTCAGCAATCCGACAAGTGCCGCGCGTGCATGCGATGACTGACTGTCATATTCAACAAGACGCTGGTTGATGTCGTACCCGGCGGAATCGCCGAGGAAAGCATAGGAAATATTGAGCCCTGCGGCCCTGAGGTTCTGGATCAGGTTGTTGCCCAGATACCAGATGGAAAGCGCAATGACGATGGCCGCAATCACCTGAAATGTAAGAGAGCGATAGCGGGTATCGTTTATGAGCATAGACAACCGAAAATCAGCTTTCGGTGGGTCAGTCATAGTCGACATATTTTGGGATCCCCGTGGCTTGCGAGCTGTTTCATTTCGGCGAGGTTTTCCCCGCTCTGCATCTGCCCGCAGCAATTTATTGTAGAAGAGGGCGCAGGTTGCCCCGCGCCCTCTTCCATTGATGCCTTAACGGAACGGCGGCGAGTACAGCAGGCCGCCTTCGGTCCACTGTGCGTTCAGGCCGCGCGCCAGGCCGATCGGTGTTTCTTCACCGATGTTCTTGGCGAAGATTTCACCATAGTTGCCGCCAGCTTTGATCGCTTTGGCCGCCCAGTCGGCGTCCAGACCCAGCATTTCACCCAGAGTGCCTTCTGTACCCAGCAGGCGGTTGATTTCCGGGTTGTCGGTGCCAGCGCTCAGTTCGTCGATATTTGCCGAGGTCACGCCCAGCTCTTCAGCCGAAATCAGTGCGTTCAGGGTCCAGCGGACAACGTCGCCCCACTCGTGGTCGCCATGACGGACCAACGGGCCCAGCGGCTCTTTCGAGATGATTTCGGGCAGCAGGATGTGCTCGTCCGGCGCTTCGAAGGTGGCGCGGGTTGCGGCCAGGCCCGATGCATCGGTGGTGTAAACGTCACATGCACCAGCCAGGTACTGCTGCTGCGCTTCGGCGTTGGTTTCGATCGGAACCGGCTCGTAGCTGATGTTGTTGGCACGGAAGAAATCGGCCAGGTTCAGCTCGGTGGTGGTACCGGTCTGGATGCAGACACGGGCGCCGTCCAGTTCCTTGGCCGAGCTGACGCCCAGCGCCTTGGGAACCATGAAGCCCTGACCGTCATAATAGTTCACACCGGTGAATTCGAACTTCAGGTCGACGTCGCGGCTGAAGGTCCAGGTGGTGTTTCTTGCCAGCATGTCGATCTCGCCCGAGGCCAGAGCGGTAAAACGTGTCTTACCAGTGGTCGGAACGAATTCAACGGCGTTGGCGTCACCCAGAACGGCAGCAGCAACGGCGCGGCACAGCGATACGTCAAAGCCTTGCCATTCGCCATTTGCGTCGGGCGCAGCAAAACCAACCAGACCGGTGGTCACACCACAATTCAGCTTGCCGCGTGCTTTAACGTCGTCAACGGTCCCTGCCATGGCTGCGCCAGCAGCAAGACCGGCAATCGTTGCCGCGCCCAAGATTACGGATTTTTTCATTTTTACCTCTTCCTGATTTTCCGCCTCGTCCGAGACGGCTCTGCCCGGCAAGTGGATGCCGGATAGGTTACCCCAAAGGTGTCTCCCCTTTAGTGGCACTGAGTTTGGGCGTATTCATAAACAAACGTCAAGGGCCGGATCATCGAAATCGATGGATCAGGCCCCAAGCTGTTTACAGATTTGCTCAAAAAACCGGAATTTAGGATCAAACCGATAATTCAAAGAAGCGTTTGGCATGCATAAAGGCTGCTTTCTTGGCCTCGGCAACCTGATGGGCTTCTTCGTCATGGCCCCATTGTTCAATTTGCCAGGTTTCATCCAATCTTGAAATGCGCCATATTTCGTCCGGATTGCGCCAATTCATGGCGGCCGCAAAGCCAAGAATCAATGACCCCGACAAACTGACAAGATCGTGAAAAGCGGCCAGTTGGAACGCATCCAGCCCGTGCACCCGAGAACGCAATGTCGCCAGGGCGGATTCCGGCTGCGGTTGATGCAGGACGCCCGCAACCGGAACCAGACGGGCAGACAGCGCGGTCTCGGCCCAATCCAGGGCGGGATCCCATTCGGCGCTCTGACGATCCTGCAACTCCTGCGGGTGGGTTGCGCGATAACACAACAAATCGGAATCGCCGTAATCGGCCAGCATGTCGGCTACTTCCCCGTGCTGGATGCGGACTTTGTCAATCGCTGCATTTGCAGAACGGGTGAACGGCATCACGGCAGGATCAACTTCTTTTTCCTGCGCGTCCCATTCCCCTGCCACCGCTTCGGCCATGGGGCGGGTTGGCAGGATCAGGTCTGCCTTGGCGGGTGTTTTGACCCTGCGGCCATCCAGTTCGACGGTGAAGCCGCCATCAACCGCGACAACGGTGCTGTCCTTCCAGAAGCGTTTCGGTTTCCAGTCACTCATCTTTCAATTCCACATCCCAGCCAGCGCATTGGGCAACTGGTCAAAGGTTTCGATAATGCAAGAAGCTGCGGTCAGAGCCGATCGGTCGTGATAGCCCCAGGTGACGCCGATACCGCGAACACCGGCGGCCGCGGCCATATCCATGTCAAAGCTCGTGTCGCCGATCATCACTGCGCAGGCCGGATCGACCCCGGTTTCCGCCAATGCGGTCTGCACCATGGACGGATGCGGCTTTGACGGGTGGTGATCCGCGACCTGCCGGGTCACGAAATACGGTTCCAGCCCGTGGGCTTCGATCAATGCGTCCAACCCGCGCTGCGACTTGCCGGTTGCCACGCCAAGAAGCACTTCGGGCACGGCATGCAACGCTTCAATCGCCTCGCGCGCACCGGGGTACAGCGGCGAACTTGCCGCGCCCAATTCATGACGATGGGCGTGATAGGCCTCTTTATACCCATCGACCAGATCGTTCTGTACCGAAAGAGGCTGTTCCGGCGCCAACCGGGCGATGGCATGCGGCAGCGACAAGCCGACGATGGACAGGATCGCCTTTCGCGTCGGAACCGGCACGGAGGCGGCCTGAAAGCTGGCGGTCATGCAATGAACGATACTGCCCTGACTGTCGACCAGAGTGCCGTCGACGTCGAACAGGACCAGCCGCAAGGGTGCGCTCATTGCAGCGCCTCAAACGGGTCGTCAGCCGCCAGATCCTCGCTCCATCCGAACGTGTCCCAGCTATGCTTCATATGCTCGGGCAAGGGCGCCGTCACGGTCACTGGTTTCCGCGTCACCGGATGCAGGAAGGACAGTCGCCGTGCGTGCAGATGCAGCTTTTTGCTGATGATCCCACCCAGTTGCGCGCCCCATCCGTCGCCAAGGTTTTCCTGACCCGAACCGCCGTATTTTCCGTCGCCGATAATCGGATGTCCGATTGCGGCCATATGCGCCCTCAATTGGTGCGTACGTCCGGTGATCGGCTCCATCGCGACCCAGGCGGCGCGGCCGGCAACTCGATAGAGTGTTGCATAATGCGTATGCGCGCGTTTTGCGCCCGGAGTGCTGTCAATTTCGTTCATATGCACGGGGATCATCTTTTCACCCTCGCCGTGCTTGCCATGACCGGGCGCCTTGACAAGGCCGGTCTTGATCTCACCCAGGTACGGCGTTGGAACACCGGCAACCAGCGCCCAGTAGATCTTGCGCGTATCACGATGACGGAAGGCGGCCGTCAGACCCTTGGCGGCCTCACGCGTGCGGGCCAGCAGCAGAACACCTGAGGTGTCCTTGTCCAATCGATGAACCAGCCGAGGGTTCTCGTCATAGCCGAACCGCAGCGCTTCGGACAGGCTGTCAACATGCCTTGTCTGCCCGCTGCCGCCCTGCACCGGCAGACCATGCGGCTTGTTCAGCGCCAGAATGTGATCGTCGCGGTAGATCACGCAGGACTGGATCATCTTGGCATCCGCATCCGAGATGTGATGCTTGACCTCAGCCGGTTTGTGATCAGCGTCCGGCAAAGGCGGCACGCGAACAACCTGCCCTGCCTCCAACCGGGTCGAGGCCTTGGCACGGCCACCATCAACACGCAATTCTCCCTTGCGGCACATCTTTTCAATGCGCCCCTGGCTGACATGCGGAAACAGGCGGCGCAGCCAGCGATCCACGCGCTGGTCCCCATCCCCTTCGGCGACTGTAATCATCTGCACGCCACTCATGCCATTACCCCTTTTTCCGCGCGGGTGATCCGCCCGGATTGCGTGTTTATCCGTGTCCCAGAAATCATGGGCGTCTGTCGCGCGCAACGCGGCAAGAGTCAAGGTATCAGGCTCTGGATCTCAGATGTTCGAGAAGTCGCCGTGCCGCCCCGCTCCATCCCGAAAACGGGCCGCACCAGCGGTTCCTTCGCGGCGAATGGCATCCAACCCGTTGGCCCATTCAACCTTCAGCGCGTCACGAACCGGCATTCCACGGGTTTCGATGATCGACCGGCGGTCTGCCCGAACGGCCTCTTGCGGGAAACGGGCGATATCATGTGCCATGTCTTCAGCCGCCTTTCGTGCTGCGCCATGCGGAACGACCTTTTCCGCCAGCCCAATCCTGTAACACTCCTCCGCCTCGACCTTGCGACCGGTCAGAGCAATCTCCAATGCTTTGCCCTGCCCCACCAGACGCGGCAACCTGACCGAACCACCATCCATCAGGGTAATCCCCCAGCGGCGGCAAAACACACCCAAGTAAGCCGTTTCCGCCATGACCCGGATATCGCACCACAAGGCAAGCTCCATTCCTCCGGCCACTGCCGCGCCTTCTATCGCGCCAATGACAGGTTTCGAAAGCTCCAGCCGCGACGGCCCCATGGGCCCCAGCGTTGACGGGGCCGAACCGATGGGAAAGCCATGTTTGTCGAAATACGCCTCGCGCCGTTCGGGATCGGCCAGCGATGCGGCAAGTTTCAGATCCCACCCTGCACAGAAATTGCCACCTTTGCCCCAGAATACCGCAGCCTTGGCCGAACTGGCCTCGAAACTCAGAAATGCCTCGACCAGAGCCTCGGCATGTTCCGTATCAACGGCGTTCCGCGCATCCGGCCTGTCGTGAATGACGGTCCAGACATCTTCGGATTTTTCGATTGAAACCGGCATATCAAGTCCTCCCCTGCAAGCGTTGACCCAAGGGAAGCGTCCAATTTCAATCCTGTCGCCTGTGACGCCGCGGAACCTTTACGACTGACCCTGCGTTACTCGCTGTTCCGCTGTGTCCGCAGCTTGGCAAAATAATCGAGGCGTTTCTTCAGCTCACGCTCGAAACCGCGCTCGACCGGCTGATACAAAACCGGGCGTTTCATCGTCTCGGGGAAGTAGTTCTGACCGGAAAACCCGTCCTCGGCATCGTGGTCATAGGCATAACCCGCGCCGTAACCCTGATCCTTCATCAAAGAGGTCGGCGCGTTCAGGATATGCTTGGGCGGTGGCTCGCTGCCGGATTGCTTGGCCAGCCGCATTGCCGCCTTGTAGCCGACATAGGCGCCGTTGGATTTTGGCGCCAGGGCAAGATAGACCAGCGCCTGAGCAAGCGCCAACTCGCCCTCGGGTGAACCCAGACGTTCGTAGGTTTCCCACGATTGCAAACAAATGGCCTGCGCCTGCGGATCGGCCAGGCCTATGTCCTCGACCGCCATGCGTGTGATCCTGCGCGCAAGATACCGTGGATCTTCGCCCCCGGTCAGCATGCGCGCGAACCAATACAAGGCCGCATCGGGGTCAGATCCGCGCACCGATTTGTGCAGGGCCGAGATCAGGTTGTAATGCTCATCACCAGACTTGTCGTATTTTGCAGCCCGCCGCATCAAACGCGTAGACAGCGCATCGGGGCCCAGCGGCGCATCCACCTTCCACGCCGAAACCTGTTCGATCAGGTTCAGCAAAGCCCGACCGTCGCCATCGGCCATCTCTTGCAACGCATCGCGGGCGGCAGGCGTCAATGGCAACGCGTGGCCCAACTCTTTCTCAGCTCGCTGGGTCAGACGCTCCAGATCGGCAAGGCTCAGCCGTTCCAGCACCAGCACCTGCGACCGGCTGAGCACAGCGGCATTCAGTTCGAATGACGGGTTCTCGGTGGTTGCGCCGACCAACAGGATTGTCCCGTCTTCCATATGGGGCAGAAACCCATCTTGCTGAGCCTTGTTGAAGCGGTGAATCTCGTCCACGAACAACAAGGTGCCCTGTCCGTTCTGGCGGCGTATCTTCGCGGCCTCGAAGACTTTCTTCAGATCCGGCACACCGGTAAAGATCGCACTGATCTGAACGAAATGCAGATCGGTTTCCTGTGCCAACAGCCGTGCAATCGTGGTCTTTCCAACTCCGGGCGGACCCCAGAACATCAGGCTGGACAAACTGCCTGCCGCCAGCATGACACCCAGAGGGGCCTCGGGGCCCAGCACCTGCTCCTGCCCGATCACCTCGGCCAGGGATCGAGGCCGCAACCGGTCAGCCAGAGGCCGATGAGGAGAAGCGGCGGGTTCTGCCGCCCCGGTATCGAACAGATCACTCACGGGTCACAACCGGAACCGCAAAGAGACGGACCGCCCCCCGCGCACCAGACCTATCTGCACGTAACGGCCCGGATCGGTCAGCGCGGTCTCAACGTCCTGTGGGCGCTGGATCTCATCGGCATTGATGCTTTCAAGAATATCACCGGTTCGCAAACCCGCCCTTCCGCCATACGGGCCGGGATCCACCACGACGACACCGGTCAGCGACAGCGACAATCCCATCCTGGTGATCACCGCGGGGTTGACCCGGGACACCACCAACCCCGGAAGAACGGTTCTGTCGTTCAACGTCGTTTCCTCGGCGGCCGGAACATCGGGGGCTTTGATAAGCGCCACCTCAACATCTTCACTTTGGTCGCCGCGCAGACGGGTCAGAACCGAGGTTCCGCCCACTCCGGCGACCGACATCCGAAACTTCATCTCGGCAGGCGAATTGACCTCATCCCCGTCCACATGGGTTACCACGTCGCCCACTCTGAACCCTGCGTCGCGCAAAGGGCTGAGCTCATGCAGATCAGAGATCACAACGCCCAACGGGATGGCCAGACCAAGGGATTCCGCGATATCCGCGCTCATGTGTTGACCCGACATTCCCGCCCACGGGCTGACGAAGGTTTCGTTTCCCTGCTTCGCCTGCTTGAGGAATTGCGCCACCAGATTGGCGGGGATGGCAAAGCCTATTCCGTTTGACCCACCCGATCGGGTCAGAATCGAGGTATTGATCCCGATCAGCTGGCCATTCACATCGATCAGCGCCCCACCGGAGTTGCCCGGATTGATTGCCGCATCCGTCTGGATGAAATATCCGCGGCCATTCCCGGTTGCCGTGCCCGTGCGCGCCAGCCCCGAGATGATGCCGGACGACACCGTCTGCCCCACCCCGAACGGGTTTCCGATGGCCAGGGCCAGCTCTCCAACCTCGACCTGATCGGAATCGCGAAGGGTCAGGTAGGGCAGGTCTTCGGCCTCTTTCAGCCGCAGGATCGCAATATCGCTTTCCTCATGGCCCAGCACAACCTCGGCCGAAAACTCGCGCCGATCCGTGGTGACGACCCGGATCTCGGTCGCGGATCCGACCACGTGATAGTTGGAAACAACATACCCATCGTCAGTCAGGATAACACCGGAACCCAACGAGTTTTGAACCCGCTGACGTGGTTCGCCAAACCCCCGGCCAAAGAAATCCTGAAAGAACGGGTCCGAGAAAAACGGGCTTGCCCGGCCCTGCCGGACGATCTTGGCATAGATATTCACAACCGCCGGCGATGCCTGTTTCACGACCGGGGCAAATCCCAACGAAATCTCGGCCTGTGACTGCGGAACTTTCGTTTCGGCCATTCCTTGCGTCGCGCAGGTCAAGGCAACAAGGGTCAGCATTACGCGGATCATGGTGGCTCCGTTTTTTGCGATTGGCCCAGATATGCTGACACAAAATCTGAATTGCAAGTCGGCGGTCGGGTATGCCCCGCAACATGTCGGACATGCCATAACGAAAAAACCTCCGTCCGGTTTCCCGAACGGAGGTTCGACCGTGACCTTGGGTCAGATCTTATTCTTCGTCTGCTGCCTCTTCGGCGGCAACGCGGGCTTTGTCGGCCGCGCCCTTGGCATCGACGTCACGATCAACGAACTCGATGATCGCCATCGGCGCCATGTCGCCATAGCGGAAGCCTGCTTTCAGGATACGGACGTAACCGCCCTGACGCTCGGCGTAGCGGGGGCCCAGGATTTCGAACAGCTTTGCGACGTCTTTGTCTTCTTTCAGCTGCGAGGCAGCCTGACGGCGGGCGTGCAGGTCGCCCCGCTTGCCCAGAGTGACCAGCTTTTCGATGATCGGGCGCAGTTCTTTAGCCTTGGGCAGAGTTGTCTTGATCTGCTCATGTTCGATGAGCGAGCCAGCCATGTTCGCAAACAGAGCTTTACGGTGCTCATGAGTACGGTTCAGGCGGCGGTAACCACGTGCGTGACGCATTTTTCAGTTCCTTCTTTCGCGTTTTGCTTTGTCTGGCCGGCGATGCGTGTCACCGGCTCTCCTTGGGGCGGGAATGCCCATTTGGTCCCCGGATATTCCCACTTCGGGCCGGGCATTGGGGAAGACGCGCTTAGAACGCGTCTTCGAATTTCTTCGCCAGATCTTCGATGTTGTCCGGCGGCCAATCCTCGACATCCATGCCCAGGTGCAGCCCCATGCCGGACAGCACTTCCTTGATCTCGTTCAGCGACTTGCGGCCGAAGTTCGGGGTGCGCAGCATCTCGGCTTCGGTCTTCTGGATCAGATCGCCGATATAGACGATGTTGTCGTTCTTCAGGCAGTTTGCCGAACGGACCGACAGTTCCAGCTCGTCCACCTTCTTCAGCAGCAGCGGGTTGAACTCCAGACCATCGTCCTCGTCCTGACGGCTTGCCGATTCCGGCTCGTCGAAATTGACGAAGATCGACAGCTGATCCTGAAGGATACGAGCGGCAAAGGCCAGTGCATCCTCGGGCGTGATCGAACCGTCGGTTTCGATCTTCAGGGTCAGTTTGTCATAGTCCAGAACCTGACCTTCACGGGTCGGCTGAACGTCATAGGCGACCTTTTTGACCGGCGAATAGATCGCATCGATCGGGATCAGGCCGATGGGTGCGTCTTCGGGCTTGTTCTTCTCGGCCGAGACATAGCCCTTGCCGGTGTTGACGGTCAGTTCCATGAACAGGTCAGCGCCATCATCGAGGTGGCAGATGACGTGATCGCGGTTGAGAACCTCGATGCCGGCGCTTTCGCTGATGTCACCCGCAGTGACGACCGCGGGGCCTTTGGCATTGATCGACAGGCGCTTGGGGCCTTCGACTTCCATGCGCAGGGCAACCTGCTTGAGGTTCAGGATGATGTCGGTGACGTCTTCACGAACGCCTGCCACGCTCGAAAACTCGTGCAGGACGTTGTCGATCTGGACGCTGGTGATGGCCGCACCTTGCAGCGAGCTCATCAGGACGCGGCGCAGGGCGTTGCCCAGGGTCAGACCAAAGCCACGCTCCAGCGGTTCGGCAACCAGGGTGGCCTGACGTGCAGGATCATTGCCCGGCTTGGTTTCCAGCTGGGTCGGCTTGATCAATTCTGCCCAATTCTTGTGGATCATGTAATCCCTCCATTCCTGTCCGCGCCCCATGACCAACAAGGTGCAGACGCCCGAGGTTCAAAATGACGTGCTGGGGCCGTGCAGAAACACAGCCCCAGCTCAATTCAAAATCGCTTAGACGCGACGACGCTTCGGCGGACGGCAGCCGTTGTGAGCAATCGGTGTCACGTCGCGGATCGACGTGATGTTGAAGCCCACGGCAGCCAGCGCGCGCAGTGCCGATTCACGGCCCGAACCGGGGCCCTGAACTTCGACTTCCAGCGTCTTGACGCCATGTTCCTGCGCCTTCTTGCCTGCGTCTTCGGCAGCCATCTGAGCGGCGTAGGGGGTCGATTTCCGCGATCCCTTGAAGCCCATGGTACCGGCCGACGACCACGAGATGGCGTTGCCCTGTACGTCCGAGATCAGGATCTTGGTGTTGTTGAAGGTCGAATTCACATGGGCAACGCCCGATGCGATGTTCTTACGCTCTTTGCGCTTAACGCGAGTCTTGTCACGTGCCATCGGTCAGACCCTCCCTTATTTCTTCTTACCAGCGATGGCCTTTGCGGGGCCTTTGCGGGTACGAGCGTTGGTGTGGGTACGCTGACCGCGAACCGGCAGGTTGCGGCGGTGACGCAGACCGCGATAGCAGCCCAGGTCCATCAGGCGCTTGACGTTCATCTGAACTTCACGACGCAGGTCACCTTCAACGGTGAAATTTGCGTCGATGTGCTCGCGGATGGCCAGAACTTCGGCGTCGGACAGTTCGTTGACGCGACGGTGCGCTTCAATGCCCACGGCTTCGCAGATCGCTTTGGCCGAGGTGTTTCCGATACCGGTGATATATGTGAGGGCGATAGGTACCCGCTTTGCAGTCGGGATGTTTACGCCGGCAATACGTGCCACGTGTCACTTTCCTTTTCGTTGCGGTTCCGTAACTCCAGAACCTTTTTTCACAACGCTTTACCGTGGCAGTGTGGCCAGAGGGTTCAGCATTATTCGAGGTGGTCGGGGCGGTTGGGACGAATCCCGCACGCGGTCTTGATTCCCTTTAGGGATGGGGGTCGATATGGGCTTTTGGCGGTGCCGTCAAGCCCATATTGAAATCAGCCGAGAATGGCCTCGATCGACGCTGTGACTTCCTTGATGTCCGCCAGCCCGTTCACGGGGCGCAGATCGCCCTTGGCGTAGTAATAGCCGATCAGCGGAGAGGTCTTCTTGTAGTACTCCATCAACCGCGTGCGCAGACTGTCTTCGTTATCGTCGGCGCGACGAACGAAGTCATTTTCCTTGCCGCAGTTGGTGCACTTGCCGTCAGCCGGGATCGGCTTGGTCTTGTCGTTATAGACCTCACCGCATCCGCCGCAGGTTGACCGTGCGGTAATCCGCTCCACCAGAGCATCGTCATCCACGCGCATCTCGATCACGGTGTGCAGGGACTGGCCCAGCTTGGTAAGCAGAGCCGACAGCGCGTCGGCCTGCGCCAAAGTGCGGGGGAAGCCGTCAAAGATGAAACCGGCGCCTTTTTCGGTGGTCAGTTTTTCCTCAATCAGGCCGATCACGATCTCATCGGTGACCAGCTTGCCCGCGTCCATGATCGCAGCAACCTTCTGGCCCATTTCGGTTCCGCTGGTCTTGGCCTCGCGCAGCATATCCCCGGTGCTGAGCTGCACCATCCCGCGGGTCTCTACCAGGTGACGCGCCTGCGTTCCCTTGCCTGCCCCCGGGGGGCCCAGAAGAATGATGTTCATCGACGAGCAGCTCCCTTTCTGCCGCGTTTCTTGCCTTTGCCGCGCAGCTGGGACTTTTCGATAAGCCCTTCATATTGATGCGCCAGCAGGTGGCTCTGGACCTGCTGGATCGTGTCCATAGTCACAGAGACGATAATCAGAACCGAGGTGCCACCGAAATAGAACGGAATGGCAAACTGGCCCCGCAGAATTTCGGGCAGAAGACAGACCGCCGCCAGATAGGCCGAACCCAGAACCAGCACGCGGTTGACTACGTATTCCAGATACTCGGCGGTTTTCTTGCCGGGCCGGATGCCGGGCACAAAACCGTTCTGCTTTTTCAGGTTGTCCGCCACATCGTCCGGTTTGAACGACACGTTGAACGTATAGAAATAGGCGAAGAACACGATCATCGAGGCAAAGAACAGAAGGTAAAGCGGCTGTCCGGGGCCGAAATTGGCCAGCAGCCACGACATGACCGGCCCGTTGGCAGCACCGGACGAGAAGGTCGAGATCGTGACCGGCAGCAGCAGCAGCGAGCTGGCGAAGATCGCCGGAATGACACCCGCAGGGTTGACCTTGACCGGCAGGTGGCTTGAGCCGCCTTCGTAGACTTTCATACCGGCCTGACGACGCGGGTACTGAATGTGGATCTTGCGCAGGGCGCGCTCCATGAACACCACAAAGGTGATGACCGCGATGACCATGACGATCACGCCAACGATCACGGCGGGGCTGATTGCACCGCTGCGGCCGCTTGCAAAGAACTGCGCCAGAGCAGCCGGAACTTCGGCAATGATGCCGACGAAGATGATCAAAGAGATACCGTTGCCGATCCCGCGTGCAGTGATCTGCTCACCCAGCCACATCAGGAACATGGTACCGCCAACCAGCGTTATCATGGTCGACATGCGGAAATAGAGCCCCGGATCAGTCGCCAGATCGCCCGATTCCAGCGAAACGGCCAGACCATAAGCCTGAACGGTGGCCAGAGCCACGGTGCCGAACCGGGTATACTGGTTGATCTTCTTGCGCCCCTGCTCGCCCTCTTTCTTGAGCTGTTCGAGCGCGGGAACCATGGATGTCAGAAGCTGAACGATGATCGAGGCCGAAATGTAAGGCATGATGCCGAGGGCAAAGATACCCATCCGCCCCAGCGCCCCGCCGGTGAACATCGAAATCATGCCGCCGATGCCCTGCCCCGCCTGCTCCATGAATTCGCGCAAAGCTGCTCCGTCAATCCCCGGTACCGGAATAAAGGTGCCCAGACGATAGACGATCAGCAAACCCAGCGTGAACAGGATGCGGTTGCGCAGATCGGTGGCCTTGCCCAAAGCAGCCCAGCTTGTGTTGGCTGCCATTTGTTCTGCTGCTGATACCATAAATCGGTCTCTCTTATGCAAACGCCGCCCGGAACCGTTTTCCGGCTCGGACGGCGTCTTGGAAAACTCTGAGGTCTATGTAAGCGGGTCTTTGCCCGCTCACAAGCGATTACTCTGCCGCAGCAGCTTTTGTGACCTTCAGTGAACCGCCCGCTTTCTCGACTGCCTCGACGGCAGATTTCGAAGCACCGGTCACTTCCAGGTTCACCTTGGCGCTGATTTCGCCTTTGGCCAGAACGCGGATACCGTCCAGCTTGCGGCGCACCAGACCGGACGCAACCAGAGCGTCTTCGGTGATCGCAGCCGAAGCGTCCAGCTTGCCGGCGTCGACGAATTTCTGGATCAGACCCAGATTGATAACGGCGAATTCCTTGCGGTTCGGCTTGTTGAAGCCGCGCTTGGGCAAACGCTGGTACAATGGCATCTGGCCGCCTTCGTAGCCGTTGATGGCCACGCCCGAACGGGATTTCTGGCCTTTGATACCACGGCCACCCATTTTACCTTTGCCAGAACCCGGACCACGGCCAACGCGGGTGCGTTTCGGGCTGGCGCCTGGATTGTCGCGCAGTTCGTTCAGTTTCATGTCGCTTCTCCTAAGCCGGATATGACCCCGAAGCGTGATGGGCCAAACACGGCATTTCTTGGTTTTGATTCTCGTGGCGGAAAGCCACCGCAGGCGTATAGGCCCGATAACCGCACTTGACAAGCCTGTAGATTGCCCTGCGCCCCGGGATGCCGGCATGAGGTCTTGAGCCAAGTGTTACGCAAAGGGCACCTCTGCCGGCCTTTGACCGAAAAGTGACCGTGAAATGCAGCAACTTTTGCAAAAACCGCTTGCTATGTCGGGGTGGTCGTCTATCCGGTGGCCAGCAAACACTTGACTGGCAGGCGTATGACTGAACCCTCTCTCTCGCTCCGCGACAAGCCGGAGACCACCGCCGCACGTGACTGGGTAACAACGCTTGCCAAATATCGCGAACCGGACCAAATGCGCAGCGCTTTTGAGCTGGGTGTAAGCATTATCCCCTTTATCGGACTGTGGGCATTGTCCTGGATGTCACTTTCAGTCAGCTATTGGCTGGCCTTTGTGATTTCCGCCCTCAATGCGGCCTTTCTGTTGCGCTTGTTTGCCATCCAGCATGATTGCGGGCACGGCGCATTCTTCAAAAACCGCGCCGTCAGCGACTGGATCGGGCGCGGCATCGGAGTTCTGACACTGACACCATATGATGTCTGGCGCCGCAGTCATTCCACGCATCACAACAGTTCCGGCAACCTGGACAAGCGCGGGATGGGCGATGTCCACACCCTGACCGTGGCGGAATACCGCGCCAAAACACCACTGAACAGGTTCTGGTATCGCGTGTACCGGAACCCGATCACCTTGTTCGTGCTTGGCCCAGGCTATCTGTTCCTGTTTCAAAACCGCCTTCCGCTGGGCCTGACGGACAGCGTCAGGTTCTGGGTCAGCGCGATGGCGACCAATCTTGCCATTCTGATTGCCCTTGTGGCCATCTACTATTTTGGCGGGCTGATGCCGATGTTGCTGATCTTTCTGCCGTCGACACTGATTGCCGCAACGGCCGGAGTTTGGCTGTTTTATGTACAACACCAGTTCGAGAACACGCATTGGGACGCGGATGCAGACTGGCAACTGCACGAAGCGGCGCTGCACGGCAGTTCACACTATATCCTGCCCTCGGTGTTGCAGTGGTTCAGTGCCAATATCGGCATCCACCATGTACACCACCTCTACAGCCGCATTCCGTTCTACCGCCTGACCGAAGTGCTGCGCGATCATGAAGAACTGGCAAACAGCAACCGGATGACCATCCGGGAAAGCCTCGCCAATGCGCGGCTTCACCTGTGGGACGAGAAAAACCGTCGTCTGTTGTCCTTCGCCGAGGCCCGCGCACTTTATGGGTAACGGGCATGCCTGGCGCTTTCGTTTCTGAAATCGCAGCGCATGCCTTGTGTCAACGGCAGGCATGTGGCGCGGGACAGTCTCTATCCATCGCGACGACTTTCTGGGGCGGGATGTTGACAAAGAATGCGCGCGTCACAAACCGGTATTCTCCCGGTGCAAACGCGGGCGCGACTAAGGTGCCTTCATCCGAATCGGGACTGGCTAGATCGCCCACGCCTGAACGGGAAAGCGATCGCGATTGACGCAACCCGCATCGCGCCCTGCATTGCTGTGAAAAAGGCGGTGACCATCTGGTGACAGGAACACCACTCTGCACGACATCAGTGATAACTAGGATTGACCGTTCAACTTGTTCGTGGATGCTGGGCAAGGCTGCGGCACTGTGAAAGAAAACTAGCCTCCCCGGGCCTGTGGACACGGCGGAAATCCCTCATGCCTTTGTAGAAATCAAACAAAATCCCTTGTCACACCCCCGCCCCGATGCCATATGCAAAGAGCTTACGTTTTTCTATTCGACCTACTGTCTCCTTCATCGGCAGTCAGTCTATCGATACAGACCGACGACGCCAGGCTGCCGCAACTCCGTGGGCAGCACTCAAACAGGAGACACGGATATGCCAGCAGGCACCGTAAAATGGTTCAACACCACCAAAGGCTTCGGCTTCATCGCACCGGAAGAGGGCGGCAAAGATGTATTCGTACACATCTCGGCTGTCGAACGTTCGGGCCTGACCGGCCTGGCCGACAACCAGAAAGTCACGTACGAGCTGCGCGCCGGTCGTGACGGCCGCGAAAGCGCCGACAGCATCCAGCTGGCCTGAGCGTGATATCGGGTGAGGGGATCCCCCTCGCCCCTTTCCCGCCACCACCTCGGGTGGCAGGTAGGTCACATCACGTCCACGTGATGTCTGCCCTAGAATTGACCAAATATCGTATCATGATGAAATTGGTTTCAGTTTCATTGGTCATTCGACGAGGGTTTCGATGTTTACACGCCGTATTTTTCTGGCCGGAACAGCAGCAAGCATGTTGCCGGGCATCGCCAGCGCCAAAAAGGCGGTCGAGTATGATCCTAAACCGCAATTCGTGCGCATCAAGAAACAGTTCGTACCTGGTCAGCTGCTGGTCGCGCCCCGGTCGTTCTATCTTTACTTCGTGACGGAATCTCGCAAGGCGATCCGCTATGGATGCGGCGTCGGCAAGGCGGGGCTGGAGTTTACCGGCACGGCCACCATCGATGTGAAAAAGGAATGGCCGACCTGGCGCCCGACCGATGAGATGATCGAACGTGATCCCGTCGCTTACGCTAAATTCAAGGACAATGACTATGTCCAACCCGGTGGCGGAGATAACCCGCTGGGCGCGCGCGCGCTGTATCTGTTCCAGAACGGTGTCGATACCTATTTCCGCATCCACGGCACGACGCAGCCGCAGACCATTGGCCGGGCGGTGTCCAACGGGTGCATACGAATGCTGAACGAGCATGTGATCGATTTGTACAACCGGGTCCCGATCGGAACAGTTGTCACGGTCGTCTAAGTGCCCATGGATGGGCGCCTATTCCGCTTGCCCCGCCTGATCAACAAGCTTCAGAACGGACGGCCCCAGTGATTCAACGATCTTTGCCACCCCATCCGCGTTTGGATGTATTCCGTCCGGCTGCATGAACTGCGATACCGCACCGGGGTCGCCCTCGGCCGCAAGCCCTTCAAAGAAACTGGCGGCGAAGAGGACTTCGAACTCCTTCGCCAAGTCTGGGTACATTCCGTCGAAAGCTTGCTTGTAATCGGCCCCGTAGTTACCCGGCGCCTGCATACCGATCAGCAGAACCGGTACATTCACGCGCCGCGCCACGTCCAGGATCTTGCGCAGATTGGCCTTTGATACGGCCGGATCGATTCCCCGCAACAGATCGTTCCCACCCAAGGCCACGATCATCCCGTCCACATCCGGGGTCAGGGTCCAATCCACGCGCGCGGCCCCGCCCGCCGTGGTATCGCCCGAAACCCCGGCGTTGATTACCCTGACATCCACCCCCTGCGCGTGCAGCCAACGGTCAAGCTGCGGAACAAACCCGTTCTCCTCCACCAGCCCATAGCCCTGAGTCAGCGAGTCTCCCAAAGCCGCAATCACCACTTGTTCGGCTGTGGCCGCAAAACCGCACCACGTGAAAAGGCCTGCCATCAAAGCCTTGCGCAACGTAGTGATCGCTCCATATCCCAAAAGACCGCTCCTTTTTCGGGTAGACCCATGACGACTGCTGTTCTCGCCCTCCAAAATGCCGCTTTGTCACTGGATGGCAATGCCGGGCGGGTCGATATTCTGCACGACATCACTTTGACTGTGAACAAAGGCGAGACGCTGGGGCTTATCGGGCCTTCTGGCTCGGGCAAGTCTTCGCTGCTGATGTTGATGGCGGGGTTGGAGCAGGCGACGCACGGTCAAATCATGGCGCTGGGTCAAGACCTTACCGACATGGATGAGGACGCTCTGGCCCGGTTTCGGCGCGACAGTATGGGGGTGGTGTTTCAGAACTTCCATCTGATCCCGACAATGACCGCGCTTGAAAACGTGGCAACCCCACTGGAACTGGCAGGGCACAAGGATGCGTTCGACCGGGCCGAGCAAGAGCTGGACGCCGTTGGCTTGTCGCACCGTCGCGATCATTACCCGGCGCAACTGTCGGGCGGAGAACAACAGCGTGTTGCCTTGGCACGAGCATCTGCGCCGCGCCCCAAAATCCTGTTGGCTGATGAACCGACCGGGAACCTGGACGAAACCAACGGGGCCGCAATTGTTGATTTGCTGTTTGGTCTGCGCCGGAAATACGATGCAACCCTGGTTCTGGTGACCCACAGCCATTCATTGGCCGAAAGATGTGATCGGGTCGTTCGGTTGCGTGACGGCAGGATCACCGAAGAGACCCGGCAGGAGGCCGCGGAATGAGCCTGCGGATGGCCGGGCGGCTCGCCCGCCGCGAGCTACGCGGAGGCCTGAGTGGTTTTCGGATCTTTCTGGCTTGTTTGGCGTTGGGGGTCGCCGCCATCGCAGCCGTCGGGTCGGTGCGGCAAGCCATACAGGCTGGGCTTGCGCAAGAAGGGGCCTCGCTGTTGGGGGGCGATGCCGAACTTGAATTCACCTATCGTTTTGCCGATGAGGCAGAGCGCGCCTGGATGCAACAGACATCCGTCCAGATGTCCGAGGTTGTCGATTTCCGCTCGATGGCCGTTGTGCCCGGCGCGACAGGTCCGGAACGAGCGCTGACTCAGGTCAAGTCGGTCGACAACGCGTACCCACTTGTCGGCTCGGTACGGCTGGAACCCGAGATCCCGCTGGAAGATGCCCTGAACGGCAGTTTCGGCTTGCCCGGGGCCGTGATGGAACCTGTGCTGATGGACCGGCTTGGGTTGTCCGTCGGTGATCGGTTTTCACTTGGGACGCAAGAGTTCATCCTGACGGCTGCCTTGCTGGACGAGCCCGACAGCGCGGCGGATGGGTTTGGCCTTGGGCCGCGTACTCTGGTACGAACCGAGGCGTTGCAGGCGTCCGGTCTGCTGGAACCCGGAACACTGTTTTCAACAAAGTACAGGATGATCCTGCCCCGGAACGCAGATCTTTCGGATGTATCCGCAAGGGCTGACGCGGCATTCGAAGGCACTGGAATGCGCTGGACGGATGCACGCAACGGTGCCCCCGGGATATCCGAGTTCGTCAATCGCCTGAGTGCATTTCTTGTCCTTGTCGGGCTGTCCGGGCTTGCCGTCGGAGGCATCGGCGTTTCTGCCGCCGTGCGTGCTTATCTGGGGCAGAAGACGGAAACGGTTGCGACTCTGCGCACCTTGGGGGCCGATCGCGCCACCATTTTTCAAACCTACATGATTCAAATTGGCGTTCTGTCCGTCTTCGGGATCGCGATCGGCCTGACGCTGGGTGGATTGGCGCCGCTTGTTCTGGCCCCGCTGCTGGAAAGCCAATTGCCGGTTCCCGCAGTGTTTTCCCTTTATCCACAGCCGCTGATCGAGGCAGCAATATACGGTCTGCTCACAGCGTTCCTGTTCACCCTTTGGCCACTGGCCCGCACCGAAGATGTGCGCGCCGCGACGTTGTTTCGCGACGCGCTGAGCTCGGCCCGCCCCTTTCCACGTCTGATTTACGTCGTGGCAACGGGTGCCGGGCTGTTGTTGCTGATCGCCCTGGCATCATGGTTCAGCGGCTCGACGCGGCTTACTGTCTGGACCGGCGGCGGGCTTGTCGGTGCACTGGCGCTGTTGGCCCTCGCCGCTTATGCCATTCGCAAACTGGCCCGGGCTGGGACTTCGTTGGCCCGCGGGCGGCCCATAGTCAGATGGGCGTTGTCGGCCATCTCGGACCCACGCGAAGGTGCAGGATCTGTAGTTCTGTCACTGGGGCTGGGCCTGTCGGTGCTGGCTGCGGTCGGGCAGATCGACGGGACCCTGCGCAACGCCATTTCGGGCAACCTGCCGGATGTTGCGCCGTCGTACTTCTTTGTGGACATCCAGAAAGATCAAATGCCCGGCTTCACCGAACGCCTGCAAAGCGACCCCGCGGTCAGCCGCATTGAAAGCGCGCCAATGTTGCGCGGGATCATCACGCAGATCAACGGCCGGCCCGCTCGGGACGTGGCCGGAGATCACTGGGTGCTGGAAGGGGATCGCGGCGTGACCTATTCGGTTCAACCGCCGCCGAACACACGCTTGACCGCAGGGGAATGGTGGGACGAAAATTACGCAGGCGCGCCGCAGGTCAGCTTTGCCGCCGAAGAAGCCGAAGAGATGGGCCTGAACTTGGGCGACCAACTGACCGTCAATATCCTGGGGCGAGACATCACGGCAGAACTGACGTCCCTGCGCGAGGTGGATTTCTCTACCGCGGGAATGGGCTTTGTCATGTCGATGAACCCCTCTGCGCTGGCCGGTGCGCCGCACAGCTTTATCGCGACGGTCTATGCCGAAGAACAGGCCGAGGCGGCCATCCTGCGGGATCTTGCGGGCCAGTTCCCCAATATCACGGCCATCCGGGTGCGCGACGCCATTGATCGTGTCTCGGGCCTGCTGGCAGGCATCGCCGCAGCGACCTCGTACGGTGCAGGAGTATCGCTGCTGACCGGATTTCTGGTTCTGATCGGCGCAGCGGCGGCGGGCGAACCTGCCCGCAGATACGAAGCAGCGATCCTCAGGACATTGGGTGCAGATCGTGGCAGTATCCTGCGCAGCTTTGGCCTGCGATCTGTTCTGCTTGGGGCCGCTGCGGGATGCGTCGCGCTGTTCGTTGGCATTCTGGGCGGCTGGGCCGTTGCCACCTACATCTTCGACACAGAGTTCACGGTCATCTGGTCATCGGCCTTCGGCATCGTTCTGGCCGGGATAGGCGTCACGTTATGTGCTGGGCTGGCATTTGCCCTGCGTCCACTTTCGGTGCGTCCGGCGCGCATATTGCGCGCGAGCGATTGAAATCAGCGCACGCAGGCCACGGGCTGCAAGAGCCTCAGCAGCGGATCATTGTCACATACCAAAGCATCCAGGGTAACATCGTCCAGGGACGCATAGAACACCTCTGCCGCGTCCTGAAGCGCAAGCCTCAGCCGACAGGCATCCGTAAGAGGGCACGTGTTGTCAGCGTCGGCGAAACACTCGGCAATGGGCAAAGCCCCTTCAACATGCCGGAACACCGCACCGATGCGTATCTGATCCGCCGGGCGCGCCAGCGACATGCCACCGTTACGACCGCGCTGCGTGCTCAGATAGTTCAGCTGGCTCAGCTGATTGATCACCTGCGCCAGATGGTTTTCCGAAATGTTGCACACTTCGGCAATTTCGGATTTCGTGACCAGCCTGTCCGGGTGAGCTGCGCAATACATCAACAGGCGCACAGCGATATTCGTCCTTTTGGTAATCCGCATGAGGGCCTCCCTAAATTCAAGATGCAACCTTATTGCATGTCCGGGAAAAAAGCGGTTTGACATACATCAATCGACCCAAAGGACACTTCTTGGATGGCCGACCCATATTTCTTTGGCTATGGCAGCCTCGTGAACCTCGCGACGCATGATTTCCCCGATCCACGCCCCGCGCGACTGAAGGGTTGGCGGCGGGCATGGCGGCATACCGATCTGCGACCCGTGGCGTTTCTGACTGCCGTGCCCGACCCGAAGTCAGAGATCGAAGGCATGATTGCGCATGTTCCCAATAATGACTGGGCCGCGCTGGATGAACGGGAATGGGCGTATGACCGAATTCCCGCAACGCAGTCGGTTTCACATCCCTTGACGCACGATGTCGAAATAGCTGTCTACGCCGTCCCGCAGGATCGGCACAGCCAGCCCAGCAATCACCACCCGTTGCTGCTCAGCTATATCGATGTTGTCGTGCAGGGTTACTTGCGGGCGTTCGGCGAAGACGGCGCGGATCGTTTCTTTGAGACGACAACAGGCTGGGATGCCCCGATCCTGAATGATCGCGCCGAACCGCGTTATCCACGCCATCAGCAACTCAAACCTGTCGAACGTGATTTTATCGATGACCGCCTGACAAGTTTATCGGTGCGGTTCGTACAGCCGGCGTAACAAAAATGGGCCACGCCGATGACGTGGCCCAGAAAATTGGTGTGCCACCACGTTAGCCGCGCGCGCGGATCACCTGTAGCAACGGCATCAGCGCAGCCATTTCCGGGCCGCGCTCCATGCCGGTCAACGCTTTGCGCAGAGGCATGAACAGGCCTTTGCCCTTGCGACCGGTTGCCTCTTTCACGGCTTTGGTCCAGGTGCCCCACGTATCACCATCGAACGGACCTTCGGGCAGCAAAGCCATCGCCTGGGCAATGAATTCCCGATCTTCATCAGCGATCAGGGGATCGGCCCCATCACGGCACAGCTCCCACCAGCCCTTGAGATCGGCCAGGGTGGTGATGTTTTCGCGGGCCATGGCCCAGAAAGGTTCTGCCAATTCATCTGGAACACCTGCATCCGCAACGGCACTGGCCACATCGGACAGCGGCAGCGATTGCAAATGCCTGGCGGTCAGCGGAAACAGGTCCTGTACATCGAACTTGGTCGGCGCGGCGCCAAACCGGTTTACATCGAACCCTTCGATCAGCTCGGCCATTTCCGAGCGCAGCTCAACCGGATCAGACGAGCCCAGACGCGCCATAAGGCTCAGCAATGCCATCGGTTGCACACCCTGTTCGCGAAGATCGCGCAAGGCCAGCGTGCCTAGCCGTTTCGACAATGCCTCACCCTGCGGACCAGTCAGCAGAGAATGGTGGGCAAAACGCGGACAACGCCCGCCCAGCGCCTCGATGATCTGGATCTGCGTCGCCGTGTTGGTCACATGGTCCGAACCCCGTACGACATCCGTCACGCCCATTTCAGTATCATCCACAACCGACGCAATCGTATAGAGAACCTGGCCATCGCCACGGATCAGAACCGGATCGGAAACCGAAGCCGCATCAATCGAGATGTCGCCAAGAATGCCGTCATTCCATTCGATACGTTCATGATCCAGCTTGAAGCGCCAGACGCCGTTGCCACGTTCGGCGCGCAGCTTCTCTTTCTCGGCCTCGGACAGGTTCAGCGCAGCGCGGTCATAGACCGGCGGCTTGCCCATGTTCAGTTGCTTCTTGCGTTTCAGATCCAGCTCGGTCGGCGTTTCGAACGCTTCGTACAAACGACCCATCGCGCGCAGCTTGTCGGCCGCTTCGGCATAGCGGTCCAGACGGTCCGACTGACGCTCGACCCGGTCCCAATGCAAACCCAGCCATTCCAGGTCCTGCTTGATGGCATCGACATACTCTTCTTTCGACCGCTCGGGGTCGGTATCATCGATGCGCAGGATGAACGTACCGCCTGCCTTGCGGGCAATCAGATAGTTCATCAGGGCGGTGCGCAGGTTGCCCACATGGATGTAGCCGGTGGGCGACGGGGCGAAACGGGTGGTTGTCATGGGTGTCTCCTGTTGGCGCGGCTCTTGTCACATGGGGGCGTTTTTGTCCAGCCGCCGCTTGATCCATCAGGTGATTCAGAAAGGTTTCACCGGCCACACCCTGTCGAGGTCGTCCAGTCCGGCGCGAATGAGTTCGCGCAAAACGCCCGTGTCGATATCCGCCAGTTTGTTGACGTAAAGACAGGACTTGCCCAGCTTGTGCTTTCCCAATCTGGCCATGAGATCCGCAAAATCTGCGTAACCCGGCATGATGTAAATCACCAAAGCTGATTTGCGCGGCGAAAAACCGGTTGCCAGAAAGACCCCTTCACGACCCGATTTGTAGCGATAGTGGTAGCGGCCATACCCGACGATCGACGGGCCCCACATGACCGGGCTAAACCCGGTGGTGGCGCGAAACAATTTGTCAAGCTGGTGCGCGTCTTCAGCACGGCGCGCCGGTTGAACCGTTCTCAGGAAATTCTCGACGCTTTGATCTGTCGGAACTGTCTTGTTGTCTGATCGCGCCATGAACAAAAATTAACACGTATTATTCATCCATGCACCCCATCTGAATGGCGTATAAACTGGCAAGAGACTCTCGACGCCCTAACTGCAACAAAGATGTCCTGACAGGGAGAACGAAGATGACAATAAAACTTACACGCCGCGCCGCTTTGGGAAGTGCCGCCGCCTTGCCGTTTGCAGCTGCGGCCGCACCGGTTCTGGCCGCCAGCCCGGAAACCAAAGCAAACTCGACCATCGCCAGGTCATTTCATATTGGCGATTTCACGGTCACGACCCTGCTGGATGGCAGCTTTCCACGCGACGGAGCCAAAGAGATTTTTGGGGGCGGAGCGACGGACGAAGAATTTGCCAAGGTTTCGGCTGAAAACTTCATTCCGGCAGACGTCGCACAGTTTTTCTTTACCCCCTCACTGGTCAACACGGGATCAGAGCTGGTTCTGTTTGATACCGGTCTGGGGCAAGGTGGCATACAGGCCGCGCTGGCAGATGCGGGCGTGACCCCGGATCAGATCGATGTGGTCGTGATAACGCATATGCACCCTGACCATATCGGTGGCATGACCACCGAAGGCGCGCCCACCTTCGCCAATGCGCGCTACGTGACGGCTTCTCCGGAATATGATTTCTGGGCTGCGCAGGACGCAGGCAATCGTGTGGGCGATCTGGTCGCTGAAAAAGTCACACCGTTGGCCGAGAAAATGACCTTTGTCGAAGACGGGGGCGAGGTTGCCTCGGGCATTACCGCAGTGGCCGCTTATGGCCACACACCGGGCCACACGGTCTACCATTTGGAAAGCAACGGGCAACGTCTGGTGCTGACGGCGGATCTGGCCAACCACTATGTCTGGTCTTTCGCCCATCCAGAATGGGAAGTCCGGTTTGACATGGACAAGGCCGCAGCCACTGCCGCACGCCGCGATGTTCTTGGCATGCTGGCTGCCGACAAGGTGCCTATGGTCGGCTATCACATGCCCTTCCCCGGCGCCGGGTATGTTGAGACCCGTGGAGAAGGCTTTCGCTTTGTCCCGGTTAGCTACCAGATGATGGGCTGAGCGTTCAGTACCCCGGATCCGGCCGCACTTTTGAACCGTCACTGAACCGCGACAAGCGAAAGGCGGCCGGGTCCACGCAAGGCGTTGTTTCGGTAACCAGATCAGCCATCAGCCGCCCCGCCCCGGGGCCGATTCCAAAGCCATGGCCTGAAAACCCCGTGGCAATGTACATTCCCGGCAGATCATCCACGCCCGAGATTACGGGAATGGCATCCGGCGTCACATCGATCATACCTGCCCAGCTTTGTACGATCTCGCCCGTTTGCACAGCGGGATATCCCTTGCATGCACTGGCCCAGGCGCGTCGCAACGTTTTTTGAGACGGCTCAGGGTCCAGGATCCGGCACTTTTCGAACGGCGTCACATCGGTTGGCAGCCATCTCCGGTCCTGTTTTGCTTCGATCGTCCAGCGTTTGGACAGGCGAAAGCGCAGAGATTTCCACTCCTGCACAAAAGCCGGCAGGAACTGCATCGCCAATCGAAAACTGTCCGGCACGATGTCCACAGTATTTTCGTAACCAGACGCAATTGTGTAACCGCCATCGGCCCGTTTTCGGATCGCAAAGTCATCCGACCACAACGACGTCTCGGGCCCCTCTGCGATGGGGGATGTGCGCAGGACCGTATTCAGAACCTTCAGCTGCGGCAGTTCGATCCCCGCATTGCCTGCAAACAAACGCGACCACGCGCCCCCGGCCAGAACGACGCGGCCGCTGGCAACTTTGCCGCGCTCGGTGAAAACGCCAACGATACGTCCAGCCTGAATGTCCACACTGCGTACTGCGCAATTCGTCATGATCACCGCGCCCCGAGCCCGCGCAGCTTCGGCAATGGCGGGGGCTGTCCATTGCGGTTCGGCACGACCGTCCTGCGGCATGTACAAAGCGGTTTCAAAGCCCGATTGGTTGTCGTGCAAAAGGTCTGCCAACTCACCGCCAGAAACCATCCGCGCGCCGGTCTGCAATCCTTCGACATGGTGCAGCCAACGTTCCATGTTGCAGGCATCCCGCCTACCGGATGCGCCAAAAAGGATACCGGATCGGGTGTAACCTGTCTTGCGGTCCAGCCGGTCATCGAGCGTCTGCCAGATGCGCAACGATTCCTGCATCAGGGGTATCTCTCTTGGGTCCCGCATCCCAAGACGGACCCAACCCCAATTGCGTGAACTTTGTTCGGCTGCAATCTGCCCTTTTTCGCACACAAGAACCGAAGCGCCCCGCTCTGCCAGTTCCAACGCGGTTGAAACGCCGATGATTCCGCCGCCGATGACCACGACATCAATGGTTTTGGGCAGGGCAAGATCAGGTTCTACAGGAGTCGGTTTGGGCGCGGTCATCAATAGGCCTTACTCTGTCGCTTGGACCGCTATGGAGACCAAAAGACAAAGCATGGGCAATACAAACTGCCACCGCAACATACGATTTTCGGCATCTGTGACCCAGACGCCTGAGGTTAAAAGCGCGGGCCGAAGGTTACGCTGCGCCGGACAGTTCCGCCCATTTCTGGCGCAAGATCGCGGACAACCGGTTTTCCTTCAGCGCCGCTTGCGCGGACACGTCTTCCTGAGGAAGCAATTGCGGAAACTCTGGCCGCAGCATGGCCGCTTTCTGATCTTCCGACTTCCGCTGCTCATTCAACAGATCGGCAATTGCTGCATCCAGCTTTTCTTCATCCAATACTTGCGGCGGAGATTCCATTGTGCGCCATTCCAAAGGCGCATGAAGCGATCTTTCATAATCCTCGTACATTTTAACACCAAACCATTCACTCAGACATCCAACCCCGGATACGCTGCGTTCGCCACATTCAGCCTTCGCCATCAACGGCAATGCGTCGCATCCGCCCCACATTGGGCAACTTCCAAGCAAAAATGTGTCAGAAAAATGTCACCCAAGCAAGCCAGGGATGGCCTTTTTCGCACGGTTGCACGGGCTTTGCCCCTCGATCAAGGAACAATGCACAACACAGAAACTTCACTGTTTCCGATCTGACGGGTTTGGCTTCGATTTCAGCGACGATCACGCCAGCGATTTACGATCGGGTACCGCCGGTCCAGCCAGAATGCCCGCTTGCTCAAGCGCGTGCCCGGAGCGGACTGGAACCGTTTGTACTCGCTGATATAGATCAGGTGCTCGACCTTTCGCGCGTCCGCCTCGTCAAATCCGGCGGCGACGCAATCCGCGATGGAGCCGTCCTGATCGACCAGAATGTCAAGTATCGCGTCCAGTACGGGATAGTCCGGCAGACTGTCACTGTCCTTCTGATCTTCGCGCAGTTCGGCGCTTGGGGGTTTGTCGATGACGGACGGGCGAATGACCTCTCCGTCAGGCCCCATCATCCAGTCTCGATGGTTGGCGTTGCGCCAGCGGCAGGTTTCGAACACGCGGGTCTTGTACAGATCCTTGATCGGGTTGTAGCCGCCATTCATGTCGCCATAGATCGTGGCATAGCCCACCGCGACCTCGGACTTGTTGCCGGTGGTCAACAGCATTTCGCCGAATTTGTTCGAGATCGCCATCAGCAAGAGCCCGCGCAGGCGCGACTGAATGTTCTCCTCGGTCAAGCCTTCGTCGAACCCCGCAAATAGCGGAGCGAGCGTGTTGGTGACGGCAGCCCGGCTTTCCGAAATCGGCACATGGTCATAGTGCACACCCAGCGCCTTGGCGACGGCCTCGGCATCGTCCAATGACGCTTGGCTGGTATATTCCGACGGCAACATCACACAGCGAACATTGTCGGCCCCGATGGCATCCACCGCGATGGTCGCCACCAAGGCGGAATCGATCCCTCCGGACAGTCCCAGAACTGCCTTTTTGAAACCGGTCTTGCCAATATAGTCCCGCAGGGACTGCACCATCGCGCGATAATCCTGCTCCCACACATCCGGCTGGGGCACGATTTCTGCCGGCACAATGCGCCAGCCATCATCGCCGCGCTCAAGATCCACCTGAGAAACCACTTCGTCGAATACCGGCATCCGGAAGGCCAGCTCTCCGCCCGGGTTGAGACCGAAGCTGGCGCCGTCAAAGACCTGATCGTCCTGCCCGCCGACCATGTTCAGGTAGATCAGCGGCAGGCCCGTTTCGACCACGCGCGCGACCATATGGTTCAGACGTACATCGTATTTGTTCCGGAAATAGGGCGACCCATTGGGGATCAGTAGAAACTCGGCCCCGGTTTCCTCAAGCGTTTCCGCCACATCCGGGTGCCAGCCATCCTCGCAGATGGGACTGCCGATCCGGAAGTTGCCAACCGAATACGGACCGCCCAGAGGACCCGCATCATACAGGCGCACTTCGTCGAAAACAGTCTCATTCGGCAGGTGGTGCTTCAGAACCTTGCTGGTGATCCTCCCCCCCTTCAGGATCAGATAGGCATTGTACAACTTGCCATCATCGACCCACGGACCACCCAAGGCAATCGCGGGCCCATCGGCGCATTTCCCGGCCAGAGTCTCGACCGCATCCATGGCCGCGCGATGAAACACCGGCTTCAGCACCAGATCCTGCGTGTTGTATCCGGTGATGAACATCTCGGGGAACGCCACCAGATCGGCCCCCGCCGCCTTGCCCTGTTCCCACGCGGCAACGACCTTGGCCGCGTTGCCGTCGATATCCCCTACGGTCGGGTTCAGTTGCGCCAGAGTGATGCGGAAACGGTCGGCCATGCTGCCCTCTTGCCTCGTCAGTCCTATTGCCATTTAGCAGATCATCGCGCGAGTAAAAGGCCAATGCCGCAAAACCCGTTGCCCTGCCCTCGACGGTATCCTAGTTTTGCGCCCAGGGATGCAACCAACGATGATCCGGCAGGCAGGACCAAAATGAATGTGATCCGAAACTCAATTGGGGCTGTGGCCATGAGCTTGGCAGCTGCGACCGCTTTTGCGCAGGACGGCACGATTATCGTCAAGGATGACGAAGTGGGCGGCGTCTACGAGGGCACTTATGAGAATGGCCTGCGCCACGGGACGGGTACGTATCGGCTGCCCAACGGGTTCGAATATACCGGCCAGTGGGTGGAAGGCGAAATTCAGGGCCAGGGCGTCACCAAGTACCCGGATGGATCGGTTTATGAAGGCGCGTTCGTCAAAGGTCAGCCGGACGGGCGCGGCAAGATCGTTTACGCCAATGGCAGCAGCTATGACGGTGAATGGTCCAACGGATCCATCAACGGCACGGGCATCGCTGAATTTGCCAATGGCTCGCGCTATGAAGGTGAGTTCAGGAACGCACAAAGGCACGGCAAGGGCAAACTGACCTTTCCCGACGGATATGTATACGATGGCGACTGGGTGGACGGTCAGCGGCAAGGCAAGGCCACGATCACCTATGCCGATGGCAGCGTTTACGAAGGCGATGTCAACGTCGGCTTGCGCGATGGAACGGGCACCCAGACAATGCCTGACGGAATGGTATACGAAGGCGAATGGACGCAGGACCAGATCACCGGGACAGGTCGCCTGACCTATGCCAATGGCGATGTTTATGAAGGCGAGCTTGTGCAGGGGCGCCGTCAGGGCAAAGGCAAAGTAACTCACGCGTCAGGGGACGTCTATGAGGGCGACTTTGTCGATGATCGCCGCCATGGCACAGGCACGTTCACCGGAACCGATGGTTTTGTGTACACCGGCGACTGGAACCAGGGTCAGATAGAAGGCCTGGGTGAGCTGACCTATCCCGACGGTTCGGTTTACGTGGGCGATTTCGTGGCCGATCTGGCGGAAGGAAACGGCCGCATCACCTATCCCGACGGCTCCACTTACGAGGGTGAGTGGATCGCCGGCGTCATCGAAGGCCAGGGTACGGCGACCTATGCCACCGGCATGATCTACAAGGGTCAGTTCAAAAACGCACAAAGCCACGGCAAGGGTGTGATGACCCGCGCGGATGGTTCGATCTATGACGGAGACTGGGTCAACGGGGTTCGTCAGGGAAAAGGCAAGGCGACATACTCTGACGGCACGGTATACACCGGGGACTTCGTGAACGGAAAGCGTCACGGCAAAGGAGAAATCGTGACCCCTGCTGGGTTCAAATATGTCGGCGACTGGTCCGAGGGCAAAATCAACGGCGAAGGCATTGCGACCTATTCGAACGGCGACGTCTATGAGGGCAACTTTGTCGACAACAAGAGGCAGGGCAGCGGAACCATGCGCTATGCCAACGGGCAAGAAGAAACCGGTATCTGGGAAAACGGTGTTTTGCCAAATCAAACCCCGGACCGGCAGGGCGGCGCAGACGCTCCGGCACAGCAGACAGACCCGGATTCAGAGACGGCACAACCAGATCCGTCTGGCGAATGATCGCTCACCAGGGAACAGGTTTTCCGGCCCAGTCAAAGAACCCACCGGTATCCGCCGGGCGCAACCCGCCGATCACGGACAACAGGTTGCGCGCGGCTTCACCGGGTTCAACGGCGGGATGCCGTCCCAGATATTTCCGAGTAAACTCTGTTTTGACCGTACCGGGATGCAGCGCAACACATATCGCCTGTTTGTGTGTCCGGGCCAATTCTATTGCCGAAGTGTGGACGATTTGATTGACCGCGGCCTTGGCCGCGCGGTAGCTGATCCAGCCGCCCATCCGATTGTCGCCAATGGACCCGACCCGCGCGGACAATACAGCAAATACCGAACGCCGCTGCCGCGGCAACAACTGATGGGCCCGGCTTAGCACCAACGCCGGACCAACGGCATTCAGAGCAAACTGGTCCATCATTGCCCTTGCCGAAACAGATCGAATGGTCTTTTCGGGCGCATTGCCTGAAATCTCCAGCGCCCCGGAAGCGACAAGAACAAGATCGAACGGGCCCGATAGGCGATCAAGCATCCGGCTTGCTCGATCTGGTTCCATCAGATCGAACCCCTCGACAGAGCGCGAGAGGCACGTCACCGCAACGCCCCGTGCCTCCAATTGCTCGCGTACGGCCGCACCAATCCCGCCGGACGCACCAATGATCAAAGCAGTATCCATCTGTGACCAGCTAGCGGCAAGGACGGATCAATCAAGGGACAGGGAATTTCCAACCCCCTACACCGCAACTTGTCGAAAATTGGTTCTTTTCATTCCCGGCGGCGTCTGTATAACCTCAAACACATGATCAACTGCGCAGATATCCCTTTTGCCAAAGCCGCCCTTCGCGGCGCGGTTCTGCGTGGCCTACTGATCCTAATCCGCCTCTGAGCGTGCCATCCGGCGCGCCCGCTCAGAGGAGGACGCCAGCGCGCCAACAGGCTTTAGGACAGACAAGAAAGAGATTCCCATGACCAACGTGACCGACCAAGACCGCGTCTTGATCTTTGATACCACTTTGCGCGACGGCGAGCAGAGCCCCGGCGCGACCATGACCCATGACGAAAAGCTCGAGATTGCCGAACTGTTGGATGACATGGGCGTCGACATCATCGAAGCCGGTTTTCCGATCGCATCCGAAGGTGACTTCAAAGCGGTGTCCGAGATCGCCAAGAACGCCAAGAACGCCCGTATCTGCGGTCTGGCCCGCGCCAATTTCGCTGATATCGACCGCTGCTGGGAGGCGGTCAAACACGCGGAACAGAACCGCATTCACACCTTCATCGGCACCTCTCCGCTGCACCGCGCCATTCCGAACCTGACACAGGACGAGATGGCTGACAAAATCCACGAAACGGTCAGTCACGCGCGCAACCTGTGCGAAAACGTGCAGTGGTCGCCGATGGACGCGACTCGGACCGAATGGGATTACCTGTGCCGCGTCATCGAAATCGCGATCAAGGCCGGGGCAACCACCATCAACATCCCCGACACCGTGGGATATACTGCGCCTCTGGAATCCGCAGACCTGATTAAACGCCTGATCGAAACGGTTCCGGGCGCAGATGAGGTGATCTTCGCCACCCATTGTCACAACGACCTCGGCATGGCGACGGCGAATTCGCTGGCGGCGGTCATCGGCGGCGCGCGCCAGATCGAATGCACCATCAACGGCCTGGGCGAACGCGCCGGCAACACCGCCCTGGAAGAGGTCGTGATGGCCATGCGCACGCGCAATGACATCATGCCCTTCCACACCGGGATCGACACGACCAAGATCATGCATATCTCGCGCCGGGTCGCGACCGTGTCGGGCTTCAACGTTCAGTTCAACAAGGCCATCGTCGGCAAGAACGCGTTTGCCCACGAAAGCGGCATCCATCAGGACGGCATGCTCAAGAACCGCGACAATTTCGAGATCATGCGCCCCGAGGATATCGGCCTGTCGGGCACATCCCTGCCTCTGGGCAAGCACTCGGGCCGCGCGGCTCTGCGCGACAAACTGGAAACGCTGGGCTTTGAAGTTGGCGACAATCAACTCAAAGACATCTTCGTGCGGTTCAAGGATCTGGCGGATCGCAAGAAAGAAGTGTTCGACGACGATCTCATTGCGCTGATGACGTTGGACGAGGCGGACGACTATCTGCAATTGGTGTCGATGAAAGTCACCTGCGGCACCGGCGGGCAGGCGGAATCGACGGTCGAGTTGGAAGTCGACGGCAAGGATGTCATCGCAACTGAACATGGCGACGGGCCGGTAGACGCGACCTTCAAGGCGATCCGAGCGATTCACCCCAACACGGCCCGTTTGCAGCTGTATCAGGTTCATGCGGTGACCGAAGGCACAGATGCGCAGGCCACGGTTTCGGTCAGGCTGGAAGAAGATGGCATGATCGCCACGGGTCAGTCGGCGAACACGGATACCGTCGTGGCTTCGGCCAAAGCCTATATCCACGCGCTGAACCGCCTGATCGTGCGCCGGGAAAAGACCGGCCCGGGCGCGGATGCCCGCGAAATCAGCTACAAAGACCTGACCTGATCCAAAGTGGCGCGATGAGGAGCTCCCGCACCTGCGGTTGCCCGGCTGCGCCGAGCACCCTTGCAGCTTTGGGCCCGGCAGCGCGCCTGCGG
>NZ_JBQFNY010000015.1:0-60703 GCF_056532905.1 Ruegeria sp. H8 | reverse complement strand
CTGCGGTCAGCGTGGTCTTGCCGTGGTCAACGTGGCCAATCGTGCCGATGTTGACGTGCGGTTTTGTACGCTCAAACTTTTCCTTTGCCATGATGGCCTCCTTTTTCGGTAATGAAGGGAGCGTGATACCCACGCTCCCTCAAATCTTCGCTTATGCGTATTTCGCCTGGATCTCGTCCGAGATGTTCTGCGGAACCGGATCGTAGTGGTCGAACTGCATGGTGAACTGGGCACGGCCCGACGACATCGAACGCAGGGTGTTGATGTAGCCGAACATGTTCGCCAGCGGAACGAACGCGTCGATCGCAATTGCGTTGCCGCGCGGTTCCTGACCAGACACCTGGCCACGACGCGAGGTCAGGTCACCGATGATACCGCCGGTGTATTCTTCCGGGGTGATCACTTCGACCTTCATGATCGGTTCCAGCAGCTTCGCGCCAGCTTTGCGCATGCCTTCACGCATACACATACGGGCTGCGATTTCGAACGCCAGAACGCTCGAGTCAACGTCGTGGAACTTACCGTCCAGCAGGGCAACCTTGAAGTCGATCACGGGGAAGCCAGCCAGAGGGCCGCTGTCCATGACAGACTGGATGCCTTTTTCGACACCCGGGATGTATTCCTTCGGAACAGCACCACCAACGATGCGGCTTTCGAACGAATAACCTTCGCCCGGCTCGGTCGGAGTGATCTCAAGCTTGACCTCGGCGAACTGACCCGAACCACCCGACTGTTTCTTGTGGGTGTAGGTGTGCTCGACCGGCATCGAGATGGTTTCACGATAGGCCACCTGCGGCGCACCGATATTGGCTTCGACCTTGAACTCGCGCTTGAGGCGGTCAACCAGGATGTCCAGGTGAAGTTCGCCCATGCCCTTCATGATGGTCTGACCCGATTCCAGATCGGTTTCCACACGGAAGGACGGGTCTTCGGCCGCCAGACGCGCCAGACCCTGAGACATCTTCTCCTGGTCGCCCTTGGTTTTGGGCTCGACCGCGATCTCGATCACTGGATCGGGGAAGGTCATGGTTTCCAGAACCACCGGATCCTTCGCGTCACACAGGGTGTCACCGGTGGTGGTGTCTTTCAGACCCGCCAGCGCGATGATGTCGCCTGCAAACGCTTCTTCGATCTCTTCCCGGTTGTTCGAGTGCATCATCATCATACGACCGATGCGTTCTTTCTTGCCTTTGGTCGAGTTCAGGATCGAGTCACCCTTGTTCAGCACGCCCGAATAAATCCGGGTGAAGGTCAGCGAACCGACAAAGGGGTCGTTCATGATTTTGAACGCCAGGCCCGAGAACGCCATGTTGTCGTCGGCACGACGGGCGATGTCCCGAACTTCGTCCTCGTCACCGGGTTTGAAGCCCATGTAATCGACAACGTCCAGCGGGCTGGGCAGATAGTCGATCACAGCGTTGAGCAGCGGCTGAACGCCTTTGTTCTTGAACGCTGAACCACCCAGAACCGGAACGAACGCGATTTCCAGTGTGCCCTTGCGCAGCAGTTTACGCAGGGTCGGAACGTCGGGCTCATTGCCTTCCAGGTATTCCATCATCGCGTCGTCGTCCATTTCGACGGCCGCTTCGATCATCTTGCCGCGCCATTCTTCAGCCATGTCTTTCAGGCTGTCGCGGATCGGAGCTTTGATCCAGCTTGCACCCAGGTCTTCACCCTGCCACAGCCATTCTTCCATGGTGACCAGGTCGATCAGACCTTCCAGCTCGGATTCGGCGCCGATCGGGATACCAACCGGAACAGCACGTGCGCCGGTGCGGTCTTCGATCATGCGAACGCAGTTGAAGAAGTCTGCGCCGATCTTGTCCATCTTGTTGACGAAAACCATACGCGGAACCTTGTAGCGGTCAGCCTGACGCCACACGGTTTCGGTCTGGGGCTCAACACCGGCGTTTGCGTCGAGAACGCAGACGGCACCGTCGAGAACCGCCAGCGAGCGTTCGACTTCGATGGTGAAGTCAACGTGGCCGGGGGTGTCGATGATGTTCAGGCGGTGCTTGGGGGTATCAGCGGTTTTACCGTCCTCGGTGCGTTCCCAGAACGTGGTGGTCGCAGCCGAAGTGATGGTGATGCCGCGTTCCTGCTCCTGCTCCATCCAGTCCATGGTGGCGGCACCATCGTGCACCTCACCGATGTTGTGGGATTTACCAGTATAATACAGGATGCGTTCCGAGCAGGTCGTCTTGCCTGCATCGATGTGCGCCATGATACCGAAGTTACGGTATAGTTCGAGCGGATATTCGCGTGCCATTTGGATAAGCCTCTAGAATTACCAGCGGTAATGGCTGAAGGCTTTGTTCGCCTCGGCCATCTTGTGGGTGTCTTCGCGCTTCTTAACGGCAGTACCGCGGGACTGTACGGCGTCCAGCAGTTCGCCGGCGAGGCGTTCTTCCATGGTGTTTTCGTTGCGGCCGCGCGCAGCGGTGATCAGCCAGCGGATGGCCAGTGCTTCGCGGCGCTCGGGGCGCACTTCGACCGGAACCTGGTAGGTTGCACCACCAACCCGGCGCGAGCGAACCTCGACCGAAGGTTTGATGTTGTCGAGCGCTTCGTGGAACACTTCGACAGGAGCGCGCTTTACCTTGTTCTCAACGCGGTCAAATGCGTTGTAGACGATGCGCTCTGCGACCGACTTCTTGCCGTCGATCATCAGGTTGTTCATGAATTTGGTCAGTACCTTGTCGCCAAATTTGGCGTCAGGCAGGACTTCGCGTTTTTCGGCGGCGTGACGACGTGACATATCAGCCTCTCCTTCTTACTTGGGACGCTTCGCGCCGTATTTCGAACGACGTTGCTTACGGTCTTTGACGCCCTGAGTATCCAGAACACCGCGCAGGATGTGGTAACGCACACCGGGAAGGTCTTTCACACGGCCGCCACGGATCAGAACAACCGAGTGTTCCTGCAGGTTGTGGCTTTCACCGGGGATGTACGAGATGACCTCGAACCCGTTGGTCAGGCGCACTTTGGCAACCTTACGCATCGCCGAGTTCGGCTTTTTAGGCGTTGTGGTATAGACACGTGTGCAGACACCGCGCTTTTGCGGGCACTGCTCCAGGTGCATGGACTTCGAGCGTTTGACTTTGGGCTGCCGCGGCTTGCGGATCAGCTGTTGAATAGTTGGCATTCCGGTTCTTTCCCCGTTTTGCAACACACATGACATGCACGCGCGTTGCGTGCGGCTAAATTCGCTGCACTTATGCGTCCACAAGCGCAAAACCCACGAGCGTTCCCATTCCGAGGTGAACGTCGCGGTTGGTTCTCAGAGGGCGCGAACTGCAAAATTGTCCGGGCCTTGACCAGTTCATTACTGGAATCGGCTACGGGGCGGCCCCCTGTACCGAGATGACGCGCGTATAGGGGGAGTCGTCCCAAGTGTCAACAGCACGATACCGGCGCCCCGGCGCGCGCGTTGAATGCAGCCTGTAGGATTGCCATTCCTGCGCGCCGCTGTCCCGGTTGCGGCTGTACCGCGGCAAGGGCATAGTCGGGTCGAATATCTGCTGATGGATTACAGATGCAAGTGATTGGCCTTTGCCGATTTTCCTATCCCGCAACCGGCGGTTTTCGGCTGAACCGGGATACGATCGAAGAACAACGGCAATTTCTGTATGCCCCCGACCGGCTGGAAGAACGCTTTCGTCTTTTCGAGGTGATCACCCTGCCCGGTTTTCGCACCCAGACCGATGAGACGTTCGAGTTGTATGTTTTGACCGGGACATGCCTGCCTCGGATCCATGCGGACCGGCTGCGCGACCTGACCGCCGGGATCAAACAGATCCGTATCATTGCAAAAGAACCAGGGGATCATAAGCAGATTGTACGAGAGGTGCTCAACACCGCCCGCGCGGACCCGCATCAGCCCTGCCTACAGTTTCGGCATGATGACGATGACGCCGTTTCCGTTGATTTCATAGAACGCCTCCGCGCTGCTGTTGTCGAAAACACCGGGCTGATGCAGCAGAGCGAGTCCGTCGGTGTAGATTTCAATCAAGGGTACATCGCCCGGCGCGAGGCCCGCGGAATTCGGGCCGCTCGGGTCTATCGATCGCTGCTGGGCGTTGGCCTGGGCATGTATGTTCAAGCCGGCAGCAGGCGGACGATCTTTGACCGGCTGCACAACAGGCTCGCCCGGTTCATGCCTGTGGTCAGCTATCCGGACACGCCCATGTGGGTAAGGATGCTGCACGATTTCAACGACTCGGACCACGCGCGCAAAGATACCAGCGAGTTGTCGCCTTTCACGCCAGAACAGGCAGAAGACTTGCGGGTACGGTTCTCGATCGACCCTGACGCATTCGAGGCCAGATATGCGGCGCGCTGAGAAAATGCAGGTCATCGGCCTTTGCCGGTTTTCCTATCCCGCAATTGGTGGCTTTCAGACAACGCACGAAAGTGTCGAAGAAAGACGGCAATTCCTGTACCAGCACGACAGGTTGGAAGAACGGTTTCGCCTGTTCGAGACGGTCGCCCTGCCCGGTTTCAAAAAACAGTCCGACGAAGATTTCCAACTGGTGATCGTGGTCGGCGACTGCCTGCCCAAGCCGGCATTTGACCGCCTCAACGATCTGACCGGTGGGCTGAAACAGGTGCGCATAGTCGCGAAACCTCCGGGGCGGCACAGAAAAGTCATGCAGGATGTCCTGAATTCGGCGCGGACCGATCCCGATCAACCCTGTCTTCAGTTTCGTCATGACGACGATGATGCAGTGGCCGTGGATTTTGTCGAGCGGTTCCGGGGCTGTGTCAGGGAATGCGTTGGCTTGTTCGAAAGGCACGCGATGGTCGCCGTTGACTTCAACTGCGGTTATCTGGCCCGCGCCAGTTCCGAGGGGATACGAGCCACGCGCGTGCATCGCCCATTGATCACTGCCGGTCTGGGAATGTACGTGCGGGGCGGGCAGCGGAAATCGATCATGAATTTTGCCCATAACAGGATCAACCGCGCGATGCCCGTTGTGACCCGACCCGATAGTTCGATGTGGGTACGGGGTTTGAACCGGTTCAATGACTCACCGCGAACCAGAAACATGGATGTCGCGCTCAACCCTCTTACCCGGCAGCAGGAGCTCGAGTTTCAAACCCGTTTCGCCATTGATCCGGACATGGTCAGACGGCGTCACGCCAAGCCCTGACGCTTACGTGCCCGGAACAAGGTGAACAGACCGGCCCCCACGATCAGGACCGCACCCAGCATCGTCAGGCTGTCAGGCCATTCGCCAAACACGCCCCAACCCAACCCGAGCGCCCAGATCAGGCTGGAATATCTGAACGGTGCAACGAAACCGACATCTCCCTGACGCATGACCATGACGCTGAACAAATAGCCAAGCAGCACAAACACGGCCGCCGCCGCGACCAGGGAACCCGCCGTTGCCGAAACCGCAACCCATCCTTCGAAAACCGAGGCTATTGCCGCAGCCCCCGCTATGGAAACCGAGGTGGCAAGGGTAACCAGCATTGACGGCACGTCGGCTGACATGCGTCGTGTGATGAGGTCCCGAACTGTAATCGAAACCACTGCAACCAGCGCATAGATGGAATACACGCTGAACCCCTCTGGCCCGGGTCTTACGATCAGCAGCATTCCGACGAAACCCACGGCGATTGCCAAAGCGCGTCGCCAACCAACCTGTTCGGAAAAAACCAAAGCAGCACCCAATGTTACCGTAAGAGGCAATGCTTGAAGAATGGCCGTAACATTGGCAAGCGGCATGTTCTTCAGCGCCGTCAGGAAAAAGAATGTCGCCGCCAGCTCTGCAAGACAGCGCAGTGCAACCAACCACTTGTCATGGCGCGAAAAATTCAGATGCAACGTGCCCAGTGACCGGGCTAGCACGTAGATCAGAATTACCGCCAGAAACCCGCGCATGGCCGCCAGCTGAAACAACGGCAGATCCTGCAAGGCAACCTTCACCAGCGTATCGTTCAGGGTAAAGGCAGCCATGCTGCCCATCATCAGCAAAGCGCCTTTGGTGTTTGGAGTCATGCTGCTTCGGGCTCCGGGGCTATTGATCGCCCCGCATTGGCCGCCGAGTCGGGCTGGATGTCAACAACGCTCCAAGGGGTACAAAGATCATCAACCGAATGGAAGGATGGTCCCGAACAGGTTCAGGCTGGAAGGCTCTGTCGTGTCTTTCACAAACTCCACCCAGTCTTCCCCGTATACAAGTTCGAAAAACACAGGATATTTCCACACGAAATTATGATAGGAAAAGGTCGTCACCAACGCGCCAACCGTGAGCGCCCCGGCGAACTCTCGCAGTTTACCTTTCAGAAACAGCATAACCATGATGCAGGCCCCGCCTGCGAGGCCGAGGCTTACGAAATCCTGCGTTCCTACCTTGCCGGGCACCGGAATGCCAACCGATTGGTATTGAATCAGTCGGGACAGGAAGACCGCAAAAACACCCAGTAAAAAGGCCCCCAGAAACGCAGCGGGATACCCCAGACGTTGCCAGATACTCTCGGTTCGAGGCATAGGCGACTTGCGTGTGTTTTCTTCCGAACGCTTCTTGATTCGCGCCACACGGTCCTCGAAAGAGTTGCTTTTGGTGTCCATTGTTCAGCTCAAAATAATCCGAAAACACAGTACAGCGCTAAACCACCGATTGCAGAACCACAAGCCTGATGCAATCGGGTCAAAGGCTTTGCTCTGTCACACCGGTTCACAATTGCGTACCAGGAGAGGCGAGGAAAAAAGGCCCCACGAAATCGCAGGGCCTTTTTCTGTTTGATTCTGAATGACGCGGTTTATTCGCGGCTTTCCGGTGTTTCGACCAGAACGTCCAACTCATCCCCGACCATATCATCATCCATGATCGGTGCGGCCAGGGCGGCGGCGGCCTCGGCCTCTTCCCGGCGGGCTTCGATCACCACGTTGTCACGCGACTGCGCGATGTGGCGGACGGCCTGCGTTGCCCCACCGGTACCGGCGGGGATCAGACGACCGACGATGACGTTCTCTTTCAGGCCAACCAGCTTGTCTTTCTTGCCCTGAACCGAAGCTTCGGTCAGCACGCGGGTGGTCTCCTGGAACGACGCCGCCGAGATGAACGAGCGCGTCTGCAACGAGGCCTTGGTGATCCCCAACAGGATCGGCTCACCCTGAGCAGGGCGACCACCGCGGGCGATGGTCTTTTCGTTGGCCGCGTCGAACTCTTGCTTGTCGACATGTTCGCCCTTCAGCAGGGTGGTGTCGCCTGAATCCAGGATCTCCCACTTCTGCAGCATCTGGCGCACGATGACCTCGATGTGCTTGTCGTTGATCTTCACGCCCTGCAGACGATACACGTCCTGCACCTCGTCGATCATGTAATCGGCCAGCGCTTCGACACCCATGATGGACAGGATGTCATGCGGCGCAGGGTTACCGTCCATCAGGTATTCACCCTTCTGGATGAAGTCCCCTTCGGCGACCGGGATGTGCTTGCCCTTGGGTACCATGTACTCGATGGTCTCCATGGACTCGTCCGCCGGTTCGATGCTGATGCGGCGCTTGTTCTTGTAGTCGCGGCCAAAGCGCACGTACCCATCGGCCTCGGCGATGATCGCGTGATCCTTGGGACGGCGCGCTTCGAACAGTTCGGCCACACGCGGCAGACCACCGGTGATGTCCTTGGTCTTGGCACCTTCGCGCGGGATACGCGCGACGACGTCACCGGCTTCGACCTTCTGGCCGTCTTCGACCGACAGGATCGCATCCACCGACATCGGATAGTGAACCGGGTTGCCCGCATCGTTGCGGACCGGCTCGCCATCTTCGCCAACCAGAATGATCTCGGGCTTGAGGTCGCTGCCTTTGGGGGCGGCGCGCCAGTCGATCACGATCTTCTGGGTCATGCCGGTTGCTTCGTCGGTCTCGTCGCGGACAGCGAGGCCCGAAACCAGATCGACATATTTCGCAGTACCGGCTTTCTCGGCGATGATCGGCAGGGTGTACGGGTCCCACTCGAACAGCTTGTCGCCACGGGCCACCTTGGTGCCGTCCTTGACGAAAAGCTTCGAGCCGTAGCCCAGCTTGTGGCTGGCACGCTCTTCGCCGTGTTCGTCCTTGATCACCAGCTTCATGTTCCGGCCCATGACCAGGCTTTCGCCGGCTGCGTTGACCAGGATCTGCGGGTTCTCGAAGGAAACGATACCTTCCTGGCTGGCTTCCTGGAACGACTGCTGACCACCTTGCGCAACACCACCGATGTGGAAGGTCCGCATGGTCAGCTGTGTACCGGGTTCACCGATCGACTGAGCCGCTATAATGCCGACAGCTTCACCCGTGTTCACCATCGTACCGCGTGCAAGGTCACGACCATAGCAGGTCGCACAGACGCCTTCCTCGGACTCACAGGTCAGAGGCGAGCGGATGCGCATCGACTGAACGCCGGCTTCGTCGATGGTGTCGGCCATACGTTCGTCGATCAGCTGACCGGCTGCGACGATCACCTCATCGGTGCCCGGACGCAGAACATCGTCAGCGGCTACACGGCCCAGCACGCGCTCGGCCAGCGAGGCGACAACCTCACCGTCGTTCACAGCTGCTTCGGCGGTGATCGCACGCTCGGTGCCGCAGTCGATCTCACGAACGATACAGTCCTGCGCCACGTCCACCAGACGACGGGTCAGGTAACCCGAGTTCGCCGTTTTCAGAGCGGTATCCGACAAACCCTTACGGGCACCGTGGGTCGAGTTGAAGTACTCGAGAACGGTCAGACCTTCTTTAAAGTTCGAGATGATCGGCGTTTCGATGATGTCACCGTTCGGTTTGGCCATCAGGCCACGCATACCGCCCAGCTGTTTCATCTGAGTAACCGAGCCACGCGCACCCGAGTGGGCCATCATGTAGACCGAGTTCGGCTCCATGTCCGACCCGTCTTCGGCCTTGGCAACGTCCGAGATCGTGCTCATCATCGCCTCGGTCACGCGGTCGTTACATTTCGACCAGGCATCAACAACCTTGTTGTACTTTTCGCCCTGAGTGATCAGGCCGTCCATGTACTGCTGTTCAAAGTCTTTCACCTGGCTGCGGGTGTCATCGACGATGCTCCACTTGTCCTTCGGAATGACCATGTCATCCTTGCCGAACGAGATGCCCGCCTTGAACGCTTCCTTGAAGCCCATCGACATGATCTGGTCGCAGAAGATCACCGACTCTTTCTGACCGCAGTAACGGTAGACTGTGTCGATCACCTGCTGCACTTCTTTCTTCCGCAGCAGACGGTTGACCAGATCGAACGGCGCCTTGTTGTTCATCGGCAGCAACGCACCCAAACGCAGACGGCCCGGAGTGGTTTCATAGCGCTTCTGAACTTCGTTGCCTTCCTCGTCGATCTGCGTGATCCGGGCAGTGATTTTCGAGTGCAGATGCACCTCGCCCGCATCCAGCGCGTGCTGAACTTCTTCGATCGACCCAAAGACCTTGCCTTCGCCCGGCATGCCTTCGCGTTCCAGGGTCACATAGTACAGACCCAGGATCATATCCTGCGACGGAACGATGATCGGCGCGCCGTTTGCAGGCGACAGAACGTTGTTCGTCGACATCATCAGAACGCGCGCTTCCAGCTGTGCCTCAAGGCTGAGGGGCACGTGAACGGCCATCTGGTCGCCGTCGAAGTCGGCGTTAAAGGCCGAACAGACCAGCGGGTGCAGCTGGATGGCTTTGCCTTCGATCAGGACCGGCTCGAACGCCTGAATGCCCAAACGGTGCAGCGTCGGCGCACGGTTCAGCATGACAGGGTGTTCGCGGATCACCTCGTCGAGGATATCCCACACTTCGGGACGCTCTTTCTCGACCAGTTTCTTCGCCTGTTTCACGGTCGAAGACAGGCCCTTGGCTTCAAGGCGCGAGTAGATGAATGGCTTGAACAGCTCCAGCGCCATCTTCTTGGGCAGACCACACTGGTGCAGCTTGAGTTCCGGACCGGTCACGATGACCGAACGGCCCGAGAAGTCGACGCGTTTCCCCAGAAGGTTCTGACGGAAGCGACCCTGCTTGCCTTTCAGCATGTCAGACAGCGATTTCAGCGGACGCTTGTTGGCACCGGTAATCACGCGGCCACGACGGCCGTTGTCAAACAGAGCGTCAACGGATTCCTGCAGCATCCGCTTTTCGTTGCGGACGATGATGTCAGGCGCGCGCAGCTCGATCAGACGCTTCAGACGGTTGTTCCGGTTGATGACGCGGCGATACAGATCGTTCAGATCAGACGTCGCGAAACGGCCACCATCCAGCGGAACCAGCGGACGCAGTTCCGGCGGAATAACCGGGATCACGGTCATCACCATCCATTCGGGCCGGTTGCCCGACTCGAGGAAGGATTCAACAACCTTCAGACGCTTGATGATCTTCTTGGGCTTCAGCTCGCCGGTTGCTTCGGCCAGATCAGCGCGCAGCTGCTCGGCTTCGGCTTCCAGATCGATCTGAGCCAGCATTTCACGGATAGCTTCCGCACCGATGTTCGCCGTGAACGCGTCCATGCCATAGGCATCCTGCGCGTCCATGTACTCTTCTTCGGTCAGCATCTGGCCATAAGACAGGTCGGTCAGACCGGGCTCGATGACGACATAGTTTTCAAAGTACAGAACACGTTCCAGATCGCGCAGCGTCATGTCCAGCATCAGACCGATGCGGGACGGCAGCGATTTCAGGAACCAGATGTGCGCAACGGGCGCCGCCAGTTCGATATGGCCCATACGCTCGCGGCGGACTTTCTGCAGAGTGACTTCCACACCGCATTTCTCGCAGACAACGCCGCGATACTTCATCCGCTTGTATTTGCCGCACAGACATTCGTAATCTTTGATCGGGCCAAAGATACGCGCGCAGAACAGGCCGTCACGTTCAGGCTTGAACGTCCGGTAGTTGATGGTTTCGGGTTTCTTGATCTCGCCATAGGACCAAGACAGAATCCGCTCAGGGCTCGCCAGCGAGACCTTGATCTCGTCGAAAACCTTCGGGGGCGTCAGCGGGTTGAACGGGTTGTTGGTGATTTCCTGGTTCATTTGTTACCTCAAATCTTGCGGAAGGGGGGACGGGAGAAAGGGCAGCGCCCTTACTCCTCAACCTCCGCATCCAGGAGTTCCATATTCAGGCCGAGGCCACGGACTTCTTTAACCAGAACGTTGAACGATTCCGGTACGCCCGCTTCAAAGTTATCCTCGCCCTTGACGATCGACTCATAGACCTTGGTCCGGCCGGCGACGTCATCCGATTTAACGGTGAGCATCTCCTGCAGGGTGTAGGCGGCGCCGTAAGCTTCCAGAGCCCAGACTTCCATCTCACCAAAGCGCTGACCACCGAACTGCGCCTTACCACCCAGCGGCTGCTGAGTAACCAGCGAGTACGGGCCGGTCGAACGCGCGTGGATTTTGTCGTCCACCAGGTGGTGCAGTTTCAGCAGGTACTTGATGCCCACGGTCACCGGACGCGCGAATTGCTCACCGGTACGACCGTCGAACAGGATCGACTGACCGCTTTCCGAGAAGCCCGCGCGCACCAGCGCGTCGTTGACGTCAGCCTCTTTGGCGCCGTCAAAGACCGGGGTTGCGATCGGAACACCGCGGGTGACGTTGCTGGCCGCTTCGATCAGCTGGTCCTCGTCCATGCCGCTGATGCCCTCTTCATAGACATCCTCGCCATAGGCGTGTTTCATCGCGTCACGTACCGGCGTCAGATCGCCCGAACGGCGGTATTCCTGCAGCGCCTCATCGATGTTCAGACCCAGACCGCGTGCGGCCCAACCCATATGGGTTTCAAGGATCTGGCCAACGTTCATACGCGAAGGCACGCCCAGCGGGTTCAGACAGAAGTCGACCGGCGTACCATCGGCCAGGAACGGCATGTCTTCCATCGGAACAACCTTGGAGATCACACCTTTGTTCCCGTGGCGACCAGCCATCTTGTCACCCGGCTGCAACTTGCGCTTCACGGCGATGAAGACTTTGACCATCTTCATCACACCCGGCGGCAGATCGTCGCCACGACGGACTTTCTCGACCTTGTCTTCGAAACGGGCGTCCAGAGCACGCTTTTGCACTTCGTACTGCTCGTTCAGAGCTTCGACGATTTGTGCGTCCTGCTCGTCTTCCAGCGCCAGCTGCCACCACTGACCACGGGTCAGGGTTTCCAGCAGTTCCTCGGTGATCACCGACCCTGCCTTGACGCCTTTCGGGCCTTTGACAGCGGTTTTACCCAGGATCAGACCTTGCAGACGCGCATAGATGTTGCGGTCCAGGATCGCCAGCTCATCGTCCCGGTCACGGGCCAGACGTTCGACTTCCTCACGCTCGATCTGCAGCGCACGCTCATCTTTCTCGACGCCGTGACGGTTGAAGACGCGGACTTCCACGACCGTACCGTAATCGCCCGGCTTCACGCGCAGCGAGGTGTCGCGCACGTCAGATGCTTTTTCACCGAAGATGGCGCGCAGCAGCTTTTCTTCCGGGGTCATCGGGCTTTCGCCCTTCGGAGTGATCTTGCCGACCAGAATATCGCCCGGTTCAACATCCGCGCCGATGTAAACGATGCCCGCCTCGTCGAGGTTGCGCAGCGCTTCTTCACCAACGTTCGGGATGTCGCGGGTGATCTCTTCCGGGCCCAGCTTGGTGTCACGGGCGGCGACTTCGAATTCCTCGATATGGACCGAGGTAAAGACGTCGTCACGCGCGATACGTTCCGAGATCAGGATCGAGTCTTCGTAGTTGTAACCGTTCCACGGCATGAACGCGACGACCACGTTCTTACCCAAAGCCAGTTCACCCATATCGGTCGACGGACCGTCGGCAATGACCTCGCCCTTCTGGACGGTGTCACCCACCTTGATCAGCGGACGCTGGTTGATGCAGGTGTTCTGGTTCGAACGCTGGAATTTGCGCAGACGATAGATGTCAACGCCAGCGTCGCCCAGTTCCAGATCTTCGGTGGCGCGGATCACGATACGCTGGGCATCGACCTGGTCGATGATACCGGCACGTTTCGCCTGAATCGCAGCACCCGAGTCAATCGCAACCTTTTCCTCGATGCCGGTACCGACCAGCGGTGCCTCGGCCCGCAGCAGCGGAACCGCCTGACGTTGCATGTTCGAGCCCATCAGAGCGCGGTTAGCGTCGTCATTTTCAAGGAACGGGATCAGCGATGCAGCGACCGAGACCAGCTGTTTCGGCGACACGTCGATCAGGTCCACATTCTCGCGCGGGGCAAGCGTGTAATCACCCGCCTGACGGGTCGAAACCAGATCATTGATGAACTTGCCATCGGCATCCAAGGTCGCGTTCGCCTGCGCCACGGTGTGACGCATCTCCTCGGTCGCGGACATGTAGTGAACCTCATCGGTCACCTCGGCGTCTTTGACGACGCGGTACGGTGTTTCGATGAAGCCATACTTGTTCACGCGGGCAAAGGTGGCCAGCGAGTTGATCAGACCGATGTTCGGACCTTCCGGCGTTTCAATCGGACACATCCGGCCATAGTGGGTCGGGTGTACGTCACGCACCTCAAAGCCCGCACGCTCACGTGTCAGACCACCGGGGCCAAGCGCCGAGAGACGGCGTTTGTGGGTGACTTCCGACAGCGGGTTGGTCTGGTCCATGAACTGCGACAGCTGCGACGAGCCGAAGAATTCGCGGACAGCAGCCGCAGCAGGTTTCGCGTTGATCAGGTCCTGAGGCATGACGGTGTCGATTTCAACCGACGACATACGCTCTTTGATCGCGCGCTCCATGCGCAGCAGACCGACGCGGTACTGGTTTTCCATCAGTTCGCCAACCGAACGCACGCGACGGTTGCCGAGGTGGTCGATATCGTCCACATCGCCTTTGCCGTCACGCAGTTCCACCAGCGCCTTGATACAGGCCACGATGTCTTCGCGGCGCAGGGTACGCAGGGTGTCGGGCGCATCCAAAGCCAGACGCATATTCATCTTCACGCGGCCAACAGCGGACAGGTCATACCGCTCGCTGTCGAAGAACAACGTGTCAAACAGAGCCGACGCAGCCTCGACGGTGGGCGGCTCACCCGGACGCATGACGCGGTAGATGTCCATCAGCGCGCTTTCACGGTTCAGGTTCTTGTCCTGAGCCATGGTGTTGCGCATGTAGGGGCCTACATTGACGTTGTCGATGTCCAGAACCGGGATGTCGGTGATGCCCGCATCGATCAGTTCCTTGACGGTGCCACCGATCAGGTCGCCATCCTTGTCGTATTCCAGGGTCAGCTCATCACCGGCTTCGACATAGATCGCGCCGGTTTCTTCGTTGATGATGTCCTTGGCGACAAACTTGCCGACGATGTGATCAAACGGAACCAGCAGATCAGTGACGGTTCCTTCGTCGATCAGCTTCTTGACCGCGCGCGGGGTAACCTTCTTGCCTGCTTCGGCAATCACTTCACCGGATTTGGCGTCAACCAGATCATAGGTCGGGCGTGTGCCGCGCACGCGCTCGGGGAAGAACGGTGTCACCCAACCCTTGTTTTTGTCCAGCTTGTAGGACACGGTGTTGTAATACGCGTCCATGATCGCTTCCTGATCCAGACCCAGCGCATAAAGCAGGGTTGTCACAGGCAGTTTGCGGCGACGGTCGATCCGGGCGAACACGATATCCTTGGCGTCAAACTCGAAGTCCAGCCAGCTGCCGCGATACGGGATGATGCGGCAGGCAAACAGCAGCTTGCCCGAGGAATGAGTCTTGCCTTTGTCGTGGTCAAAGAACACGCCGGGCGAACGGTGCATCTGCGATACGATCACACGCTCGGTCCCGTTCACGACAAAAGTGCCGTTCGGCGTCATCAAAGGCATATCGCCCATGAAGACATCCTGTTCCTTGATGTCCTTTACCGATTTTGCGCCGGTGTCCTCATCGACATCGAACACGATCAGACGCAAGGTAACCTTCAGCGGTGCGCTGTAGGTCATGTCGCGCTGCATGCACTCTTCAACGTCGTATTTGGGTTTTTCCAGATCGTATTTCACGAATTCCAGAACGGAGGTTTCGTTGAAATCCTTGATCGGGAAAACCGACTGGAACACACCTTTGATGCCTTCGCCGTCAGTAGGCTGCTCTGCATCGCCGGAGCGCAGGAAAAGATCATAAGAAGATTTCTGGACCTCAATAAGGTTCGGCATCTCCAGCACTTCGCGGATTTTGCCGTAATATTTACGAAGACGTTTCTGGCCAAGGAACGTTTGAGCCATGTCAGATGTCACCTTTCGATGTTCTCAGCGGGCAAAGACACCGTCGGGCCCCGGCATCTTGCACAATCGAGACAACACGTCCGGATCAATTCATGGCCACCGTCCCGAAGGCGGCCTCCCGATCCGAAAACCGTGTCTTAGAAAACGCCTCGCGTCTTGAGGCCCTTTCTAAGACAGGTTCGGCTGGACCCGGATTTCTCCGGACCCAGCCAAATTTTTCGGCACATCAGCGATGCACCTGAGACCAAGCTTAGGCCAGTTCGACTTCGGCGCCAGCTGCTTCCAGCTTGGCTTTGACGTCTTCTGCTTCTGCTTTGTCCACGCCTTCTTTGATCTTGCCGCCGGCTTCGACCAGTTCCTTGGCTTCTTTCAGGCCCAGGCCGGTGATGCCGCGAACTTCTTTGATGACGTTGATTTTCGATGCGCCGGCGTTCTTCAGAACGACGTCGAATTCGGTCTTTTCTTCCTCAGCTGCGCCACCGGCGTCGCCAGCTGCACCTGCGACCATTACGGCGCCGCCAGCTGCGGGCTCGATGCCGTATTCGTCTTTGAGGATGGTTTTCAGTTCTTGTGCTTCCAGCAGGGTCAGACCCACGATGCTTTCTGCGAGTGCTTTCAGATCAGCCATTTTATCAGCTCTTTCCGTTTACAGTGTGTGTTCCAACGTCAGGGCACATGCCCCACGCAGATCATTCAGTGCCAACCGCTTACGCAGCTTCCGCCTTCTCTTCGATGGTGGAAAGGATGCTTGCGATATTGCTTGCAGGTGCGCCAATCGCGCCGGCGATGTTCGAAGCAGGTGCGCCAATGCAGCCCACGATCGAAGCAATAAGCTCCTCGCGAGACGGCATTTTCGAAACAGCTTCGACGCCTTTGCGGTCCAGAGCGTTCTCGCCCATTGCACCGCCAAGGATTTCGAACTTTTTGTTCTCCTTGGCGAAGTCCTCGGCCACCTTGGCTGCTGCCACGGGGTCCTCGGAATAGGTCAGAACGGTCATCCCTGTCAGCAGGTCGGCCATGTTTGCACACGGCTTACCCTCAAGGGCGATTTTGGCGAGCCTGTTTTTGGCAACACGCACGGAACCGCCCGCTTCGCGTGCACGCGCGCGCAGGTCCTGCATCTCGGCAACTGTCAGACCGGCGTAGTGGGCAACCACTACGACGCCAGAGCTTTCGAAGATTTGGCCGAGTTCCTCGACCACTTTCTCTTTCTGGGCTCTATCCACAGTTCTCTCCAAGTTAGGGGCGAAATCTCACCCCGGCTCATATTTGCCGCAGCTTTCGCTCCGGCGTTCAGGTCCTTGTTACGGGATTGGCCAAAATGCGCCCGAGGGTGGGACCCCCAGAATTCTTTGGTCTTACCCGTCTCAGGCAGGGAATTAAGGGGCCGAACGGACCCACCCACCGTCTTGGACGAAACGAAACAAAGCGCACGACGAATCGCACGCTTTGTTCCGCAGGTCTTCTTAGGGCAGATGGAGGGGGTTTCCAAGGGGTAAATTGCACCCAATTCAGATCATACAGCACCCAAATTCCAAGGGCATCTTTTCAGAACTTCCCGTTGTCGTTTTTCCATTCCTCGCGCGGCGGAACCGCTTCGATGGTGCTCCAATGTTCGACGATCTGATCAGCGTCCCAACGATACAAATCATAAAAGCTGGAATGCACCCCATTTCTTTCCCCTTCACACACGCAAAGGACGAAATTTCCCTCTGCCAAAACCCGATGCAAATGCTTGTAGACAAATTTTGTCCCGCTTTCGTTTGTTCCTTCCAACACGTTCTTGAGCGCTACGATTCCGTCGGCCATGTCCGGATTGTGCTGTTTTAGATCCTCTGCAACTAAGTCCGCCAATCTGTCAAACCTGCGCTTTATCAGAACCTCTGTGACAAACATGCTGCTAGCGGCCCGGTTTTCTTCCGTCTTCTCCAGGTCCGTTACTTCGGTGTGGCCATCCAGCATTCCACGCCCAGAAAGGTTTGGACTGCGCAAGGGCTGAATGTTGTCCCAATGCTCTACGGCTTTGCCATCTTCGAACCGAAACACCTCAAACGCGGCGCGCAGGCTACTGAAATCGTACTCAATATGCGCAAAGGCAAAGTCGCCATCCTCGAAAACCCTTTTGAATGTAACCTTGGGTGAGGTCTTGGACAGCCTTGCGAACAGGTCGGCAATACCTTCGCTGCCTTCGTGAGTTTGAGGGTTGTGCTGGATGTACTTCTCTTCATTGACAACCGCTGCCGCCATGGCGTTACCGGTTTCCAAACCCTTAAGAAATCTTTGGAGGAGTTCGCGCTTAGTTTCCATAGCCATGGTCCGTTCGATTGCCAGAACTGAAATGCATGCGATTTATCTTCGCACCGAACCCGGCAAAATGAAAATCCCGGGCAGTTTGCACCACCCGGGATCAATTCTTTGCATCAGATTTGTCTGGCTTACTCGCCCGAGGCCTCTGCTACATCAACGGTCACACCGGGGCCCATGGTCGAGCTCAGCGCGATTTTCTTCATATAGGTGCCTTTGGCGCCCGACGGTTTCGCCTTGGCAACAGCCGAGACAAACGCGCGGACGTTTTCAGCCAGTTTGGCTTCGTCGAACGACGCTTTGCCAACACCGGCATGCACAACGCCGCCTTTTTCCGCCTTGAACTGAACTTCACCGCCCTTGGCTGCTTCCACGGCCGCTTTCACGTCCATGGTCACGGTGCCAACCTTGGGGTTCGGCATCAGGTTGCGGGGGCCCAGAACTTTACCCAGACGACCGACGATCGGCATCATGTCCGGGGTGGCAATGCAGCGATCGAATTCGATGGTGCCGCCCTGGATGGTTTCCATCAGGTCTTCTGCACCAACGATATCCGCGCCTGCTTCTTTCGCTTCGTCTGCCTTGGGGCCACGAGCGAAAACAGCAACGCGCATCGCTTTACCGGTGCCGTTCGGCAGGCCGACAACACCTCGAACCATCTGGTCCGCGTGACGGGTGTCAACGCCCAGGTTCAGAGCGATCTCGATGGTTTCGTCGAATTTCGACGTTGCATTGGCTTTGACCAAGGCAACTGCTTCGTCTACCGACAGGTTTTCCTTGCCAGCGACAGCTTCGCGCGCGGCGCGCGTACGTTTACCGAGTTTTGCCATCTTACTTCACCTCGATGCCCATGGAGCGGGCCGAGCCCAGGATGATCTGCATTGCGCCTTCGATGTCGTTGGCGTTCAGATCTTTCATTTTGGCTTCGGCGATTTCGCGAACCTGCTTCGAGGTCACGGTTGCCACGGTCTCACGACCTGGGTTTTCCGCGCCGCGGGGACGGTTACGCTTGCCAACCGGCTTCAGACCAGCTGCTTTTTTCAGGTAATAAGACGCGGGCGGCGTCTTGATGTCCATGGTGAAGGACTTGTCCTGATAATAGGTGATCACGGTCGGGCACGGAGCGCCGGGCTCCATGTCTGCTGTCTTGGCGTTGAACGCCTTGCAGAATTCCATGATGTTGATGCCGCGCTGACCCAGCGCAGGACCAACTGGCGGCGACGGGTTCGCCTGACCTGCAGGAACCTGCAGTTTCATTGTACCAGCAAGCTTCTTGGCCATTTGGTTTTCCTTTCAACTTGGGTGAAACGCGTCTCACCCAGATTATGTTGCGTGGTCCGGTTCGGGATCGCGACCCCGGCAACCTCCCACGAGAGAATCTCGCCCGAAGACGATAAAGGCGGCGTTTACATGGGATCAGGAGAGATGACAAGTGGTTGGTGCACCATTCGGGTTGTACCGAATCAAACCCTGAGAGGATTCTTGCTGCCTGCGTGATTACACGCGTGTCTCCTTGCAGTTTCGAATCCCTCTAACAATTTGCAAAGACGTGTAAAACCGCCGGTTTGCCGCCAATTGAACGCGACATTGGCGCTTGCTTCGCCACAACGCAGATGACCGTGCTATACTCCTTAAAAATTGTGATTATTGGTGGAGGTTAATTATGATACTTCGTTTAGCTTTAACTCTTGGCATCGCCTTTTCTCTTGCTGCTGCCATCCCTCAAACGGCACGGGCCGACGCTGGAGAGTTTCTTGGTGGTGCGGTCGTCGGCGGGATCGTTGGTTACGCAATCGGCAAGGACCAACAAAAGAAAAAATCTCAGAGAACAACTTCATCGAACCGCACCTATCGGTCAGGTATTCCGTCTACCACACAAGGCGCGCAAACTCAGACCGCGCTCAATTACTTCGGGTACAATGCAGGACGGGTCGATGGTCAGGTGGGTCGCGGCACCCGGTCCGCAATCGAACGCTATCAGGCCTCGATGGGTTATCCTGTAAACGGCTATGATTTTCAGCCATATCAGTATGACTTTCTGATGCAAGCCTACTATTGGGCCACAAGCGGTGGACAGGCGACGACTCAACTTGCGGGCCAACCGCTTCTGATGGCGTATCGCCGTCAGGTGCAGACGGGATCTGCTTTGGCTACTGCCCCGCAAGCTCCGGCACAAGCCGCCCCGGCACAGCCTGTTCCGGTTGCGACACCGCAAGAACCTGAGCCGGAGACAACCGAAACAACGTCTGCCAGCCTGCCGAGCCTGTTTTCCGGCGGCACCGGAGGCCCGTCGCTGGCCAATCGCTGTAGCGGGGTCATGCTGCAAACATCTACCAATGGCGGTTATACGACCCTGGCGAACATGTCGGATCCCGACTTTGCGCTCAGCGAACAGTTCTGTCTTGCCCGCAGCTACGCGATGGCGCGCGGTGAAGATCTGATTCAGGATATCCAGGGGCTCACGCCGGATCAGGTGAGTGCTCAATGCGACTCGTATGGTGAAATGGTGGCGCCTCAGGTTGATGCTCTGTCTATCAACTCGAAAACCGAGGCTGAAACCCAGATGCGCAAGCTGGCGCTGGACTCGGGCCTCAGCCCCCAAGATCTTGCCGCGACAAGTAAGGTCTGCCTGGCGATTGGCTATCGTCAGGACAACATGGATGCTGCTCTTGGGTCTGCCCTGATGTTGGTCGCAATGGGTGAGCCCGCCTATGGCGAGCTGATTGGCCACCATCTGCGCGAAGGCTTCGGTGTGCAGAAACGTCGCGATCTTGCGATGCAGTGGTATGACGCAAGCCTGTCGGCACTGGACGCCGGATCGCAGGCTGTGTTCCTGCCTTCCCAGACCGACCGCCCGCAACTCTTGCGCGCGGCCATGGTTCAGGCGCAATAGGTCGATACGTTTTCAGCGAATACCCAAACAAAAAACGCCGCGTTGCCCTTGGCATCGCGGCGTTTCAATTCTCGAGAAACATTTCCTCAGCTTTGCTTGGTGACCTGCGTGAAATCCAGCTCGACCGGAGTTTCCCGGCCGAAGATCGAAACCGAAACCTTCAGCTTCTGGTTCTCGTCGTCCACACCTTCGACCATACCGTCGAAATCTTCGAACGGGCCGTCGTTGACTTTGACCTTCTCGCCGACCTCGAAGCTGATCATCAGCTTGGGTGCTTCTTCACCTTCCTGAACACGGTTCAGGATCTGATTCACTTCGGCGTCGCGCATCGGCATCGGGCGGCCTTGCGGGCCCAGGAAACCAGTGACGCGGTTGATCGAGTTGATCAGGTGATACCCCTGATCCGACATTTCCATATGCACCAGAACGTAACCAGGCATAAAGCGGCGTTCGGTCGTGACCTTCTTGCCCCGGCGCACTTCGATCACCTCTTCGGTGGGCACCAGAACTTCGTCGATATCGTCCTCAAGGCCCTGTTCAGCCACCGACGTGCGGATCTGTTCTGCGATCTTCTTTTCGAAATTCGAAAGAACGCTGACCGAGTACCACCGTTTCGCCATGAACCTGTCGTCCTTGTTTGTCTTCGGGGCATCAAGCGTACCGGACACACCCGTCATTAAAATCTTGTCACACCATCCGGAATAAAAAGCGGCGCGCAGCCCGAATCGCCACACGCCCATTCCGAATAGTACCGCGTCACCTACTCTGACATTGCCCGCAGCGCAAGGGGGCAGAGACGTTTCAGCGCGCTGATCCCGTCTAGCTGAAAGCACCCAGGATCAGTTGAAGACCACCCCGAATACCCAAATCGACCAAAGCGAAAAATACAGCCGTCAGCGCCGCCATGATGAAGACCATTACCGTGGTCAACAGCACCTCGCGCCGGGTCGGCCAGACGACCTTGGAGACTTCGGCACGGACTTGCTGAATGAACTGGATCGGATTGGTGGTGGCCATTTGGCGTGTTCTCTCTGCTAGCGGATGGGCCGGACATAGCCGGGCATTGCGGCAATTTCAAGGGCAGTTGGTTCAACTCTGCCTCTATGGGGCATTCGTTCAGGGTTTGGGTTTGTCATCCCATTCGTCGCTCAGGATCCGGCGCGCATCACCTTCGGGGTCTTCGTACTGGTTCGTAAGAACGGTATATACGAAGGCAGCCAGACCAACGCCCCCCAGGAACAGGGAAATCGGGATCAGATAAGCAAGCACTTCCATTCAGGTTACCTCAGCCGCAGGGCGTTCAGGGACACGGTAATGGACGAGGTCGACATCGCCAAGGCCGCGATCAGCGGTGTCGCCAATCCGATCACGGCCAGAGGAACGGCGATCACGTTGTAAACGGTTGCGATCTGGAAGTTTTCGCGAATGCGTCTGGTGGCTTTGACGGCCGTGTCACACGCATCCGCAATGGGCGAAAGATCATTGCCCAACAGCACGATATCCGACGCGACCCGCGCCGCATCCAGCGCAGAGGCCGGAGAGATCGACACATGCGCCGCGGCCAAAGCGGCGGTATCGTTCAGCCCGTCGCCAACCATCAGAACTTTGTGGCCTTCATCGCTGAGATCCTGAATGCGTCTTGCCTTGTCCTGCGGCAAAGCCTCGGCGATCCAATCCGTGATTCCCAGTTTTTCGGCCAAGGCGCGCACCGCCCCCTGCGAATCCCCTGAAATCAAAAGTACACGTTTGCCCGAGGCACGCAGGGCATCCACCGCCTCAGCGGCGCCCGGGCGCAACGCGTCCGAGAATCGGAAGGCCACGGGTGCGTCCTCGCCGATTGCAAGCCAGGCCGAAGTATCGGTGCCCTGATCCGCGCCGACCCAGGCCGCCCGCCCCAGACGAACACGTTGACCACGGAATTCGCCCTCAGTGCCATAGCCGGGAACCTCGGCTATTCCCCGCACATTTGCTGGTTTGATCCCTGCCGCGCGCGCCGCTTTTGCCAGTGATACGGACAAGGGATGTGCAGAAGCCTCGGCCAGCGCCAGAGCGACCTCGACCTTGGCGCGTGCATGGTCTGCCAGATTGACCAGTTCCGGCGCGCCGGATGTCAGCGTGCCTGTCTTGTCGAATACAACCGTGTCGGCTTCGGACAGCCGCTCCAGTGCCGTGGCGTGCTTGATCAGCATTCCCTTGCGGAACAACCGGCCCGACGCGGCCGTGGTTACCGCTGGCACGGCCAGACCCAACGCACAGGGGCAGGTAATAATCAGAACAGCCGCCGCGATATTCAGCGCCGTGCGCAAGTCACCGGAATAGATGTACCACCCAACAAAGCTGAGCGCCGACAGAATGTGAACACCCGGCGCATACAGCTTGGCGGCCTTGTCGGCCAACGAGGTGTAACGGGACCGGCCAGACTCGGCGATGGCGACCAGATCAGCCATACGATGGAGCGACGTGTCTTCCCCGACCGCCGTTGCCCGGATTGTCAACGGACCCGTCAGGTTGACTTCACCCGCGCTCACAGTCTGCCCGGCTTCGGCAAAGACTGGCACCGTCTCACCCGTCAGAAGGGATCGATCCAGTTCTGACTGACCCGACACGATCTGGCCGTCCACGGGCATGCGCCCACCCGGTCGCACAAGGATCAGGTCTCCGACGCGCAACTCGGCAACGGGAACTTCATCTTCAACCCCATCGGCGACACGAATGGCGCGGGGAACTTCCAACGCGGTCAATTCCTCGGCCGCAGATCGCGCCGCGGCACGGGTGCGGTAATCAAGATACCGTCCGGCCAGCAGAAAGAAGGTCAATGTCAGGGCTGCGTCGAAATAGGCATGCTCGCCGCTCAACGCGGTTTCCCACAGCGACGTGACCAGCGCCAACAGGATCGCCAGCACAATCGGCACATCCATATTCAGCCGTCGCACGCGCAGGGCGCTCCAGGCATTGGCAAAGAACGGCTGGGCCGAGAACGCAATGGCCGGCAGCGCAATGGCCGCTGAAATCCAGTGGAACATGTCCCGCGTTGCATCCGTCGCACCGGACCATACCGACACCGACAGCAACATCACGTTCATGGATGCAAACCCGGCCACGGCCAGCCGCATCAAAAGATCACGCCCGGCCTTGTCCGTCTGCGTTGCGGACAAAGCCCCCGGATCAAGCTCATGTGCTTCGAATCCTGCCTGTTCAAGCACCGGGATCAGATCGCTTGCTCGCGTCTCCGGCGTGGCTTTGATCATCGCGCGTTTGAGCGTCAGATTCACCCGGGCATCTTCGACGCCGGGATGCGCGTTCAGTTCACGCTCGACCGTCGCGATACAGGCCGAGCAGTGAATGCCCGGCAGCGACAAGGCGATCTGCACATCTTCCGGTATGGGCCGGGCCGGTTCTGCCGGGGCCGCAAGGCAGCCCGGGCAGGCTGCTGTGCCGGATGAAAGCTGAGCCGTCATGCTTACCCCTTCACGTAAAGCGGGACGCGCTGCGAGAATTCGGCACCGTTTCCGTCACGCGCCACCAACCGGATGTTCCAGTTGCCCTTACCCAGTGTAGCAGGCGTGGCATAGGCTGTCCCGTCGAACGTAAAATCCGGCACGAAGTCGTCGCGCACATGGGTTGCCCGGCCGACCACGGCCTGCAATTCGCTCACCTCAACCGGCGCACCGCTTTCGTCGGTGATGTGCAGGATCAGCAGGCCGCCTTTGGTTTCCGCCCGAACTGTCCAGCCCAGCGCCTTCTGCTCTTTCAGGCGCTCGTTGAACTCCTGACTGGCGACGTAGGAGTTCTTGACCTCCAGCCCGGGAAAGGTTTTCACCGCATTATACGCCAGCACGAGGTTCACCGCGATGATCACGCCAAAAGCGCCGACAAACACGGCCAAAGCGTGCTTTCCGGTGAATTTACGTTCGGCCATGATCAGTTCCCTCGTCCGTTAAACGTGGTGTCCTTGTAGGCGCGTTCGCCGCTGCTGAGGTCTTCGACCCAGATCCGTACTGGCGTCGCCTCTGCTGCGGCCGGATCGCTATCGCGGGAGGCCACGATATATACACGGGTCAATTGTGCCGTATCCGCCGTGACATTCACAGTATCGATATTGGTTCCCTCGATTTCCAGTCGCATCGCCGGATCGCCCGCCAAAGACAGTTTGAACAGACGGTCCTCACCGTGCTTGTTGCGCAGGCGAACGTCATAGGTGTTGCGGATTGTACCGTCCGACAGGGTGACGAAAGTGGGGTTGCGGACCGGTGCAACAGTCAGATCGATGTCAGAACGGATGAAGAGCGCAAACAGCAGCCCGAACCCGACCAGCGCCCACAATGCGGTGTACATGATCGTACGCGGCCTCAGAATGTGCTTCCAGACATTCTTGGCGGGCTCGCCAGATCGCTCATGCTTTTCATCGCTCAGCGCCATGTAGTCGATCAGCCCTCGTGGCTTTCCGATCTTGGCCATCATGTCATCACACGCGTCGATACAAAGGGCACAGGTGATGCATTCCAGCTGCTGGCCATCCCGAATATCGATCCCGACAGGGCAGACATTCACGCAGGCCATACAGTCGATGCAATCCCCCAATTCAGAATCGGCCGTCCGCTTGCCTTTGCCGCGCGGTTCACCCCGCCATTCGCGATAGCCGACAACCAGCGTGTCCTCATCCATCATCGCCGCCTGAATGCGCGGCCATGGGCAGGCATAGATACAGATCTGCTCGCGGGCGAACCCGCCGAAGAAGAAGGTTGTACCCGTCAGGATCAACATCGTCGTGTAGGCAACGGGATGCGCGTTGCCCGTCACAAGATCACGGGCCAGCGTAGGTGCATCCGCGAAATAGAACACCCAGGCACCACCTGTCGCCAAACCGATCAGAAACCAGACCGCCCATTTGGTGATCCGCAAGCGAGCCTTTCGGAAATCGAGCTTTTCCTGACGGTGCAGGCGCAGGCGGGCGTTTCTGTCGCCTTCAATCCAGCGCTCGACCAGAATGAACAGGTCCGTCCAGACGGTTTGCGGGCATGCGTATCCGCACCAAACGCGACCCAGAGCGGACGTAAACAGGAACAGACCCAAACCTGCCATGATCAGCAAACCAGCGACAAAGTAGAATTCGTGCGGCCAGATCTCGATCCAGAAGAAATAAAAACGTCGATTTGCAAGATCCAGCAGGACAGCCTGATCAGGCAGGCTGGGGCCACGATCCCATCTGATCCAGGGTGTCACATAGTAGATGCCCAGTGTCACGATGAGGATGATCCATTTCAGGTTTCGAAACGGCCCCGAAACACGTCTTGGAAAAATCGGCTCACGCGCGGCGTAAAGGCTGGGGGCGGGATCGGAATCGCTCACTGGCTGGCTCCACAAATGGGTCTTCTGAAGACGTCTTGTTCCAGATCATGCCTAGGCGAACTTTGACATGGGTCAAAAAGCGCATCGAGCAAACATCTTTTGAAGATCAGCCCATCTTGCCGGCACCGGAGATCAGGTATTTTAGCCGATTTTCAGCCTATTTTGGCGGAAAATCTACTTGTGGCGCGATACCAGCTGCACGTGGTACATGCAGTTTTCCAAGTGCCGACCAATTGTCGCAGCCCCGGGTCAGCCCTGCCCGAACGCGGGTGATCAGCCGTCGTTGCAAAGAACGGAATGGCAAAACAACAGGAATTCAGTGTAAAAAAGCACCGGCTGTTCAGGAAACGCGCGAACAGATGGAACAGCCGGTGCTACAGCCTTCGGGCGGCCAGCCGCCCGAAGGTGCCCTCTAGGTCTTACTGGCCACCACCCAACTGGTGGACATAGGCGGATACCGCACGGATCTGCGCCTCGGTCAGTCGGGTATCCCAGGGCGGCATGACACCAAAGCGGCTGTAAGTCACTGTTTCGGTCAGAGCTTCTTCGCTACCGCCATAAAGCCAGATCGCGTCGGTCAGGTTCGGCGCCCCCTGGAAGATGTCACCTTTGCCATCTTCACCATGGCAGGCCGCGCAGTTGTCTTCGAAGACAACCTTGCCCGCCTGTGCCGCCGCGTCATCGGTCTGAGCGTTGCTCAGCGACATGACATACTGAACCACCTGCGTGATTTCGTCATGCTCCAGGATTTCACCGAAGGCAGGCATCTCGGAATAGCGCGCATCGTCGCTTTCTTCGTTCCGGATACCATAGCTGACGGTGTAGACGATATCTTCCATCGTACCACCCCACAGCCAGGCGTCATCCAGCAGGTTCGGGAAACCCGGCGCGCCCTGCGCACCGGAACCGTGGCACTGTGCACACCATGTACGGAACACGGCACCGCCAGAGTTCACGGCATATTGCTGAAGCTCAGCGTCCTTCGCGATGTCTTCCAAAGGTGTTTCCACCAGTTTGGCGTTCCAGGGTGCGTTTGCCTCTTCGAATGCGACCATCTCCTGCTGGACCAAAGCCCGTGAAGACCAGCCCATGACGCCGGCGGTTGCCGACTGCACCAGGGGCCATGCTGGATACATGATCGTGTAGATCACACCCCAGAAGATAGTGGCGTAGAAGGTCCACAGCCACCAGCGCGGCATCGGGTTGTCGAACTCTTCGATCCCGTCCCAGCTGTGCCCGGTTGTATTCGGATCACCCGGCTGTTTTTCAGGTGTCTTGCTCATTGCCGCGCCTCCTTGGATGTGGCGGGTTTATCTTGATGCCGGAAGGGGATGTTGGCGGTGTCCTTGTATTCCTTGCTGGCACCGGGGCGGAAAACCCAGATGACGATACCAACGAAGAAGGCGAACAACAGCAGCAGCATCCAGCTATCCGCGAACTGCCTGAGAATTGTGTATTCTTCCATCACGATCCTCCTTCAGCGGCTTGCGTCCGGGGTGAAGGTCGAGAAATCGACCAACGTGCCCAGCATCTGAAGATAGGCAACCAACGCATCAGCTTCGGTCAACTCTGGCTGGCCGTCGAAGTTGCGCACGTTGACCTTGTCGCCATAGCGCTCGAGCAGCCCGTCATAGTCGCTGTCCGGGTCAGCCTGAGCGAGGAAGTCGGCCTGTGCGTTTTCCAGCATCTCTTCGGAATAAGGCGTCCCGACCAGAGCATTGGCGGCCATCACATCACCGATGTACTTGCCGTCAATTTTGCGATGTTCGAGGAAGCCGTATTTCGGCATCACCGATTCCGGCACAACGGATTGCGGATCCCGCAGGTGGTCGACATGCCATTGGTCAGAATAGCGGCCACCGACACGCGCCAGATCGGGTCCGGTCCGTTTGGACCCCCACTGGAACGGGTGGTCATACATCGATTCCGCCGCCAGCGAGTAGTGGCCATAGCGTTCGACCTCATCCCGCATCGGGCGGATCATCTGGCTGTGGCAAACATAGCAGCCTTCGCGGATGTAGATCTCGCGCCCCGCCATTTCCAAGGGGGTGTAGGGCCGCATGCCCTCCACCTTTTCGATCGTGTTCTCAAGATAGAACAGCGGGGTGATCTGAACGATGCCGCCGATGGTCACGACCAGAAAGCTGAAGATCAGCAGGAGGGTCGCGTTGGTCTCGAGGATCTTGTGTTTGTCGAGAATTGCCATTGCTCCGGCCCTCCCTCTATTCAGCCGGGACCGCGACGGTCAGGCTGGCCTCTTTGGCCGGCGCTTTCCGCACAGTCATCCACAGGTTGTAGCACATGATCAGCGAACCGGCGACGAACATCACGCCACCCAGAGCACGCACCACATACATCGGGAACTTGGCAGCCACGGTGTCGGCGAACGAGTTCACCAGGAAGCCGTTGGCATCCACTTCGCGCCACATCAGGCCTTCCATGATACCGGTGACCCACATCGACGCGGCGTAAAGCACGATGCCGATGGTGGCGAGCCAGAAGTGCCAGCTGACCATTTGCAGCGAGTACAGACGCTCACGCTTCCACAGGACGGGCACCAGGAAGTACAGCGCACCAAAGGTGATCATGCCGTTCCAGCCCAGCGCGCCCGAGTGCACGTGACCAATGGTCCAGTCTGTGTAGTGCGACAGCGAGTTCACCGCGCGGATCGACATCATCGGGCCTTCGAAGGTGGACATGCCGTAGAAGCCGACCGAGATCACCATCATCCGGATCACCGGGTCAGTGCGCAGCTTGTCCCATGCGCCCGACAGAGTCATCAGACCGTTGATCATACCACCCCAGGACGGCATCCACAGGACCACCGAGAACACCATGCCCAGCGTCGAAGCCCAGTCAGGCAGCGCGGTATAGTGCAGGTGGTGCGGACCGGCCCAGATATACAGGAAGATCAGTGCCCAGAAGTGGATGATCGACAGCTTGTACGAGAATACAGGGCGTTCGGCCTGTTTCGGGATGAAATAGTACATCATGCCCAGGAAGCCGGCAGTCAGGAAGAATCCCACCGCGTTGTGGCCGTACCACCACTGGATCATGGCGTCTTGTACGCCCGACCAGACGATGACCGATTTCGAACCCCAGATGCTGACAGGAACGGTCATGTTGTTGACCAGGTGCAGCATCGCGACGGTGACGATAAAGGCGAGGTAGAACCAGTTGGCCACATAGATATGCGGCTCTTTCCGCCTGACGATCGTGCCCAGGAACACCGCCAGGTAGGCGACCCAGACAATGGTCAGCCACAGATCGACATACCATTCAGGTTCGGCATATTCCTTGGACTGCGTTCCGCCCAGAACATAGCCCGTCGCCGCCAGCACGATGAACAGCTGATAGCCCCAGAAAACGAACCAGGCCAGATTGCCGCCCCAAAGACGCGCGGCGCTGGTACGTTGAACGACGTAGAACGACGTTGCGATCAGCGCGTTGCCACCAAAGGCAAAAATCACTGCCGACGTATGCAGCGGACGCAAACGGCCGAAATTCAGATACCCCTGTGCCCATTCAAAGTTCAGCACCGGAAAGGCGAGCTGAAACGCGATGAAGGTCCCGGCCAGAAACCCGACCACGCCCCAGAAGGCGGTTGCGATCACGCCATAGCGGATCACGTCATCCATGTATTCGCCCGAGCGATCGACTAGAATATCTGGCTCGTCAGTGTTTCGAAGCGTCCAGATAAACAGGCCACCGGCGATAAGCATCACCAGCAGTGCATGTACCTGATACGCCAAATCGCGTGCATAATTGGTTCCGATCGCTGCAAACAGCGCGATCAGACCAAGCACGATCAGCTTGATGTAATTCGACATATTGCGTCCCTTTGCCATGCCCCGCGCGTTTTTGATTCTTGTACGCGCGAAACCCATTTGACTGGCTGCCGTTCTGAAGCACGGCGGCTGTTACTGCTTTGATCTGTATCAAGACAGTTCTGCGTTTTCTGTGACACGCATTGTAGAGGAAATAGGCCGACTGGTCACATGAGACCAAATGCCCGAATCATGAGGTCGCAATGACTTACAAATCTCTACTCACTGTCATGACCGAAACGCAGACAGCACCCGCCGCTCTGGCGCAGATGGTGGCCCTGGCAGAATCTCAGGATGCACATGCCGAAGCCCTGTGCCTTGGCGTCGATCGCAGTCAGACAGGTTACTACTATGCGGGTGCCAATGCGCTTATCGTTCAGGAAACACTGAGCCGGGCCAATGCCGAGGCCCAGGAGCTGCTGAACTTTGCCAATGACTACCTTGGCAAGTCCGGCGTTCGCTGGTCCGCCGAGCATGGCGTCGCGCAGATTGCCGATATCGGACGCCATGTTGCGCATAGGGCACGGTTTTCCGATCTGGTGATCCTGCCGCACCCCTACGGCAAAGACCGTGGGGCCGAGGCCGAGCCCATCATCGAAGCAGCCATGTTCGAAGGGCATTGCCCGGTTCTGGTCGTACCGGACGACGCCGAGCCGCTGACGGTGCCGCGCAACATCATGATAGGTTGGAACGAAAGCGTAGAGGCCATGTGCGCCATTCGTCACGCCCTGCCCTTCCTGAAACAGGCCGAGCTGGTCCGAATCGTGGTCATCGATCCGCCCCGCCATGGGCCGGACCGGTCTGATCCGGGCGGAATGCTGTCACAGATGCTGGCCCGACACGGGGTCAAATGTGAGATTGATGTGCTGAGCAAGAGCATGACGCGCGTGTCAGATATTCTCAACCGTCACGCATCCGATACAGAATCGGATCTGATCGTCATGGGCGCTTACGGTCATTCCCGTTTTCGCGAGGCCATTCTGGGCGGCGCAACCCGCAACATGCTGGAGCAGTCTACCGTACCGGTATTCCTGGCCCATTGATCCGCCCTTCAAAAGCCGCCCGACTTGGCGGCTTTTGTCATCCTCTCTTTTGTCATCCTCTGCGGATCAGGCCTATCAGGAACAACAGGATCACGGCACCTGCTGTTGCGAAGAGGATAGATGACAGCAGGCCGCCGCCAACGGCGAATCCAAGCGCCGGAAAAATCAACCCCGCCAGAAACGCACCTACGATTCCAACAACTATGTTTCCGAAAAGACCAAAACCCCTGCCCTCCATAATCTTTCCGGAAAGCCAACCGGCGATTGCGCCGACCAAAAGCATTGCCAACAAACTGGTAAATTCCATGTCGATCTCCTGAATCAGACATTCCTGCGAAAAAGACTGCGGCGGCTGTTCGTGGTCAAAAGCCGATTACGTCAGACCGGAAAGCCGCCATCCGAATCGTCACCTGCCTCTTCCATCAGGCGGCCCAGATCGGGGATGGTCACGTGTCGCTTTCCTTCAAGTGTAATCACCCCGTCTTTTTTCAAAGCTGATATCTGGCGACTGACCGTTTCCAATGTCAAACCCAGGTAATCCGCCATTGCTTCTCGGGTCAGGGGCAGGTCGAACACTATAGATCCAGTCAGACCCTTTTGGCTGACCGAAGCGTCCCGGCGCGCAATGATCGACAGCAGGCTGGCAATCTTCTCACGCGCCGTTTTGCGCCCCAGAACCAGCATCCACTCGCGGGCGGCATCAAGCTCGTCCAAAGTCATCTGCAAAAGACGATGGGCGATATGCGGGGTGTGGTCCATCAACTCTTCGAACGGTTTCTTGCGGAAACAGCACATCACGACATCCGTCGTGGCCTGAACATCATAGGGCGCAGTATCGCGACCCGGGCGGCCAACGAAGTCGCTTGGCAGCAGCAGACCAACCATTTGGGTGCGGCCATCTTCCATTGTCTGAGTCAACGACGCGATACCAGCCACAACCGAGCCGACAAAACTCATCTGATCCCCAGACCAGATGATCGTCTGACCCGCCTCGAAACTGCGGTAATATTTAATGCTTTCAAGCTCTTCCAGCTCATCGGCATCACAACGGGCGCAGACGGCGCGATGACGAATCGGGCAATCTCCGCAATTTGAATGGTCAAATTGTGCTTTTACTGTCATGCGCGTTCCCACTTGATCTCCATCAAAGCACCTGTGTCGCCTGTCGCATAAGGGTATCGCCATGATAGTGAAACCACAATTGGCAAAGCTTGGACTTTTTGACGCGAAAGTACCGCGTTACACAAGCTACCCCACCGCCCCCCACTTCAGCAACGACGTGGGATCAGATATGTTCGGCGACTGGATTTCCGGGATCAAACCCGGCAGTGCAATTTCGCTGTACATTCATGTCCCATTCTGCCGCAGGCTATGCTGGTTCTGCGCCTGCAGGACACAAGGGACACAAACCGACAATCCGGTAATCGCCTATGTCGATGTTCTGAAGGCCGAACTGGACCTTCTGGCCGCACGTCTGCCTGAGGGTGTGGTTCTGTCGCGCCTGCACTGGGGCGGCGGCACACCAACACTGCTGAACGCCCAATTGATGCGCGAATTGGCGCAACACATCCTGGGTATCGTGCCCATGGGGCCGAATGCCGAATTCTCGGTTGAGATCGATCCGAACGAGATTGACGAGGCGCGTTTGGATGCGCTGGCAGACGCGGGCATGAACCGCGCCTCGATTGGGGTGCAGGATTTCGATGACGAAATCCAAAAAACCATAGGCCGTATTCAAAGCTATGACACCACGCGCGACGCCATCGACATGATCCGTGAACGTGGCATCACCAGCCTGAATGCGGATATCCTTTACGGTCTGCCACATCAGACCAAGGCGCGCATGACGGAAAGCGTGCAGAAACTCCTGTCGCTCAACCCGGATCGCGTGGCACTCTACGGTTATGCCCACGTGCCTTGGATGGCCAAGCGGCAGCAGCTGATTCCGTCGGACGCCCTGCCCACACCGGAACAGCGCCTTGAACTGTTCGACACGGCCCGACGTTTGTTCCTTTGGGACAATTATGCCGAGATCGGTATCGACCATTTCGCCACTGTGGATGACGGTCTGACACACGCTTTGCGCGCGGGCCGCCTCAAGCGGAACTTCCAGGGTTACACCGACGATCAGGCCGATGTTCTGATTGGTGTCGGGGCCAGCTCGATCTCTCGTTTCCCGCAAGGCTACGCGCAGAACGCTCCGGCCACCTCTGCCCATACCAAAGCCATTCGCGATGGGCAGTTTTCGACATCCCGAGGGCACCTTTTCAAAGGTCAGGACATTCTGCGTGCTCGCCTGATCGAGGCATTGATGTGCGATTTCAAGATCGACTCGGCGGAAATCCTGCGGGATCACGATATTTCGGCCTCTGACTTGGACGAGATGTACCGCGCAGCCAACGCATCTTTCGACGGAATGCTGCAAATCACCGAAGCCGGGCTTTTCATACCGCCCGAAGCGCGGGCGCTGACCCGGATGATCGCCCGCAGCTTTGACGCCTATGACCTCAGCAAAGCCGGGCACAGCTCGGCCATCTGACCCTTTTTCGGCGGGCAACATTCGGCCCGTGACGCGCAAAACACATCAGGGGCTTGACGCACGCCTGCGGTTTTTCCCACACTCATGTTGTAGGGCGGCATCTCGCTCTGCGGTCTGAGGCGGGCAAAATACAGACAATCCTTGTCGGCGCCAACGCGTCGGTCGGTCCCTTTCGTGTAGCCAATCTGCAACCTGAAAGAGGGACAACACTCATGCGCGTTTTCACCGTCCTCGGGCCCAGCCAATCGGGCAAATCTACGCTTGTCGAGGCCATCAGCCGCCTCGACGGGCGCCCCACCACATTCGATGTTTCCGGAACCGTGCATTTGCACGGTTTTTCTTACCTGGACGAGCCCTGGTGCGCGATCGACGTCGATGGGGGCGGCGATGCACTGGCCTATGTCGGCCCTGCAATGGCGATTTCGGACGCCGCCGTGGTCGTGGTGCCCCCCGACCCGAATGCCGCCGTTCTGTGCGCGCCCTACCTGCGATTGGTCGAAGAGGCCGGCATCCCCTGTTTTCTGTTCATCAACCGGATGGACAACCCCAATGGCCGCGTCCGCGATATCATCGCCGCTCTGCAAACATACTGCACCCACCACATTGCCCTGCGTCAGGTGCCGATCCGCGAAGGGGATACGATCATCGGGGCGGTTGATCTGATCTCGGAACGGGCCTGGAAATATCAGGAGGGCCAGCCCTCGGCCCTGATCGAACTGCCTCAATCCGTCGAAGACCGCGAGCAGGAAGCGCGAACCGAGCTGCTCGAAACCCTGTCCGATTTCGATGACAACCTGCTGGAACAGCTGATCGAAGACAAACAGCCGCCAAGTGACGAGGTCTATGATCTGGCAGCACAGGTTTTGCAGAACCACCAGTTGATTCCCGCCTGCCTGGGTGCCGCAAGTCACGGCAACGGGCTGACGCGTCTGATGAAGGCGCTGCGGCACGAAGCCCCCGAATTTGACATCGCCGCCGGGCGCGACGAGGCCGCAGACAGCGCCCGCGCCATTGCCGGTTTTGCGGATGTCAAAAAGCACATCGGAAAAATCGTCGTTCTGCGCGGCCTGGGGGACGGCGTGCAAGCCCATGAAGCCTTGGGGGGTGAGACCGTCGGCAATCTGACAACGCTGGATGCCAAAACCCAGATCGCCACGCTGGAGGCCGGGCAGATTGGTCTGGCGGTGAAATCCGATCACCTCAACCCCGGCTACATCTACGACAGCAATTCGGCGACGGAACTGCCGGAATGGGCGGCCTCGCATCCGGTGGCGCATCGTCAGATCGTCTCGCCCGCGCATGAGCGGGACGATGTGCGCCTGTCAAACGCCCTGAGCCGTCTGGCCGAAATCGACCCCGGCCTTCATCTGCAACAGGATGAGCTGACCGGCCACGCCGTTCTTGGGTCTCAAGGTCCGCAGCACATGCGACGCGTGACCGCCAAGCTGGCCGAGGATTTCGGGATCGAGATTGAAGCCGACCCGGTCGAAACCGCCTATCGCGAAACCATCCGAACACCTGTCGAACATCGCCACAGACACCGCAAACAATCCGGCGGGGCTGGGCAGTTCGCGGATGTCGTGATCTCGGTCGCGCCGCTGCCGCGCGGATCCGGGTTCCAGTTCGAAGAGGTCGTCAAGGGCGGTGCGGTGCCCAAGAATTACATCCCATCCGTGGAACAGGGCGCCAGAGACGCGCTGGAGCAAGGCCCCGAGGGCTTTCCGGTGGTGGATGTGAAGGTCACGCTGCATGACGGCAAGCATCACAACGTGGACAGTTCCGATTATGCCTTCCGCACCGCGGGCAAGAACGCCGTGCGCGAGGCCTTGCCACAGGCCAAGCCCATTGTTTTGCAGCCGATCCTGAACGCCGAAATCCACCTGCCTTCTGATTTTGTTGGCGACCTGGTGCCGACGATCAGCTCTCTGCAAGGACAGGTTCTGGGATTTGAGGGCAACCCAAACGCATCAGGCTGGGAGATTTTCAACGCTCTGATTCCCGCCGTGGCCGAGGATGAGTTGCATCGCACTCTTGCCAGCGCCACGCGCGGAACCGGGTGGGTCAAGCTGAGCTTTGATCACTATGAAGAACTGCGCGGGCCGGTGCCAAAGTCGGCATCACGCGAAGCGGCCAACGCACACTGACATTTCCAGAATTCCTCTGATCGGCCCCGCCGGTCAGAGGGCATCCGGGACCACGTCCCATTTCTTTAAAAAGAGCTAGAGAGGAGTCTTTGTTATGGGATATTCAAAAGCCATCCTGAGCACAGCTGCCGCAGTATCCTTAGCACTGTTTGCCAGTGAAGGCCTTGCGAAAGGAAAACCCAAGGGCGCATCGGCAACTGATCCCCAGCAAATTGCACAGTTGTTTTCAGGGAAAACGTCAAACTGGAGCCGGGGCAGCAAATTTTATTGGGCTCCCAACGGTGTCATGCATGGCGTTGGCAAAAATGGCGACTCCATCGGTATCGGTAAGTGGTACGTCACCAACAAAGGAAAACTGTGCAACGAGACGACTTGGTATTGGCCTGAGAACGGTCAAACAAAGTCAGAATTGTACAATGAGTGCTGGGAGTTCGTAACAGCGCCAGACGGAACCATTTGGGAACGTTACCTTCCTGAGAAATCAGACTGGTACAAGCATAAGTACGAAAAACAGGTCAAAGGCGACACCCAAAAAAGAAAATTCAACAAGATCAAGAAAGATCTGGGGCTTTGATCTCTGGCCGGGCGGGTAACAACCCGCCCTACCCCGCCGCAGCAATCAATTCGCGGGTATAGTCGGTCTGGGCATTTTCGAACAAATCCTCGGCCGTGCCCATTTCAACCACATCTCCGTTTCGCATGACGATCACCTTGTGCGACATCGCCCGCACCACTTTCAGGTCGTGGCTGATGAACAGATACGCCAGCCCGTATTTCTTTTGCAGATCGCGCAGCAGATCGACGATCTGAACCTGAACCGTCATGTCCAGCGCGCTGGTCGGTTCGTCCAGAACCAGCAGCTTGGGGCGCAAGACCATCGCGCGCGCAATCGCGATGCGCTGACGCTGACCGCCCGAAAACTCGTGCGGATACCGGTCCATCGCCGCAGGATCCAAGCCCACCTCGGTCATCACTTCAGCGACCAGTTCACGCGGCGCGCGATGAGGATCAATGTTGTGAATGGCCAGACCTTCCGCGATGATCTGCTGACAGGTCATGCGTGGGCTGAGGCTGCCGAACGGGTCCTGAAACACGATCTGCATATCCTTGCGCAGCCGGCGCAGCTCTCGTGTGGACCATTTTCGAACATCCTGATCGCGGAAGGTGATGCCGCCTTCGGACGCGATCAGACGCATGATCGCCAGCGCCAGCGTGGTCTTGCCCGACCCGCTTTCGCCCACGATCCCCAAGGTCTCACCCGCGCGCACGCTCAGCGTGGCGTCATTTACCGCCTTCACATAGCCGACCGTGCGTTTCAGAAACCCGCGCTGGATCGGGAACCAGACTTTCAGGTGATCGGTGCGCGCGACTTCCTCGGCATCTGTCGCAACGGCGTCTGGCTGACCCGAAGGTTCCGCAGCTAGGAGCTTGCGGGTATAGGGGTGCTGCGGGTTGTCGAAGATCTCGGCAGTCGCACCGGTCTCGACGATCTCACCATCCTTCATCACACAGACCCGGTCGGCGATGCGCCGCACGATGCCCAGATCATGGGTGATGAACAGCATCCCCATGTTTTCGGATTTCTGCAAACTGGCCAGCAACTCGAGGATCTGTGCCTGAATGGTTACATCCAACGCCGTCGTCGGTTCATCGGCGATCAGGATGTCCGGCTTGTTCGCCAGCGCCATGGCGATCATCACGCGCTGCCGCTGTCCGCCCGACAACTGGTGCGGATAACTGTCCAGCCGGTCTTCGGGGTCGCGGATACCGACCTTGTTCAACAGTTCAAGAATCCGTTCGCGCGCGACATCACCCGTGACCCCCTGATGCAGGGCCAGCGATTCCGCCATCTGCTTCTGGATCGTGTGCAGCGGGTTCAGCGATGTCATCGGCTCCTGGAAAATAAAGCTGATGTCATTGCCGCGCACCTCCATCAGGCGTTGCTCTGACGCGCCGATCATCTCCTGCCCGTCATAGGTGACGGACCCTTCGACGATCGCGCTGTCGCCCAGCAAAGATACGGTGCTGAGCGCCGTGACCGATTTGCCCGACCCGGATTCGCCCACCAGTGCCACGGTTTCCCCGCGATCGACATGGAATGACACGCCCCGAACCGCCGCACTGATCTGACCGTCCTGCCGGAACGAGACCTTCAGGTTGTTTACATCCAGCAGGCTCATGAGAAGGTCTTTCTGGGATCGAACGCATCCCGCACGCCTTCAAAGATGAAGACCAGCAGGGACAGCATGATGGCAAAGGTGAAAAAGGCCGTGAAAGCCAGCCATGGGGCCTGAAGGTTCTGTTTTGCCTGCAGGGTGAGCTCCCCCAGCGAAGGGGCCGAAGACGGAAGGCCAAAACCAAGATAATCCAGCGAAGCCAGCCCGCCTATGGTGCCCGTGACGATGAAGGGCATGAAGGTCAGCGTGGCAACCATTGCGTTGGGCAGCATGTGGCGGAACATGATGGTCATGTTGCCCACGCCCAGTGCCCGTGCAGCGCGCACATATTCAAGGTTTCGCGCTCGCAGGAATTCTGCGCGCACCACGCCAACCAGCCCGGTCCAGCTGAACAGGATCATCAACGCGACCAGCAGCCAGAAACTTCGCCCCAATACCGCGAACATGATGATGATGACGTAAAGCGACGGTGTCGCTGACCAGATCTCGATGATCCGCTGAAAGATCAGATCCAGCCAACCGCCAAAGAAACCCTGTATGGCACCGGCAAAAATACCGATCAGACTGGCGGCGCCCGTCACCAGCAGCGTGAACAGGATCGACAGGCGGAAGCCGTAAATCACCCGTGCCAGCACATCGCGCTTGGTGTCATCGGTGCCCAGCAGGTTCTGGCCGTTGGGCGGCAAAGGTGCAGCCCCGGGTCGGTCCACAGACGTGTTGTAGGAATAGGGGATCAGCGGCCAAAGCGACCAGCCACGCTCGAACCCCTCCGCCTGGAACGTGCCGACGTCGATCTGTTCGATAATGCCTTCTGGATCGTCAAAACATTCTTCCAGGCCGCCACTGTCTATCAGGCACTGAACCTCGGGGTCGCGATAGATCGCCTCTGTCTGGAAGTCTCCGCCAAAATCGGTTTCCGCATAGAAGTTGAAGACCGGCATGTATAACTCGCCCCGGTATTTCACCAGAATCGGTTTGTCGTTGGCGATGAACTCGGCAAACAGCGACAGGCCGAACAACACGGCGAAGATGATCAACGACCAGAAAGCGCGCTTGTTTCGGCAGAAATTGCTCCAGCGGCGCTGGTTCAGGGGGGACAATGCCATTTACCCCTCCCGCTTTTCAAAATCGATGCGCGGGTCGACCAGCACATACATCAGATCGCTGATGATGCCGACCACCAGACCCATCAGGCCAAAGATGAACAGCGTGCCGAAGATCACCGGGTAATCCCGCGCCACGGCGGCTTCAAAACCCAGACGCCCCAGACCATCAAGTGAGAAGATCGTTTCGATGATGATCGAACCTCCGAAGAACACGCCGATGAACACGGCCGGAAATCCGGCTATGACGATCAGCATCGCGTTGCGGAACACATGGCCATACAGCACCTTGCGTTCGCTCAGGCCTTTGGCGCGGGCGGTCATGACATATTGCTTTTTGATTTCATCAAGAAAAGAGTTCTTGGTCAGCAGCGTCAATGTCGCAAAGGCCGAGATCGTCAACGCGATGGTCGGCAACGCGATATGCCAGAAATAATCTGCGATCTTGCCAAAAAGACTCAGGCTGTCCCAGTTGTCGGATGTCAGCCCCCGCAACGGGAAGATCTGCCAATAGGATCCACCGGCGAAAAGCACCAGCAGCAGAATGGCAAACAGGAAGCCAGGGATCGCATAGGCCACGATGATCGCAGCGCTGGTCCACGTGTCGAACTGCGAACCGTCCCTGATCGCCTTGCGAATGCCCAGAGGGATCGAAACCAGATAGGCAATCAGCGTCGACCACAGGCCCAGCGAGATCGAGACCGGCATTTTCTCGAGCACCAGATCAATCACGCTGATCGAGCGGAAATAGCTCTCGCCGAAGTCCAGCGTCAGATAGTTGCCCATCATGATCAGAAAACGTTCCAGGGGCGGTTTGTCGAAGCCGAATTCCTTTTCAAGTTCAGCAATGAACTCGGGCGGCAGGCCCCGTGCACCGACATATTTGTCATCGAAAACGCCGCCCGCGGGCTCTGACCCCGCGCCGGCATCGCCCGCACCCGCAAAACCGGCGAAAACGTCCCCCTGACCTTCGATTTGGGCAATGATCTGCTCGACCGGCCCGCCAGGCACGAATTGTACCAGCGTGAAGTTGACTATCATGATGCCCAGAAGGGTCGGGATGATCAGCAACAAACGTCTTAGAATATAGGCGCCCATGTTATCGCAGCGCGCCTTTTGCTTTCAGTGCGGCCTCTTTTTCCGGATTGATCCACCACAGATCCAGATAGCCCAGGGAATAAGGCGGCAGGTTTTCCGGGTATTCATACATATCGTAATATGCCACCCAGTGGTCAGCGATGTATCCTACGGGGATCACGAAGAACTCGTACCGCAAAGCGCGATCCAACGCCTTCAACGCCGTGTCCTGATCCGCCTGGTTGTCGGTATCAAAGGATGCTTCGATGATTGCGTCAACCAGTGGGCTGGCCAATCCGGCCGGGTTGAAAAGACTGAATGCGGCCTCTTCCGACCCGTACATCTGGCTCAACCCGCCACCGGTCGACAAAAAAGACCCGTAACGTGTGGAATAGACCATGTCATAGTCCCGCTCGCGGCTGCGCAGCGTGTATTGCGCCGGGTCAACCTTTTCCGCCGACGCATCCACGCCAATGGCTTGCAGGTTCTGGACATAGGTTTCAATCATCGTGGCCGTCGAGGTCGGCAGGTTTGAAGGATAGGGGAAATCCACCTTGAGCGTCTGCCCTTCCGCGTTGCGCCGCACGTTGCCATCGCCAACGGGCCACCCGGCCTCGTCCAGCAATTTCGCGGCTTTTCGCAGATTTCTGCGATCGTTCAGGCGCGCGGGGTTTGACTCGTGAACCGTCACGGCAGGTTCTGAAAGAAGGTCCTCGGGCACAACCTCACCCAGCGCTTGAAGAAACGCCAGTTCATCGCCCTCGGGCAGGCCTTGCGCTTCCAGCGGGGTGCCTTGTGTAAAGGAATTGCGCGGTGAATTCAGACCAAACAGCAGGGATTCATTTGCCCATTCGAAATTGAAGGCCAAGGCAAGGGCCTTGCGTATGTTCTTGTCGGAAAACTGCGGTTTTCCGAGGTTGAAGACGAAGCCTGACGGTGTAGGCGGGCTGCCATCCGGTATCTCGTCCCGTACGATCACACCTTCGTTCAGCTTCGGAAAATCATACGCCGTCGCCCAAAGCTTGGGATCGCTTTCAATCCGCAGCGTGTATTCGCCGGCCTTGAACCCCTCGAACGCCGCTGTCTGATCGGCGAAATACTCGACGCGGATGGTATCGAAATTGTTGCGACCAACATTGAATGGCAGTTCTTTACCCCAATAGTCGTCGCGTCGCTTGTAAACGATACGGCGATTGATGTCATAACTGTCGAGCTTGTAGGGGCCTGAGCCGACCGCAACTTCCAGACGCGGCTCATCCAGACGTCTGGATTCATCCGCCTCGAACCATGCTTTCGAAAAGACGGGGGTCGACCCAACGGTCTCGATCAAACTGCGGCGGGTGACTTCCGGATTGAACGTGAACTTGACCGTGTGATCATCCAACGCTTCGGCCCCCGTCACCATGCGGCCCACGGCCTGGGCGTACGAAGGCAGGCCCTGTTCGATGAACAGGCGGTGGCTGTAGACAACATCCTCGGCCGTCACCGGCGTGCCATCCCAAAAGGTTGCTTCGGGTCGCAAATGGAAAATGACGTAGTTGCGCCCTTCATCATATTCCAGACTTTCCGCCAGCACGCCGTAATACTGCCCGACACCGTCATCAGAGCTTTCGAACAGGCGGTCATATTGCAGCGTCGTCAAGGCGCCTGCGCGCCCCTTGCGGGAATAGGGATTCAAGGAATCGAACGTCCCCGAGGCCGCCAAGGACAACTCACCAACTTTGGGTGCATTTGGGTTCACGTAGTTCAGATGCGGATAGTCAGCAGGGTAATCCAGATTGCCGAAATACGAATATCCATGACTGCGAGTAACCCCTTCATCCAATGCCAAAGCGGCTTGCGAAGAGAGCAGAACAGCACAAAGCCCGAATATGCCAGCCAATGGCCTGACCTTAAGATCACGTGCAGCAGGCATTACGGATATCATGGGGCTCATCCTCTGGGTTATTGTAATCTTTTATGTCGCATACGCTAGCTAAAGTGCCAACGCTGACAGTTTCAAGTTTAGAATGCGTGAGCGCTTTGTGAAGTTCCCTTCAGACAAAAAAAGCCGCTGCGCGGGGCAGCGGCTCTGAACTTCAATGGTGTCTGAGGCAATCAGTTGCCAATTGTCTGCAGATAAGCAATCAGGTCCGCGCGGTCCTGAGGTTTTTTCAAGCCAGCAAAACTCATCGATGTTCCCGAGATGTAGGCGCTTGGGCGTTCCAGGAAGGCATCCAGCGCTTCGGGCGTCCAGTTGCCGCCATGGGCCTGCATGCTGGCTGAGTAACCGGTGAAACCTTTTGCCGAGGCAACCGGGCGATCAACTACGCCATACAGGTAAGGGCCGGTTCCATTCGCCCCGTCTTCCAGCTTGTGGCACGCGGTGCACTTGCGGAATACTTTCGCGCCCTTCTCGACGTCAGCGGCGGCCAGCAGATCTTCAAAGACCACTTCTTCGCCGTCGGCGCTTTCGCCCGAGCTTTCGGTTTCGATAATGTAGGCGGCCTCAGCCGAGCCATGGCCACCGGAAGAATAGAGGATGTCAGCCCCCCATTTGGCCAGAAGCAGCACCAGGAAAGTGCCGAACAGGCCAGCGGCGGCCTTCGTAACTGTCATCGTGTCGAACATTGATCGCGTGTCCATTTCAGCTGTCTGCGCAGGTGTCTAAGGCTTCCACTTGCGAGAGGCAAGGTATAGACACCGCGACGAAACGACCAAATCGCGAACTTGTTGCATGGAATCGACCAAATGACCAATCGCATTGCTTTTCAGGGCGAACCCGGCGCCTACAGTCACGAGGCCTGCCGCAACGCACGACCCGAAATGGAGGCCCTGCCCTGCCGCACATTCGAGGATGTGATCGAATCAGTTCGCTCGGGCGCGGCCGATCTGGCGATGCTGCCGGTCGAAAATACGACCTATGGCCGGGTTGCCGATATTCACCGGCTGTTGCCCCATAGCGGGCTTCACATCATCGATGAAGCGTTCGTGCGTGTTCACATCAACCTACTTGGTGTACCCGGCGCAAAACTGGAGGACATCACCGAAGCGCATTCCCATCTGGTGCTGCTGCCGCAATGTTCCGGCTTTCTGAAAGAATACGGTATTCGCGGCCGTGTCAGTCCCGACAATGCCCGCGCCGCGCGCGAAGTGGCCGAAATCGGGGATTTGCATTCCGCCGCTCTGGCCAGCGAGCTTGCGGCTGAAATCTACGACCTGAACGTGCTGGCCCGCCATATCGAGGACAATGACGACAACACGACCCGTTTTCTTGTCATGTCACGAGAGGCGGATCTGTCACGTCGGGGTGAGTATGGAATGATCACCAGCTTCGTGTTTCAGGTCCGCAACATCCCGGCCGCGCTGTACAAGGCCATGGGTGGCTTTGCCACCAACGGGATCAACATGACCAAGCTGGAAAGCTATATGGTCGACGGGTCCTTCACTGCAACGCAGTTTTATGCGGATATCGTTGGACATCCCGAAGACCGCAACGTGCAGCTGGCAATGGACGAGCTGGAACATTTCACGACCAATGTCGAGGTTCTTGGCGTCTACCCTGCGGCCCATCCTCGCGGCTGACAGGTCACGCGAAAGACTGGTTGAATTCCGATTGGCGCAGGTCACTGCGCCATGCCTGAAGAATTGCCTGCACGTTGGCCTCGATGCCGTCCATGGAATCAATTTCGATATCGTAAACTCTGCCAGCGTGGATCATGGTTTGGTCCCGTTGGGCGCTTCCCACCGGACGGTCGCCGCGCAATCGTTCGCGCGCGTTCAACTCGGGAACCGGGCAATGGACAGCCACGAACAGAACATCAAACGGGCGGAAAAGGTCGCGCAAATCTTTGTCCCACCCCGGCGTATCCAGAATATGTTCCAAAATCAGATTGTTGCCCGAGGCCGCGTAGGCAGCCAGCGACTGATGAAACCCATCAAAGACTGCCGATCGGTCGTCGGACCAATCGAACTCGCCACGGCGATAGCGATCCAGCGGCAGAACACCACAATCTCGCAAGTGGTCGATCGAGATATGCCAGAACGGCTTCGCTATCTTCTGTTGCAAAGCCTGCGCGATCGTCGATTTACCACTGCTTGATGCGCCATGCAGAAAAATGATGTGCGACATCTGCGGTTTCTTTTCCAATCCTTGCCCCGATCAGCCCAACAGACGCCGTTCACGCCCCGTGCAGGTGACGCTGCTCCAGTTCACGCGCAAACTCGCTGAACCGCACCTGGAATTGCTTGCGGAACTTTGACTGTCCAAGCTTCATGGACTGCAACAGCAACCGCGCGGGCAAGGACTTTGCGGCCAAGGACATTTCGATGCTCAGGCGTGTCCGGCGCGGAGACAGGGCCAGAAAATCAACTGTCGTCAGGCCGGTCATCCCTTTGCTGGCCGCCTCGAACCGCATTTGCGACGGCTTGTCGTAATCCGTCATCACCACCGACATCTGGCGCGGCTTTCCACGCAACTTGAATTCGGTTTTCCATTCAGTGCCGGCAACCACCATTGCATCAGCCTCCAGACGCCGCACGTCGATACCACGACGCATCGCCATACGTTCAAACCTTTCGAAATCCGACACCATGTCGAACACCGAATTGATCGGGGCTTCGATATCTTCGCGCGCTGAAAACTGCATAATGACCTTTGCTGTTTATGGCTTCACCAGTTTTTCCTCAGTCCAGTGTATCCGCAAGCCAGTTCTGAAGCAGAAAATGAGCGATAGCTCCCTTGCGAGCCGGCAACAACCGGGGATGTTCGCCGGCAAATGCCTGCATCATTTCGGATTTGCTGACCCACATCGCCTCTTCGATCTCGACCGGATCGATAACGATGTCGCGCGACAGGGCCTCGCCGGCGCATCCGAACATCAGGGATGCCGGGAACGGCCAGGGCTGGCTGGACAGGTAAGACACCGCACCAACAGGTACGCCTGCCTCTTCCATCACTTCGCGACGCACCGCCGCTTCGAGCGTTTCGCCGGGTTCGACAAATCCCGCCAGCAAGGAAAACATGCCCTCGGGCCAACCCGGAGACCGCCCTATAAGCACATTGTCCCCATGCGTAATCAGCATGATCACAACCGGATCCGTGCGCGGAAAATGTTGCCCGCCGCATGACGGGCAACTGCGCTGCCATCCCGCTTGCGACATATCGCTGGCTGCGCCGCAGCGAGCGCAAAAGCGATGTGTTTCGTGCCAACCGACAACCGCCTTGGCGGATGCGGCCAGTTCGGCATCACGAGGCGACAATCGCGCCATGATCCGGCGAAGCTCGGCGAAAACATGCCCTTCAGGCAAATCCGGGTGCTGCTGTTCGGATCTGTCCACGAACTCTCCCAGGCCGGTCAGATCCAATCCCTCTGCCCCCCAGGCCGAGATATCCGCGGCAAACAGGGGCGCGCCCTCTGCGCTCAGGCCTAGAAAAACCGGTGCTTCGATCACGCCGCCGGGGCCATCGCTGACCAGCGGGTGAGTAATCTGCGTCAGGGCAACCTGATCCAGCGCCGCGCCCACGACTAAAAGCTTGCCTCGCCACAGCAATATGCATCGCGCAGCAGGGTCGCGCGCCATCTCGGCCAGCTTCTCTGAATCCCCACGAAGATGCGCTGCCCGATTCAGGCCCGAGCCGCCGAAAGTCACCTGCTCTGCGTTTTTCATTGGAATTCCTTCTGGTCTTGCGCACAGGGCTGCCATGTCTCAGGCCCTGTTGCAATGGCAATTCAAGACGCAAACCGCAGAGACGCGCCGCCGAAAAGCCGCATGGCGGCCTCGGAAAAATCATCTAGACTGCGTTTTGATGATTTTAGCCCATTACCACATTCAAAAGCAGAACAACAAAAGTGAAGCAAAACCCATCGACGCAGGTTCAACCCACAAAAGACCGTGGGCGTATTCGTATTCTTGCCACCTCCGACCTGCACATGCATCTGACCGATTTTGACTATTACGCGGACACACCGGACCCGACGCTTGGGCTGACTCGCACCGCCAGCCTGATCCGCAAGGCCCGACACGAGGCCGCAGACACGCTGGTGCTGATGTTCGACAACGGGGATTCGCTTCAGGGAACGCCGATGGGCGAATGGGCCGTTCGGAACGACAATCCCCACCCGATGATGCAGGCATTCAAGGCGCTGGACTATGATGCGATTGGTCTGGGCAACCATGATTTCGGGTTCGGGCTGCCGACATTGGACAAGACCCTTGCACAAGCCCCGTGCCCGGTTCTGTGCGGCAATCTTCATCGGTCCGGAGAACACCAATCATGGCAGCGTTTTACGATCCTTGACCGTGTCGTGAGAGTGGGAAACAAGGATGTGCCCATTCGCGTCGGCGTGTTTTCGGTTCTGCCGCCGCAGACGACGCGTTGGGAAGAACACAATCTGAACGAAACCGTAGCGGCGGACGACATCGTTGTCGCGGCACGGTCCCTGACGCGTATCTTGCGCGAAAAGGGGTGCGATCTGATCGTGGCGCTCGCCCATTCCGGGCTTGGACACCCGGACACAGCGACCGACACTGAAAATGCCGTTATTCCCCTGGCCGCGATCGAGGGCATCGACGCTGTCGTCGCCGGGCACACTCACCTGACCCTTCCCGCACGCACCGGCGCGCAAACCCCGAATGTGGATTACGTGGAAGGGCTGGTGCATGGAACGCCGGTTGTCATGCCCGGCTCGGCAGGCGCATATCTTGGAGTAATCGATCTGGCCGTTACCCTAGAGCCCCAGTCGGGGCTGCGCGTCGTCGACAGCCACGCCGAATTGCGCCCGGTTTCGGTGGGCGGCACCGCGATTGGCGAAGATTTGGAAATCGCACATCTGGTTGAACCCGCACATCAGCAGACCCGTCAGGACATGGCCGCGCCCGTTGCGCGCGTCTCGGACACATTGCACAGCTATTTCAGCTTCTGTGCGCCGGATCGTGGATTGACGCTTGTGGCCACCGCACAGGCCGCCGCGTTGCGCCCTTTTTTACACGGCACCACGCTTGCAGAGCTGCCGCTGTTGTCAGCCGCGTCGCCGGCCAAATGCGGCGGACGCTCTGGCCCCAGACACTATACGGACGTGCCGCCCGGTGAAATCTGCCTGCGTCACGTGGCGGACCTGCATGTCTTTCCCAACGAGTTGCGCGCGGTTCAGATCACGGGCGCGCAGCTGCTGGAGTGGTTGGAGATGTCAGCCAGCGCCTTCAACCAACAATTCCCCGACGCCGAGGCAGAGCTGTTCGACCGGGATCGGGCGGGATACAATTTCGATGTCATCTTTGGCCTGTCCTATCAGATCGACCCGTCGCAACCGGCGCGTTACGATGTCGGGGGGCAAATGATCCATCCCGGCCACAGGCGGGTGCATCATCTGACTTGCGCAGGCCAGGCCGTGCAACCCGATCAGGCATTTGTCGTTGCGCTCGATAATTATCGCGCAAGCGGGGGCGGACATTTCCCGCATGTGTCATCGGCCCCGGCCATCGATCTGCCCCCGCTGGATATCCGGGACATTTTGCGGGATTACATGACGCACCGCCTGCCACCCGACCCATTGGCCCGACAACCTTATCCGTTCTCTCTGATGCCGAAATCGGGGGTGACGACCATTCTTCGGACCGGTCCCGGTGCTTTCAAGTATGTCGACGAATTGAACAGGTTTGCCCCCAAGATTCTGGAATCAGACGAAAACGGTTTTGCACGCATTCGGCTGACGCTCTGACGGGTTGTCTTTTGCCGAAGCCTTCCCTATATCCAGAGTCGAGAGGTTGGCGCGGGCGAGCGCCTCGCCAACCTGGTCAGGTCCGGAAGGAAGCAGCCACAACGAGCCCCGCTTGGGTCGATGTCCAACCTCTCACTTTACGAACCTTGGCCGCAGGAGGGCTTTATGATTGTAGCAAAGACCCTTCGGGCAGCACGGTTCTGACCTCTCGGTATCGACTGACTGCCTGAACACATGACCCGGGGATGAGCGATCGCCATCCGTCGGGAGTGCTGTTTCTGACGACAGGCAAACCAATGTTTCTTGCACTTTCGGACCTGGGATGGTCCTCTCACTTTGCTGCGCAACACGCGGCTTATCCTACCTGCACACCTTTTCGCATCACTTCCGTTCATCGGGACCGCCTGATCGGGCTGAACCCTGACGGCGAAGTCCCGTTGCTGACCCCCGATCAAACGACCGGCAGCTATGCCGTTGGCGATTGGGTTCTCACCGATGACGACAAACGCGTGCGCCATTTGCTCGACCGGCGCAGCCTGCTGCACCGACGCGCCGCCGGTACATGCGCCGCGACGCAACTGATCGCAGCCAATGTCGATGTGCTGTTCATCGTCAGCTCGTGCAATGCCGATTTCAACCTGCCCCGGCTGGAACGGTATTTGGCGCTTGCGTATCAGGCCGGGTGTTACCCGGTCGTTGTTCTGACAAAGGCCGACAAATCGGCGGACCCTGACAGTTTCTCGGGACAGGTGCAATCACTGGACCCGTTCCTGACGGTTCTGGCGATCAACGCGCTGGACCCGGCAGAGATTGAAAAGGTGCTGTCCTGGTGCCCAAAAAGCCAGACCGGAGCGCTGGTTGGTTCGTCGGGCGTTGGCAAGACGACACTTGCCAATACCATGACCGATCAGGATCTTGCCACCTCGGACATTCGCGAGGATGACGCGCGGGGCCGACACACGACGACCGCACGCGCATTGCACCGGATGCGCAACGGCGGCTGGTTGATCGATACACCCGGAATGCGCGCGTTGCGCCTGCTGGACGCTCAGGACGGGATCGACGACGTTTTCTCGGACCTTGCCGAGTTGAGCCGGGACTGCCGTTTTTCGGATTGCCAGCACAGCTCCGAGCCCGGATGTGCCGTGCAAAAGGCAATAAGCCACGGCATGCTTGATCCGGCTCGATTGGACCGGTGGCGCAAGCTTCGGCGCGAAGATCAGCGCAATTCTGAGACCGTCGCGCAGTCCCGGGCGCGGGACAAAGCGTTCGGCAAGATGGTCCGTGGTGTCATGAAGGAAAAGAAACTTCGCAACCGGTGATGGCGGGTCGGGGCCTGGCCCGTTCTGCGCCGCGTCTGATCAAGCGATCAGTCGCGGCCAAACCGCTGCATTGCGCCGGGCAAATGCTCCGATATGACCAACCTCGGACAACCCGAAATCGGCAGGGTTCAGCAGGTGGCGGTTGGCATCGGGGCCGTAAAGATCCGCAAGCCGCCAAACCGCGTCCGGCGGCACCATCTGGTCGTCCTCGAAGGTGAACAAATCCACGGGCGTTCCAGAATCCTTCCACTGCGCCGCAGGTAACTCATGCCCGATTTCAGGCACATAATTCAAAGTTGCGGTACACCATTTGCGCCACTGCCAATAGACCGATGCCGGCAGATCCGAGCCGAACCCGATCGCCTTTCCGGGAAGGTAGCCAAGGGCTCGGGCCAAAAGCGGGGCATGACCATACCAGAACAATCCTGCCAAACCCCGATAGGGCCACGGGTGGTCGCTTACGGTTACCAGCCCCGAACAAACACAGATCATCCGGTCAATCAGATCGATATCCGGCTGCACAGGCCCCAACATCGCGCCGATCGAATGACCGATGGTCCAATGCTGCGAATCGGGAAACCGTCTGCGCATTTCCGCCCGTGCCGCGGGCATGTCGATCAAGGCCCAATCCGCCATGGTCGCACGCGATTCTTTCAGGCGGCCAGTCAAGGAATGCCCGTAATCGCGATAGTCATAGGTCAGGCAGGCCATACCCTGCTCGGCAGCAAGCCATCGTGCGAAATGACGGTAATAATCGCGCGGCACACCCGTTGCACTGTTCAGCACGACGACGATTTCGGGCGAGGTCAGCGGGCTGTACAATCGGGCAGACAGTGTTTTCTGCCCGGACGGAAAGCGAAACTCTTCGGTCAATACCGTTTGCTCTGTGTCCAACATGATCTCTGGCTTTGCGCTTGGTAAATCCGGTTTCCGAACCTCAACGCCCTCGACACTATGCATGAACCGACACCGTATCCAGCATGACCAAGCGTCCGGTCAAAAGATCGGCTTGACTCGATGCGTGCTCAAACGCTAGCGGTTGTGTGATGGTTTCCGGCCTCCACAAGGGGTCGGGATGAAAAGGGAACACGGTGCGGTAATGTCTGGTCAAACAGGCAACAACCAAATCCGCGACTGCCCCCGCAACTGTAAGCGGTAAGCGATGCCGAAACACCACTGGCCCCGAAGGCTGGGAAGGTCGGCAAAGCGATGACCCGCAAGTCAGGAGACCTGCCATCGGAAACGAAACCGAAACTCGGGCGGGGTGTCCGGGCAGGTCCTGACGGCATCACGATGTCCCACCTGTCTCAAATATCCTGTCCACCAAGCGCGGAGGGCGCAGGATGATCTGGAAGACAAAAACACATGAATTCAGTGCGACAGTATGTCAGCGGACGGGCAAAACCTGCCCCGCTTTGGCGCGGCTGGCGCGCTCGATATCCGAAGCCATGGCCCAGGCGACCTCGGCCACAAGTGACGATTTCGAGATTGAGGGCAGCAGCGAGCTGTCACATTGCACCGAAGGATGTCATGCAATTTTCCGCGCGCGATCAGACAGCCTTCGTGTCTTTTGCGGCACGCAGCCCGAAACCGCGATTGAGCCGCTGAACGGCTATGCCGACCTGATCTTCGGAAACACGTTCAGTGCGATGCCATCCGGCGTCGTGAATCCCCCACCCTGCGCGATGATCGAAGTTTCCACGATCCGGCCTCGGAAACCTGTTTGCGCGCCCGCGCAGATTTCAATCTGAATCCAGACTGACCTGTGCCTGGGCGCGCCGAGAGGCCCAGGCCAGTTGCGCATCCGTTTCGACGGCGCAAGGGCGCACCGCCCGCAATCGTTGCAGCGCCATGTCCGCGCGTTCGCCGCATTCGACCATCAGCCGCAGGACAACCATACCTGACCTGCCACATCCCCCGCGGCAGTGCACCAATACGCGACCTCCGCCGGACAGCGCGTGCCGGGCCGCGGCGCTGACGGACGGCCACGCGTCATCAATCGCTTTTGTCGGCGCTCCGAAATCTTCGATCGGCAGGTGAACCCATCGGCTGGCGCGGCTTTGAATATCGCTGCCAAATTCCTGCGCCCCGTCCTGAAGCATTTCGACATCCGTCGTCATCGAAACAACAAGCCCCGGCTGCCAGGCTGCGATCATATCCAGATCGCTGGAGTAATCTCCGCCGCGTCCGGGCATCGAGGTCAGTGCCAGCGTTCCGCCACCGACTTGCAGGGCGTAGATCACCAACTGCGACATGAATCCTGTCCTCCCCAAAGAACTCTTTACAAAAATGAGCCGTTAAATCCGCTGATGCAGTCTAGTGCGAAAGCGACTCGTTTCTAAATCAAAAATCATCGCGCCCCGCTGTGGACGCGGGCAACGGTGGCCACTACGCTGTGCCCAAGCACCGAATCCCAACGAGAAGACATGACAGACAGCTCCAGCCCCGCCTATCAGGTTCTCGCCCGCAAATATCGCCCGGAAACCTTTGCCGATCTGGTGGGTCAGGATGCCATGGTGCGCACCCTGAAAAACGCGTTCGCGGCCGACCGGATCGCGCAGGCCTTCATCATGACCGGCATTCGCGGCACCGGCAAAACCACGACCGCAAGGATCATCGCCAAGGGGATGAACTGCATCGGACCCGACGGAACCGGTGGCCCCACGACCGAGCCCTGCGGTCAGTGTGAACATTGTGTCGCCATCATGGAGGGCCGCCATGTCGACGTGATGGAGATGGACGCCGCCAGCCGTACGGGCGTCAACGACATCCGCGAGATCATCGACAGTGTCCGCTATCGCGCCGCCAGCGCGCGTTACAAGATTTATATCATCGACGAGGTTCATATGCTCTCGACCAGCGCGTTCAACGCGCTGCTCAAGACGTTGGAAGAACCGCCCGCGCATGTGAAGTTCATCTTTGCAACCACTGAAATCCGCAAAGTGCCTGTCACCGTGCTGTCCCGCTGCCAGCGTTTCGACCTGCGCCGGATCGAACCCGAAGACATGATTGGCCTGCTGCGCAAGATCGCCGAAGCGGAAAACGCCCAGATCGCCGAAGACGCGCTGGCGCTGATCACCCGAGCAGCGGAAGGATCGGCCCGGGATGCGACCTCGTTGCTGGATCAGGCGATTTCGCACGGGGCTGGCGAGACGACCGCCGATCAGGTCCGTGCAATGCTTGGACTGGCAGACCGTGGCCGGGTTCTGGACCTTATGAATATGATCCTGCGCGGTGATGCCGCCGGAGCACTTACCGAGTTGAGCGGCCAATACGCCGAAGGCGCAGACCCGCTGGCGGTGCTGCGCGATCTGGCCGAGATCACGCATTGGGTGTCCGTAGTGAAGATCACGCCTGACGCGGCGCAGGACCCGACGGTTTCTCCGGACGAACGGACCCGGGGCCAACACATGGCCGAGGCTCTGCCGATGCGGGTTCTGACCCGGATGTGGCAAATGCTGCTGAAGGCGCTCGAGGAAGTCTCGGCTGCCCCCAACGCCATGATGGCCGCTGAAATGGCCGTTATTCGCCTGACCCATGTGGCGGATTTGCCCAGCCCCGAAGAGCTGATCAAACGGTTGCAAGATGCCCCGCCACCGCCGCCGGGCGGGCCCAATGGCGGCGTTTCGATATCCCGACCGGGCACCGGTCCGGCGCCGGCTGGCGCGGCCCATCCACCTGCCTATGCGCCGTCCCCTCGCGGTTCCGGTGGCGCACCGGTTGCAGCCCTGGCGCAGGATGCCCAGACGGCTCTTGCCCGGTACCCGACCTTCGACCACGTGGTGGAACTGATCCGGACCAATCGCGACGTGAAGTTGCTGGTCGAGGTGGAAAACGGCGTGCGCCTCGTCTCCTATCAACCCGGACGAATCGAATTTACGCCCGCCGCCCAGGCACCGGCAGATCTGGCGCCACGACTGGGCTCAGCCTTGCAACGCTGGACAGGAAATCGGTGGGCTGTCTCGATCGTCTCGGACGGAGAAGCCCCCACAATTGCAGAAATACGGGACGAGGCCGAGCTGGCACTGAAATCCGAGGCCGAAAAACACCCGTTGGTGCAGGCGGTACTGGCGCAATTTCCAAAGGCGAAAATCACCAGGATCGAAACGCCGGAGCAACGCGCCGCCAAGGTCGAGACCGAAGCGCTTCCCGAGGTGGAAGACGAGTGGGACCCGTTCGAGGAAGACTAACCCCGCCGCCCGTCACCCCCTGTTTCAAACGAAGCTGAACGAAGTTTCAATCGAACACATCCGCCTGCATGTCTCAGATCGTTTGTTGCGACACCGGCCAGCGGTAGGCGGCCCGTGACACTTCTGATCCGGATGCCGCGTAGCCATTCGAACCACGTCCAGATTTTCTTTGCCCTGTGTGATCAGTCTCGGCAGCAGGCCATATGCGCGCCAAGGACGATCTAGGCTTTTCGGACCTGCAGGCGAATATGGCGTCGCAGACGGGCGGCACGATCCTGCTGACGCCTGCGCCGATCAACATGTCGGCCGGAACGATAGAGCCTCCGACCGGCGGGAGAACCCTTGTGCCATGTGGCTGCTGCCCGTATCTAGAGCGCAAACGGAGACACAGGAGAATACTATGCTGAAAGGACTCGGCGGGCTTGGCGGTCTGGGCGACATGGCCAAGATGATGAAATCCGCGCAGGACCTGCAAACCAAGATGACCGAGATGCAGGAAGAGCTGAACAACATGATGGTTGTCGGCGAATCCGGTGCAGGGCTGGTCAAGGCAACGGCGACAGCCAAGGGTGAACTCAAAGGTCTGGATATCGACCCGTCCATCTTCAACGGCGATGACAAGGAAGTGGTCGAAGACCTGATCCTGGCCGCCATCAAGGATGCGCAGACCAAGGCAACCGAACGTTCGCAGGAAGAAATGGCCAAGCTGACCGAAAGCATGGGCTTGCCCGCAGACATCAAGCTGCCGTTCTGAGCTTCATCTTTTCTGAAATACTCCCGCCGGAGGCTCCCTCCGGCGCAAAGCAGGATTGGCCATGAGTTCGAACAGCGACATCGACAACCTGATCGACCTGATGGCCAAACTGCCGGGCCTGGGCCCGCGCTCGGCCCGTCGCGCGGTTCTGCATCTGATCCGCAAACGCGCCCTGCTGCTGACGCCCCTGTCTGATGCCATGCAGCAGGTCGCGATCACCGCCCGCGAATGCCTGAATTGCGGCAACGTGGGCACCACCGATATCTGTGACATCTGCAACGATGAGGCCCGCGCAACCGGCGAGCTGTGCGTGGTCGAAGACGTGGCCGACCTCTGGGCGATGGAGCGTGCCGGAGTGTTCAAAGGCCGCTATCACGTTCTGGGCGGGACGCTGTCGGCGCTGGACGGGATCGGCCCCGACGAGTTGCGCATTCCCCGCCTCAAAGACCGGGTTGTGGCCGAAGGGATTTCCGAAGTCATCCTGGCGCTGAACGCCACCGTCGATGGCCAGACCACCGCCCACTACATCGCCGATCAGCTTGAGGGTCAGGTGCGCCTGACTTCGCTGGCGCAGGGTGTGCCGATTGGCGGCGAACTGGATTATCTGGACGACGGGACGATCACGGCCGCGCTGCGGGCGCGGAAGGAAATCTAGCTAACCTCAGAGGATCAGGGCGATAACTGCGCCATCGCCCCAGCACGTATCAACGCGGGCTCACGGGCTTCAGGTATATGCGCCAGACGAGTAGGTCAGCTCATACGAGTGGCTGTAGATTTCGAATACGATACCAAAGGGGTCTTCAACATAGACCATTCGGTAAGGCTTTTCTCCGGGATAGTAGTGCCGTATCGGCATCCTCTGTTTTCCACCAGCCTGCACAATCTTTTCGACCAGACCTTCGACGTCAGGGTCCTGAATGCAAAAGTGAAACGTGCCATTTCTGCGGAAATCGATGTTGTTTTCAGGCACGTAATTCCCGTCAAACTCGAAGAGTTCAATTCCAATCCTGTCCGCTGTCGCGAGATGCGCGATACGCAGCTTCCTCCAGTCCGGGCCAAAAACATCCGTGCACATAACGCCAATATCCGAGTCATCCTCGACCACGTCGGTGGGCGGCATGATGACGTAAAAACCCAAGACTTCGGAATAGAACTTCACGGCTTCGTCCACGTTTGGAACGGACAACCCGATATGTGAAAAAGTCCTTGGAAACTGAGACATAGAAGACTCCTTAATCTGCTAAGACGTAAAACTATTGGACAGCGATTAGTTTTCAAGTTGCTTCCCAAGCCTTCATAGCAGGGTTCACCCCGCTGCATGGGTCATGACCCGGAGACAAAATACTCGCTACAAAGCAAAAGGGGCTTTGCCTTCCGTGCGCGCGTAGTAGAATGCCTCGGACTTGATCCCTTTGATTGGAATACGTTATGGCCCGCCTTCTCGCCCTCGCCTTCGCCACGTTCACTGCAACCGCCGCCCTGTCGCAGGACCTTGTGGACAAGGGCTTTGTCGAAGGTTGGAACATCATGATGGACCCAGCGCTTGGCAACGGGTGCCTGATCCAGACGGTGTATCAGGATCTCTCGGTGGTGCGGCTGGGCTATGACGCGCTGGGCAATCGTGGGTATTTCGCCGTGTACAACAAGGCATGGGGCGACATCAAACAGGGTGAGAGTTATCCGATCCGCTTTGATCTGGACGGCAAAAGCTATGATGCGACGGCCATCGGGTTCAACGAACGCGACGTGCCGGGCGCAACCGTGTTTTTCACCGACCGGAGCTTTGTGAACGCCATCGCTCAGAACAAGACAATGACGGTCTACAATCCGGCAGGTGAGGTGGTGATGGCCATTGACCTAAAAGGGACCGCCAAGGCGCTGGACTATGCGCGGGACTGCCAGAACAAAAAGCTTTAACGAATCGGATCGAACAGGGCGTCCTTTGCCGTGCAGTCACGGATCACGTCGCGGCCACAGGGTACGGGATCAAGATCGCGGGACAGGCACAGGCGGACTTCTTCGATATAGCCCTGTTTGCAGGTGATCGTGATCATGTCGCGCTCCAACTCCGGGTTGGCCTTCAGGAATGCCTCCTCGACCACCGAAGCCGGCAGTTTGACGGATGAATCCAGATTGCGGAACACCTCAGGGCGCCTGACCTCTTCATAAGCCCGCCGCGACAAGGCAAAGTAGTCGGATGCCGACAATCCCGAGCACGTACCGTGTTTCTTCCATTGATGCCAAGCAAGGCCGGAACTGCCCTGAATATCCTCCGTTTCCCGCGTCATGCGTCGCGAAGGTGGGCTTTCGGGGGTACGACAGTAGGACGGCCAGCCCTGATGGAACTGTGGCCATAACCCGTGCAGTATCCAGCCGTGATCATGCCGATCGTCACATTGATCCGAGCCGCGCGCGTCACCTTCGCGGGCGCACCAGTTCGGCGACCAGCTGAGAGACAGCACGTAGTAATCGAACTCGCCCGCCTTTTCGCCCTCGGCCAGCGCAGCGACCGCGCTCAAGACCCACAAAACCAGCCCCGTAATCCCTTGGCGCATTCGCCTCTTCCCTTCTTGCCTTTGCGCGACTATATACGGGCGAAGTTCCCCGACAACGGAAACCTGCCCCAAAACCAAGGGGCCGCCGAATTCCGGCGACGGGACAGATGTATGCATAGGAGACGGGCTGATGGCAAAACCGCTTATGGCCAAGGCAACCGCCGTATGGCTGGTGGACAACACCACGATCAGCTTCAAGCAGATCGCGGATTTCGTAGGAATGCACGAGTTGGAAGTGCAGGGTATCGCTGATGGCGACGTCGCCGCCGGCGTCAAGGGCTTTGACCCGATCGCCAACAACCAGCTGACCCAGGAAGAAATCGACGCGGCACAGAACAACCCGCTTCATAAGCTGAAGCTCAAGTTCAACCCATCGGCCGCCGGCGAGGAAAAGCGCCGTGGCCCGCGTTACACGCCGCTTTCGAAACGTCAGGACCGTCCGAACTCGATCCTGTGGCTGGTCAAGTTCCACCCGGAACTCAGCGACGGCCAGATTGCCAAGCTGGTGGGCACCACCAAACCCACCATCCAGTCGATCCGCGAACGCACGCATTGGAACATCGCCAACATGCAGCCGATTGATCCTGTTGCTCTGGGTCTGTGCAAACAGTCCGAACTGGACACCGCCGTGCAGAAAGCGGCGGCCAAGAAAGCAGCTGAAGGCGGCGTGATGAGCGATGACGAGCGTCGCAAGCTGGTCTCGACCGAGCAGTCGCTGGAAATGGACGCAGCGCCGAAAATCCCGACCGCAATAGAAGGTCTGGAAACCTTCTCGCTGTCCGACGAGCCGTCGGAAGAGAAAGAAGACGAACCGATCATCGACGCAGACAGCTTTTTCAACCTGCCCAAGGGTGGGGCGGATGACGAAGACGAAGACGATCTTCGCCCGTAACGCGCAAACAGCCTCGGCCATGACGGCTGGGGCTTTTTTCACGGACTTGCCATGCTGAACGTTCTATCTGCGGTATTTGGCCCGCACCGCGCCGTCACGATTTATGCCTTTCTGAAAACGTGGGGGCTTGGTCTGGCCGGCGGCGTTGTCATGATTGCCATCGTCACGACATTGTTTCTGCTGGGGGATGAAGGCGAACACGAGCATGAGGCATTTCTGACCGTCCCGGTTCTGTCTGCAACTCCGGTGAACGGAGATCTGAAAAACGGCGTCGTGGCATCGGTCCGCTTGCCTGATGGGTCCGCCACATCGATTACGTCCACAGATGCGCAGATTTCGCAGACATTGGGCACGACGGCCTGTATCGAAAAACGCGTTTACGTCGAAAGCGGAGAAGCCCGATACCGGTTCAAACTGCCACGTCTGTGCGACGGTAGTTGATCGACGGAACCGAACGGATAAAAGCCGCCCGATGTGACACCGGGCGGCTTTTGCGTTCAAACCAATTGAAAGATGATACCAGCCACGATTGCGCCACCGACCCCCAGGGTCAGATAGGTTGCAAAGACACGTGGTTTGACCAATGACCAGACTGCAGCCATCGCCGGGATGGAACTGACGGCACCGGCAACCATGAACGACATGGCCGCACCCGCTGTCATACCTTGCTCCATCAACCCTGCCAGCAAAGGCGGCGCCACGTAGGAGTTCAGGTATGCCGGCATACCCACCAGCGCAGCAACGACGATCGGCAGCACGCCTTCTCCGCCAACCAAGCCTGCGATCAGGTCGGCGGGGACATAGTTGACCAAAAGCGCCTCGAGGACATAAGCCAGCGCAAGCCATTTCAACAGGAACAGACCGTTGTGCACGAATTCCGAACGGAACCGGGCGCGACGCTCGGGCTCCTGCCAGAATTTCCAGACCGGTTTGTCATCCGTTTTCGGACCACATCCGCAGCACCCGGCGGGCTTGTATTCGCGCAAGGGCTGGGCAAACGCGCCGTTGCGCATCAGCAACCGAACCGCGAACCCGCCGAACAGGCCAAGCGCAACCGCCGCAACAGCCTTGCCGATGGCAAAGGGCCATCCCAGCGCACCGGCGGTAATCAAAAGCGTCGGCGGATCGATCAAAGGTGAGCTGAGCCAGAACGCCATGACTGCGGACAAAGGAGCACCAAGGGCCAGAAGACCCGCAATGAAGGGGATAACCTCGCAAGAACAGAACGGTGCAAGACCACCGAACAAGGCAGCCAGAAAGATCATCCGGGTTTCGCGCCCCTCAAAGGCACGCGCCACCATCACCTCTGCGCCGGTCGCCTTGAGGTAAGACAGCAGAAGCACTGCAAACAGAATATACTGCCCTGTATGCGCCAGAGCCTTGGCTGCAAATGTCACCACCTCGGGCAAGTTTCCGGGATCCAGGATTGCCACCGCCGCCAGAATGACGACGATCAGCGTCCAGGGTGTCTTGATCAGGTCCAGCGCCACTTTGGCAGTCATGCGCGGGTTCTGTGTCAATTCAGCCATCGTTCGCAGCCTTTCCAACTTCGTCAGCGCAGCACTCGCTGAGAATGAATTGCGCCAGATTTCTCAATTCGTCGTAATTGGCGCGGTTGATCGTGGTTCGACCGACCTTTTCCTGTTCGACCACACCACCGGCTGCAAGAAACCGCAGGTGATGGGCCAGGGTCGACGGGGCAATCCCTGTCCGGTCCTGTATCTCGCCAACGGTCAATCCGGCTTTGCCAGCCCGGACCAGCGTCTTGAGGACTTTCAGCCGAGCTTCAGAGCCCATGGCAGAAAATCCGGCCGCAGCAGCTTCCCACATCCACTATCTCCATTAAACTAGATTTCTAGTTATTTAGTCCAAAGGAACTCGCCGGTCAACCCCGCCGACAAAATTTCGTGACTGCGATGTAAGTCCAGATTGCCCCGACCTTAAGTCCACCCTATAAGCAGGCATGGGGATTTCGGTCGATACATTCTTTCTTGAGCTCAATGGTCAGGGCACATTGCAGGCCCAGATCCAGCAGATGATTGCCGAAGGCATCTTGTCCGGTCGCTTTCACGTCGGAGAAAAACTCCCTTCGTCACGCAAACTGGCCGCGCATCTGGGTGTCAGCCGAATAACGGTGACGTTGGCCTACACCGAACTTTTGGCCAATGACTATCTGACGGCAAAGGGGCGGTCCGGGTATTACGTTTCGCAAAACGCACCTGTCCCCCCCAAGTATTCGCCTGTCCAGCGCGGCACAGAATCCGTTGACTGGGACAATGCACTGGCGCGCCGCTTTCTGGACAGTGACGTTCTGCCAAAACCCAGCGACTGGCGAGAGTACCGTTATCCGTTCATCTACGGGCAGGCTGACCGAACCTTGTTTGACCACGCCAACTGGAGGTTATGCGCCGTCCGCGCGTTGGGACACAAGGATTTCGATTCGCTGACCGGAGATTACGTGGATCAGGATGATCCGTTGTTGATCGAATTTATTGCCCGTCACACTCTACCTCGCCGTGGCATCGCAGCCCGCCCCGAAGAGATCCTGATCACTCTGGGCGCGCAGAACGCGCTCTGGCTGGCATCGCGCATCTTGCTGACCCACAATCGCACGGCCGTCATAGAAGACCCATGTTACTATGCACTGCGAAGCCTTCTGAACCATTGGGATTGCGCGGTCACGCCCTTGAGCGTGGACAGGGACGGTTTGCCTCCAGAGGCGATTCCCGACGAAGCGGACGTCATCTTTACCACCCCCAGCCATCAAAGCCCGACAACCGCAACGATGCCGATCGACCGCCGCAACCAATTGCTGAACCGAGCACGCGATCTGGATGCGATGGTTGTCGAGGATGACTATGAGTTTGAAATGGCCTTCCGAGGCGCCCCTTCGCCGGCGCTGAAATCCATGGATCGGGATGGGCGCGTGATTTATGTCGGCAGTTTTTCCAAGTCGCTGTTTCCAGGATTGCGACTTGGATACATGGTCGGCTCAGAGCCCTTTATCCGCGAGGCGCGCGCGCTGCGCTCCTTGGTTCTGCGCCACCCGCCAGGCCACATTCAGCGCACGGCGGCGTATTTCCTGTCGTTGGGCCATTACGACGCGCAAATTCGGCGTATGTCGAAGGCCTTGCAAGAACGGCGCGACGCGATGGACGAAGCCATCGCGGAAAGTGGGCTGACCGTGGCTGGACGGGGTGTGATTGGCGGCTCTTCAATGTGGATGTCAGCCCCTGAACACATCGACACAACTCAACTGGCATTAAGGCTGCAAAACCAGAGTGTTCACATCGAGCCCGGCGCACCATTCTTCTCGGGGCCGGACAGGCCGCAAAATTTCTACCGCTTGGGCTATTCCTCAATTCCAACTGACCGCATCGCGCCGGGCGTGAAACTGATCGCAGACGCAATTCGGGCCGTTTGAGCCTCATCTGGACCTAATCCGGCTTTCGTTTTGGCCCTAACGCAGGTCGCACCCTTGCGCCAAAACCATATCAAACGCCGGGCACAGTGCCCGGTTTCACTCACTCTTGGTTGGAGAGCACTCAGATGAAGATGACGACGGAAGAGGCGTTTGTTAAGGTTTTGCAGATGCACGGGATTGAGCATGCGTTCGGGATCATTGGATCTGCGA
>NZ_JBQFNY010000014.1:0-82864 GCF_056532905.1 Ruegeria sp. H8 | reverse complement strand
TGTAACCGCCGCTTCCGCCGCGTCCCAGCGCCTCAGCAGCGCCGGTGAAGGGGGTTCTAAGTATAACAAACAAATCCCGCAAGCGGAAAATGACGTCGCAGAACATTTTTTTGAATATTCCAGTATAATCTAATAAAACCAATATGTTACAAGATTAAAAAACTCACCTCTCCTGTATCAGTCGGGGCTCTCTCCATCGGATGGCCACGACACAACCGAGAAGACGCAAGATGGCACTACTATATATAGGGAATCGAGCAACACTGAACACAAGGCTGCGCGACTCAAGTCCGTGAATCGACTCGGGACTGTGCCAGAATCTGCATTGAAAACCTCAAAGGCCAGATTTCGAACCGCGTCATGCCGGGGCAACCCACATGAGTCCAACCCCACCTTGAGCGCGCCAACATTCTGAACACCTATCTTGAACATCCCACCGGGATGGGTTCTGGTCTCGGACATTCGTTTTCGGCTTCTTCAGCGAGACAAGCATGACACGTCACCTTATGTTCCCACTGGTCAGAACCGTCGGATTTGACGGTGCGCTTGTCACATTTGCGGACACGATGTCTGAGACAGCGAACCGAGCGGCACTGGCCTTTCGATCTGAACTGGATCGGCTTCAATGGGAAGAGGTCACGGAGTCTTCTGCCACGCTGGCCTCGGCATATGTCCGGTTCGATACGCAAAGGACCACCCACCAACAGATGCTGCGCAAGCTTCAGGACCTCGTCGATCAGAAGGACTGGTACCGCACACCACTTCCAACAGGCCGCAGGCTGTGGCGAATTCCGACGGTCTATGGCACTGACCTTGCGCCCCAGCTGGACGATGCCGCTGCTGCTGCCGGTCTCGCGCCGGAAGAAGCGATACGGCGGCTTGGCCAGTCCCGCGTGCGGGTTTTGACGATAGGGTTCGCCCCCGGGCAACCCTACCTCGGGCCATTGCTCCCCGAGTTCAATATTCCGCGGCTGCAAAACCTGACCCCCATGGTGCCCGAAGGCGCTCTGGTTCTTGCAATATCGCAGTTTGTCCTGTTTTCCGGGCCGACGCCAACCGGGTGGCGGCATGTCGGGCAGACGGCTTTTCGGTGTTTCCGGCCCGAGACGACCGAGGCATTCGCCCTCAAGCCTGGGGATGAACTGATATTCGAACCCGTTTCCCGCGAAGACCTGGAACATATCAGAGCCAAAAACGAAGATGGCGCCGGCGGAGCAACCTGCGAGGAGATTGCACCATGAGCCTGATCGTCCACCAGATCGGCCCGGCTTGTACCATCCAGGATCAGGGGCGCACAGGTTATCTGGACCAGGGCCTTTCCCGGTCCGGGGCCGTCGATACACTGGCCCTTCATGAAGGCGCAGCATTGCTCGGCCAAAGCCCGGAACTTGCTGCGCTGGAAATGGCCGGAATGGGTGGCACGTTCGAGGCCACACAGAGCATGCGCATCGCATTGACCGGTGCGCGGATGCAGGCCAGCATTGATGACAGCCCCGTGGCCTGGAATGCCTCGCATCACCTGGAGCCCGGACAACGGCTGGTCATCGGTGCGCTTCTGCAAGGCAATTACGGCTATCTTCATTTGGGAGGCGGTATCGATTCAGAGGTTTTTCTTGGATCTCGATCCGCGCACCTGACGGCACGGATCGGGCGAGCGGTGAAGCCGGGCGACCGGCTGACCTGTGGCCCTGATGCAGGCGACGCTGGTTTGAAACTTCCCCCTTCCGAACGCTTCTCGGGCGGCGTTCTGCGTGTCGTCGCCAGCTTCCAGACGTCCTTGTTTGATGGCGCAACGCTTGATCGATTTGCGCGCACCTCATTCCATCGTGGCGCACGCGCCAACCGGATGGGGATGCAAGTCAACAGTGACGGCGACGGGTTTGCGGCCACTGGCCAACTGAACATTTTGTCCGAGGTTATTACCCCGGGCGACATCCAGATGACCGGAACCGGAGATCCGTTCATCCTGCTGCCTGAATGCCAGACCACAGGAGGGTATCCCCGCATCGCGACCGTTTTGCCCTGCGATATGCCCCGCGCAGCGCAGACACCGGCGGGCGGAGCAATCACGTTCGAATTTGTCAGCATGGAGCAAGCCACCGAATTGCACGCGGCATTCATGGCGGATCTTGCCCGCCTGCCCTCAAAAGTCGAAGCGTTGGTGCGTGATCCCAATGACATCCCGGACTTGCTGTCCTACCAATTGATCAGCGGAGTGATCTCTGCCACCGACTAAGGAGATGTGCCGATGCCAAGCGTCGATCTGAATGCCGATATGGGGGAAAGCTTTGGCCCATGGAAAATGGGCGACGACGAAAGCCTTCTGAAGATCATCACCTCGGCCAATATTGCCTGTGGCTTTCATGCGGGTGATCCGGATGTAATGGCATCGACAATGAAGCTGGCAGCCGAGAATGGTGTCGGTATCGGGGCTCATCCCGGGTTTCCCGACCTGCAAGGCTTTGGCCGCCGGAACATGAAGCTGTCTCAGGACACCCTCCGCAATCTGGTGCGGTATCAGTTGGGCGCAGCCATGGGCATGGCCAAAGCGGTTGGCACCAGTGTTCGCCATCTAAAGCTGCACGGCGCACTGGCCAATATGTGTTCGCTCGATGTCGATATTGCGCGGGCCTGCTATCAGGGCGCGCTGGACGTCGATCCCGACATCATCGTGATGGTTCTTGCCGTAACGAAACAGGAAGACGCCGTGCGCGAGCTGGGCTGCAAATGGGTGGGCGAGATTTTTGCCGACCGCGCCTACAATGACGACGGAACATTGGTTGACCGCAGCCTGCCAGGCGCGGTGATCCATGACGCGGATGTCGCAGGACCCCGCATCCTGAACATGGTCCGCGAAGGCGCGATCATCACCGAAAGCGGCAAGCGGCTGGAAACATCGATCGACACAATTTGCCTGCATGGTGACGGACCAACGGCGGTGCAGATCGCCGGCTCTGTTCGCGAAAGCCTGATCGGGGGCGGTGTCGAGGTGACGAAATTCACCCGCTGAACATCATGGGTTAACGTCGGCAACCCAAATTCACGACTGTTGCCCGTACAGGTCTCAGCGCCTAGCATGGCGGGCAAACGCATATTCTGAATACTACAATTTCAAACAATGCCTTGACCCATGGCGGGCAAGAGCAAGGAGGTCGTGGAATGTCATTTGATCTGATGTCTTATCAGCCCCGGGGCGACAAGAAGAACTCGGATTTCTTCAATGAATACCTTCCGAAGATTTACGAACGCCGGACAAGCTCGGGCATTGCAAATCAGGTCGGCGCGATGCGGGCCATCATCATTCAGGTCGAACCCGACGCGGCGTTCGACACGATGGTCGAGCTTTACGTGATGACACCCTATCGGCACACCGCCAGCTATCTGGGACGGACCCACAGATTCTCGGTTCTGCATTCACATCCCGACTATCCCGCGCTGATCCTGATGGCGCCGCTCAGCCCCGGGTTTGAAGATTTCATCCCCCGCATCAATCGCATGTATCCACTGGCGCGAAACACGCCGCAGACGCGCTATGTAGGCGAGGTATACGCAGCCTGCGATCTGGACACGCTGACCCATGCACTTGAGGATCAGAACATACGGTTCGAATATCCCGGAGATACCGAGAACCCGTTCTACACATCGGACGGGTTCCGATTCACCACCCCGTCCGATTTCACCTGCAACCGCGTCGGGTATTCGACCCACGACTTCAACGACACCGACAGTCTGGGCCTTGGGGATCGCGTGTTGCTGAGCGACACGGAACAGGCCCGTCTGGAACAGGCCGCCGCTTTCGGAACCGAAAGCAAAATCGCCCCGCTGATGCTGGGAATCGACCATCTTGCGACGCGGGTATTGGCGGGCGAGCGCGAGGATGCGATCCTCGAGTTTCTGACCATGGTTCCCTATTATTTCTGGGGCGCTTACAACATATTCGACATGAACTCATCGACCAACGTGAACCGCAACGGCGGCGTAGACGATGACAAAAAATCTCCGGCCAAGGTATTCACCGCAAACAACACGCCATCCTTCGTGAACTCCTTCGCCAAACTGCCGATGCCGACCGAGGATTTCGTGCGCAATTTTGGCCGTCGTCTGCATCACATGGCCGTCGAGATTCAGGATGGCGATCACGGCGCCGGGGAAAAGAACGTCGATTTCGTTGTGAACACCCTGAAGGACAAGGGTGTGCCGTTCCTGGCCCATGTGGTGGGTGAGTGCAAAGACGATCCGAACCTGAAACAGATCTTCTCGAAACACTCCAAGCATACCCTGCTGATTACCGAGTATATCGAGCGGTGCCACAAATATGATGGGTTCTTCACCAAGGACAATGTCGCCGCCCTGACAGCCGCCGCCGGACAGGATGAACAATACCAGCACGGCCACGTTTTCGATTGAAAAAAGGGCTGCGGAGTACCGCAGCCCAGACCCATTCAGGAGAGAATATGCCGAACCTTATGATGGCCCGATCATGAAACATGTGACGTTGCGGGCCTGCAAACGGCGACAGGCCAGATCCGCCTGTTCGCGGGTCATGCCCTGAAAGGTTGCGTCAAACCCACGCGCGCTTTGGTTTACCTTGCGCAGCGTGCCTTCCAGTGTGGTCATTTCCGACAAAGCGGTTTTCAGCAGAACCTTCTCGGCCTCATACCGAGTGGTATAGCGCCCCACATTGACCCCCCACAGATGCCCACCTGACGAAGAAAGCCGAGTGACGACCTCCTGCTCAGGCTCGGGCTGTTTGGTGGAATCCGTCGAAGCCAGAACCAGGTTTTCGGGGCGCAATGCCGGACGGGTGTCGGATGTTTCCACAGGCGGTGCGGTTGGCGCGATATCCGCTTCGGCAATGGCCGCCGCAATCGCGCTGGTGATGCGGTCGCGATTCTCATCAGCTGTCACAGCAACCGCGCTTGCGACTTGCGTTGCCGCGGTGGGACGCCGAACCGGGCGCAAACTGGATTTTGGTGCCCCGCTCACGCTGGCGACCTGCGTCCCGGTACCCAATCCGGTATTTCCTGCATAAGCCGGTCGCGCAGGTTTGCGAATGGGCGCACGCGACGGTGCACGGCGGAAACCCAAATCCAGAAGCTCGGCAACCTTGGCATTCCGAGAGGCGCCAGATTTTCCGCCAAAGACGGTGGCGATGATGCGTTCATTCTTGCGTTTAGCCGATGCCACAAGATTGAACCCAGCCGCTCGGGTGTAACCGGTTTTGATGCCATCGGCGCCTTTGTAGGCTGCCAGCAGGCGACGGTTGGTGTTGGGAACAGTTTTGATCCCTGCATAGGTCGATTGGCGTGAGAACAGGTTGTAGTATTGTGGATAGTCATACAGCAGATGCCGACCCAGCGTGGTCATGTCACGTGCGGTCGAAAGATGCCCCGCCTCGGTCAAACCATGGGCGTTTTTGAAGGTCGTGCGGCTCATCCCCATCGCCTTGGCGGTTCGCGTCATACGACGCGCAAAAGCTGCCTCGGATCCGCTGATGGCAATACCGATGGCCGTGGCAGCATCATTCGCCGATTTCACAGCAGCCGCGCGGATCAGATAGCGAAAAGCAATTGTCTGACCAGCGCGCAGCCCCAGCTTCGACGGTGGCTCGGCTGCCGCCTTTTTGGTGATCCGAACCGGGGTATCCAGCGTGATCTCACCATTCCGCACCGCTTCGAACGCGATATAAAGCGTCATCATCTTGGTCAGCGATGCCGGGTGAAGCCTTGTGTCAGCATTGCGCGAATGCAGAACCTCTCCGGTTCGGGCATCAATCACCATCGCTGCGTAAGGTGCCGCCATGGACCTGAGCGGCGCAAACGCCAGCACACATAGCAACATTATGAGAAAAAAGCCCATTCGGGCCGGAACTGTCCGCCGAATCTGCACGATTTTTGCCTCTGTCTGCCTCGCGCCGCCGGGTTTTCCCGGTCAGCAAAAATTATTTTATTATCGTAAACACTATCACAGAGACTTGGTGAAATAAACCGAAAGCTGAGCATTTCGCGGTTTCGTTAGGTTGCTCGAACTGGGCTATATCTAGACAAATACTGCCCTGAGCCCACCAGATGCGCGATTGAGGCAGAACTTGGTCAACACCCGGCAGGGTTTTCGTGGAACTGCGGCCAAAAGGCAACATCACTTCAGGCTGTGCACCAATTCGGCCAGACCGCCCAAATCCCTCAACTCCCGGAATCGGGGACTGTCGACCGGGGCTTCAGCATGCTCCACCTCCCAGATAAGGCCGTGCGGGACATGAACCCCCCAGCTTCCTGCCTGGATCGGAGCCACAACGTCAGATCGCATGGAATTGCCAACCATCATCGCGCGCGCCGGGCCATCACCATGCCGCTCAAATATCGACCGGTAAGTTTCGGGGGTCTTTTCAGACACGATTTCCACTGCGTCGAACAGATCACCCAGACCCGACTGAGCCAGTTTGCGTTCCTGGTCGATCAGGTCCCCTTTGGTAATCAAGACAACCCGGCACAAGCCTGTCATGCCTTCCACCGCGTCGCGGGCATGGGGCAACAGCTCGATCGGATAGGCCAGCATCTCTTGCCCGGCTTCGATCAATTGGCGAATGACCGAGGCCGGCACACGGTCATCCGTGACCTCGAGAGCGGTTTCGATCATCGACAGAACAAAGCCCTTGATGCCATAGCCATAGTGTCGAATGTTGCGCTTTTCAGCTGCCAGAAGCCGCTCCATCAGATGATCCTGGTCGGCATGATCGGCCAGCAACTGGGCAAAATGCGCCTGCGTCAGCTGAAAAAAACGCTCATTGTGCCACAGGGTGTCATCCGCATCGAAACCGATTGTCGTCAGCTTGTCAGTCATCTCGTTTACGTCCGCTTGCTCTTTTCACCGGCCATCCCCACGTTATATAAGCGCGAGGATAAACCCCAAAACTGAATCGGACAGTTGCCTACGATGCTGGAAAAGACCTGGATGATGTCTGACGAACCGGACGACGACAGCGACGCGTCCGTTCTGGTGCAGACGCGCCCAAAAACCAAGCGTCCGCCTTTGTACAAGGTGCTGTTGCTGAACGACGATTACACGCCGATGGAATTCGTGGTTCATGTTCTGGAACGTTTCTTCGGCATGACCCATGCAGAAGCATTCGAGATCATGCTGACCGTGCACAAAAAAGGTGTGGCCGTCGTCGGGGTCTTCAGCCATGAGATTGCCGAGACCAAAGTAGGCCAGGTCATGGATTTCGCCCGCAGGCACCAGCACCCGCTGCAATGCACCATGGAACGCGAAGAATAGGGCTTTTTGCCTGACAATCACCCATATTTGCCGGAATTGCCCATGTCCCCTCGCCTGGAACTTGCATTGCAGAACGGCCTGTCGCTGTCGTCGCCCCTTAGCGTGATCTGCCCTGTTCCGGCCCATGATCTGTCGGCGCTTCCCAATGAAGCACAGGTGGTGCAACCGTTCAAACCTTTTCACGACCATTTTGCTGCGCAGGGCTTTGACACGGTGCCAGAAACAGACGGCCCCTGTCAGGATGCCATTGTGTTTTTGCCGCGCGCCAAGGCGCTGGCGCGGGCAATGATCCATCTGGCCAGTTCACGAGCCCGCGGCGTTGTCGTGATCGATGGCGCAAAGACCGATGGCGTGGACAGCATTCTGAAAGATGTTCGCAAAAGGATCTCGGTCGAAGGACCTCTGTCCAAAGCACACGGGAAAATCTTCTGGTTTCAGGCTGACCCGCAGAGCTTTGCAGATTGGGCTGCGCCAAAGACACAGATCGTCGATGGGTACCACACGGCACCGGGTGTGTTTTCAGCGGACGGGATCGATCCCGCTTCGGCCATGTTGCTGAAGGCCTTGCCCGCCAAGCTGGGGCCGCGCGTGGCCGATCTGGGTGCCGGATGGGGGTATCTGACCGCAGAGTTACTGAAGCGCGACACTGTGAAATCCGTACATCTTGTCGAAGCAGATCACACGGCCCTTGCCTGTGCGCGCATCAACGCCTCTGACCCGAAGTCCCGGTTTTATTGGGCTGACGCCGTCACCTGGTCTGCGCCAGAGCCGATGGACACCATCGTAATGAACCCCCCGTTTCACACCTCACGCAGTGCCGACCCTGCGCTGGGGCAGGGTTTCATCGCAGCAGCGGCACGCAATCTGACGCGCAACGGAACGCTCTGGATGGTGGCAAATCGCCATCTCCCCTACGAAACCACTCTGAACGAACACTTCGCTCGGGTCGATGAAGCCGCCGGCGACAACCGGTTCAAGGTGTTTGAGGCCTCTCGCCCTCGGCGATAAGGCCAGCTAACGTGCCCCCAATTCAGGAGGATTCGGATGTCCTTTTCCATCGCAGGCAAGACAGCAATCGTTACAGGCGGAGCCAATGGCATCGGGCTGGCCATAGGTAGGCATTTCGCGGATGCGGGCGCAAATGTCATGTTCGCCGATATAGATGAAAAACGTCTGATCGATGAGCTTGGGGAACAGGCAGAAGACGGCAATATTCGCTACTTCGCAGGCGATCTGCGCGAAAAACTGACCATTGCCAATTTGCTGTCGGCAACACTGGATGCGTTTGATCAGGTGGATATTCTGATCAACGGCGCGCGCCAGGTGATCCAGTCTGATCCGCTGGACCCCGATGACGACTCGATGCGCACCTTGCTGAACCAGAACCTGATGCCTGCGCTGCGGCTCAGCCAGCTGGTCGCGAAACGCATGATCAAACAGGCCGGGGATGACGATGAAAACCCGGCCGGATCGATCATCAACCTGTCATCCATCGCGGCCCGCCGCACGCATCCCGACCTGATGGCCTATTCCGTGTCTACCGCCGCGCTGGATCAGTTGACACGTTCACTGGCCGTGGCGTTGGCGCCGAACCGCATCCGGGTCAATTCGATTGCGCTCGGCTCGGTCATGAGTGCATCCCTGCAATCGACCCTGAGAGAGAACCGAGAATTCCGCGACGACATCGAAAAGCACACACCGCTTGCCCGCATCGCGTCGGCCACCGAATTGACGGAAACCGCGCAGTATCTGGCATCGGATGCAGCCGGATTCATCACCGGCCAGATCCTGACAATCGACGGTGGCCGCACATTGCTTGACCCCGTTGCCGCACCTGCGCATTAAGACCCATGTTCGAAACAGAAAAAAACACCGCCTCTGCCTGGTTCCGCCAATTGCGCGACGATATTGTCGCCGCATTCGAAGCACTGGAGGACAGCCACGACACCGGCCCGTTTTCCGACGCAAAACCCGGCCGCTTTGAAGTGAAGGAAACCAAACGCCAGTCCGAGGACGGCTCTGACGCAGGGGGCGGTCTGATGTCCGTGATGCGCGGCGGGCGCGTGTTTGAAAAGGTCGGGGTCAATGTCTCGACGGTTTACGGGACCCTGGGCGAGCGTGCACAACAGGCAATGGCAGCGCGCAAAGGCATTCCCGGGATGACCGAAGACCCGCGTTTCTGGGCCTCGGGGATCAGCCTCGTGGCGCATATGCAGAACCCCCATGTCACGGCGGTGCACATGAACACCCGCATGTTCTGGACCCCGCACGCCTGGTGGTTCGGCGGCGGGTCGGATCTGAACCCCTGCATCGAGTATGATGAAGACACGGCGCATTTCCACGCGACCCAAAAGGCCCATCTGGACCCGCATGGTCCCGGGCACTATCCACGCCTGAAAGAGTGGGCGGACGAATATTTCTATATCCCCCACCGCAAACGCGCACGCGGCGTAGGCGGCATTTTCATGGATGACTATTGCACCGGAGACTGGCAGGCCGATTTCGCCCTGACGCAGGATATCGGTCGGGCTTTCCTGCCGGCCTTCCTGCCATTGGTTGAAAAGCGGCGCGTACAGGGTTTCTCGGACGCCGACAAAGACACCCAGCTGGTGCATCGCGGTCTTTATGCGGAATACAATCTGGTCTATGACCGCGGCACCAAGTTCGGCCTGGAAACCGGACATGATCCGGACGCGGTTCTGATGAGCCTGCCACCGGTGGCGAAATGGATCTGACCCTCAGAACGTGTCCATGATGAAGTTGTCATAGCAGTAGTTCTGCGCCGACGACGCCGACATGTTGGCCCCGACTTTCCTGACGGTGATGGAATATCCTGGCTTGGTATCCGCCCCCGGCGGCGGGGTCAGAGAGAATTGCACGGTCCGGACGCCGGGTTCATAGGCGCGCCAGATATAGATCCGTTGGTTGTTTGGCACACCCAGACTACGGATCGCGTAATCCCCAATTCCACACCAATAATTCACGGGCGCTGAGGATCCGATGGCCTTGACCTCGTAGACACCGTCCGGCATCGGCGTGATTTCCGTGCGAAATTGCGGCCGAACGGACAGGCCGAACCCGACAGCCTCGGCCATCGCAGGTATCGACAAAAGCACGGCAGCAGCCAAAGTCTTGAATGAACGCATAATCCAGGTATCCCGAAACAAGGGTCCGATACCAATAGCATAGTCGGGACGACCTGCGAGTAAAGCAGGACAGGCCAACGAGCCGGCAACACTGACCACATCAAAGAATTTATTCTACCCATATTGCAGGAAAGCAGTACACTCGCTGTAGACTTTTGGTTCCCGTTACACTGTTGGGCATCTCTTTGAGCAAGACGTTTCCAAAAGACTGGTTCGATTTCACGCCGGAAAAATACGCGGATCTGGGCGCTATGTTCTATCTGGCGGGTTTGACGAAAACACATCAGAAACGCAGTCTGGCACAGGTTTTGTACGCGTTCGAAACTCCGTTTCGCCTGGGCCAGTACCATATCTTCCGGCAGCACGGATTCCCCCGTGGTTTTGTCACCTTCGCCGGGCTCAGCCCCGAAGCCGAGTTCCGTTATGCGGTGAAGGAAAAACCCCTTTCCGACACGGATTTCACCAGCGGATCATCCTTCTGGATCATTGATCTTGTGGCCCCGTTTGGACAGACCAGCCAAATTGTTGATATCCTCAAGCAGGAAATCCCGCACCCGCGTGTGCGCACCAACCGGATGGACAGTGACATGACACGCAATCGCATCGTCGAATGGACGCGGGATGAAGCGGGCGAGGTTCACATGCGCCTGTATCGCAAGAAGGAATTTGAACGCGTGCTGCAGCAAGGCGAGGGTTAATTGGTTTCAGTTCCGATCACAGGCGAACTGACCGGGGATGTGACTGGTTTTCCACCCAACGTTGAGACGGGGCAACCCACTCTGGACAATGGAAACTTCAATCCGGTCACGCAAACCTGGACGATTGCGGCACAGCCTGCCAACGGCACCGCCTCGATCGACCCGAACACAGGAGAGTGGACCTATACCGTCGACCCGACATTTTTCGATGGCCTCGACAAAGGCGAAGTCGTCTTCGATTCTTTCTTCATCAGCGTCTCGGGTACAACGCAAGCCGGCCCATTCACCCTTCCATTCACCGGCACACCGGACCCGGTGGAAGTGGTCATCCGGATCGAGGGCGTCTGTTTTGCGGCCGGAACCCTGATCGAAACTGAAAGCGGCCCGCTTGCGATCGAAACGCTGGACGCGGGTCATATGGTGGCCACTGCCGATCACGGTCTGCAACCTATCCGCTGGATCGAAAGCAGCAGGATTCCTCCCGAACGATTATGCGATGAACCTGCTTTGCGCCCCGTTCGTATCTCGGCGGGCAGTCTGGGGCCGAACGAACCCTCACGGGACCTTCTGGTATCGCAGCAGCACAGGATCCTGGTCAAAGGCCCGAAAGTCGAGCTGCTTTTCGGCGCATCCGAAGCCCTGGTTGCCGCCAAACACCTGTGCGGATGGCCCGGCATCGGCATCGATACATCGGTTCAAACGGTCGAGTATCTTCACGTCCTGCTGGACCGGCATGAGATCCTGAACGCCGAGGGCGCGCAGGCCGAAAGCCTGTTTCTGGGGGAAGAGGCCCTTTATTCGCTGTCCTCTGAGGCATTGCGCGAACTGGCTTCGATATTCCCCGACAGACCGACCTCGGGTCACACCGGGTTCGGGCGCGCGGCTCGCCTGATACTGCGCGAACACGAAGCCCGCGCCCTTGCCTGCGACTAGCTGCCGGCCACAATGCGCCCGCCGACATCCTGCGGGGCCAATGCAACCGTCTTGATCACGGCATAACATGTGCTGCCCGGCTTCAGGTTCAGGGCCGCAACAGATCGACGCGTAACCCGCGCAAGCACATTGCCCGCCGGGGTCTTTACCGACACGATGGCACCCGGCCCATCGCCCGACCGGATCGAGTCCACGGTCCCGCCAAGCACGTTCAGCGCCGAAAGCCCCTCGGGTTTGTTGTTCGACAGGATCACTTCCTGGGCGGGTATCCGAATCCGCAATTTTGCCCCGACCTCATGCGCGATACGAGGCAGAAAGAGCCGCGCGCCATTGGCGTTCAACTCCGTCAGCCCGTCGGAATGATGCTTTGCAACCTGAACCTGCAACACGGCCCCAACGGCGCGAATTCCCGCAGGGGCCACTGACGGGTCGGCAAGCATTTCGGATGCGGGCCCGTGACGAACGGCCTTGCCATCCTGCAACGCAACAACGGATGTGGCCAACCGGGCCACTTCGGCGGCAGAGTGGGTCACATAGAGGATCGGAACCGAGACCTCGTCCCTGAGACGCTCGAAATAGGGCAGGATTTCCGCTTTTCGCCCATCATCCAGTGCTGCCAGCGGTTCATCTGCAAGGATCAATCGCGGGCTTGCCAACAAGGCCCGCCCGATGGCGACGCGCTGTTTCTCACCGCCTGACAACCCGGCAGGTCTGCGGTCCAGCAGATGACCGATGCCCAGCATGTCGATGACTTTGTCGGGGTCTTCGCGACGTGTGTTTTTCGGCGCAAACCAACGCCCATAGGCAAGGTTCTGGCGCACGGTCAGATGGGGGAACAACCGCCCTTCCTGAAAAACATACCCCAATCGGCGCCGATGCGGCGGCAGCCACAGGCCCTGTTCCGTGTCGAACAGAACCCAGTCATCTACCGCCACCCGGCCCGCCTGGGGCCGCAACAACCCTGCCACGGCATTGACGATGGTGGTCTTGCCCGATCCCGAGCGCCCGAACAGCACCGTCACGCCCGGCGGCGCATCAAAACTGACGTCCAGATCGATCCCCGACAGATGGTGGTGCAATCGAACAGACAGGCTCATGATCCGGCCACCCGCGCCGCGGCACGCCGCCCCACATACTCCGACAGCAACAACGCGCTCATTGCGACGACGATCGAGATCAGAACCAGCCGCGTCGCGGCCGCCTCGCCGCCCGGGACCTGCAAAAAGGCGTAGACAGCCGAAGGCAACGTCTGCGTCTGACCTGGGATGTTGGAAACGAAGGTAATCGTCGCACCAAATTCACCCATGGCCTTGGCGAAGGCCAGAATAGCCCCGGCTATGACACCCGGTAAAATCATCGGCAAGGTCACCGTACAAAACACCATCGGACGCGACGCGCCCAGAGTTGCCCCTGCCTGTTCCAGCTTCGGGTCCACCGCTTCGATCGACAAACGTATCGCCCGGACCATCAAAGGGAAGGCCATGATCCCGGCGGCAAGGGCCGCGCCTGTCCAGCGAAAGGCCACTACGATCCCGAACTCGGCCAAAAGCCGGCCCAGCGGCCCTTGAATGCCGAAGGTCAGCAACAGCAGGTATCCGGTGACAACCGGCGGCAGGATCAAAGGCAAATGCACCAGACCGTTCAAAACCTGTCGTCCAGGAAACCGCCAACGCGCCAGAGCATAAGCGACAAAAATACCAAACGGCAAAGTCGCCAGCGTCGCCCAGAAGGACACGCGCAATGAAAGCTTCAATGCTTCTACTTCGGCAGGCCCCAACCAATCCAAGGCAATCACCTGACCGGCAGGGTAAATCCCTGCTCCAGAAATACAGCCGTGGCTGCATCCGTTTTCAGGTGTTCAAGAAAGGCGTGTGCTCCTTCTTTTGCATCGAGGGTCAGTGCCGCGGGGTAAATTATCGGTGGATGCAGATCGGCAGGGAACGTCCCAACGACCCGGACCCTTTCTTCCACCCTGGCGTCTGATTGGTACACGATCCCAAGCGGCGCGGCACCGGCCGCCACCAGAGCCAGCGCAGCGCGCACATTGTCGGCCTGCGCCACCTGTGTCCGCACAGCCTCCCACTGATTCAGACTTTGCAATGCAGCTTTGCCATAGATACCGGCAGGCACCGCGTCGACCAGTGCCATGGCCAGATAGCCATCCTTCAAGTCCGCCCTAAGGTCATATCCGGGCTGGATTTCACCCACTTGCGCATGATCTTCAGCCCCGATCAGAACCAGGCCGTTGCTCAGCAGATCAACCCGAGAGTCTGCCCGGATCAATCCGTCCTGCTCCAACACATCCATCCAATCCGTATTGGCCGAGACAAACACATCCGCAGGCGCGCCTTGCTGAATCTGCCGGGCCAAGACCGACGACGCCGCATAGGAAACGGAAACGCTCTGACCGGTCTGGTTTTCGTAACCGGCAACGATTTCGTCCAATGCGGTCTTGAGGCTGGCCGCTGCAAAGACCAGAATGCCTTCTGCACCGGCCCGGATCGGGGCCAACGCCGTCATGCCAAGGACCAATGCCACCATCCAAAATCGGCGGGCGAAGGATAGGGTCATGTACACTCCCGACCGGTTTGCTTCAGTCTCTCCGGGGATATCGGACGCCACCGGTGGCGCGCAAGCGCCTTTGGCCATTTACACATGATGGGTCGCAGGTTGAGCAAGGCGTTTTCCATCGATCCGTCTTAAAATGTGCTGCCCACCTTCCAGCCCGAGAGGCGCCCCGAGCGCCCGCCTGTTCGGCCTACGGCTGACAAGATGCCCCGTTGGACGGCCGCCGAAGACGGAACGCAAGAAAATCTTCCAGACCCTCTTGCACCTGCCCGCAGGCTTGGCTAAATGCAGCATCACGGGTGATTAGCTCAGTTGGTAGAGCGCTTCGTTTACACCGAAGATGTCGGGAGTTCGAGTCTCTCATCACCCACCATTCTTCTGCACGTAACCACAATAACTTGGCGCGCAAAGCCGTGCGCATGAAGTCATTGTATCCGTCATCTGCTGCAAATTCGCTGCACTCACGCCCACAATTGAAGTGGAGCAAGTGAGAGATGGCATCGATCAACAAACGCGGCAACGGCAAGTGGCAAGCGCAAGTTCGTACCAATGGCACCAGCCGTAGCAAGTCGTTCTCCAAGCATGTAGACGCGGTGAAGTGGGCGCGTGAGACCGAGATGCAAGCCGAACGCGGGGACATCGTGGACACGCGGGCATTGCGCGAACATCTGCTAGGCGACGTGCTGCAACGCTACGCCAATGAAGTATGCGCCCAAAAGCAAGCGGGCAAGAATGAGCAATACGCGCTCAGCAAGTTGCTGAGAGACAAGCGCATTGCAGGCGCGCGACTCGATAAGCTGAGTGAACGCATGGTCGCGGGTTGGCGTGATCAGTGGCTGCAATCCCTCAAACCGGCCAGCGTGTGCCGCTACCTCGGCCTGATACAACACGCGCTCGACGTGGCCGCAAGCGAATGGAACGTGCCATTGATTAGTAATCCGGTACGTGATGTGCGCCGACCGCGCATCAACAACCGCAGAGAACGGCGCGTCAGCAATGACGAACCCAGTCGGTTACTCGACGCCGCTGCTGGCTACCGCAATCCTTTGATGCGCCCGCTGATTACCGTGGCTATCTCGTCAGGCATGCGCAGGGGCGAATGTCTGGCACTACAACGCGGTGACGTTGTGCACGATCTTCGAGTATGCCGATTGAATACCAGCAAGACAGGTGAACCGCGCACTGTTCCGCTGACGCGTGACGCACTCGACGCGCTGGATGAGGCGATGCGGCTACACAATCAGACACACGTGTTCCCGATGAAAGCTAATGCGGTGCAGTTGGCGTGGCGACGCATACGTGAACGTGCCGGTGTGCCTGATCTATGCTTTCATTCGCTGCGCCACGAAGCCATTAGCGCACACTTCGAACGCGGACTGTCATTGCCAGAGGTTGCGCTGTGTTCCGGCCACAAGGACGCACGCATGTTGATGCGGTACACGCATTTATCTGCCGTGCAGGTAGCGAGCAAGCTGTGACATGAAATGGTGCGTTTCGCATGAGTGCAAAACGTGCGCGGCGCATCACAAGCCATTGTCCCACATATATTTTTCCGGACGCAGGGTTTGACCCTCCGGCCAAGTTTGACTATATTTGACTGATCCACCTCTAATCAAAGCGAGATGCCACTGGATGGCACGGCTGCATCACTCTCAACAGGAGAATGCATCCGATGAATGACGACATCGAACTGCTGACAACGGAACAAGCAGCTAAAATACTCAACATCTCAAGCCGCACTTTGCGCCGCCTGTATGTCAAAGGCACTGGGCCAAAGTGCGTGAACATCTCAACCACTTCTTATCGCTACACACGGACCGCGCTAGTTGATTGGGTCGCGTCAGGTGGCGTTGCCTCGGGCATAAGCATCAATACACATGGCGCGATACAATGAACCGGATCGAACGCAATCCACTCACCGATGAGTTTCGAGGCTACGATGTTCACACTGATGATCGCAAAGTGCTTGACCGAATAGCAGCACGCTTCTCGCATGCTGATGCCAACACGGGCTGTATCTTCGTCACGGGCGCAACAACGCAAGAAGGCAGGCCCAAGGTTTTTGCGGGCTGGCACACTCAGGTCGCTCGCGTCATCGTTGCACTACGCGATGGCTTGCCACTCCACCAGTCAGATCGGTGGCACGCTCGTCATGTTGGATGCCACGACCCACGCTGCGTTGCGCCCAACCACCTCGCAAGTGGCACCCGCGAACAAAACATGCAGGACAAAAAGCGACAAGGAACCGCGCAGCGTGGTGAACGTGGGACGCTGGCCAAACTGACCAATGACAAGGTGCGCGACATTCTGCGTGATAATCGTTCCCAAAGAGCGATTGCTGATGACTATGGCGTATCACAGTCAACTATCAGCGCCATCAAACAAGGACTGACTTGGACCGATCTTTGGGATGAGTGGCAATCCGACTGTACTCAGGAGGTAATCACGTGAGTTTGGAGAGAACTCCCTGCTACCGAGGACAGCCCCGCTTTGGCACTCGTTTGGAGCGACAAGCGTGGCTAGATGAGCAAAGCGTTTCAGTCGAGCCTCAAAGGAAGGAGGCCGTAGAATGAAAGGCTGTAACAAACATCAAGTCGTAGCCGCTTCCCCATGTACAAAGGGTCAAACTGCCAACCGGGGCGACGGCATGGAAAGTGAGCAATGTTACAAACCCCGAACCCGGTCCACCCCTTACCCCTCAAAGCTCACAATTCGCGCTCTTATGCCTTCAATCTCTCGCAACGGTGACGGTGAACCAAAGCGCAATCCAGACGGCAGCATCGTGCTCATACCAAGGCTTGGCAAGCTAAGCAGTGATATGGTTGTACAGCACCCTTTGCTTATTCGCGCGCGTCAATACTGGCCTTCCGATGTTTCCCGCGTGCTCGACGCTCTGATTGATGCGTTGGTGTGGCAACGATGGAGTGATGTGAAGCCACATGCCGTGGCGAATGAAGATGGCGTCGTCACAGTGACAACTGAAACACAGGACGATGGTGCATGCGTGTACGATATTAGTCGATCATCCTGCATCATCGAAGATGCGACCTATGAAAACGTCTACCGTTACTTGTCTCCACATCTCGGGCGCATCGCCAACGAACTGCAAGTGTGCGCTGAGCACGCGGGCATGACGTGGTGCACTGAAACCGTGGAACGCACGATGTTGGTCGATCCGATAACGGAAGATAGGTATGTTGCCGCACTTTCAATCCTACAGGCATGGGGGATTGTTGGTGAAATCGACCCGTACAACGCGACGCTAATCAATCCGACACTGGCGTTGCAAGGATCAAGCAGTATGCGCAAACATGCCTGGACGATCTTGGACAACCCAGAAGGCACGCATCCAATTTATGGGCTTGCGGAACTATCAGAGCGGGACACCGCTGCACCAGATAACTTCTACATGTCGGGTATTCGAAAACCACTCACCCAGAAAGCACTCGTACTAGAGCGTAAAACCATACTTAGTCGACGAGCAGAAGAAGATGCTGTCAATGCCCGACAAGCACACCGAATTGCACGATTAGAAAAAGACAATGCCGCGCTGATCGAACGCGGGTTGCACGATGCTTTAACCATAGGGGCGTTGCAGGACGAAAAGTCGGCCATACTTGATAACATCGTGTCAGCGGTTCGAGAGATGCAAGCAAAAGGTATAGGTAGTGTTGCACCCAGCGTCTTGTTGGAACTTGCCCGCAAGCACGGCGACTACGACGGGCATTGGGAACCAATGCACACAACAGAGAACAAGCCTTCTGTACAACAGGAACGGGAGTGCATGAAATGACCACGCGGAATAGCATCGAAGTCACAGATGCAGTTGCGCTCGAAGCGTTGGCCAACCTGTCACCGGACGCCAAGCAACTCGTCTGGGGTATGATCATCGAACGCGCGCAGGACACGAACTGTGGTCATTGCGGATCATTTCAATCGGCATTTGCAACGGGCGGCGGCGCATTCTTGTTGCCAGAAGTCGTCACCGAGGTCGCAGAGGCAGGTATTCTTCGTATGAACGACGAAGGCACCAGCTATGTTCTGCACAGCATGTTCTCGCAGATCGGGCAAAACATGTGTGATCGGTCGCAACGTGTCTCGGAAGAAACTACTCCGTTCAATGTCCTGACCATACGCTAGCTTGACCAAGGGTCGAACAAACATATCGCTGAGATGCGTTGATGTGTCTGCCAAACGCGAACAACTCAGCACATTGGCGGCTTACATTGCTTGGGAAGCTGTCAAACACGATGGTCAGGTTACACCAAGCGAGTGCATCTATCTCAACGCGCCGCACTGTGACGATGGACGTGTCCGAATACGCATTCAAGGAATTTCGTTCATCGTCCAAAACGCGATCACGCAAGCCCCACCCGGAGCAATCGTGACGGCTACATGCGGAAACATTTGGTGCTGTAACCCTGCCCACCTGACTATCACCAGAAAGGGTAGCTCAATTGCACAACAATAGCAGCAAGACTGACACATACTGAAAGCAGCATGCCTCTGATCCAATCGGCTATTCGCAGCGCGTTACATCCAACAAGCCTTGCGATCAAAGCGCGACTAGCAGGTTTATTAATCTGAACATTGAGAAATCCGGGGATAACGCGGCAATGGTTTTGGCGATGCGATGTCAACTTAGACGAACCGACACGCGCAAACAGCATGGATAAATCGTATGCAGTACACACATCCATTGCCGTTCCCGATTGTGGTGCACCTCATACGAGCCGTCCACACTTCGGCCACACACTGTACCCGCCCAATGAACCAATGAGGTATTCATGAGTGACATCAACAACACCCCGCAAACCGATCATCTGACGACTGCGGCTATCCTCAAGAGAGCGTGTCAGGACATGCCAACAATGACTGCAAGCGACTTCTACAGGATCACCGGCATTAAGAACGACACCGTGCGCAAAGCGAGATACCGTGCCCGTAGACGTGGCAAGCCCGTGCCTGTTCCGATGTTTGACGCCGACACCTACAATGTTGATCTGCGCAAGGCGATTACATGGTTGATGGAAACGTCGCGCTACGGTGCCATCGCACGGCTGCAAGCGCATTTCGATGACGTACTGAATGAGAGCATGTCAATGATGCGAGGCGTGCGAACCGTTCACAGCCGACAAAATGTGCGCCCCATAGACTCACACCCACTCGAACTACACTCGGCAGCAGATTGACACATACTTAGGGAGTTACATCCGCACCCAATTGAAGCTCAATGCCGTGTTGCGACACTGCAGCGATTGATGCATCTTGCCACTCAATACGATTATGGGTTTGAGGTTCGCATGAAAGCGACAATTGCCGCAATGTTTCTAATGGTTTCATCTATGCAGGCCGGTGCGATGACCGTTGAACGCGCAGAGAAACTGCTAGCCGTACTCGGACAGGCTCAACAGTGTGTCGGAATTGGTGTCAATGCCGGTTGGATGGACGAATCCAAGCGACTTGATGAAGTGTTTGAACAAGCAGGTCGTGAACTTGCAACCGCGCTGATCCGTGGAGAGGTACAGATTAGCAACACGTTGACGCTACCACCTTGTTTGTGGTCCGTCACAAATCTCAAACCACAAAACGATCTGTCCGAAGTTGACCAAGCGTTTGCAGTAGGTTTCAGCGTCGGTAGCGCGCAGCGATCTTGCACTATTTCCCAAGTCGACAAACTAACCGACGCCGTTCCTCTTCCTGCTCAATTTAACAAGGAACAGTTCGATAAGTGGTCACAAGACCAAGCGAACCACGCACAATTGTTGATGCGTCAACGCACTTGTACACTAGTTCAACTCCCCTGATGATCCGTTGAGCTGCTGGACAAATTGATTTTCGACGAACATCGTGCCGTTCCTAATCCCCAAAGCGGGATAACCCGCGAGGAAGACGAACCTCAATTGACATTTAGCTACTGCGGTTTGTCAGGGATACAACGGCCACGCTTCGGTCATCCACGAATGCCCAATCGCATTAATAGTAATTCATGGCAGCCTCTGGTTCTGAATAATGTTCACACATTCAAGTCGCGCACGTGCGAAAACTGATCTCTCGCAGAAACTGTCTTCGTTAGAAGTAACTCCCTTGAAAGCAGATTCAGTGACTGGCATTGAGTGTAACGATTCAAGCTCGCAAATTTTAACTGTAGCCGCAAAGAACAATGGAAATGACGAACGTATCAACGGAACTATCAGTTATCCTGACTGAGCGTGGCGCAGCCCCTTTTCTGTTCGTGGGCTCCGGATTCTCAAGGAGATACATCGGGCTAGAGACGTGGTCAGATTTGCTTTCGAGATTTTGTTCGGGAATTCGCGACTTCGGTTTCTATTCAACAAGTGCGAATGGTGAAATGCCACGTGCAGCTTCATTGATGGCAAAGGATTTTAACAACTTTTGGTGGGCCGACGAGAGTTGCAGCCAGTCGAGAGAAAAGTACAAAGATCAGTTGCTTAATGAAGCATCTGCTTTGAAGTACGAAATATCGGATTACTTATCCGGCTTTTCGCTGCAACATGCGCAAAACAACGATCTTGAGCATGAGATTGAAGCCCTAGCAAGGATGAATGTCGACGGCATCATCACCACAAACTGGGACTTGTTGCTGGAAGAATTGTTCCCCGACTATCAGACCTTTGTAGGGCAAGAAGAACTTCTGTTTTCCAACCCTCAGTCAATTGCAGAGATATATAAAATCCACGGGTGTGCGACTGAGCCGGAAAGTCTTGTCCTCACTGAGAATGACTACTCTCACTTCAACGCAAACAATCCCTATTTGGCGGCTAAACTGATCACAATTTTTGCGGAGCACCCGATTATCTTCCTAGGATATTCACTCACTGACCCGCATATCCAAGCAATGATATCAGATATTTCTAAATGTCTCGGGGATGAAAAACTCAGCGAGTTTGAAAAGAATTTGGTTTTCGTCGTTCGAGCCAAGGGCGGGGAGAGCAAAATTGGGCGCGGAGTTATGAATATTGGCGCGAGAACACTTAACTTTACGCTGGTTGAAACCGATGATTTTTCCGAGGTGTACAACGCGGTGGAGTCCGTCAAGAGACAGGTGCCCGTCAGGGTTCTTAGGTTTTTCAAAGAACAGATGTACGATTTGGTGAAGTCATCTGATCCTGAGAAAAAACTTTCAGTCGTTGACTTTGATGCGATTGAAAACACTGACGATGTTGAGTTCGTTGTCGGTGTTGGTGTCGCATCTGAGCATCGAAAAATGCTTGCCAAAGCTGAAGCAGACAAAGAACGCACGCTGTCTAAGCATGGCTACACTGGAGTTACGGTCGACGAACTATTTAGGGACCTGCTAAAGATAGATAGCGCGTTCTCTCCGCAACAATTACTTGAAGTCGCCTTCCCTGCATTCCGCAAACTGCCGAACAAGTTCATCCCTGTTTACCGTTACTTGCGGGGGGCAGGGATCAATTCAAAAGAAGAGTTGAAGGCTTCGGATTACGCAGACGCACGTGCAGTGGTTGCTAGTGTCTCCAATAACTTTCACGGCAACCAAACTTACAAAAGCCAATACCTGCGCGAGTACGACGGCCTTTCAACTGCGGAAATTATCGCCAAGGCAACGCCTGAAAAGGCGACATACATGATTCCTTTCCAAGCAAAACACGACGTTGATTTAGACGCTCTGCGCGATTTTCTGGAGAAGAATTTTGACACAATTGCAGACAGTTACAAAAGCTCGATCCGAAAACTTGCCTCCTGCTACGACTACTGGAAGTATGGATTTTGAACGAATGAAATGCCTTTTAAGAAAATCGCTACACCCTATCAGATGCAAAAACTGGTGTATGCCCGACGTCCTAGCCTACAGCCGTCTATTAACTGACCCTGTGTTTTGCTTTGGGCGGGGGAGAGTTGTTTAGATACCCCACCCCGTATTTCAACATGAGCGTTGGATGATCGACCTTGGGCAAATGACTGGGTACGGGGTGTAGTGTGCTGTTCTGACCAACCCTCTCAGGTGTGTTTGCGCGTACAGGTTTGGCATTGTAGATTACGGCACACGGCAACGCTCACCCACACTTTGGTCAACAGACTAAGGCCGCACACTTCGCATCCCTTGCTGCGTCTTCGTCACTGCTGCTGCAAATTTGCTGCACCGGGCACTATTAGATGCCATCATGACGTTGGAACGAGTTGTACATGTCTGAACCATGCTGTAGCATTCAAGACACTGACAACATTGGGCAAAAGTGTATGCGATGTTGGCAGGTGACACACAGTACGTACAGATGTGTACATGGGTAGCGCTTCGTTTACACCGAAGATGTCGGAAGTGCGAATCTCTCATCACCCACCAGCCTTTCCCCAAAAATTCCTGCGCTGTTCCGCATCCGGGGCCAAACATCTTTGATGCGGGTCCTGAACGTCTATCGCGAATAAAACCCTTCTCGCAGTTCCTGTCTGAGACGCAGACGCTCGGGGTATTCTTTCAGAAATCGTTCGGGGGGCTTGCCCTCCCAGACTTGCGCGTAAACCCGCATCTTGTTGCCGCCATAGATCTTTTCCAGGTCTTCATCGGAATAACCTCTTGCCCAGAGATCATCGGTGATTGCCGCAAGGATTTTGGCCAGCTCACCGTTACCGGTCGCCCCTTTGTTGAACGCGTCGATCATGTAGCCGCCATCATCATACATGCTTGCGTTTGCAGTCGCGAACTGCACAACCAATTCAGTCGAGAACATGTCGTCGGTTGCGATCCCAACGTGGTCGACCCCAACAAGTTGGACATAGTAGTCGATCATGTCGGCGGCTTGCTTGGGTGAGATATCTTCAGGCCAAACGCCGTCCATCATCCATTCAGTGAATGTCGGAGACACATAGCCGCCCGATTTGGCCGCACGCAGGGCCTCGTCGTCTGGAATGGCCCGATAACACCCGCGTGGCGTCGCACCGGGTTCGTTCGCGTAAAGGCCGGCAGGAACCGAATGCGTGTAAACATAAGGCACGCCGGGATAGTTTTCGTCCATGTAGTCCATGGCGTCGTTGGCCGTTTTGGAACCCGTGTGGCTCAGGTCCAGAAGGATGCCGAAACGCACCATTTCATCGATCACCGACTTGCCCCAAGGGGTCAGACCGATATCGCGCCCGTTATAGGCCGCCAACTGCCCCGACCCAGTGCGGAAGATATCGTTGTAGGCCAGGATCATACTCTTGATCCCCATATCCTTGAGCAACGCCATTTTCTTTAGATCACCGTTCAGGATCGTCGCGGTTTGGCTGTTCCAGATAACCGCTGTTTTACCCTGTATATGAGCAGCTTCGATGTCGCGTGTTTCATTCACGATCAGAAATTTGTCCGGCTGCTCCGCCATCGCAGCGCGATAGTGATAGTGCTGTTCTAGCAGTGTTTCAAAAGACATGTCCGCCGCAGCCAAGGTCATCTCGTGCCCGGTAATGCCGTTTTCCCGAGCAAGTTCAAAATAGTCGTGCAGCTGCTCGTACTCGGTCCAGCCTGTGCCGTAGGGGCTGGCCAACATGCCAAGCACGATTGTGTCCTTCACAAATTGCTTCGCCTCATCCGACGCATCCCATGTCTTGCTTTCCTCGCTCGCGTGCAGCGCGGTACCGGATACGATTGCAATGGCGCTTGCGGCCAACAAAGTTTTCATGACTGAGCCTCCCAAATTGGCTTCGTGTGAGTTGCTGCTTTCGAGCCGCATCAAAAAACGATCCGGGTTCGCAGGCTGAACAACGTGATGCTATCCTGATTGGCGTTCAGCAGCGGATTGGAAATGAACTGTAGTGACGGCGTGATTTGCAGCCCGGGTGAGATTGAAAAGCGATAGAATGCTTCCAGCGTGAACTGATCGCCGTCGATGTTTCTTGCTTCGGCCCAGTTCAAACCCAAACCGGCCAGATCGGTGTTTCGACCGTAATAGCCCAGCCCGGCAGAAACCGAACGATCATACAGCGCTGCCGTGCCTTTCGACGCCCCTGCCCGAACGAACGGCATCCATTTGTTTTCGACAAACCAAGCCGCGGAAAACACGGCCCCATAATCTTCTGCACGGCTGCCATCGTCGGCCGCATCTGCATGCCAGAGGGTCAGGTGGACATTGTCGAAATAGATGCGATCAAAGCCCGAAGTGTAGCCAATCTCAAACGATTTGAAGAGATTGCCGTCGCTGAACACGTCAAGACTTGGATCAGACGGATCGGCGTTTGCGTCTGCAACGCTGGCAACCGCGTAGAAGTTTTCGTTCAGCTTTATCCCACCGGCAATGCCAATTCCCTGGTTGGGTGTGTTGATTGTCGGGTTGGTGTTGAACGACAGGTTTTGGAACCCGCTGTAGGGGCTGACCAATCCATAGATATCCACAAAGTCCGTCACATCAATCTGGCCGACTTGCAGCGTCCAAGCGCCGTTCTCGGCCCTTTGGGTCCAGAACAGGTTGGTCAGCAACAAACCATTGTCGTTGAAGGCAGTCCCTGTGATCGACAATGCGCCTCCGTCCAGCCCAAGGAATTGCGGGGCAACATCGGTGTATCCGTGCCGATCTTCGATTTTGAATGTCAAAGAACCCCGCTCGGTTGCCTGCCAACTGCCGTAGACGCGAGCGATTCCACCTGCGGCTTCACCAGTTCCCAAATCGGCGTTCGTGGATTGACCCAACGCCAGGTAATCCACGTTGAACCGAAATCCGCTCTCGGCCAGCCGGTCTTTCCACCGAAACCAACCCGGCGCGATGTTGCGCGGAAATTCGGAACGGTACTGCGGATCGGTCAGGCCATCGCCAGGTTTCAGCTCGGCCTCGACCGAAGAAGGCCCGGACAACCCCTGCGCAGACGCCGTACCCGCGAAGGCAATACTCAATGCGGCAACAAGGCGCCTTATCATTCCGACGCCTTTGCGCCGCCAGTTTTACGATTGCCAGCAGCTCGGACGCGATCGGCTGCACGCTGTCTCCATTCCAGACCGTCGGCCTTGGTTTCCAGCGTTTCAACGCTGTCCGTCTCCAATTTGAAGGTTGCATTCATCGGCACAAGCCCATCCACGACCATCATGTTCTGAACCGAGGGTTCAATCGTCAGCCTACCTGTGAGCCGAACGGGTTCATGGAAGTAACTGGGGGCCCAGTCGCCGTTCAACCGCACCCGGATCATCTGATTGGGCGGAGGCGGGGGCATGTGGCTGCACATCCCGCGTTCTGGCACCAAATATGCAACCGCTCGCCCGTCCGGATCTTTCGGCGCGGGAATGGCAAAGCCTGTCAGCGTAACACTCTGGCCATCGAGTTGCGGATTTCCGTTTGTTCCTGCCTTTCTTCGCCGCTCTTTCACATCCTCTCGCTGATCGAGCAGCCAGTCGACATCAACGCCCCCCTCGGCCAAGGCGCCTTCAGTCTCGGTCAGAAGCTCTTGCCATTTCTGTCTTTCCTCAACGCTGCCGACATCCTGCTGCAACCTGCCGCGCAAGCGCACGACGAATAGGACATCGTCAAACTGTTCAGGGCTCAGATCACGATAAGGGTCATCGAACACCTGCACCGACGGATCCGGAAGGTCAGACCAGTCAAGCGTCGCATGGGGCGTTGCCATTGCGGAATGACCGCTCAGGACCAAGCCAGCGAAAACTGCGGCGCGAAACCAAGGGAACATCAAATCTCTCCAACCGTTTTTTTGGTTAGTCCAGTGTGTTCTTGTATATCACACCGTCCTTCATAATCAGTCGGATCGTTTCCGGGCTTTCCGGCCTCGGGTCGGCGCCAAACCATTGATCCCCGGTTCCAACGACGGAAAAGTCTTCAAGAGGGTTTCCGTCGATCAGCAGGATATCCGCATAAGCCCCTTCCTCGATCACACCCAGTTTTCCGTCCGTATACGGGTTCATGAAATCGCCGGACAGCGCCACGATCTCGCCACCGATCGACGTCAAAGTGACCATCGACAGATAGGGCCCAAAAAATTCATTGTTCAGGTGTTTCTCGTAGGCAATCTGAATATTGCACGCTTCGACTGAGCCAACACAGTCAGTCTGGAAGCCCCGCTTCACCGGGCATTCTTTCATATTATCGATGTAGCCTGCAAATGTCGCCGAGGCCGATTTTGCTTTGGCAAGGCTCGAGGGAACGTTTGCCACTGCCGGAATATCGAGCAATCCGGGATCGAAGGCTGTCAGGTTCGTGGTAATGTAAGCACCTTTTTCGTTCATGACCTGGGCAATGTCACAGTCGAACGAGAAACCATGTTCAATCGACATCACACCCGCGTCCAGCGCACTAAGAATTGCCTCCTTACGATAGGAATGCGCCATGACATAGCTGCCATATTCATTGGCGACCTGTACCGCGGCTCGAATTTCCTCGGGCGATCCAGCAAGCAATTGCCATGGATCGAAGGCTGAAACGACACCGCCGGATTGCATGAATTTCAACTGCGTTGCGCCCATGCGGAAATTGTTACGCGCGAATTTATAAACGTCATCGACGCCGCTAACCTCTTGCGCCAAGTTTAGGCGGCTCATGTTGGTCTCTGAACCCGGCGGCGCGGTGAAATTCGCAAAGTCAGCGTGACCACCTCGCGTTCCTATAAATGCGCCAGACGGGTAATAACGGGGGCCATCGATTTGCCCCGAGTCAATTGCCCTGCGCAACCCACCATTGGCCCCCCCGGCGTCTCTGACCGTGGTAAAACCTTGCATGAGATACATCTCAGCCATTCGTGCACCGTGAATGGCGAAGTCCTCCCATGTTGTGTTGGCTTCCATCGCTGGCAGCGTAGGCCCCATCAACATCAAATGGGCATGGTTCTCGACAAAGCCCGGGCTCAACGTCCGCCCCCCGCCGTCAATCACAACGGCGTTGGGCGCGTCCACCGCTTCGGTTGAAACAGTCTTGATCAGGTTGCCCTCGACCAGAACATTTGCATTCTCGATACGTTGCTCATTCACGCCATCAAAGACGTGCACATTGGTAAACAGCGTTTGAGGATCTTCTTCATCCTGAGCCTGCACAGCCGCCGAAAAACCAAAAACTGCCGCGACCACTACCGCCGGGCAAATGGACATTCGCATGTTGGTCATAGGGTCTCCCTTCACATTCACGTTTTACCAAACGTAGCCCGAAAACTCTTGGGCGGGTTGCCACTTTTGGATTAACATGTGCGAATGTGACCGCAAAAAAGGCCACTGAACGAAACCATCGGTTTAAACAAGGGTGACGGGCGTGCCACTCAGCTCCACTTCTGAAGCGCATAGCGAAGGCTTTATCCGCCTCGCGCTGGCCGCCCCGTTTCTGCAATATCTCACCGACCGCAGGATCAATCCGCAACCGGCCTTGGATCAGGTCGGCTTGAAGGCCGACCTGCTGTCCGACCCATCTGTCTATGTCCACTCAGAACTGGTCTATGGTCTGTTGAATGCCTTCTCAGAGTTGTCGGGGGATCGATACCTTGGCCTGAATGTAGGAGAGACATTTGACCTGCAAGGATGGCCGCCATTCGCCCGGTCGCTGCAATCCTCGAACACTCTGTTCGAGTTTTTTGCCCGGTTCGTAAGGCTTGTGCCACAAGAGTCCAACGCCGTCCGGCACAGTCTTGTCGTGGAAGCAGACAAAGCGATCTATCGGATCGCGCGGCAACAAGAACCAACCGTTCCGCCCGTTCATGTTACCGGGTTTGGAGCTGCCATCTATGTGCGCCTGTTGCAAAGCGTGGTCGGAAACGCGTGGGATCCGTCCCGGGTGCGATGGGAAAGCAGATACATCCTTGGCTTGCCACGCGGTTACAAAGGTATCGAAGTCGGCCTTGGACCCAACCCCGGAATGCAGATCAGTTTTCCCGTGGAATGGTTGTTTCTACACCATGCGGCAGAGGAGTCCGAAGCGCCGACAGACACGATTCGACACAATGAAGACGTCACCGTAGTGGCCGCTTTGCGGTCTGTCTTGCGTGGAAAACTGGATGAGTCAGAGCTGGGGCCGGAGGTTGTGGCCGGATTGCTGGGTATCCAGCCCGAGCGGTTCCTGAAAGCACTTCAGAAACATCAGACAACACTTCCCCGAGAGGTAAGGCGTCTGCGGGTCGATGTCGCCAAGGAGCACCTCAGAGAAAGCAAAATGACAGTTGCCGAGATCGGCCTCATGCTTGGCTATTCCGACAAGTCCCACTTCACTCGGTTTTTTCGAAGCCAGACCGGTGTGACGCCAACAAAATTCCGCCTTGGATAGCAACCGCGCTGCGAATGGGCGGGTTGGCGTTCCACTGCCTCTCTCATGTATGTCCACCAAGGGATGGCCATGATTTGCGCCACGTTCATGGATCAATACCAAAGGTTGAAAAAGCAATTGCCCGATGGCCCTTTTGGCAACGCATGCGCCGTCACGCATGCCTGTTGCGGCTCGATCGGACGTGATCTTGAAAGCGGCAGGAAAGGATATGCCCTTGAACCGTTCCGCAGTTTGTGCAACTTCAAATCGCTGACAACACTAGGCATCTCTGGGAACCTGTGCGCTTGGCGGCAGTGCAAGACGGCGCTTGGGTACATCTGCGGATTGGAAAAGGCGCTTCGGTTACGCTGAAGATGTCAGGAGTTCGAGTGTCTCTTCACCCACCTTTCCACCTTCTGAATTTCGACGCTCAAACACGGTTGAATCGACGTGGCGGCGTTGCAACCGGTTGCAAGTTCAGGTCGATGATGCATAATGCTGGGGCAATGCCAAACTTACCTGCTTTCCTGCCTCGCTGTTATCGGAGTCCCGCAGCGTGAGTGTGACCCTGAAAGACGTGGCCGCCTTGGCTGGCGTTTCACGGTCCGCCGTGTCGCGCACCTTTACCGAAGGTGCCTCGGTTTCCGCAAAAACGCGCAGCAAGGTTGAAAAGGCGGCCCGTGAGCTGGGCTACAGCCCCAATGCTCTGGCTTCGTCTCTGACGACCGGGCGCACCAAGCTGATCGGGTTGATTTCGAACAACTTTCACAACCCGATCTTTCTGGAAGTCTTCGACCAGTTTACACGCGCCTTGCAGGAACGCGGCCTGCGCCCGCTGATCGTGAACCTGACGGACGAGACCGAGCCCGCCAATTCCGTACGCATGCTGCGGCAATATTCGGTGGATGCGGTGATCGTCGCCTCGTCGACCTTGCCGCCCAGCTTTGCCAAAGCGTTCCACGATGCGGGCGTACCGGTGGTGCACACGTTCGGCCGGTCTGCCACCTCGCCCGAGGTGCATGTGGTCGGGATCGACAATGTGGAATGCGGGCGCATGGCCGCGCGCGAGCTGGTCGCGCGGGGTTATGCCAGCGTGGGCTATCTGGGCGGGCCGCAGGATGCGACCTCGTCCCTGGACCGGCAGCGGGGCTTTTTCGAGGAAATGGCCAACCATCCGCAGATTCCCGTCAACCACTCCTTCGCCGGGGCTTATTCCTTCGAGGCCGGCCGGGCCGAGATGCTGCGCCTGCTGGCCGGTGACCCGGCGCAGGCCTATTTCTGCGGCGACGACATCCTGTCGATCGGGGCGCTGTCAGCGCTGGCTGATCACGGGCTGAAACCGGGCGCCGATATCGGGATCATCGGCCTGAACGACATGGAAATGTCGCGCTGGGAATACATCAAACTGACCACCATCCATCAGCCGATCAAGCAGATCATCACCTCGTCCGTCGATCTGGTCGAAGAGATGCTGAAAACGCCCGACCGCTACCCCGAAGCGCGGATCTTCCCCTGTCGGGTGGTCGAGCGGGGCACGTTGCGGCCCCGCCCCTGATCAGCGGAACATCGGCGGGCGGGCGTCCTGCCAGGCACCATCTGCTTTGCCCGACGCAACAGCCGCGTGCACCGCTGCGATCGATCGCACGCCATCCGCTGCGTTGGGCAGGCCATCCCGGCTTTCACCGCGGATCGCATCCGCCAGATCGCAATAGATATTGGCAACGGCCAGCGGGAAGCCTTCGGGGTGCGCGATGGCGACCCGAGACAGGCGCTGCACTTCATCATGCAGCCCCCCCTCGCCCTTTTCGATGATCTGGGTGCGCCCTCCTACCGGGGTGTAGATCAACTGGTTGGGTTGCTCTGACGCCCAGCGCAACCCGCCGGTTTCGCCAAAGACCTGTATGTCAAAGCCATGCTGGCGCCCGATCGCCACGGAAGATGTCCAAAGACGCCCGACCGTGCCGCCTTCCATACGGAAGTTGATCATTGCATCGTCTTCCAGTTCCCGGCTTGCGATCGTTGAGGCCAAATCAGCCGAAAGCGTCTTCACCTCGTCATCACAGATAAAGCTGGCCATATGCAGGGCGTGGATACCGCAATCGGCGAACTGCCCGGAAACCCCTGCCATCGCAGGGTCATAGCGCCAGCGCACGCGCGGATTGTCCGCATCGGTGGCATCCCCATGATGGCCGTGGCTGAAATTGGTCACCACAAGACGCACCCGTCCGATCTCGCCCGAGCGCACCATAGCGCGGGCCTGCCGCACCATCGGATAGGCGGAATAGCAGTAGTTCACCGCGCAGATCTTTCCCGATGCTTCGGCGACGCGGACTATTTCCTCACCCTCTTCCACAGTCATTGTCATCGGTTTTTCACACAAGACATTGAAGCCCGCTTCAAGATAGGCCTTGGCGATCTCGAAATGTGTCGAATTCGGCGTGGCGATTGTCACCAGATCGATCCGGTCTTTACGGTCCTTCTCACCCGCCAGCATCTCTTGCCAGTCGCCATAGGCACGATCGGCGGCAACGCCCAATCGCTGCGCGTATTCCCGGCCCGCTTCGGGCCGGTGATCCAGCGCACCAGCAGCAAATTCAAACAGCCCGTCAGCCTGTGCCCCCAAGCGGTGCGCGGGGCCAATCTGGCTGCCTTCACCACCACCGATCATGCCCCATCTCAACTTAGCCATGGTCATCGTCTCTCATTAGAACTTTTTTGTTTGAGCGATCAGAAATCGCGGATGTCTTTCCACTGCCGCTGCTCTGACGATGCCAAGGCGGCGGCAAGCACCCGGTTGACCTCATGCCCGTCGCGAAAGGTCGGCCAAGCGGCTTTTCCGGTGTGGATGGCCTGAAGAAAATCTTTGGCCTCGATAATGATCTGGTCCTGATAGCCTGTTCCGTGGCCCGGACCCTGGCAGAAGGGCTCGTAATCCGGATGCGCCGGGCCGGTCAGAATTTTTGTGAACCCAAGGGACGCTTCGGGCCCTTCCCGCTTATACAGCCACAGCGCGTTCTGGTCCTCCTGGTCGAACCGGATGGCGCCCTTTGTTCCCGATATTTCATAAGCATAGCCCATTTTTCGCCCCGTCGCGACGCGGCTGAAATACAGGTTGCCCATAACACCGTTTTCAAAACGGCACATCATCTGGGCATGGTCGTCATTTGTCACCTCACCGCCCGGTCGGGTTTTGTGAACCGTTTCAACATCCGCCATCACCTGCGCGATCGGACCAACCAGCGCCAATGCACCGTTGACCATATGCGGTGCCAGATCTCCGATGGTGCCATTGGCCATGCCCGTCGTACGCCAGGAGGCAGGAGCGTGCGGGTCGGCATAGAAATCCTCGGTGTGCTCCCCCCGGAACCAGGTGATATACCCGATTTCACCATTGGCAATAAGCTGGCGGGCGTATTGGGTCGCAGGTGTACGAACATAGTTGAACCCCACCATGTTGACCGCGCCAGACGCTTCGGCAGCAGCAACCATGGCCAGACTGTCGTCAAGGGATGCGCCCAGTGGTTTTTCACACAAGACCGGTTTACCCAATTCAAACGCCGCTTCGGCAATCTGGCGATGTGTCGATTGAGGAGAGGCGATGACAATTGCCTCGACCCTAGGATCCTCAACCAATACCCGCCAATCATCGGTCGCTTTGTCAAACCCATAGGCTGTCCTGTAACGTTCGGCGCTTTCAGGGCTGGACGCACAAATGACCTCGAGCCGGGGTCGCAATGCCGTGTTGAACACCGCACCGACCGCTGACATGGCCACGGAATGGGCCTTGCCCATATAGCCGCCGCCGACGATTCCAATTCCGATTTCAGGCATCTGCAACGGCTCCGAACATATCATTTGCAACCGGTTGCAAAATCAGTATCGTGTGAATCGATTCAACGCAAGGTCCAAACTTTGCCGACCCATTCTGCCGGAGGACAAAACTTGAGCGCTTTGATGGATGGTATCAAAGGAAACCGCTTCGCCGTTCTGGGTCGCGCAGGCATGGACCTGTACGCTGACCCAATTGGCGTCAAAAGCGAGGATGCCAGCACGTTTCATGCCGACCTTGGTGGTTCTTCTGCCAATATTTGTGCCGGGCTGGTCAAGTTGGGCAGCGAGGCGTCGCTGATTACGTCCGTCTCGGACGATGCGATTGGGCGGTTCTGTCTGAACCGGTTGCGGCATTACGGTGTGGACACATCCTATATCCGCGTTCTGGGCGGCGAATACCGCATGTCTCTGGCCGTTTACGAAAGCCGGACCGAGGATTTTCAGAATGTGATCTATCGCAACGGGGCCGTTGATTTCCAGGTCACCAAAGAGGACATGGACAGGGTCGATTATTCATCTTTTTCGGCAATCATCTCGGCTGGAACGGTCTTTGCGTCCGAACCGTCGCGCAGCGCCACATTCCGGGCCTTCGAGAACGCCCGGAGCGCAGGCCTGCCGATCATCTTCGACATCGATTACCGCCCATACAGCTGGCCCTCGGCCGAGGTGGCTGCCGAAGTTCTGTCGCGGGCTGGCGAAGCCAGCAACCTGATCGTCGGCAACGACGAAGAGTTCGGATTCATGGCCGGCGGCATCGAAAAGGGTTTTGCCAAAGCGCAGGAACTTGCCAAAAAGCCGGGTCGGATCGTCATCTACAAGATGGGCGAAAAAGGTGCTGTCACTTTTGTGGACGGGCAAGAGCTGCGAACCGGTATTTACCCGGTTACGGCCGTCAAACCCAACGGGGCTGGCGACAGTTTCATGGCCGGGCTGCTGGCCTCGATCGCGGCCGGGCACGACCTGAAAGACGCCGTCATGCGCGGTTCGGCCTGCGCGTCGATCGTGGTGTCGCATCCCGGTTGCGCACCCGCCATGCCAACGACACCAGAACTGGACGCGTTCCTCGCTTCGCATCCCGGCCCGACCACATAGGAGAGTACCATGCATATCGCGCCCTATGACAATCAGAACAAACCCATCGTAGACGCCGATGATCCGACGGTTCCGCTGAACTATTTCAACATCGTCAAACTGAAAAAGGGCGAGGCCTTCGAATACACGGTCCCGGGTTACGAGACCTGCATCGTGCCCGCCACCGGCAGCGTCGACGTGGACGTCGAAGGCGTGCGCTTTGCCCATCTGGGCAACCGGGGCGAGGATGTCTGGGATGGCGAGCCCGAGGGCGCCTATGTCCCGTCGGGGGCACGGGCGCAGATGGTCTGCGTGTCAGAGACGGCCGAGGTGTTCGTGGCAGGCGCAAAGTATGACAAGGTGCTGGATCCGTTCGACGTGCGCGAGCATGACCTGGTGCAATATGGCAGCGACGACACCAAGACCCATCGCAAGATCAAGCATATCCTGGGCCAGAAACAGCATGACAAGGTCGGCCGCCTGCTGGTCAGCGAGTTGTTCACCGTGGGTCAAGGCGGCTGGTCGGGCTTTCCCAGCCACAAGCACGACACCAACCGCCTACCGGACGAGACCCGGCATGACGAAACCTACAATTTCCGCTTCAAACCCAACTGGGGCTCGGGCCTGCAGATGCTGCAGCGCGAGGACAATGAGCCGGGCGATGCCTATCACATCGTCGATGGCTCCACGATCTGCATCGACAAGGGCTATCACCCCTGCTGCGTGCTGCCGGGATACGAGATGTATTACTTCACCATCCTCGGCGGGCTGACCCAGCGGTCGCTGGTGCAGTATTTCCAACCCACCCATGCCTATCAGATCGAAACGATCCCGGGCATCAAAGACATGATCGCCAAATTCAAATGACCCTCGCTACGCTCAAAGACGTCCTGCAACCGGCCTATGAACAGGGCTATGCCGTCGGCGGCCTGGTGACGCTGGGCTGGGAGGACATGCGCGCCTATGTCGCCGCCGCCGAGGCCGAGAACGCCCCGGTGATCCTGCAAGCCGGACCCAGCTGCCGCGAGCACACCCCGCTGCCGATACTGGGCAAGATGTTCCGGTATCTGGCCGAAAACGCCCCGGTGCCCGTGGTGGCGCATCTGGATCACGGCTATACCTTCGAGGATTGCAAGATCGCGCTGGACAGCGGGTTCACCTCGCTGATGTTCGACGGGTCGCGCAAGCCCTTGCAGCAGAACATCGATGAAACCGCCGCGATTGCCGAAATGGCCCATGCCGCCGGGATCTCGTGCGAGGGCGAGATCGGCTTCGTCGGGTATTCCGGCGGTGAAGGCTCAAACGGCACGGATCCCGAGGAAGCCGCGAAGTTTGCCCGCGAAAGCGGCGTCGACGCGATGGCAATCTCGGTCGGAAACGTCCACCTTCAGCAAAACAAGGAAGGCGGGCTGGACGAGGACCGCATACGCCAGATCGACTCCATGACCGAGGTCCCACTGGTGATCCATGGCGGTTCGGGTGTGCCGGTCGAACAGCGCGCGCGGCTGGCGCGTGAAACCGCGATCTGCAAATTCAACATCGGGACCGAGCTGCGCATGGCCTTCGGCACCGCGCTGCGCGAGGCCGTGAACCGCGACCCCGACCGGTTCGACCGGGTGACGATCCTGAAGGAAACCCACGATCCGGTCATGGCTGCCGCTCGCACCGTGATCCGCGCTTTTGGTGCGCCACCGCAGCGCTGACCGTCCCGGCCTGGGCCGTTCTAAAAAATGCGCTGGCGGGTCCTAGTCGTCGCGCCCCGGATCATTGGGATTGCTGGAAAACAGGGCGATCTTGTTGCCCTGTGGGTCCCGCAGATAGCCGATATAGAAACGCGGCCCGTACATGGCGCGAAAGCCCGGCTGGCCCTCGTCCGACCCGCCGGCCCGCAGCGCGGCGGCGTGCAGGTCGCGCACCTGCTGCTGATTGCGCGCCTCGAACGCGACCATCGCACCATTCCCGGCCGAGGCTGCGGCCCCGTCAAAAGGCGGTTTGACATAGAATTCCGGCAGAACCGGCCGCTGGTCCGGCGGCACCGGCAGGGCGAAACTCAGCCCTTCTGGGCCTTCCTCCAGCGCATAGCCGAGATCCGGCAGAAAGGCGCAATAGAACCGTTTTGCGCGCGCGATGTCGTCCGCGCCGACCGTGACATAGGCAATCATGCCGCATCTTCCCTTGCCGGGTGTCGATCCGTCAACCGGCACCAGCGCATCGGCGCAGGTCGATTCCGGACGGGGAAGACCCAATGGCCGTCAGATCGAGCCGCCTTCGACCATGAAGTTCCCGGCACTGCACATGGCCGCGTCGTCCGAGGCCAGAAACAGCACCATCCGCGCCACATAGACCGGGTCGATCGGGTCGGGCAGGCACTGACGATCCACTTGCTTTGCCAGAGCCTCGGGGGTGACCCACAGATCTTTCTGGCGCTGGGTCATGATCCAGCCGGGCACGACCGTGTTGACGCGGATGCGGTGATCGCCCAGCTCGCGCGCCATGGTGCGGGTCAGTCCATGCACAGCGGATTTGGCGGTGGCATAGGCAGGGAAACCCGCCCCGGCCTCCCACCACGAATTCGACCCGATATTGATGATCGAACCTGCACCCTTGGCGATCATTCCGGGTGCCACCGACTGAAGGGCAAAGAACATGTGGCGGATATTGGTCGCCATACGCTCATCCCAATAGTCAGGCGTGACGTCGCGCCAGTCGTGCCGGTCATCCCGGGCCGCGTTGTTCACCAGCACATCCGCGTCGCCCAGCTCTTCCACCAATTGCCCTATTGCGGCGTTCATCTCGTCAATGTTGCGCAGATCGCATTGGGCGAATGCATGCTCTCCGTCCAGCTCGGAAAGCAAAGCAAGCCCGGCATCGGCGTTGAGGTCCAAAAACCCAACCTTTGCCCCCTGTTCGGCAAAGGCCCGAACGGTTTCCGCGCCAATTCCGCCGGCGCCTCCGGTGATGAAAACCGTCTTCCCTGCAAGGCTTGGGTAATTGGCGAAAGTATGGCTCATCCGTCACGCTCCATGATCCATTCGACCTCGGGGGCCGGCACGAACCGCCATTTCCGCAGCGGTCCGGCCATAACGTTCAGATAGTACATCTCGAACCCATAGGGCGCACCGCAAGGGTGATGGCCACGCGGGACAGTGACAACGTCGCCATCGGATACCGCCATCGTCTCATCCAACTGGCCGTCATCGGTGTAAACCCGCTGGATCCCAAATCCGTTCGACGGGTTCAGGCGGTGGTAGTAGGTCTCTTCCAGATAGGTGATGCGGGGATAGTCATCCTCGTCGTGGCGGTGGCTGGGATAGGACGACCAGTGGCCATTCGGCGTGAACACCTCGGTCACAAGCAGGCTGTCGGCGTAATCCTCGGCCTCCATCGCGATGTTGTTGATATAGCGTGTGTTTACGCCCTTTCCACGTTCAGTCAGGGTTATGCCATCGGGTCCAATGCGCCGCGCCGTATGACCGCCCTTACCCGGCGCCGAACAGATGGCCACAACGCAGTCGGTTTCCGCCACGGCCTCCCACTCGGTTCCGTTGGGCAGATACAGGCAATGCGGCGGTGTTTTTTCGAATACACTCATCCGGTCGCCCAAAATGCCCCAATCCTGTCCGGCCCCGGTGATCCGCGCCTTGCCTTCGACCATCACCAGAATGACTTCGCGATCTGCGGTCACTTCGTTTGCGCGATCCCCGGCCTTTAAATGATAAAGCCCGAAGCCCACATAATTCCATCCAGCGCTTGACGGAGTGATGTCATGTACCTTGCCGTGGGTTCCGATCGGTTTCTTCAGCAGGTCTGCCATTCTTGTTCTCCTTCTTGGGCGGCCCCCGAGTGCCCGCCTGTGTTGAATTCAGGCAGCTTGCCTTTGGTTCCGGGCCGATAGGGACTGGGCCAGCTGCGCCTCGGTCCATCCTTCTGCAACCGCGCGACGCAGAATATCCGCCTGGCTTTCCGGTGCGTTACCTCCCACAGGCGGGTCCGTGTCCAGATTGGTCGGGAAGGGATAGCCCTCAGCCGTGGCCGCAATTGCAGCCTCCACCTGCGCTGCGTCCAGCGCCCCGCGCTGTTTCAAGGCGATCAGAGACGGGAACAGCGCCAAGGACATCGCCCGCCGATCCACCGACTCCATCGCGCGCCCGAAGGCAGATGAGATTTGCAGCAGGTTTGCCATGCGATTGATGTCGGCGCTGCTGTTCGCGCCCGCCGCATGGAACAGCGCCGGATTGAAGAACACCGCGTCCCCCTTTTCCAATGGCAACTGGATACAGCTGTCTTCGAAATGCGCCCGGTGTGCTTCATCGTGGAACGCCAGATAGCCCGGCGGGTAGAGCTGCGAAAACGGCAACAACTTGGTCGGCCCGCTTTCCACCGGCATGTCACAATGCGCAACCGCCCCTTGCAGGGTCAGCGAGGCCGTCACCAGATGAGCCTGTGCAGGATACCTGGCCGCGTTTTCGGCGCTTTGAAACCCAAGGTGATAATCCCGATGCGCCTGTTGCGCCTTGCCACCGGGGCGCACCTGATTGATCTGAGCAGTAACCTGATAGTTCGGGCCAAGCCACGCTTCACATGCCGCCGCAACCACCGTGTTCCCGAAATAGAGCGCAAAGCCCTCGGGGTCGCGCAGGCATTGCTTTTGCAGCGCGTTCCACACCCGGTCATTCGCGCCGGACGCGGCAAAATGATCGCCCTCACCGGCGCCACCCTGGCGTTCTTCTTCGATGATTTCACGAAACACATCCGTCGCCCGATCAATGATCGACGTGTCGGGATACGCCCCTTTCAGGGCGATCACACCGGCGGATTTGCCCAGTACCCGGCCCCATTCCGCCAGCAAGGCCCTGCGCGTATCAGGCCGTTCCAAACCGGGACTCAGTGCCTGCATATCATAGACGGGCACGTTCTTTTCTACCGAGGCGGCAAAAGGCACCGTCTCGGCGGAAAGAGCCTGCGAGGTCAACACCTTGAATTCGTCCAGATCACAGGATTCCCGGTCGAAATAGCCGACGAAACTGAGTTCTTGATTCACCATGATTTTTCTCCTCTTTCATGGCTTCGGTGTTGCCCCGAAAGGCGGGTTGTTACGCTTTGATCTCCAATCCTGCCTGACCGCAAACCTCGACGATGTGGTCAAAGCCCATTTTCGAGTACTCATAGGGCGGCGCCTTGGCCGGGTCCTGCTCTGCCTCGACCACGATCCAGCCGCTGTAATCCATTGCTTTCAGCGCATTGGCCACGGCCTGAAAGTCGATGCAACCGTCACCCGGCACGGTGAACGCGCCCGCGATCACCGCATCCAGAAAACTGCGATTGTTCTCACGCGTGTCCTGTACGATTTCAGGGCGGATATCCTTGAAATGCACGTGATGCACCCGATCGCCCCAACGGTTCAGCGTGGCCATCACATCGCCGCCACCAAACAGCAGATGGCCCGTATCGAAACACAGGCTCAATTCGGGGCCTGACCCCTCCATCAGCCAGTTCACCTCATCTTCACTTTCGATGATCGTGCCCATGTGATGGTGATAGGCCATGGGCATGCCCTGATCTGCCATCCACTTGGCAAGTTCGGTCAGCCTGCCCGCATAGGCCAGAACCTCGTCCCGCGACAATTTGGGGCGATCATTGACAGGCGTTCTGATCTGTCCCTGGACGGTATTGGAACATTCGGCATAGACGATGCACGGGCTGTTCAGCGCAACGAATTGTTCGACCTGTTCACGCACCACGGCGATCTCGGCGTGCAGGTCGTTGACCAGCGTGCTGCCCGAGCACCACCCCCCGCACAGCGCGATGTCATTTGCGTCCAGATAGGCCCGCAACCCTTCGGTGTCGGCGGGCATCCTCTGGCCTCGTTCGACACCTGTATAGCCGATCTCGCGCGCTTCTTTCAGCGCCTGCTCCATCGTGTAAGCTGCGGTCAGGTCCGGCAGGTCGTCATTCTGCCAGGCAATCGGAGAGATGCCGATCTTCACGCTCATTTCGTGTTTCTTTCCTTGATGGCGGCTTCATAGGCCGCGCGCTTTTCATTCACTTCGGGGCGGGTGCTGACCTCGGGCACCGCCACTTCCCACCAGGTTCCGCCATATTCGGTCGATGGGTAGGGATCGGTGTCGATCACCACGACATAGGGGCCTTTGACCTCATCGCGTTTGGCCAGCGCGTCTTCAAGTTCGGCAATCGAACTGACCTTGACCGAAGTCGCCCCCATCGCTGCCGCATGGGCGGCAAAATCGATGGCTGATTTTGTCTCATGCACAGTGTGGTCGAGAAGGTTGTTGAACTCGGCCCCGCCTGTCCCCATTTGCAGACGGTTGATGCAACCAAACCCGCGGTTGTCCGTGACGACAACGGTGAACGAAATCCCCATCATCGCCGCCGTCGCCATTTCCGAGTTGGCCATCATATAAGTGCCATCACCGGTAAAGCAGATCACGTCGCGGTCGGGCTGGGCCATCTTGATGCCCATGGCACCAGCGATCTCGTACCCCATGCAGCTGAAACCATATTCCATGTGATAGGCACCGGGGCGTGGTGCCTTCCAAAGCTTGTGCAGCTCACCCGGCATCGTGCCGGCAGCGCACATCGCAACAGTGTTTTCCTTGGCGGCCCGCTGCACGGCGCCGATCACCTGCATATCCGTTGGCAGCGCATTGCTGTCCGTCGGGGCATCCGTCAGCGCATCAACTTTGCCAAACCAATCAGATTTCAATGCCGCAGGCAGATCCGGCGCGCGATGGCCGCCCAGCGCTTCTCTGAGCTCATCCAGACCAACCCGAGCGTCGGCCTGCAACGGCATCGCTCCGTGCTTTTCGGCGTCATAGGCGGCAGTGTTCAAGCTAATCAACTCGCGCTCGGGGTTCGCGAACAAACCCCATGACCCGGTGGTGAAGTCCTGAAACCGGGTGCCGACGCCCAGCACAAGATCCGCCTTTGCGCAGATGTCGTTGGCAGGTTCGCCCCCGGTCACACCAACAGGGCCAAGGTTGAGCGGATGATCCCAGGCCAATGCGGACTTGCCGGCCTGTGTCTCGGCCACGGGGACATTGTGTGCCTCGGCAAAACGCTGCAATGTGGCGGTTGCGTCCGAATAATGCACACCTCCGCCAGCAACGATAACGGGGCGCTTGGCGGCCTTGATCGCGGCGACGGCGCGCGCCAGTTCCCCCTCATCCGGGCGAATGCGGCGCTGATACCAAACGCGTGGCTCAAAGAAGCTTTCGGGATAGTCATATGCTTCGGCCTGCACATCCTGACAAAAGGCCAGCGTCGCCGGGCCGCAATCCGCCGGGTCCGTCATCGTGCGGAAGGCGCGCGGCAGAGCCGTCAGCAGATGTTCCGGGCGGGTGATGCGGTCGAAATACCGGCTGACCGGTCTGAAACAATCATTCGCACTGATGGTTCCATCCGAGAACACTTCGGGTTGCTGCAAAACCGGATCGGGGCCACGCGTCGCAAATACATCGCCGGGCAGCAACAGAACAGGCAGACGGTTCACGTGGGCCAGAGCAGCGGCCGTAACCATGTTGGTGGCCCCCGGTCCGATTGATGACGTCACCGCCATGGCGCGCCGCCGGCACAACTGCTTGGCATAAGCAATCGCGCTGTGTGCCATGGTCTGTTCGTTGTGACCGCGATAGGTGGGAAGACGGTCTTTCACCCCATGCAGCGCCTCGCCCAGACCTGCCACGTTGCCATGGCCGAAGATCGCCCACACACCTGCGATGAACGGCTCTCCGGCCTCGTTCATCTGCGTCCCGAGATAGCGCACCAGAGCCTGCGCCGCGGTCAATCGGACTGTTTTGCTCATCATGATCCCTTTCAACTCGGAGCCGCCATCGGCGGTCCGCGGGTTTTCTCATTTTCGAAGGTGTCAGGCCTTTTGTCAGAGCCTGAAATCAGAGTGGCGTCAGGTGCCACCGCCCGATGGATGCCCCCGTGAGGGCATCCGAGCGTTTTGCTTTAGACAGTACCGCCCAGCGATCCCTCAAGCTCGGCCATTTCCTGACCGCCGGCCATCAGGTCCTGCAACTCTTCGGGTGTGATTTCACCGCGTTTGGCAGTGCCCAGAGTTTTGCCGCGGTTCAGTACGGTAAAACGATCACCCACCGCCAGCGCATGGCGCACGTTGTGGCTGATGAAAACCACGCCGACACCCTGGCTGCGCACCCGGTCGATCGTGGCAAGAACATTCGACGTCTGACGCACACCAAGCGCCGAGGTCGGTTCGTCGAGGATCAGGATCTTGGCACCGAAATACACCGCCCGCGCGATGGCCACCGTCTGACGTTCGCCGCCGGACAATGTCCCAACCGCCTGATCCGGCGCGCGCAGATTGATGCCCATCTTGCGCATCTCTTCCATGCAGACTTCGTTTGCATGATCCACATCGAACCGCTTGAACAACCCTTTGCCCTTGGTGGGTTCGCGCCCCATGAAGAAATTGCGCGTTACGCTCATCAGCGGGATCATCGCAAGATCCTGAAACACGGTCGCGATGCCCGCTTCCATCGCGTCACGCGGCGTGTCGAAATGCAGCGGCTGACCTTCGAACAAAATCTCGCCCTTGGTGGGTTTGTGCACCCCGGACATGGTCTTGATGAAGGTGGACTTGCCCGCGCCGTTGTCGCCCAGCAGGCAATGGCATTCCCCGGGCTTGACGTCAAAGCTGACGCCAGCAAGCGCGATGATATTGCCAAAGTGCTTTTCGATGTCTTTCATCTGAACGATGGGCGCCTGATCGTCGACGGCATCGCCATGGTGGAACTTGGTGTCTTCGGTCATATCAGCGCTCCCCGGTTACGCGCTTGCGGATCGCGTTGTTGAACAGAACGGCAATCAACAGCATGGCCCCCAGGAAGACCTGGAACCAATCCTGATCAAAGTCGGTATAGGTCAGTCCGATGACGACCATTCCAAAGATGATCGAGCCGAAGAAAGCCCCGATGGCCGAGCCGTACCCGCCGGTCAGCAGGCAGCCGCCGATCACCGCAGCGATGATCGCCTCGAATTCTTTCTGGAACCCCCGCCGCGCATCGGTCGAGCCCGCGTCCATGACGGTAATGATCGCCACAAGGGCGGCGCAGCAGGCCGTCAGCATGAACAGTGAAACCTTGACGCGATTCACCGGAACACCTGAATTGGATGCAGCCGTGCTGTCCCCACCCGAGGCGAAAATCCAGTTCCCCACCGGGGTGCGCAGCAGCACGTAGGTTGCCGCCAGTGTAATGACGATGAACCACAGGATTTCGACCGGAATTCCCGGGACCTTGGGCGCGCCGCTTTTGAATGTGTCGATCATGCCGTTGGCGGCCAGCCATGCGAACAGGCTGCCGAATGCTTCGCCCGAAAAGAACGGGGCCAGCCAGTCGTTTTCGACCGCGTCGCGCACACCGCGCAACTGGGTCGAACCGCCTGTCGCCATTTTCAGACCCACCAGTGACAGGCCACGAAGGATGAACAGAAACGCCAGCGTTACAATGAACGAAGGCAGGCCCGAGCGGATCACGATATTGCCGTTAATCGCACCGACACAGGCCGCAAATACGAATGTCATCGGGATGGCAAAGATCAGCGGCAATTGCCAGGTCACGACGCAGACGCCGAAAAACAGCCCCGAGAACGCGACCATCGATCCAATCGACAGGTCGAACTCTCCACCGATCATCAGCAGTGCCGCACCGATCGCCAGGATACCCAACTGTGCCGCGGGGGTCATGAAGTTCATGACACCGGCCAGAGTGAACATCGATTCATCTGCGGTAATCGCAAAGAACACGAATACCAGAACCGCGCCTGCAATGGCGCCCAGCTCGGGTCTTTTCATCAGTTTGGTCAGGAATGGTTCTTTCTTGACCCTTTCGTCCGACAGGACGGGCGCTGATTCACTCATGGTTTCCTCCCAATTCGGTGAGACCGGCGCGTTGGCGCCGATCCTGTTGTTTGTCGAGCCGCGCCGAAATCAGCGGATACCTTGCGCGGACAGTTCGATGACCTGTGCGGCCTTGTCCTGCGTGATCAGGTTCGGACCCGAAGGCACGTCGCCACCCGGCATCAGGCCGTATTTGGCGTGCAGACCCATGAAGTTCACCGACAGGTAGCCCTGAAGGTACTGCTGCTGGTCGATGGCAAAGGCCGCGTCACCATCCACGATTGACTGGAGGAAGTTGGCCGAAAGGTCGAACGAGGCAACATTCAAATCCCGCCCCGAGGCTTTGGCCGCGGCGACCGAAGGCTCGCCGGCCGAGCTTGCGCCCAGAGCCATAACGGTATCAACGCTTTCGTCAGCGGCCAACGCGGCGGCAACTTTGGACTCGATCTCGGACGGATCGTTCGAGGTCGGCAGAACGGTTACTTTACCGCCGAACCCTTCGGTGAAGCCTTCGCAGCGCAGGTCAAGTGACACGTTGCCGACCTCGTGGTTAACACAGATCGCATTCGTTCCACCCATCGAGGCCAGCTCTTCACCAGCCGCCTTGCCCGCATCATATTCGTCCTGGCCCACATGCAGCAGAGCGCCCAGTTCCTTGGCCACTTCCGCACCCGAGTTGATCGAGATCACCGGGATACCGGCGGCAACCGCACGTTCGATCGAGGGGCCAAGCGCATCGGCATCCGGGATCGAGACGATCAGCCCGTCAGGCTCCTGGTTCACGGCTGCGTCGATCAGCTGCGACATGGCAACCATGTCAAAGGTCTCAGGTGCACGATATTCCACGTTGACACCGACATCTTTTCCGGCCTGCTCAACGCCGTTCTTCACGACGTTCCAGAATGCGTCATTGGCCTGGCCATGCGACACGACCACGATTTCCTGCGCAAATGCAGGTGTGGCCAAGGCCAGTGCCCCCGCAGCAAGCGCGCCTTTAACGAATTTCTTCATTTCAGTTTCCTCCCAATGGTTCAGTCTGATCTTCTGTCGGGGTACCAGCCCCGATCATCCGGCTGTGCCGAATCTCAGTGGCTGCGGCGCTGGGCCGAGCTGCCGTTAGTTTGAAGTATTTCGATCATTTTGCAACCGGTTTCAAAATTTCTTCCATCCGAACCGGTTTTCCTGCCCGCGCCGACAGGGTTGCGGCCTCGGCCATCGCCAGCGCTGTAACACCGTCCCTCAGCGTGACCGGAACTTCGGACCCACTTTCAACAGCGTCGACAAATGCGGCCCATTCCACGCGGTATGCAGGCATGTAGCGTTCCAGGAAAAAATAGGTCGGCTTGGCACCCACGACACCGTCCGCCGTTGACTTTACGACAGTGTTTTCCAGCATGTTCTGAGCCTGTAGCAACCCCTCGGACCCCAGCAGTTCGACCCGCTGGTCATAGCCATAGGCCGCGCGCCGCGAATTCTTGATGACCGCGATGCGGCCATCCGCGTAAGTCATTGTAACTGCCGCTGTATCCACATCCCCCGCGGCGCCGATTTCAGCATCCACAAGCGAAGACCCAACCGCCGAGATTGTTTCGGGAACGTCCCCCATCAGGAAGTTCGCCATGTCAAAATCATGGATCATCATGTCCCGAAACAAGCCGCCAGACACCTTTACGTAGCTGACCGGTGGTGGCGCCGGGTCAAACGATGTGATCGACAAGAGCTCTGCCTTGCCGATCTCACCCGCATCCAACCCCGCCTTCAGGGTCGCAAAATTGGGATCAAATCGCCGATTGAACCCTATCATGACCGGCTTGCCGCGTTCCGAGACCGTATTCAGACATTCCGTGGCGCGCTTCAGGTCCAAATCAACGGGCTTTTCACACAGAACGGCTTTTCCTGCACCTGTGGCTGCTTCAATCAGGTCAGAATGCGTATCTGTTGGAGTTGCAATCAGAACCGCGCCGATTTCCGGATCCGCAATGATCTCTTCGGAGCTGCGCGCCTTGGCCCCATGATCGCTGGCAAGGCTGGCCGCGGCCTCGGGCAAGGCATCGGAAACAGCAATGAGTTTGCTGCCCGGATGCGATGCAATCGCCTGCGCATGAACACGCCCGATGCGCCCGGCACCCAACAATCCGACGTTCAACATACAGATCTCCCGAATCTTGTTGTTGCGCGCAACAATGATTCTATTTGCAACCGGTTGCAATATTTTTTTCACAACCTTGGCGCTTTTACGGCCCAGGCCCCAATTCATCCTGAAGAATTCGCGTTATGACCTCGGATCCCGATCCGCCAGCTGCAAATCACACGCTGAAATCCGCGCATTGGCCGTCCTACGGGAATCCCCCAATTTCGGAACATGGTGAATCAGGTTAATGTTTGGTTAAGGAACACACACTACCACTCTGTGACCCCTTAGAAGGGCTGGCATGACCCCCTCGTCCAGCCCTTCATACCTCACCCAACAACCGCGAAGAAACAGCCCGCATTGCGGCCTGACGTGTTCATCGAAATCGAAATTCGAGAATGGCGATCCCTGAAGGACTCGAACCCTCAACCTGCTGATTAGAAGTCAGCTGCTCTATCCAGTTGAGCTAAGGGACCGCTGCACCCTTCTTGCGGTTTTTATGAGCGGGGTTCAAGAGCCAAGCGCATGAATGCGCTGTTCGGATCGTCACTGTACCCAAAGATCGGTCCGCAATAGGAATAACCCAACGCTTTGTAAAGCTTGCGGGCGGCATCATACTCTGGAAGATGCTCTGCCCCGGTTTCCAAAACCAAAGCTTCGACGCCTTCTGCGCGCGCCAGATCGGCCAGATGAGCCATCATGACACGCGCCAGTCCGCGCCCCCGTGCCTGTGCGAGGATATGCACCGATTTCACCTCGGCCGTGCCATCGGGTAACAGTTTCAAGGCGCCGCAGCCCAACGCCTGCTGATCGTCGTAAATCGCACAGAATCGAATACCCGGTCCGGCCAGTGATTCTGCGCTCATCGTATGGTTGCTTTCAGCAGGGCCGGCCGATTCGCTGTGGGCGAAATGAGCTTCCACAATCGGGCGCAACACGTCCGAGGTGGGGTCGGCCTCGCGAATTTCGATCATTCAGTGAGTCCAGGGACCGCGGCGGTCAGTGGCGAAGTTTTCTCCGTAGCCGCGTGCGCGCAGGTTGGGTTTGCGCTTGTGCGGCTCGCTGACCTGCGCATCGATGCCATTGTCCCTGGCATAATCCATCGCCTCTTTCTTGGTGTCGAATTTCAGGCGTATCTGGGTTTGCGTGTCATTGGATGATGTCCAGCCCATCAGCGGATCAACCTCACGTGCCGAAGCGGGGGCATATTCCAGAACCCACTTGCGGGTCTTGGCCATCCCTGAAGTCATCGCATTCCTTGCAGGCTGGTAAATCCGTGCGCGCATGTCGCCTCTCCGTACTCACTTGGCTGGATCTGTTTATGCGTCAGAGCGCAACCCGGGACAAGACAACAATTGTCGCGGATTGTCGAAGCAAGCCAATGACAGAAACTGTCATCAGGGCCAACTATGATCTTCGACAAATCAGCCGAAGGATAAGCAGATGATCCATAGTGAATGCATTCTGGGCGTCGACGCGAACCCCGGGAACAACCGGGCGATGCCCTCGACCGAAGCCCATACCGTAATCGCCGGCAAACCGATGATGACGAAGGCTCTCATCGGCGAGCTTGGCGCGTTGGCCGGCAAGGTTGGTTCGGATCACAATCCGGATGCGTATCTGCCCAGTGTCGAAACTGGGAGATTTGTACCGGATCAGCCCTTGCAGTTGGACAAAATAAGAACAAATGTAAGGGCCTGATCCGGAGCCTGCCCATGCCATACGCCCATTCCGACAAGACCCAAATGACAACCGAAGATGTTCGGGCCCGCCTGAAACTGGAAGGCGGCAAACGGTTTGTCATGCATACGGAGTTCGCCCCCGCAGGAGACCAGCCAACCGCAATCAAGGAACTTGCGGGCGGCATTCTGGATGGAGAGCGCGATCAGGTTCTGTTGGGGGCGACCGGAACGGGCAAAACCTTTACGATGGCCAAGGTGATTGAAGAAACCCAGCGCCCGGCCATCATCCTCGCCCCCAACAAGACATTGGCGGCGCAGCTATATGGTGAATTCAAAGGCTTCTTCCCGGAAAACGCGGTCGAATACTTCGTCTCCTACTACGACTATTACCAGCCCGAGGCCTATGTCGCGCGATCGGACACGTATATCGAGAAGGAATCCCAGATCAACGAACAGATCGACCGGATGCGCCACTCGGCCACGCGGGCGCTGCTGGAACGGGACGACGTGATCATCGTGGCCTCGGTCTCGTGCATCTATGGCATCGGCTCGGTCGAGACCTACGGGGCGATGACGCAGGATCTGAAGGTCGGGCACGAATATGACCAGCGGCAAGTGATGGCCGATCTGGTGGCCCAGCAATACCGCCGCAACGATCAGACCTTCCAGCGCGGCAGCTTCCGGGTGCGGGGCGACAGCCTTGAAATCTGGCCTGCTCACCTTGAGGATCGCGCCTGGAAATTCTCGTTCTTCGGTGAGGAACTGGAAAGCATCACCGAATTCGACCCGCTGACCGGCGAGCGCGCCGCGACAATGGAACAGGTGCGCGTCTATGCGAACTCGCACTATGTCACGCCGAAACCGACGATGCAGCAGGCCATCATCGGCATCAAAAAGGAACTGCGCCAGCGGCTGGATCAGCTGGTGGGCGAGGGCAAGCTGCTCGAGGCGCAGCGGCTGGAACAGCGCACCAATTTCGATCTGGAGATGCTCGAGGCCACCGGCGTCTGCAACGGGATCGAGAACTACTCGCGCTATCTGACCGGCCGCGCGCCGGGCGAGCCGCCCCCGACCCTGTTCGAATTCATCCCCGACAACGCCATCGTCTTCGCCGACGAAAGCCACGTCTCGGTGCCGCAGATCGGCGGCATGTATCGGGGCGACTATCGGCGGAAATTCACGCTGGCTGAACACGGCTTCCGCCTGCCGTCCTGCATGGACAACCGCCCCCTCAAATTCGAGGAATGGGACGCCATGCGCCCGCAATCCATTTTCGTCAGCGCCACCCCGGCAAAGTGGGAGATCGAACAGACCGGCGGCGTCTTCACCGAACAGGTGATCCGCCCAACGGGCCTTTTGGACCCCGAGGTCGAAATCCGCCCCGTCGAGATGCAGGTCGACGACCTGCTGGACGAGGTGCGCAAGGTCGCGGCCAATGGCTTCCGCACGCTGGTCACCACGCTGACCAAACGCATGGCCGAGGACCTGACCGAATACCTGCACGAACAGGGCATCAAGGTCCGCTACATGCATTCCGACATCGACACGCTGGAACGGATCGAGATCCTGCGCGACCTGCGGCTGGGCGCATTCGACGTGCTGGTCGGCATCAACCTGCTGCGCGAAGGGCTCGACATCCCAGAATGCGGGCTGGTCGCCATTCTGGACGCGGATAAAGAGGGCTTCCTGCGCTCGGAAACCTCACTGGTTCAGACCATAGGCCGCGCCGCGCGGAACGCCGACGGGCGGGTGATCATGTATGCCGACAAGGTCACCGGTTCGATGGAGCGCGCGCTGGAGGAAACCAACCGCCGCCGCGCCAAGCAGATTGCCTATAACGAGGAACACGGCATCACCCCCGAGACGGTGAAGAAGAATGTCGAGGACGTTCTGGCCGGTCTCTACGAAGGCGATGTGGACATGAACCGCGTCACCGCCACCATCGACAAACCGATGCACGGCGCCAATCTTGAGGCCCATCTGGACGGGTTGCGCGAGAAGATGCGCAAGGCGGCCGAGAACCTGGAATTCGAAGAGGCCGCCAACATCCGGGATGAGATCAAACGTCTGGAAGCGGTCGACTTGGCCGTCGCCGACGACCCCATGGCGCGCCAATGGGCGGTCGAGAAAGCGTCCGAGGATGCGGTCAAGTCGCGCGGGCGGTCAACGGCCGGACGGCCGGGGCAGCGGGGTGGGAATGTTAAGCGGCGAAAGAGGTAAGGTAGTGTCGGCGTCAGATGAGTGGATAGGTTTTGAAAAGCAATCGATTGAAGTTCAATTTGCCCTGTTTACACAATGCAGATTACTTAGCATTGCGATTAACCAATACGATCAAGGAAATCACTTCACTTGTCTCTGGATGGCTAATGGTATCAATACAATTTGCCACGACAAAGGCGGATCTCACATATCCATTTTAAGGGCGCTGGGAATTAAGGATGAAATTTTCGTGATATCCAGCGTCGACAAAAGCTTAGACAAGGAAAACCTTCTTCCACAAAGCTTGCTTACAAATATTCGCATTCACTCAGAAAACCATCAAATGACGGTAAAACACGTTCCAAAAGACGTGAAAAGCGTGCAAATTGGTGCGGAAAAAAGTGAGTATCGCAAACTTTCTGTCAATGATTGGCTGAACGAGCCTGTTTTATTGAACTCCTCAAGGCAAGAGTTTTCTAGGATACAAATTGTTTCTTGGATGCGAAATACTGTTGGCGGCGCTCACTTTGACAAGTCACCAAAACACAAAAACTTTTTTCTCCATCGGGGCACTTCCAATCCCGGCTCTTTTTGCTCTCCTGATGGATCCCAGGTTGCACCAGATAACACTGCAGAGGACGCCGCAGTAAGGCAAATGGTTCACGAACTGCTTGCTTCAATGGTGATGCAATCCAAAGTTACTGGGTTGAATTATGAGAACTAGGCCTTGCGAAGGCATGCATGCGTAGGATGGGGGCTCGCACCCATCTTTCTCAAACGGTCAAAATGATGGGTGAAATAACCCATCCTACACCCTAGCAATCGAACGCACACACTCCACCCTTGCAGCCCAGCGCTCCCTCCTCCACGTTTGAAATCACAGATTGTGATTCCAAACGGTTGCTATGACGAACCCGAAAAACCTTCCCAGCACACAAGAGGTCCAAAGCGCCATTCACCGGGTGCGCGGCACCCGCGTGGTGCTGGCCGAGGATCTGGCGCGGTTCTACGGAAAATCCGTCAGCGCCTTCAATCAGGCCGTCTCGCGCAACAAAGACCTGTTCGAAGGCTACCGCTTTCAGCTGACCGACGCCGAGGTGGCCGATTTGACATCACAGAATGTGATTTCAAAACCCAAGGGCCGCGGTGGGCGGCGGGTCAATCCTTGGGTCTATACCGATTACGGCGTGGCCATCGCCTCGACTCTGTTCAAGGACCCGCGCGCGATCAAAATCACCCGCATGATCACCGAGGCATTCGTCGACGGCGCCAACGCCCTGACCGAAACCCCACGCAGCGCGCCCGAGATCCTGCCGCCCGAAGGCACCCCCGCCCCGCTGCTGCCCAATGGCGATCAGTTGCGGGCGCTGGCCGAAAACATCCTCGATTCCGGGCAGCAGAGCCTGGTCGATTACATCGCCAACCCCACCACCAAACGCCAGCAGGCGGTGGCGGTGATCATGAAGACCCTGGCCGAAACCGCAGGCAAAGAGGTGCGCACCCAGCACGAGCGTCTGCGCCTGCGGATCGCCGAACGGTTGGCCGCCGGCGATTATGCCGATGATGACGACCGCAAGGGGTTGCTGGACCTGCTGAATGCGATGAAAGGCTGACGCAACCCTTGCCCCGGACCTTTCGGCCGCTAGACTCCGCCCCATGCGCGTTGTCCTGTTATCACTGACCCTCGGCACACCCGCCGCCGCGTGGGAAGCAACGGTGGGCCAGATCTGCACCCTGTCACACATGACGGACACGGCAGAGATATTCCTGACCTATGACCCGGCAAAACCGCTCTATACCCTGTCCGTTACCCGCAAGACCGAAGGTTGGACCAACACCCCATGGTTCGCGATGCGGTTCGAGGGGCCGAACCCCATCGAAATCGCCACTCCGCATCATGTTCTGTCCGACGGTGCATCGATGCTGACAGTCACCGATACCGGATTTGGAAACGTGCTGGACGGGCTGGAATACAACCGGACCGCCTATGCGTTTACGCAGGACAGGGTGAGTGAATTTCCCTTGGACGGTGCAGCGCCCCAGGTTCGCATTTTCCGCGAATGTGCCGGGGCTCAGCTGTCCTGACCGGGTCAGAAATCGAACAGATCTTCCAGAAAACCGCCACGCTTCTTTTTCTTGCGATAGCCGTGATCCGCCCGGTCATCGTAGCCGGGTTGTGGCGGAGAATACGCTGTCGAACGCTCGATGATCTTGTCCAGTTCGCCCCGATCCAGCCAGACACCTCGGCATTGCGGACAATAGTCGATTTCAACCCCGTTTCTGTCCGTGATGACCAGTTGAGTTCCGTCAATCGGGCATTGCATCATACGATCTCCTGTTTTGCCATCTTTATGAGATGGGGTTGATCCGCTGCATTGCCATCCCTCTGTGACATGACGCCCGTTCGCTTGGGTCAAGCGGTATGACACAGGCAACTGGCCCCGGCCCAGGCAGAATTTCTGGACTTCGCGATTACAACCGTCAGGGGCGCACGAACTTGGCCGTTCCAAGAGACCGCTGTTGCGGTTCGGGACTGTTGTGAAGTGCCGGCGCAGTTGCCCGGGGCGGGTTGGCAGCGCCACAGGCGACCCCGTCGCCATCCGGGTCATTGCGCTTGTGATACCCTGCCTGCCCCTCGTAAAACGGCCCCACCCCCAGCGACTGCGTTGCATCACAACCCGCCAATGCGATCAGGTGGATCACCGCCTCTTCCCGCTCAAATTCGGACAGGCGCAGAAAAACACCCGTGGCGATCAGCACGGTGGTCAGCGGCAACAACAGAACCATGACCAGTATGCGTAGCGGAGACAGCGCGTGCCTGCGCGTCGCCTCTGCGCGCCGGTGTCGTCTGGACGGCCGCGGCTTCGGATCGGGCGTATCCTGCGAGGGTTTCTTGAACAGCATTGTCTGATCTGTAACGTCGATTTGTGGCAAAGCCGAGGCAATCCCATATCGCTGAGGTAAAACAAATGGCGCAATCCATTTCAGGCACTTAAGGTGACAGGGAACCGTCATTTGCCCGATTTTTTGCTGTCGAACCGATATCGTGACCCAATCCGATCCCTATCAGACGCCTGACGCAGCGGCGCGCTTGCAAGCACAAGACCTTCTCTTTCAGGCCAAATTTGCCGCACTGGCCTTTCTGCACCCTGACACCGGGTTGCCGTCTGTCTCGCGGATCGCGCTGGCCGCAGATGAAGCAGGTTGCCCTGTCTCTCTGATTTCAACCCTTGCGGAACACACGCGCGCGCTGAGCACTTGCCCCAACTGCGCCCTTCTGATCGGAGAGCCCGCAGACAAGGGCGACCCGCTGACCCATCCGCGCCTGACATTGCACGTGATCGCTCAGCCGGTTCACCGGGACATGGCAGGCTATGGTGACTTGCGCGACCGGTACTTGGCGCGACGGCCCAAAGCGAAACTCTATATCGATTTCGCCGATTTCGGACTGGTCCGGTTCGCCATTCAGGACGGTCTTTTGAACGCCGGATTTGGCAAGGCCTATCGCCTTACCGCACAGGATTTCTAGCCATCAGCGGACCACATGCACGGCACATCCCGCATGACGAACGACATGAGACGCGGTAGAGCCCAGAAGCAGGTCCTGCATCCCCGGCCGGTGGGACGCAATTATGATCAGATCGGGCTTGTTCGCCTCGGCCCAATCCAGAATGGTCCGGCCGGAATGTCCCTCGATCACCAAACCCTTGGCATTCGGCAGCTGCGATGCCAGTTCATCCAGTTCTGTCTGAATCGCCTTACGCGCCTCTGTCAGATATTCGGACGGCATATACGAGATTGCATAGTTTGGAATATGCTCGACCACATGCAACAATGTCACCTGCGCGTCTGGCGTGGCCAGAATCTGGGCCAGCTTCAAAGGCCCGGATGTATCTCTTTCAGCATCGAACGAGATGGGGACCAGAATGTTGTGATACATGATGTGAGCCTCCATTTTTGCAGGCTAACTTTGAAACAGATATGAATTGCAGGCTTTGATTCAGGTCAGGAACTGCCGAATGTCTCAGCGACGTCATACATGACCGGCTCAAAGCTTTTGCAGAGTTCGTTGATCTTGCGGTTGCGATCGCGCATTTCCGGCGTGCGCAGCATGGCAAGGAAATCTTCGCGGCGCTCCCATTGCGAATAGTTTGCTATTCGGGTTTGTGCGTCATTGACGTGCAGCCCGGCGGAAACGAAACCTGGCTGCTTCGAAATGAACTCGGCATAGGCATCCGTCAAAGCTTCCAGAAGGTCCTGACAGGTGCCAGGCGTCATTTCAAAGGTCGTGATAACTGTTTGAACACTGGCGTTTTTGGCGATTTTCAGCATCGGGATTCTCCACTTTCTGTCCCAAGCCTAACACATGAAAATGAAACGTCGCCTATTTCCTGCCAACCTTGCAAACCAGGTCAGTCATTTACGGTCAGATCAGAGTGAAATGGCCACCCGTTTCAGGGTGGCCAGACAGCCTTTTAACGTTCCATGCGCATCAGAACCGAGGCCGTACCTTTCACATGCTCTGGCCAACGCAACAGAAAACTGTCGCCTGTCGCCCCCTGTTCGACCTCAACATGAGGCGCGCTGAAGACGTGGTTGTTGAACACCCCCGAAAGCACACCGATCGTCGCAACCCCATCGCAGCTTCGCGCCTTGCCGTCGAAAGGCAACTGCCCGTTTGCCGAGACAGGCCAAAGATTGGACACCGAGTTCTGCGTATAACGAACCCTCAACGGGTTTGCGGATTTCCTGGTTACGCCATGATAGGTGTTGTTCTGGAAGGTCACGTTCGTGTGCCTGTCTTTGTTCAAGTCGGCAAAGCTTGTATCCACCCGTTCCGCTCGAAAGATTTCGCCGCTCGTGGCACGGAACTTGTTGCCGGTCACGACCAGGCCGTTGAGATAATGCCCGGGCCCATAGGGGCGAATGACGATGAAACTGAACCAGGACGGGGCCTGACTGGAATAAAAGATGTTGTCCGTGATGCTCATCGCACTGAACGAAAAGCCACTCGTATAGGTCGGCGACGGGTCGCGTTCATTCGTCCATTCGATGAAACAGTTGTCGACATAATTCTCGGCGATAGTGGAGCTGTTGTAGGTGCCGATCATGATCAAACCGGCCGTACGCACACCTTGCGGGATGCTATCGCCCTGAAAGACATGGTTGCCCAGAACCATGTTGTTGTCGCCCCCCAGAACGGCGAAATGTCTGAAACGCACCGCTCGGTTGTGGCGCAGCTTCACATCGTTTGAATTGGTATTCAACGCAATGGAATACCGGTCCGTTACGACAAGGGATTCTTCTGCTGACAGGAACTGGCAATTGTCGATCAGCATGCCCTTGCACCCCGTTCCGGTCGACGTGATCCCCCGGTCTTTTGGGCGGCTGATAGAACAGTCGTTCAACGAAAATGTACTTCCGGCGGCCGCCAAACGAATTCCGCTGCATCGGCTGTTGCACTGTAATTCGATCTGTTCCATGCCGAATTTCCGAAGCGTGCTGAAGCCGCTGAAATCCAGCAGGTACTTGAAGGAATAGAATGTGAAAGACTGGGTCCCCGACGCCCCCACAAGAGGCGCGCTCAGCGTGATCTCACCCGCACCGACATTCTTTGACCGTACATAGATTTCGCGCCCGACTCCGCTGCCGGCAACATAGGACCCGACGGGAATGTTGGCGACATTCGCGACATTGGTCAGACGCGTTTTGTCGGACGGGTCATAGGTCGCGGTCGAGGTGAACGTTTCCGTATCCCACGCCGAACTGCTTTTGACGTCAAACTGACCATTCCGGATCACGCGACGGGTTGAAAAACCACTCTGCTTGTTGGGAACCGCTGCTGCCATATCGATCGGCGCGGTGACGGAAATCTTGCGACCACCCAAATCCAGCGAGTCATGATCCGAATTGTTCAGAAGGGCCTGAAACGCTTTTTTGAATGCCAGTTCTTCGTCTCCGAAAGCCGAAATGTAAGCCGGCAGATGGAAATCCTTGGTCAGCAACAGCATCTTGTCATCCGGCATGGTGACTGTGCCTTCAAAGTCCATTTCGGACGTCATACTGGTGTTTTCGGCCAGATGATAAGTCCCTTGCGGAACGTAAACCCGACGGCCACCCGCCGCCTGGTCGGCCGCTTCAAACGCAGCCGAATCGTCCGTCACACCGTCGCCGATGGCCCCATAGTCGCGCACATCCACAACACTGATCATCTCACGCAGGAAGACACCGGTGACATCCGTGATCTCCAGGTCGTCGACGCGCACCAGCGCCCCATTCGCGCCCTCAATATCCAGACCAAAATGGCCATACAGGGCGGCCAGCCCCCAAGGCATGTCCACGCCGGGGCGTTTGCCGGTTCCGACGATCGCCGTTATTTCATGCACGCTTCCATAGCCCGACAGCTGTGTGGCAGGCCCCTGCTCCACGACACCTGCCACATGCGTGTCCCCTGCACCCCCGGCCCAGGCCGCTATGCGCACCGATGGCAAAGGGCCGCTGATCGCCTTGACCCGCGCTTTGATCTGCAAATAGCAACCGGGCAAAATCGGCGTCTGGCCCATATACCGAAGCTGTTGGGTAGTTTGGACTTTTAGGATCTCCAGACAACCACCAAAATCGGCATCCGCAGGCACGAAAACCCCCGTGCCGGATCCGCCATATGTGGGCGAGCCGGGCGTTCCGTCCCCCGCAGACCAAACGGTCAGGCCATTCGCGAATTGAGGCGGCATGAAGACGATGCCGTCAGTGATTGCCTTGTTCATTGAAAACCCTTTCTAAATCGCGCCGCACCAATCTGGCGACGCGTCCAAACCCCGTGTCCAGGTCCGCCCCGAACGCGTCAGTCTGAATACCGAAAGAGAGTTAACCACGGCTCATATCACCGTGACGGTGGTGTTGCCTCAGGCCGCAGGGTCAGCGTTGCCCAACAATTGGACGCCGTTGATTTTCCAACCGCCCTCCAGAGGGATCATCTGATAGTCCAGTATGTGCACACGCCCGTTTGCGTCGGTGATCATCACCTTTTGCCACAGGGCGCCTGCAATTTCACGCAACTCCAGAAAACGTATGTCGGACGGACGCCAGACCATCGGATACCCATTGCGTACCATTGCTCCGAAATTGTCGGGGTTCTGAAAAAGGCGCTGGATGCTGGGGCTGGCAAAGGTGAAGGCCGTGGCAAAATCATCCGCCTTGAAGGCTTGTATCTGCGCCGAAATGTTTGCTTCGATCTCTGCGTTTTGCGCAAATGCGCCCGACCCCAGCCCAACACTCAGGGATACAGCAAGCAAAAATCGACGCATGGGGCCACCTCCTGCAAAAAAAGAGTAGCCCCATACGGGATCAGGTCAAATCAGACCAGCTCTCCGGCCAGCGCCTTGTCGATCAGGGCAATTGTTTCAGGCACACCGTACAGCGCGATAAAGCCGCCAAAACGCGGGCCCTGCGATGCACCCAGAAGCACTTCGTACAACGCAGTGAACCAACCGCGCATGGGGTCGAACCGCTCACGCCCGATGGAATAGACCACAGATTGCAGCGCCTCGTCCTCGGTCGGGCCATCATAAGCCTCAAGCGCGGCTTTCAGCGCTTCCAGCGCCTCACGCTCCTGATCCGTGGGTGCGCGATGTTTGCGCGTTGGTTTGACGAAATCGTTGAAGTAGCGAACCGCAAAGCCCGCGGCCTGATCCAGATCGGGATGGCTTTCAGCCGTTGCTTCCGGCGAATAGCGGCGAATAAAGCCCCACAGCGTCTCCTTGTCTTCTGCGCCCGAAACCGACGCCAGGTTCAGCAACATCGCAAACGGTACGATCAGGGTCGATTCGGGAACGTCGCCACCGTGAATGTGCCAGACCGGATTGTTCAGCTGAGCTTTCAGGTCCTGCCCCGGATAGGCGCGCAACTGTTGATGATATTCGTCATAAGCCTTCGGGATCACGTCGAAGTGCATCCGCTTGGCTGTTTTGGGCTTTTGATACATGAAATACGCCAGGCTTTCGGTCGGCGCGTAGGTCAGCCATTCGTCGATCGACACGCCATTGCCGGACGATTTCGAGATCTTCTGGCCATTCTCATCCAGGAACAGCTCATAGGAAAAATGCTCGGGCGCACGACCGCCCAATGCACGGCAGATCGCGTCATAGATCTTTTCGTTGGTAGCATGTTCCTTGCCGTACATCTCGAAATCGACACCCAGCGCTGCCCAGCGCGCCCCGAAATCAGGCTTCCATTGCAATTTCACGTTGCCGCCAGTGACGGGCACGGTCCATTCCTTGCCGTCCTCGTCATCGAATGTGACGGTATAGGTCTCTGCACACACTTTCTTCATCGGCACATACAGAACCCGCCCGGTTTCCGGATGGATCGGCAGGAAAATCGAATAGGTCTGTTGGCGCTCTTCCCGAAGGCTTTTGAGCATGATGGCCATGACGTCGTCATAGCGCTCGACCGCGCGCTTCAGGATCTCGTCGAACTGGCCTGAACGATAGAAATCGCGTGCCGAATAGAACTCATAGTCGAATCCGAAAGTATCGAGGAACCGGCGCAACATCGCGTTGTTGTGCTCGCCGAAGCTGGGGTATTCGCCAAATGGATCGGGAACCGAAGTCAACGGGCGCTGCAAATGTTCTTCAAGCGCCTCCGGGTTGGGCACGTTGCTGGGCACTTTGCGCATCCCGTCCAGATCGTCCGAAAAACAGATCAGCTTGGTCGGTATGTCCGAAAGCGCCTCGAACGCGCGCTTGACCATCGTGGTCCGCGCGACCTCGCCGAATGTTCCGATATGCGGCAAGCCAGACGGGCCGTAACCGGTTTCGAACAGCACATACCCCTTTTCCGGAGCGCCCTTCTGATAGCGTTTGAGCAACCGGCGCGCCTCTTCAAAAGGCCAGGCCTTGGACGACATCGCGGTTTCACGCAGTTCAGACATTTCAATGTGCTCCATCGGGGAAAGTGTCGCGGTCACCCCATGCAACCGGACCGGCCCCTCCTATTGTGCCAGTGCAGCATGAGTCAATAAAGCAGTGGCGCAATTCGCGACACACTGCGCCAAAAAACAGTCGCCCTCGGGCAGGTAGGGAAACGTTCCTTGGCCCGCAAACACTCTGCCCGGGATATCTGCGCTGCATTTTCACCGGCCAGCCTTGCTCAGGCTACAATGGTGGGCCGATTGTTCCTCCGAAACAAAAAAGACACGGGCGCGGGCGCAAACTTGACCCGGTTGTTTCGCACGCTCACCGGGCAGTGTTAGACAAAGGCGACACGGGGGTTTCCCCGAACCAGAGGAAACGGGATGCGACGCGAAACCACCAACCGTATACGCTTTGTACTCGAAGATATCGTGCCGCCTATCCTGCGTGACAGCGCCGCGTTTCATTGGCTGGCATGCAGGGTTTGGGGCGACCATATCACGCGCCTTGCCGAATTCCGTGAACGCGCAACCTATCTGACGGATGACGAATACGAAAAGCTCTACCGCGATCATCCGCGCGTGCATCAGGGCACCGACAATTCCGAAGCCTGCATCAAGCGGATTGCCACGGATATCGTCGGGCAGAGCATCTGCGATATCGGCTGCGGCACCGGAGTTCTTTTGCAACGCATAAAGGCCGCCCGGCCCGACATCACGCAACTGACAGGGGTGGATTTCGTCGTCGATGATGCGGCTGCCATCGACAATATCGACTATGTTGCAGCTCGGATCGAAGAACTGCCGTTTGAAGACAACAGCTTTGACACCGTAATCTGCACCCACGTGATCGAGCATCTTCTGGAATACCGGCAAGCAATCTCTGAACTGCGTCGTGTCGCGCGAAAACGCGTCATTATCGTCGTCCCGCGTGAACGCGAAAGCAGGTACACCTTCAATCCGCATTTCAACTTTTTCCCCTACACCCACAGCTTTCTGCGCGCGGTGCATCCCAGCCCGGACATCCATGTCTGCGAAGATCTGGGGCGCGACATCTACTATTGCGAAGACCGCCCCGAGGAAAAACCGGAACCGGAGCACCAAGGATGACTCCACCCGCCCCAACGACACTGGTCTGGGCTGGTTTGCTGTGCACACCAGTTATGATCTCGGCCGGGCAAATCCTGTTCAAACTGGCAGGAAACCGGATTGATGGGCGCGAGGCCACCGGAATGGCGGGCCTCATCCAGACGCTGTTCGATCCTTTCCTTCTGACAGCCTTTGCCATCTATGGCTCGGCTACAGTGCTGTGGGTGTATGTCCTGCGGTATCTGACTCTGTCCCAGGCCTACCCTTTCATGGCCCTCAGTTTCGTTCTTGTGCCACTGGCCTCGCACGTCTTCTTCGGCGAAACACTTGGGCTACGCTACTGGCTGGGGGCTGCGCTTTTGGTTTCCGGAATGATGGTCATGAATACCTGATCGCGTGGGGTGGATGAAACAAGGTGTTGAACCTGACCCGCTGCGCTCATATCGTGCGTCCTCGAACGACCCCAATCAGGACCATCCCATGACCGAGCAAGTGCCCCACCCGATGTCCCCGCAAGATTGCCTTGTGGCGATCATGGTTGCAGTCTCGGCGTCTGACGAAAACATCCGAACCGCCGAGCTGGTCAAGATCGAAGTCGCCGTGAACATGCTGCCGGTCTTTGCCGGGTATGACATCGACCGGACCCGTCATGTATCCCAGATTGTTTTTGACCTGTTCGAACAGGAAGACGGTTTGGATGCGCTGTTTGGCCTGATCCGCGAAAACCTCCCCGAGCGTCTGAACGAAACGGCCTATGCGCTGGCTTGCGATGTCGCAGCCGCCGATGGTTCGCTGGCCGAAACGGAACTGCGCCTGCTGGAAGAAATCCGGTACGAACTGAATATCGACCGTCTGCATGCCGCCGCAATCGAACGCGGGGCACGCGCGCGCCACACGGTCTGATCTTGGCAATCTGCGAGTTTTAGCTTCCGTAGAGCGAACCCCAACGTTCCAGCAAGGCCCGTTGCAGTTTCCGCGACCTGCGGTTCCAGCTGCGTGCGCCTTCAGGCCGTTCGCGTTGTGCGCGAGGAATCTTGGCGCGATGGGCCACGTCCGCCGTAAAAATGGCAAAGGCCAGATCGACCCCGTCCGCCGTTGTCAGGAAACCGCCCAACCCAGATACGAAGTTCAATGTGCCTGTCTTGGCATCGACCTTGATCGGGTGGTTCTTGACCGGCCGCCCATTGCGATCCGTCAAGGCAAAAGGCTTCATCAATGGGCGCAATGCGCCCATTTTCCGGGCCGCGACAAGGGCCGCGACCAGATCCGCCGGCACCATACGCGAGGCATCGCCAAGACCGGAATGATCGACCATCGCGATCCCGTTCACGCCAAAGCTCTGAGACGCCCAACGGTTCATCTCGGCCGCCGACTCCGCCAGGTTGCGCGGGTCAACGCCCCGCGCTTTGGTTGCGGCCAGTCCGACCATCTCGGCCGTCAGGTTCGTCGAGTATTTCAGCATCCCGCGCAAAATACTGTTCAATGGATCGCTGCGATGCACCACAAGGTCGACGCCTTTTGGCGCCTCTCGTGTCACTTGCACCCGATTCAAAACGATTCCATTGGATCGGGCCAAAGTACGAAACACATCACCCGCGTACAATGCGGGTTTGCGCACAGGCAGCCAGCGCGCCCCGCCATTGCCCAACGCGCCCTTGGCCACGGTCCAGCGGTCCTGCCGCGCACTTGGCTGATAGGTATAGATAGGCAAGCTGCGGTTCTCGACCCGCATGGCTGCCACATCCACTGCCGGCACATATCGTGCGCTGCGTGCATCCATGGTCACATCGTAACCCTTACCGGCACGCTTCCACTCGAAATGGACCCGATTGAAATTCAACGATATCCCACTTACCGCCGGGCTGTACCCCACATGATCCGGCTGACCAGGATCAATGCTGAACACGAAGGGCAGCGCCCCGTCATAGACCTTGAAGGCTCCTCGAACCTCGGTGATTCCGGCCTCGCGCAGGTTGGCCGCCATCGTGGCCAGCGCATCCGTATCCAACAGCGGGTCACCCCCGCCTGCCAGTATCAGATCGCCATGCAAAATCCCGTTTTCAATTGGCCCATCTGCGATCAAACGGGTTTCGAACCGGTGGTCGGGCCCCAGAACGTCCAGCGCATAAAGCGCGGTCATCGCCTTGCCGACACTGGCCGGGGGCAAGCCCGCACCTTCACCAAAAACTTCCAGCGGCTTTCCGGTCGCCACATCCGCGACGGCGAAAACAACTTCGCCCGTCAACCCTGCGGCCGCAACCAAACGCTCGGCGCCACTCAACAGCGCCGCACGCGCGCGCGGCCTGAGCGAGACCAGCGGCGCCTGTGCCAGACCAGCTACCGGGATCAGAGACGCCCCCAATCCTCCCAGAAACACACGACGTGAAAAACGACCAGCCATAGTTGGAATAAAATCCCACAGATCAAATGCGCGCAACCACTCGCTGCGATTATGCGCCGGGCAAGGCTATTCCGGCAACACTTCCGCGCGCCATTCGCCGCGCGTCCGAATTTCCGTGGAACTGACATCAACCATCGGCACATTCACGAAACACCAGGCCGGAGCTTGCGCCCGCCCCAAAAGATGCCGCGCCTGCCCGTCGATCCTGTACTTGGCATAGACCCGCGCCGCCCTGGACATCCGGGCAGATATCCGGTCGCCGGGCCGTGCGACCACACCGACAGGGACACTGTCCATGATCCCTCGCCAATCTTTCCAGCGGTGAAATTGCGCCAGATTGTCCGCCCCCATCAGCCAGACAAATCGCACCTGTGGATAAAATCGCTGCAACGCTGTCAGAGTATCCGCAGTCGCGCGTGTACCTGTCAGCGCCTCGATGTCCGTCACCTCGACACGCGGATGCTGCATCACATTCCGCGCTGCCGCCATCCGCCTGTCCATGGGCGCGGGCCCGCGTTCCTTCAACGGATTGCCCGGCGATACCAGCCACCAAACCCGATCCAGCCCGAACGCCTTCATCGCCTCAAGCGTGACGTGCACATGGCCCTGATGCGGTGGATCAAACGACCCGCCGAACAGACCGACGACCTGTCCAGGTCGCGCATAGGGTATGCCGTACCGCTCCATACTCTGCTGATGTTCAGAACTGCGAGGCGTTGTCAATCAACAGGTTGCACCACATCACCCAGCTGAACCCTCCCGGGTCGCACGACTTCGGCGCACCATCCTCCGTGCCCGCGCACGGAGGAATAGCCCCCCTTGCCCAGCGCTTCTTCCATCCGGCTGCACGGCGCACAAATCACGGTGAGGCGCAAAACAGCCTCGCCCACCTGCACCTCGCGCCCTTTGAGCGCCGTCAGATTGATCCCCGAAACCACCAGGTTGCGCCGCAGGATTTCAGGCGCAACCGGCCCCTGCCCCAGGCACGACCCAATCGCCGCCAGATGCTCCTGCTGGATCAAAGTCACCGCTCGCTTGCCAACGCGGGCACGGTCACTGATCAGACCGGTCTCAGTAATCACGGATTCCTCGAGTGACATCATCTCGGCCCGGCGCTCTGGTCGCGCTCCGATCCAAGTCACGCAACCGGGCTGCGCCCAACCCGCAATCAATTCGGCCAGTTCCGACATAACACCCCCATTTACAACGCACCCACACTATGCCGCCCGACCCAAAGACGAAATTCACAATACCACCAGCTTGCCCCGCCCGTCCCGCTCGGATATCCAGCGTTTCAACCAAATTTTCCGACCCAGAGGACGCGACATGGCCGCCTATCAATATGTCTACCACATGCAGGGTGTCTCCAAGACCTATCCCGGTGGCAAGAAGTGCTTTGAAAACATCCACCTCAGCTTTCTGCCCGGCGTGAAAATCGGTGTCGTCGGCGTCAACGGCGCCGGTAAATCGACGCTGATGAAGATCATGGCCGGACTCGACACCGACTTCACCGGCGAGGCATGGGCCGCCGAGGGCGCCAAGGTCGGCTATCTGCCGCAGGAACCGCAACTGGATGAATCCCTGACCGTTCGCGAAAACGTCATGCTGGGCGTGGCCGGGAAAAAGGCCAAGGTCGACCGGTTCAACGAGATCGCGATGGAGATCGCCGAGAACTATTCGGACGAGCTGATGGAGGAAATGACCACCCTTCAGGACGCGATCGACGCGGAAAACCTGTGGGATCTGGACAGCCAGATCGATGTCTCGATGGAGGCGCTGCGCTGCCCGCCGGACGACGCCGACATCGCCAATCTTTCGGGCGGTGAAAAACGCCGCGTGGCGCTGTGCAAGCTGCTGCTGGAAGCGCCCGACATGCTGCTCCTGGACGAACCGACCAACCACCTGGACGCGGAAACCATCGCCTGGCTGCAACAGCACCTGATCGACTACAAAGGCACCATCCTGATCGTCACCCACGACCGTTATTTCCTGGATGACATCACCGGCTGGATTCTCGAATTGGACCGCGGTCGTGGCATTCCTTATGAAGGCAACTATTCCTCGTGGTTGGAGCAGAAAGCCAAGCGGCTTGAGCAAGAGGCCCGCGAAGACAAATCCAAGCAGAAGACGCTTCAGCGCGAACTGGAATGGATGCGTCAGGGTCAAAAGGCGCGTCAGGCCAAATCCAAAGCCCGGATCAACGCCTATAACGAGTTGGCGGAACAGTCCGAACGCGAAAAGCTGACCCGCGCCCAGATCGTCATCCCCAACGGCCCGCGCCTTGGCAGCAAGGTGATCGAGGTCAGCGGGCTGGCCAAGCACATGGGCGACAAGCAACTGATCGAAAATCTCTCGTTCAGCCTGCCGCCCGGTGGCATCGTCGGCGTGATCGGACCCAACGGCGCCGGTAAATCGACCCTGTTCAAAATGCTCACCGGCCATGAAAAGCCCGACGCCGGCACCATCGAATACGGCGACACGGTGCAGCTGTCCTATGTCGATCAGTCGCGCGACGACCTCAACGACAACGACACCGTGTGGGAGGCGATCACCGGCGGCGCCGAGATCATTCAACTGGGCGACGCGCAGGTCAATTCCCGCGCTTATTGCTCGTCCTTCAACTTCAAGGGCGGCGACCAGCAGAAAAAGGTTTCACTGCTGTCAGGGGGTGAGCGTAACCGCGTCCATATGGCCCGCCTGCTGAAAGAGGGCGGCAACGTCCTGCTGCTGGACGAACCGACCAACGACCTGGACGTCGAAACCCTGCGTGCGCTGGAAGACGCGCTAGTCGATTTCGCCGGCTGCGCCGTGGTGATCTCGCACGATCGTTTCTTCCTCGACCGGATCTGTACGCATATTCTGGCCTTTGAAGGTGATGCCCATGTGGAATGGTTCGAGGGCAACTTCGAGGACTACGAAGAGGACAAAAAGCGGCGGTTGGGGCCGGATGCGCTGGAGCCCAAGCGGTTGAAGCATAAGAAGTTTGCGCGGTAGGTGCTATACTGCATGTTCTGATATGCTTATTCTAACCTCATCTGCACGATCAATATTGAAGAACTCGATAGGAGTGATGTGTGGTAGGGAAGGTACTCTACGTATGCTGCCGTCCGAAGAAACTTCAATGTACTTTGTCTTACGAATGTCTGAGCCTTTATGATCAACAATTCTCGCCCTAACTAGAGCAGTTCGAACCTGGCCGTCCCTAGACTTAACCGTGGGAAAGACTTTAACGCAATTTTCTGGGAAGTATTCGAGCACATAACTAACAATAATGTTCTCGAGTACTTCTTCATCTTCAACACGCGACATTTTTTTCTCCGTACTAGTTAGTCAAACTCGGCTGCAACCCAATCCAAAAACCATTGAGGTAAAAACTCATCTCCGAAAGCAAACGACAAAAAGACTAAAACCACAATCAGAAAACTGGCTAACATACTAGCGAAAACTCCCTGCCAAAAATTCCCTCGTCGAGTGCCGATTGACGAATTCGTCTGAGCTACAGTTTCCTTAAGCGACTCCAAGTCTTTTTCAAGCCTCGAAAGCTCCGATGTGTTGCGTTCTATTTGTTTGGTGTTCGCTTCGATCTTTTCATTGTTGTGACGAATTTCTCCCGAGTGGGTTTGAAAGGAATTAGCAATTCGTTCTTGGATGCTTTGCAAGATTGGCCTAATCGCTTCTAACTTAGCATCCAGTAGATCCGGCCTTATGTTCTGAGCGCTGCTTTCACTAACAGCTTTCGAAAGCGCCTCAATCTGAGTTTTTAATTCCTCCAACGCTTCCGTATAGCTCATGAAATCCACCCACCAAAACGCAGCTTAAGTTGTCTTTATCAATATCTAATTCTGTTACATTGACTGCTCTGTCAATATCAACACAAAATGCTTGATTGATTACCAAGCCATCTGAATCTCGAATAACTTTGAACCTTTGTTCGATTTCATTGCACACTGCTCTACCCCTCTCTAACTGCTATTTGTGCCTGTATGGCCTCATACCACAAAATATGGAAAGTTGCACTATTAGTGGCGGGAAACAAAGAACTCACCTCAGGCAAGGGTAGGATCGGTGCTCGCATCCATCATTCCTCAATTCTCCGAAATCCAACCGTCTCAAATGAAGGGTGAAATCACCCATCCTACGGATTCATAAACTTCGCTTCAGTAAAGCCGCCGCACCAATCCGGATCAACCCGACCCGCAAGAGTAGAGTATCGTGATGGTTTGGCGATTGCGGCCACTCGGTAGAGTGCTTCCCCAGCCCGCTCATGAATGCGGCCGCCAAGCAGCAGCGGCTCAACACAAAACACATTGGACTGATTGCAGGGGCAGCGCCTTTCCAGATCGGTTTCCGCGAAACCTTCTGGCCCGGCACCAATAAGCCCGGCCTCCGGCATTCCGATCGGGGCTCACTGCACCAAAGTTCACAGGAAACGATTTCAATCTTTTCTGTCAGGTCCTGTTCCCGGTCTGTGAGTTCCAGCAACAGTTCGAACATTTCTGGGTTTAGCATCCGGGCCGTAAACCACACCGCGTTTGGCCAGGGTGTCGTTTTCACGGCCACAGAATTAGTTTTACACTATCTCTTGTCACCCGGCCCCAACACTGCTAAACGCACCCAATCTTGCGGCCTCGGATTCGTTCCGGGGCCTTAGATATTTTGAACCGGGGACCTTCGGGGCCCTATACCCTTGGCACCTACGGGGGCCTCTCACATAGCGGGGAACCCCCTCGCACTTGCTAAACGGAAGACAGAAAGCATGGCACTCAAGTCGTACAAGCCGACGACGCCGGGCCAGCGCGGGCTGGTGCTGATCGACCGTTCGGAGCTTTGGAAAGGACGTCCGGTCAAGTCTCTCACTGAGGGTTTGACCAAATCGGGCGGCCGGAACAACACCGGACGGATCACTTCACGCCGCCGCGGCGGTGGCGCAAAGCGTCTCTACCGGATCGTTGACTTCAAACGGAACAAATTTGATGTCGCGGCAACCGTCGAGCGGATCGAATACGACCCGAACCGGACCGCATTCATCGCACTGGTAAAATACGAAGACGGCGAGCAGGCCTATATCCTGGCTCCGCAGCGTCTGGCTGTTGGTGACAAGGTCATCGCGTCGGCAAAAGCTGACATCAAGCCGGGCAACGCGATGCCGTTCTCGGGCATGCCGATCGGTACCATCGTCCACAACATCGAGATGAAGCCTGGCAAAGGCGGTCAGATCGCACGTGCGGCCGGTACTTACGCTCAGTTCGTTGGTCGCGATGGCGGCTACGCTCAGATCCGTCTGAGCTCGGGCGAGCTGCGCATGGTCCGTCAGGAATGCATGGCCACCGTTGGTGCCGTGTCCAACCCCGACAACTCGAACCAGAACCTCGGTAAAGCCGGTCGTATGCGCCACAAAGGCGTTCGTCCGTCGGTTCGTGGTGTTGCAATGAACCCGATCGATCACCCGCACGGTGGTGGTGAAGGTCGTACCTCGGGTGGCCGTACACCGGTTACACCGTGGGGTAAGGACACCAAGGGTAAGCGTACCCGCAACAAGAACAAAGCGTCCCAGAAGCTGATCATCCGCTCGCGGCACGCCAAGAAGAAGGGACGTTAATCTATGTCTCGCTCTGTTTGGAAGGGTCCTTTCGTCGATGCTTATGTGCTGAAAAAAGCCGAAGCAGCGCGCGAGTCGGGCCGCAACGAAGTCATCAAGATCTGGTCGCGTCGTTCCACCATTCTGCCCCAGTTCGTGGGTCTGACCTTTGGTGTGTACAATGGCCAGAAGCATATCCCGGTAAACGTCACGGAAGACATGATCGGTCAGAAGTTCGGTGAATACTCGCCGACCCGGACCTATTATGGTCACGCCGCAGACAAAAAAGCGAAGCGGAAGTAAGTCATGGGCAAGGCAAAGAACCCCCGCCGCGTGGCTGAAAACGAAGCAATGGCGAAAACCCGCATGCTTCGCACCAGCCCGCAGAAACTGAACCTGGTTGCGCAAATGATCCGCGGCAAGAAAGTCGAGAAGGCTCTGACCGACCTGACTTTCTCGAACAAGCGTGTCGCGCAGGACGTCAAAAAGTGCCTGCAATCCGCAATCGCGAATGCCGAAAACAACCACAACCTGGACGTCGACGAACTGATCGTCGCCGAAGCCTGGGTTGGCAAGAACCTGGTCATGAAACGCGGTCGTCCGCGTGCCCGTGGCCGTTTCGGCAAGATCATGAAGCCGTTCTCGGAGATCACCATCAAGGTGCGTCAAGTTGAGGAGCAAGCCTAATGGGACATAAAGTCAATCCGATCGGCATGCGCCTGCAGGTCAACCGCACCTGGGACAGCCGCTGGTACGCTGACACCAAGGATTACGGTGATCTTCTGCTGGAAGACATCAAGATCCGTGAGTTCATCCAGAAAGAGTGCAAGCAGGCCGGTGTTGCACGTGTGATCATCGAACGTCCGCACAAGAAGTGCCGCGTCACGATCCACACCGCACGTCCGGGTGTCATCATCGGCAAGAAAGGTGCAGACATCGAAGTTCTGCGCAAGAAGCTGGCCCAGATGACCGACAGCGAACTGCACCTGAACATCGTCGAAGTGCGCAAGCCCGAGCTTGACGCGCAGCTGGTTGCCGAGTCGATCGCTCAGCAGCTGGAACGTCGTGTTTCGTTCCGTCGCGCAATGAAGCGATCGGTTCAGAACGCCATGCGCATGGGCGCCCTGGGTATCCGGGTGAACGTCGCTGGCCGTCTGGGCGGCGCCGAAATCGCACGGACCGAATGGTACCGCGAAGGCCGCGTGCCTCTGCACACCCTGCGTGCCGACATCGATTACGCACATGCCGAAGCGATGACCCCCTACGGGATCATCGGGATCAAGGTCTGGATCTTCAAAGGTGAGATCATGGAGCACGATCCGCAGGCACGTGACCGTAAAGCACAGGAACTCCAGGATGGTCCGGCACCTCGCGGTGCAGGCGGCCGTCGCTAAGGAGGATTTGAGATGCTTCAACCAAAGCGTACGAAATTCCGCAAGATGCACAAAGGCCGGATCAAGGGCGAAGCCAAGGGCGGCTCTGATCTGAACTTTGGCACCTACGGTCTGAAAGCCTTGCAGCCCGAGCGCGTCACCGCACGTCAGATCGAAGCTGCACGTCGTGCCATGACCCGTCACATGAAACGTCAGGGTCGTGTCTGGATCCGTATCTTCCCCGACACTCCGGTCACGGCAAAGCCGATCGAAGTTCGTATGGGTAAAGGTAAGGGTTCGGTGGACCGCTGGGTTTGCAAGGTCAAGCCCGGTCGCGTGATGTTCGAGATCGACGGCGTCAATGACGACATCGCCCGCGAGGCCCTGCGCCTGGCCGCGATGAAGCTGCCGATCAAGACCCGCGTCGTGGTTCGCGAAGACTGGTAAGCGATTGGGGCCTAGGCCCCGTTCGTGACAAAATTTACCCCCGTCGGGAAACCGACGGGGGTTATCATTTGGGGGCGCTGCCCCCGCCGCGGCAAGCCGCGACTCCCCCGGGATATTTAGCGCCAGATGAAGCAGGGGATCCGGATTTCATCTGGCAAAAAATATCCTGGAGCGCGAGGCAGAGCCTCGCAAATGAGCCATCGCAATCGCGATGAAGCTGGGTTAAGAGGGCGCTATGGCACAGATTGAATCACTCTTCGTAACCCGTCTTTATCGCGCAGCCCTGTCCGAGTTCGGTCCCGCGATCGATGCGGAAGAGTTGGAAAACTCCTGCCTTGTCATCGCCGAGGATGACGAGGCCGGGCAGGAGTGGTGTGAGGAAAACGGCTATCCCGGCTACACCAGCTATGCCTCGCTGACCGATCTGCCCTGGCGGTTCCCGATCTTCGCCGATCTGGTCACTGCACTGGACCAGCATGTCGCAGCCTTTGCCAAGGATCTGGAGTTTGATCTGGGAGAGGGCGAGCTGAAACTGGAAGACCTGTGGATCAACATTCTGCCCGAGGGTGGCATGCACTCCAGCCACCTGCACCCGCACAGTGTGATCTCAGGCACGACGTATGTAGCGATGCCCGAAGGGGCGAGCGCGCTGAAACTGGAGGACCCCCGTTCAGGCCGCATGATGGCCGCGCCAACGCGCCTGAAAGGCGGGCGGCGGGATTTGCAGCCGTTCATCTATATGAAACCGCAGGTGGGCGACGTGCTGCTCTGGGAAAGCTGGCTGCGCCATGAGGTGCCCATGAACATGGCCGAGGACGAACGGATCTCGGTTAGCTTCAACTATAAGTGGGAGTGAGCCCCGGTCCGCACAGCGGCAATCGCCCGAGTGGAGCGATTGGGGGGGCGAACAGCCAAAGCACATCCGAATGAAAGCGCATCATATACACTGTTTATTGGATAATCGTCGCGGTATTGACTGGCTTTTTTGATGAAATTGAACCACTCGTTCTGGAAGAGAACGAACAACCCGTCTACGTGGTTCGGGCGCGATTATTGCCTTCTTTGGCAGATGCAATACTGATTGCGTTTTTCGCGCCGACACTCATGATGTTCCCGTGGGTAGTGATACATTTTCTGTTCCGAAGTACCGTGTACGTAATTACTACCCAACGCGTGGTTGTGTTGGATTCCGAAGGCGTAGTCAGTGACTTGAAGCTGGCAGGTATCCAAGGTTTCCGCGGGTCAAGAACGGCTCTTTTCCTCAGCGGCGAGCACGGAACGTTGTGGCTGCCCCGCGTGCCGGATGCTTGGTACTTCGAGGAAATCATTCACCGAACCATGGCGAGACTTGGCTATTGAGCCGAGCGTGCGCTGAAGAAAGGAAATCGGGACAAAATGCAGTACCGGTTTCGCTTCATCTGGGTCTGAGTCACAGACCTGTTACTTTGCGCTGACCCGCGCACGGAACTTAGGGAATCCAATGCAATTTCCATTCACAGACCCGGATTTATAGGCGCCATTTTTGAATTTGAGATCAAATTTCATCACACTTCCCGATGAGCAACTGCCTTGTTTGGAAATTATGGCGTCGAATTGAAGCCGATCGTCCGTGACCTTTCTGACTTTAATGCCTTCCGGTGTGATCCCATGAGCGGCAAGCACCTGCGGTGTGTCGTTGGTGATCGCAATATCCATCTGCCAAGGGCGGCTGGAATTGATGGTCAGGGTCCACTTCCCGTCGGGGGCGGCTATTGTAGTGGACGCACACATCAGGGCCGCGAATGTGAATGTAGCCAATTTAGAATTTTGCATGAAACACCTCACTTTTCAATGGTCGCAATAATCACAGACCGATGTTAAGTCGGCAAACCTGCTGAGGGAAACACTAAATTTTCACCTTAGGTCGCGGCAATGTTCTGCGGTTCATTCCAGCGACCGGTATGGCCCGATGCTGATTCAATTCACGCATTGAAATCGGCAGAGAAACTTTCCCTTGCCCCCCACTCCCTAAACCCTTATACGGCGGCATCCTGCGTTTCGCCCGGCGTTGTCGGGCGATTCGCATGTCTATCATTCATCCACCAGGTCCAAGGTGACCCGTGTACGGGGCCTTCTGGTGTTTTGAGCAAAGGAAAAAGGCGATGAACGCCCAAGAACTGCGTGAAAAGACCCCGGACCAGCTCCGCGAGGAACTGGCCAACCTGAAGAAAGAAAGCTTTAATCTGCGCTTTCAACAGGCAACCGGTCAGCTGGAAAACACTGCCGGCATCAAAGCGGCCCGCCGCAATGCTGCCCGCGTCAAAACCATTCTGAACGAAAAGGCCGCTGCTGCGGCATCGGAGGAGTAATCCCATGCCCAAGCGTATCCTGTCCGGAGTAGTAACCAGCGACGCCAACGAGCAGACCGTGACTGTTTCGGTTGAACGCCGTTTCAAGCACCCGCTGCTGCACAAAACCGTTCGTAAGTCCAAGAAATACCGGGCTCATGACGAAAAGAACGCCTTCAAGGTCGGCGACACTGTACGCATCATCGAATGCGCGCCGAAATCGAAGACGAAACGTTGGGAGGTTCTGGAGGCGTAAGCCCCCAGACCTTTCCATTTGTCGAAACCCTGGGGGAATTAACAAGACCAGCCCCCACAGGTCGGGAGAAACCACATGATCCAGATGCAGACCAATCTGGATGTCGCTGACAACTCCGGCGCTCGCCGAGTTCAGTGCATCAAGGTCCTGGGTGGTTCCAAGCGTAAATACGCCTCCGTCGGCGACATCATTGTCGTCTCGGTGAAGGAAGCCATCCCGCGCGGTCGCGTGAAGAAAGGTGACGTCCGCAAGGCCGTCGTCGTACGCACCGCCAAGGAAGTCCGTCGCGAAGACGGCACCGCGATCCGTTTCGATCGCAACGCCGCCGTCATCCTGAACAATAACAACGAGCCGATCGGTACCCGTATCTTTGGCCCCGTTGTTCGCGAACTGCGCGGCAAGAACTTCATGAAAATCATCTCGCTGGCTCCGGAGGTGCTGTAATCATGGCTGCTAAACTCCGCAAAGGCGACAAGGTCGTCGTGCTGGCCGGCAAGGACAAGGGCAAAGAGGGCACCATTTCCTCGGTTGACCCCAAAGCCGGAAAAGCTGTTGTTGATGGCATCAACATCGCCATCCGTCACACCCGCCAGTCGCAGAACTCGCAAGGTGGTCGTCTGCCTCAGGCAAACCCGATCGACCTGTCGAACCTGGCACTGCTGGACAAGAACGGCAAAGCGACCCGCGTTGGCTTCCGCATGGAAGGTGACAAGAAGGTCCGCTTCGCCAAGACCACAGGGGACGTGATCGATGCTTGATAACGCAACCTACACCCCGCGTCTGAAAACTCAGTACGTTGAAACCATCCGTGCCGCTCTGAAAGAAGAGTTCGGTTACAAGAACGACATGCAGCTGCCCAAGCTGGAGAAGATCGTTCTGAACATCGGTTGTGGTGCCGAGGCCGTCAAAGACTCGAAGAAAGCGAAAGCTGCGGTCGAGGATCTGACTGCGATTGCCGGTCAAAAGGCCGTTGCAACCAAGGCAAAGAAGTCGATCGCGGGCTTCCGCGTCCGTGAAGACATGCCGCTGGGCGCGAAAGTGACCCTACGTGGTGACCGGATGTACGAATTCCTGGATCGTCTGATCACCATCGCGCTGCCGCGCGTGCGTGACTTCCGCGGTGTAAAGCCTTCTTTCGATGGTCAGGGCAACTTTGCCATGGGCATGAAAGAGCACATCGTTTTCCCGGAAATCGATTTCGACAAGGTCGACGAGGTCTGGGGCATGGATATCGTAATTGCCACCACAGCGAAAACCGACGCTGAAGCAAAGGCACTGTTGAAAGCGTTCAACATGCCGTTTAACGCATAAGCGCCGGGAGGATTGAGACATGGCTAAAAAAGCAATGATCGAACGCGAAAAGAAGCGCGAACGCCTGGTGGCCAAATATGCCGCAAAGCGTGCCGAGCTGAAAGAAATCGCGAATGACGAGAGCAAGCCGATGGAAGAGCGCTTCAAGGCGCGTCTGAAACTGGCGAAGCTGCCGCGCAACAGCTCGGCCACTCGTCTGCACAACCGCTGTCAGCTGACAGGTCGTCCCCACGCTTACTACCGTAAGCTGAAGGTCAGCCGTATTGCGCTGCGCGAGCTGGGTTCTGCTGGTCAGATCCCCGGCATGGTGAAATCGAGCTGGTAAGGGAGACATAGATATGAATGATCCTATCGGCGATATGCTCACCCGTATCCGCAACGCGCAAATGCGCGGCAAGTCCACCGTTTCCACCCCGGCTTCCAAGCTGCGCGGTTGGGTTCTGGACGTGCTGGCGGACGAAGGCTACATCCGTGGCTATGAAAAGACGACCGGTGAAAACGGTCATCCGGCCATCGAAATCAGCCTGAAATACTACGAAGGCACCCCTGTCATTCGCGAACTGAAGCGGGTCTCGAAGCCCGGCCGTCGCGTATACATGGGCGTCAATGATATCCCGCAGGTCCGTCAGGGTCTGGGTGTGTCGATTGTCAGCACTCCGAAAGGTGTGATGTCGGACGCAAACGCTCGCTCCAACAATGTTGGCGGCGAAGTGCTCTGCACCGTCTTCTAAGGAGGTCTGCAATGTCTCGTATTGGTAAAAAACCGGTCGAGCTGCCCAGCGGCGTTACCGCCACTGTGTCGGGTCAGACCATCGAAGTGAAAGGTCCGAAAGGCACCCGCAGCTTTACCGCCACCGACGACGTAACGCTGTCGGTTGAAGACAACGTGGTCAAGATCGACCCCCGCGGCATGTCCAAACGTGCTCGTCAGCAGTGGGGCATGAGCCGCACCATGGTTGCCAACCTGGTAACCGGTGTGACGACCGGCTTCAAAAAAGAGCTGGAGATCCAGGGTGTTGGTTACCGGGCTCAGATGCAGGGCAACACCCTGAGGCTGAACCTGGGCTACAGCCACGATGTTGATTTCACTGCTCCGGAAGGTGTCACCATCACCGCCCCGAAGCAGACCGAGATCGTTGTGGAAGGTATCGACCAGCAGCTGGTGGGCGAAACCGCGGCGAAAATCCGCGAGTGGCGCCGCCCCGAGCCTTACAAAGGCAAAGGCATCCGCTACAAGGGCGAGTTCATCTTCCGCAAGGAAGGCAAGAAGAAGTAAGGACGAACACAATGGCAAACAGCAAAAGAACCCTGTTTCTGAAGCGCCGCCTGCGCGTTCGGAACAAACTTCGCAAGGTCAACGCGGGTCGTCCGCGTCTGTCCGTACACCGTTCGAACAAGAACATCTCTGTTCAGTTGATCGACGACGTACGTGGCGTGACCTTGGCCTCGGCCTCGACCCTGGAAAAGGATCTGGGCGTTGTTGGCAAAAACAACATCGATGCGGCGACCAAAGTCGGCGCGGCCATTGCAGAGCGTGCCAAGAAGGCAGGCGTCGAAGAGGCCTATTTCGATCGTGGTGGCTTCCTGTTCCACGGCAAGGTGAAGGCTCTGGCCGACGCTGCGCGTGAAGGTGGTCTGAAGATCTAAGACCTGCGGGCGGGTTTCGATCCGCCCCGATGATCCGGGGGCCTCGGCAACAGTCGGGGCTCACTTGGATTGAAGAAACGGCGCCGTATGCGCCACATGAGAAAAGGGATGCCAAATGGCAGAACGTGAAAACCGTCGGGGCCGTGGCCGCGACCGTGAGGAAGCACCGGAATTTGCAGATCGTCTGGTTGCGATCAACCGCGTGTCGAAAACCGTAAAAGGTGGTAAGCGCTTTGGCTTCGCCGCTCTGGTGGTTGTTGGCGATCAGAAAGGCCGCGTGGGCTTTGGCAAGGGTAAAGCGAAAGAAGTACCCGAGGCCATCCGCAAGGCGACCGAACAAGCCAAGCGTCAGATGATCCGCGTGCAACTGCGCGAAGGTCGGACCCTGCACCACGACATCGAGGGCCGTCACGGCGCCGGTAAAGTGGTTATGCGCACCGCACCTGAAGGTACCGGTATCATCGCCGGTGGTCCGATGCGTGCCGTGTTCGAAATGCTGGGCGTCAAGGACGTTGTGTCCAAGTCGCTGGGCTCGCAGAACCCGTACAACATGATCCGCGCCACCATCAACGGCCTGCAAAAGGAGCAGAGCCCGCGTTCGGTTGCCGCACGTCGTGGCAAAAAGGTTGCCGACATCCTGCCCAAGCGGGACGAAGCACCGGCTGCTGCTGAAGCAGAAGCATAAGGAGAGCGACCCATGGCAAAAACCATCGTCGTCAAGCAGATCGGTTCCCCGATCCGCCGCCCCGCCGAACAGCGCGCAACCCTGATCGGCCTGGGCCTGAACAAGATGCACAAAACCCGTGAGCTGGAAGATACTCCTTCGGTCCGCGGCATGATCCGCAAGATCCCGCATCTGGTAGAGATCGTCGAAGAGCGCGGCTAAGCGCTAAATCTTCGCAGAGTGTGAAACGCCCCTGATTTTTTCAGGGGCGTTTTTTCTTGCGTTTAACTGCGCCTGACGTATCGTTTTGATCCATTTTGATTAAAGAGTGAGAAAAGATGAAACTGTTCCTATCCGCGCTTTGCGCGACGGCCATTGGTGTCTCAGCGCACGCAGCCTGCCCTAACAAGGCTCCAAAACTTTCGAAAAGCTATTTCTCAGACGGCGACCAGAAAGTGAATGCAGCCTGGCTCCAAAACAACCTTGCGGGACGCAAAGTCGTTTACACTGGCAAAGACACAGAAACATATTTTTCCGACGGAACCTATTCCTACAAAAGGGATGGCCAAACATGGAAAGCAAGCTCATACAAATTCTATGACAACGGGATGCGTTGCATTGGATATCAAAATCCCCGGTTTGATCTTTACGTCGTGAACAACGGCAAACTGATTCTGGTTAATGAACAAAAAGAGCGATACGAGGGGAAGATTAGGAAATAGTCGGTTTTTAGGCCATTTCGTACAGCTTTATCGCAAGGCGTTAGCACTGCCACACGGCTTGCGTTCAATAGGAGAAGCGCCCTTACGGCAGTTTCTGAGTGCTTCTGACGCAAGTACATAATATTCCGAATGTCTTGCGCGATCCGTATTGCGTTGGGATCAACCTTTGTCATACCGAAAACGCATAGCGGCTAGACCGAAACCTGCATTGTTAGCGATAACTATTAATCCTATCTCAGCCTTGTCCAAACAAGGAACACACAAGGAAACGTCAGGGAATTCGCCCTGATTTGAGAAAGGAACACAGAAATGACAACCGCAACACTGACAAATACCGGCTTCAACTTCGGCACCCGGATCATGGACATGATCGAACGGATCAAAACCGCACGCAAACGGGCCGCTGAATATCAGCGCACATACCGCGAACTGCAAAGCCTGACCAACCGCGAACTGGATGACATCGGCATCCGCCGCTGCGACATCGCAGATATTGCGCACAAACATGTTTACTGCTCTTGATCGCGGAAATTCCGCAGTAATGCACAAAGGCGCCAAACGGCGCCTTTTTTGTTTCACGCACTGGCTCACAGAACGACCAGTAGACGCGTAACAGCAGGACACTCTGAAGATCACAATGCCGCTGTACGGCGCTAAAATCCGGCTCTATGGCGCTTTCCAACCGCGGGCTTTCGCAATATGCGCTTCTGCGACCCTGGCCTTCTGACACCCTACCCCAAAGACCGCCTGCGGCAGAGTGGTTCAGACTCCACTGCAATCCGCTGTTTGAGCTTGATATGACCGAGAACCTCTCGAAACGCACGGTGCTTGGGTTTGCCTTCCAGATAATCCGCCAGCTTTAGCAGATTGATTGGGTGCTTCTCAACAAGCGCTTCGATCCGCTGCACGGCGTCGTCCAACACATAATGATCGATGAACTGGCAAGCCACCTGTGTCGGGGTCAGCAGGCAATAATCCTGGGCGCGCTTGTCTGTGTAGCGCGTAATGTCAAAGGGCGATGCGCCCAGGGCGTGGAACTTTGGCATATGTACACGCATGTCGGCTTTCACGTGCTCCAGCACCGTACCGGAAATCTGCCGAAACCCCAGCGGACCAAGCTTGGTGACAACATGCTTACGCATCGCCGGAGAGATCATGTCCACATCCGCCCGATCGTATTTCAGATCATCGAATACCGACAAGAGCCCCAGCTTTTCATCTGCTATCTGGAAATACGGCTCACCGTCAAAGGCGCGCATCTTCTCTAGCACCTGCTCACGTTCAGCCCTTGGATCAGAGACGAAAGCGACCTCGTCAGTTTGAACCGCCGAGGTCGCGAAACTACCCAGCAAGCGTCGCAGCAGTGTGTGCTGCTTTTTTCCATGCTGCGGTGTGTTCTTCGAGTCAGCCATACCATTCAATGTAGCGCCAGCGGGCTGACTTACCATTCTTACCCGTCAGCCTTCATCTCGGTGTCGATGAGGATGGTGATCGGCCCGGTCGAGAATGGTCCGACGCCAAACTCCGTGTGGTCAATCTCGGTTTCTGCCGAGAACGCCAGCCAGTCGCCTTGATAGTATTCAATGGCACCGCCCAGCGGATGGGGGCCTTGGTGAGTCAACGTGGCCTTCAGGGTCACGGGTTTGGTTACTCCATGAATGGTCAGGTTGCCGGTCACATCCGCCGTGGTGTCGCCCGTCCGTTCAATTCCCGTACTGACGAAAGTGAATTCCGGATAGGTTTTGACCTCGAGAAAATCCGCCGACTTAAGGTGATCGTCCAAAGGCCCAAACCCCGAGGACAGGCTGTTTGCGTCGATCGTCACGTTCTGTGTCGATGCCTCGACATCATCCGCGTTCAGATCCAGCACACCTTCGACTTTGGTGAATTCGCCATGCTGGGTGGACACCCCTGCATGGCTCCAGCTGAACCGGACGACACGGCTCATCCAGTTTGAAATCAGTGCCGCCTTGAAAGACGCTGGCCTGCCACCTTTGAAATGGTACGATATCCTTTGGTCCCTCGAGCGGCACGGCGGCCAACTGCGCCCCTACGAGCTGGCTCAGGACACCATATTCGAGCAATCGAACCTGTCCCATTTGAGCAGGCGCCTGGTTGCAGAAGGACTGATCACATTTGTGTCCTTTGACGGTGACCGGCGGGGTAAAGTCCTGAAGATCACCGACAAGGGGAAAAAGCTGCGAAAACGTATGTGGGAAATCTACGGCCCCTTGCTGCACGAAAAGATGCGCGCCTTTGGCAAGTCGGATGGCTGGCAGGCCTTCATCGAAACCGCGCGCAAGCAAGCTGAATAGGAAGCCGCTAAGGGCGCAGAGTACACAGTCTGTGCCAAAAAAAAAACCCCCGCTCGCGCGGGGGTTCTGATTTTCTAAACGACGGGTCCGATCAGAGACCGGTGGTCACGTCGATGGTGTTACCCTCTTCCAGGGTCACATAGGCCTTCTTGACGTCTTTCCGCTTGCCCAACTGGCCGCGGAACCGCTTGACCTTGCCTTTGGTCACGGTGGTGTTCACCGCTTTGACCTTCACACCAAACAGAGCCTCAACGGCCTCTTTGATCTGCGGCTTGTTGCTGTCGATCGCCACTTCGAAGACAACCGCGCCGTTTTCGGACGCCATGGTCGACTTTTCGGTGATGATCGGCTTGCGGATCACGTCGTAGTGTTCTGCCTTCGCGCTCATTTCAGTCGAGCCTCCAGTGCTTCGACAGCCGCTTTGGTGAGCACCAGGGTGTCACGCTTGAGGATGTCATAAACGTTTGCACCCATCGACGGCAGGATATCCAGACCTTCGATGTTGCGCGACGCCTTCAGGAAACCTTCGTTCACGGTCGCACCGTCGATGACCAGAGCGCGTTTCCAGCCCAGGTTTGCAACCTGTTTGGCCAGAGCGGCGGTCTTGCCTTCGGCTTCGGCGTTCTCGATCACAACCAGTTCACCTGCTTTGGCTTTGGCCGACAGAGCGTGGCGCAGGCCAAGCTTGCGGAACTTCTTCGGCAGGTCGTGGCCGTGCGAACGAGGGGTCGGGCCCTTGTAGATGCCACCCTTGCGGAAGATCGGCGCGTTGCGGTCACCATGGCGTGCGCCACCGGTGCCCTTCTGGCGATAGATCTTCTTGGTCGAGTAGCTGGTTTCCGAGCGGGTCTTGACCTTGTGGGTGCCGGCCTGCGCGTTGTTGCGCTGCCAACGGACCACACGGTGCAGGATGTCCGCACGCGGCTCGAGACCGAACAGATCGGCGTTCAGCTCGATGTCGCCGGCTTTGCCGCCGTCCAGTTTGATTACATCAAGTTTCATGCTTCACCACCTTCCGCGGGAGCTTCTTCCGCAGGTGCATCAGATGCAGCCGATTTCACAGCAGCCGGGAAAGGCAGGCCTTCCGGTGCTTTCTTCTTCACGGCGTCCTTGACGGTGACCCAGCCCGATTTCGGTCCGGGAACGGCGCCTTTGATGAAGACCAGACCACGCTCGGCGTCGGTTTTGACGACTTCCAGGTTCTGGGTCGTTACACGGGCAGCACCCATGTGACCGGCCATCTTCTTGCCTTTGAACACCTTGCCCGGGTCCTGACACTGACCGGTCGAACCGTGCGAACGGTGGCTGATCGAAACACCGTGCGAGGCGCGCAGACCACCGAAGTTGTGGCGCTTCATCGCACCGGCAAAGCCTTTACCGATCGAGGTGCCCGAAACGTCAACCTTCTGACCTTCCAGGAAGTGTTCTGCCGAAATCTCGGCACCCACTTCGATCAGGCCATCTTCGGAGACGCGGAACTCGGCCAGCTTACGCTTGGGCTCGACCTTGGCAGCGGCATAGTGACCGCGCATGGCTTTCGAGGTGCGTTTTGCCTTGGCAGCACCGGCGCCCAGCTGAACGGCAGTGTAGCCATCTTTGTCAGCGGTCCGCTGTGCAACGACCTGCAGGTTGTCCAGGTGAAGAACGGTCACAGGGATCTGCTTGCCGTCTTCCATGAACAGGCGGGTCATGCCAACTTTTTTTGCGATAATACCAGAGCGCATTCTCATACCCTCCGATTACGACTGCAACTTGATCTCGACGTCCACACCAGCAGCGAGGTCGAGCTTCATCAGCGCGTCAACGGTCTGGGGGGTCGGATCAACGATGTCGAGAAGACGCTTGTGCGTGCGGATCTCGAACTGGTCGCGGGATTTCTTGTCAACGTGAGGGCCACGGAGAACCGTGAACTTCTCGATCTTGTTCGGCAGCGGGATCGGTCCGCGCACGTTCGCGCCGGTCCGCTTGGCAGTGTTGACGATCTCTTGCGTGCTGGCATCCAGAACGCGATAGTCAAATGCCTTCAGCCGAATACGGATGTTTTGGCTTTGCATATTAACAGCCTTTTATTCAGGCGTTGGAGTTGAGAGGAGGACAGACGCGCATCGCCAACCCTCATCGAACCCAAAAGGCGGGAATCACCCCGCCTTGATGTTCTTATTGAGAACCCGCGCGTACTATAGCGACCTGAGCGTTTTTGCAAGAGGCAAATGCCAGAATGAAAACCTTCTATTCACCTCCAGAAACGCCATTGGTTAACCATGGACTTTCGACCTTCATTCCTTGGTAAACCGCGTGCATAAAAAGATGCGCAATAACTGGGTCACTGGAAAATGGAGAAAAACGCATCTTTCCCTCTCTGACACCTTCTTCAGCTTCGTAAACAACCTCATCACCTTTGACGGTTACAAGCACTTTGAGCTCGGCTAGGGTCTCTGGATCGACCGTCGTAGGATCGTCAGACAAGATCACAAAGTCTGCAACTTTTCCGACTTCAATCGACCCCTTCTCGTTTTCCTCAAAATGCTGCCACGCAGGCCAAATAGTCATGGCCTTAAGTGCAGTCATGACGTCCACCCTTTGATGCGGCCCCAATATGTCGCCCGAACGGGTGCGGCGAGTGACCGTCGCGGCAAGAACCCGCATACTGTCGGGAAACGCGACCGGGGCATCGTGATGTGTGCCGAACATCATGTCCCTTTCTCGCAGCCATCCCGTGGGTGAGATGTTGTCGGCATTGACCGGTCCCACAGTATGATCCCGGTGCCAATCGCCCCAATAGAACGTGTGCATCGGGAAAAGCGACGGGAACACGCCAAGCCGTTTGAAACTGGCAACCTGATCCTCCCTCAGAAACTGGCCGTGTATCAGAACGGGGCGGTTGCCTGGGTCGCCATACTTGATCTGCGCTTCTTCAAGGGCCGCAATCAGCATATCGGATGCTCCTTCGCCGTTGGAATGCACAAGGATCTGGAAGCCGTTCTCATAACACCAGTTCACCGCGTCCTGAAGCTGCTCCATCGTTATGGCGGCATATCCGGCATACCCGGCGGCATAATTTCCAACCGGATTGTAATAGGGTCGATCCCGCAAGGCTGTGAAACCCTGCGGTGAACCGTCGATTGTCAGCTTGCAACCCCCAACCCGGACCCGGTTCTCGTAGTCTGCTGATGTGTTTTCTCCGATGAACTCCCGAGCTTCCAAAACGTCTGGAAACGCGACCACATCGATGGGCAGCCCTTCTTCGGCTGCAACTTTCCTGAGAACCTCGACAATCTCACCGGACGATCGGCCTTCTTGTCCGGTTGTATATCCAAACTTAGCCCAAAGCTCTGTTCCGGCCTTCGCGAATGCCGCCAAGCCTTTCTCACCCAGATTTCCAAGCATGGGAACAAGAACCGAAAAGAACGCGTATTCTTCCAGAACGCCGTTAGGCTCACCAGCTTCATCGCGCTGAATCACACCGCCCGGAGGTGCTTCTGAGGTGGCGGTGATACCTGCCAACTCCAGAGCTTTTGAATTTGCGACCCCCAAATGCCCGGATTGATGAATGATGATGACCGGCAAGTCTTGGGACACCATATCCAGTTCTTGCCGTGTCGGGTGACGCAGCTCTTTCAGCTGCGCGTTGTCGTAACCAAAGCCAACGATCATTTTCACCTGCTCAACGGCTTCCGCATTCTCAGCGGCCCAGTTGGACAGTGTTGATTGCAGGCTTGCGATATCAACGACATCTCCATCCGGCGGCGCGAGAAGGTTGGCTGACAGTGCCTGCAAACCTCCCATGACAACATGCCCGTGGCTGTCCACAAAGCCCGGCAGCATCGCGCGTCCGTTCAGATCGAAGGTTTCCGTTCCATCACCTTGATACGCAGATAGGTCAGACAGCGATCCGACGGCCAGAATACGCCCGTCTTTGACTGCAACCGCTTCGGCAGATGGGCCTTCGTCATTCATTGTGACAATTGGACCGCCAAGATAAATGCGATCCGCGATTTGTTGGGACGATGCCGAGGTTGCTGAAAACGCGATTGCTGCGACAAGACAGAGTGAACGTGCCGATACGTGCATCTTATGACCTCTTTCGAATTGCAATGTTTCAATACGGAAAAGGGTAGCATCTCGGTGTGCGTTTCCGAAATTGAAAAAGGGCGCCCCGCGGGGCGCCCTTTCCGTCTGATCAGTCGCTTGCGCGAATTACTCGATGATCTTCGACACAACGCCGGCGCCGACGG
>NZ_JBQFNY010000013.1:0-84242 GCF_056532905.1 Ruegeria sp. H8 | reverse complement strand
TCGCCTCTGCCTCGGTCTGAGGCTGTTCTGTAGCGGGAGGTGTCGCCTCTGCCTCGGTCTGAGGCTGTTCTGTAGCGGGAGGTGTCGCCTCCACCTCGGTCTGAGGCTGCTCTGTGGCCGGAGGGGACGTCTCTGTCCCGGTTTGAGTTTCTCCGGTATCGGGCTGGCTCGTCCCAGTGTCAGGCTGGCTTGTCCCGGTATCAGGTGGGTTCACCCCGATATTGGGTTGGCTCGTTCCAGTATTGGGCTGGGATGGAGCGCTGATCACAGTATACCCGTTGTTTTTGAGCCAATCGATGTAAGGGCCTGTAATGCTGTTTGCGAGGTCCGAACCTGCATTTGCCAAATCCGCCGGGCTTCCTGGTATGACGACGTACTGATTGTAGCCATCCGTCTGCGCCGTGGCCTGATAGGTAAAGTGCTGGTCGTACTCTGTGGGCTTGATTAGGACATTGTTGCCGACGTTCCAGTCCGGCTGACCACTATGCCCCAGAATCTGCGACGTGATGTTTTGGGTGATCGCGACATTACTGGAGCCGTTCGATACGAAGATGAGCGGAATTTCAATGCCGCCTGTCTGTGTTTTTTCATCTACGTGCAGAACGGAGTTCTTTGTGATGGTGATACCATCCGCACCGTAAACCGAAATGCCATGCAGATGGCCGTTATAGATCACGTTCCCTTCGATCAGGACATTGTGGTGGATGACGTTCGGGTCGCTGAGATCCTTGCCGTCCCCACCAAACCAGATGGTCTGGGTGTAATCTCCGTTGCCCATGTCAAAGACGTTGTTGCGGATGGTGATGTTGTCACTGCCGCTGCCGTTTGCGCGCTGGACCTGGATCATGTCACGGTGATCGCCCGCGCCCGCAGCGCCGCCGAAATCGTGAATATAGTTGTTCTCTACCAGGATATTATCGACATTGTCGAATACCAGACCATCCGAGCGGATCGAATGAACGTCGTTCCCGGTGAAGCTCACCCCATCGGAGTTAAGAGCGATGGCGCCCTTCCACCATTTCGAGAATTCGGTATTGATGACGTCGATATTGTTGGAACCGGAGATCATCAGTCCGGTGCCATATCCGGTGCCATCCGCAGATGTTCCGGTGCCGCTGGCAAAATCACCTTCGAAGTTCGAATTCTGGAATGTGATGTTCGAACTGTTGGTGACGCTGAATTTATTCTGGAAGTGATAGTCTCCAGAGCTGTACGTGTAATCGAATTTGATCGTGTCGAACGTTACATTCGACGCCCCATTGAGATGCGCTTCAGAGAAGCTTGCGCTTGCATTCGGATCAGCGGATTTAATCGTTACGTTAGATGAAAACTGTTTACCATTCAGGCTGAGCTTGCCGTAATTGCCGGCCGCAAGCAGTATTGTTTCCCCACCTGTCGCCTGTGACAAGGCCTGGTTCAGCTCTGCCGCAGAGGTTACCGTAATTGTCGTCGACATATTTCACCTTCTGTTTCATAGGCGCTGTGAGTGGCAGCGCACGAGTTCCCGCACACCCAGGACAAATGGAACAGCTGCCCGAGGGCAGTAGAGTGGCCTAAATATGGCTATGTTTGGAAATTGTTGCCTGCATTGGGACAATGACGTCCCTTTGCCTTCATTTCCGAGTGAACTCGATACTCGATACTGGGAATTGTTCCACTTCCCTTGGCGGTTGACGCCTGTTTGGATAATTGATTCCCGTTAAGCAACAATGAACACATAATTGCCACTATTCCGGCGCGTCCTTGCGTATCTCTGGTAGGTGTCGGCAATGAATTGCCCGGTGCCCCTACGGCAACTTGCAGATTTAATTGAGACCACCCCGGAAAAGCACCGCTGAGTGTCTCGGAAATGTCATGCGATCCGAGGGGCACCACAATAGACAGTATGCGGGGGTTCGACTAAGCTTTCGAACGGTCGCAGATCAGAAAGGTACGTCATGTCCAGATCACGTATTCTTGCGCTGGCAGGTACGATCCTGCTGTTCTTTAGCCCTGCCTTGCATGCAAAGACCCCTTGCGACAGGCAGCAATTCAAACCCAGATTCACGGCCCAAACCCAAGGTCAGGCTATTTCCGACGCAGCAACGCTGGCAAGTGCTTTGCAGAATGCCCGTGGCGGTGAGGTCTATCTGCTTGCACCGGGGAACTATGATACTCTGAAACTGGGCAAGGCTTACCCGTCGCCGGTGGTGATCAGATCGGCTGACCCTGCCAGCCTCGCGTGTTTCAGTGTCGCCATTCTTGACGGGGCCGAAAATGTCCATCTGGATGGCATCAGGTTCGACTATACCTTCAAGAACGCTGACCCGTATCATCTGGCCAACTTTGTTGTTCGCAACAGCCGGAACATCACTATCTCCAACTCCGTGTTCAGCGGGGATGTCGCACGCGGCACCGGAACGCCAGAAGATGGGGCGGGGTTTGGCACAGGTCTGCTGGTGTTCCACGCCGCCAATGTTGATATTTCAAACTCCGAGTTTCTCACATGGTGGAAGGCGATCATCGCTATTAATACAGACGGCATAAAGATCACTGACAGCGACGTGCATTCGATCCGCTCGGATGGTCTGGTGTTCGACAATGTCGACGACATCCTGGTTCAGAACAATTACATCCACAACTTTGGCGGGGCCGATGGAGTTGGCGATCACCGTGATATGATCCAGATCCAGCGGGCCAATAACAGTGGAAGCGCCAATATCACGATCCGGGACAATATCTTCGATGTAGGTGCAGGCGACTTTGCCCAGACGATCTGGGCCGGCGGAGATGGGAAGAACATCGGAGACCCCGAGGTACGGCATCGGAACGTGTTGATCGAAAACAACATGATTTACAACGGCCATGTCCACGGCATCTCCATCTACGGTTCCGACAACATTTCGGTCAGAAAAAACTCTCTGATCAATGTTCCTGGTGGCCATTCTGTGCCGGTGATCAATATCTCACCAGACTCTACATCCGTTGTCATCGAACAGAACGCCGCGGCAAACATCATGGGGTATGAAAACCAGCGCGATTGGGTGCTTCTTAACAATGCCATGATTCAGGATCAAAACCCGTCTCAGGAAGGGTATTATGATCAGCAGTTCATCTACCATGCGTTGGGGCGGGAAAAGGGTTATAATGAGTTTGGCGTGCGTCCCGGCAGTCTCATGGATCGCCTGAATGCCGGATCAACGCTGGCAAAGAACTATCCCACTCAATGAAGACTGACATGGATGATTTCCGCTGGCGTGTTTAATGGCAAGGGCGTGGCTATGAAAGCCACCAGTTTTTTTTGGTTTTGAAGAGTTACTTGAGTTAAGGGCAGGAAATTCGAATGATCGCTGTTTCGTCAGCCAAAACGAGAGAACAGGTGGCAAAACCGCTTGTCCTGATGCTGCTCGTCATATCTTTTGCGATGCCATTTTATTTCTTCCTCGGCGGGCTGAAACTCAATGGCTATCGTGTGATCCTTCTCCTCTATATGTTCCCCGCAGTTTTTGGGTGGCTGAGCGGTAAAGCAGGTAAAATCAGGGCGGTCGATTTCTTAGTAATCGGCTTTGCGTTCTGGGCCAGCCTGACTTTGGCCGTCAATCACGGCATTCAGGAACTGTGGCAGTTCATCGGAATGTTCATAATAGAAACGCTAACCCCCTATTTTATTGCCCGAACTTATATTCGCAATTTGGATTCGTTCCGGTTTTTTGTGAAATGCCTCTTCATTCTGATCATGGTTCTCTTACCGTTTGCGGCTTATGAAGCTGTCACGGGTAAGATGCCGCTCCTGAATCTGTTTGGGAAGGTGATGAGTGTTTATCAAAAGTGGTATTTTCCACCGAGACTGGGATTGCTGCGCGCTCAGACAACGATGCCGCATCCGATTTTGTTTGGAGTGTTCTGTGCACCGGCTTTTGCACTTACCTGGTATGTGTTGGGATGGAATAAATCCTTTAACAAAAAGGTTGGTCTCGTTTCCATCGTTGGGGGCACCGTCTTCTGTTCCTTGTCGTCGGGTGCTTTCATGAATGTCATACTTCAGATGATGCTGATGGCGTGGAACAGGATATTTTGGTTCCTGAAGAATAGGTGGAAAATTCTTCTCTATATTTTCTCTTTTTTGTACTTCGTCGGCGAAGTCAGTTCCAATCGGACTATGTTTCAGATCTTCGCAACACACTTCACTTTGACACCGGGCACCGCATTTACGCGGATCAATATTTTCACCTTCGCCTCTGACGATGTTCTGCAGAACCCGTTGTTTGGAATCGGGTTGAATGACTATACGCGACCCCACTGGATGGCCATGTTGACCACGGTGGACAATTTCTGGCTGGTGATAGCATTGCGGCATGGATTCCCGGGGCTGTTTCTGCTGTTGGGTGCGGTGTTGGTTGTCTTTTTCCAAGCCGGCAACAGGAATTTGACCGGCGCCGTCGCAGACGCCCGTCTTGGGTATTTGATTGCGTTGCTGGGCCTATGTGTTTCCGCGATCACGGTGCATTTGTGGGACTCTACCTTCTGTTTCTTCATGTTTCTTCTGGGGGCGGGGGTTTGGCTTTTTGATGCTGATGATCAGGAAAGCCAGGGCGGCGACAGTGTACAGACACCGACTGAAGGCAGGAAATTGCGTTATACGCGGTTTCCACAGATTGTTCCGGGTGAGTTAACAGCAAGGCGGGCTGTCAGAACCGGTTCAGCCGGTCGTCATCCAGCGCCGCCGAGACATTCCCAAAGCCCGCCGCAAACGGCGCAGGGGCGGCATTTGACCGGATAAAGTGGCACCCATCTCGTGCGTGGACATATCACCACGCAACGAAGTCCGTGGCCGCAGAAAATTGTTTGCGCGCCAATTGCCGCCATCGCTTGACCAGGCAGCGGTGTACCCCGCATCGCGCAAGGCCCGAAGGACCCTTGCGTCATAGCGCCCGAAGGGGATGCCCGCCTCTGTCACCGGATGTCCGCAGATTTTTTCAAGCTGCGCACGTGATGCGCACAGCTCTTCGGTCAGTGCAGCATCATCCAGGGTGGGCCACGCCGTGTGAGCAATGCCATGACTTCCAATTGTCATGCCCGCGTCGCGCAGGGTGTGAAGATGTTCGACATCCAGCGAGCCCACCTGCCCGATCCGATCGGTGAGAACGAAAAAGCGCCCCCGGAGGTTACGGGCCGCAAGGGCGGGCAGGGCAATACTGTAATCTGAAAGATTGCCATCATCGAAAGTGATCGTGAAATGGCCCGGATCGGGGGCTTGGGCGATCTGATCCAGCGCATATTCGAATTGACTGACTGACAGCCAGTAAGGGGCCTCGTCCGGTTCCAGGGCACGTTCCGGTGTGCCGATGCCGTGAAAAATGATACTCGTTCCAGTGGTCATTGGCGTGCTTTTTTCAAGCGGGAATGAAGCGTTTCGGCGGTGCCTATCAAAGCCGAACCCAATCCGGCGGGTCGGTATTCATAAGGTCCGGCCGCCAACAAGTCCGTTCCACCGGTCCGTTGTTTGAATTCTGTGACGGTCGGATTGATGTCAGGGTCGATACCGTCCAGATCGTACCATTTTATGCCCTGTGTCCGATGCCGCAGGATGGATTCCCACATCAGATAATGGCCGGCATTGCAGCGGCGCCCCACATCCGTTGTCGCGCCAAACAGATAGACCGCGAAATTTCCTGTCCGGCCGATTGTCATGCCGGCTATGTCGACACCATCTTTTTGGGCAAACAGAACCTCGTGGGAAAAATCAGCACCCTGAAGCGGGTAGTAGAATTCGGGGGGAATATCAGGTTGCTCGAACCCTTTGGCGGCCTGCACCTGTTGATAGAGTTCATGAAATCTGCCCGAGGCTTCGGAGATCGGGGCGCTTTCCAGCGACAGATCGCTTTTCAACGCTTTGCGCAGATGGTTGCGCCATTTGCCATGTTGCGCCTTAAGCAATATTTCTTCGTCCTGATCGCAATCGATGATGACGGTCCGATAAGGCCGGGAACGATCGGTGGGATGAAACCCCGCCGAGGCCGCAGACCGATCTATTACCGGAACGTCATGAAATGGCAGGGCGGGAAGCCGCAACCGAAGGATATGGCCGGTTTTCCGGGCATAGGCGCGCAGTGCCGCAAATGTTGCATCCAGCCGGTCCTGGTCGATTTCGGGCTGTTCGCGGTGATGCATCATAGGGCCTGCTGCGATCCAGGCGATACCACGCCCCAGGCCGGGCACGCGCTTTACGCGCAGGCAGGCCGCAGCGGTCAAGTGACCGGCCTGATCTGACAGGGTGATAAAATCAGTCGTGGCACCGATCCGTTGTGCCGCGGCCTGCGCATACGTCAGGGTCTGTTCGTATGTCAGATCGTGAAAACTGGCGCTGATCCGGGGCCATTCTTCTGCGGTGACTTTCTGAAACGAGAGGGTCGTGTTCATAATTGCATCCGTATCCAGCTGCTCCAGAGGCTGTTCGGCCGGATTCCCAACCGCGGGCGGACTTTCAGGAACCAGACACGGTAGTAAAAGAAATGCAAGGCATCCGCCCACAAAAGCAGTGCACGGGCACGAAGCCGCGCGGAAGCCCGATCAGGTGCCAGAACGATATTGTAAAGCGGCACCAGATCTCCTCCGTAGCTCAGCTTATATTCATACTCGCCGGCGCCGGCTTCAATCAGGTGCGTATCCTGATCGATCAGCTCTTCAACACGCGCGACCAGACCGACGCGGCCCAGGCCAGCCTTTGCAAATTCGGCATCGACTTCCCGTGCATTGAGCCACCAAAGCACCTTGCCATTCAGGGTGTAACGTAACTGGCTGGACAGCAGCGTTTCATCCCGCCACTGTTCATCGATTGCCGCATGGCCTTTCGGGCTCAGGCGTTGCATCAGGCTGCGATAGAACGCTGCCGCAACCGGCCAGTCGGAAAAATGCCCCCCTTTCCCGGCGGCCTCCCATTGTCGTGTATGCAATGCGATGAACCGATCCATCATTGCATCGACGGTTTCCGGCGTGGAACTGACAGTGCGCAAGACCTCACCTGCCGGTGTCAGGCGCTTGATGTCCCGCCGGACTTCGCGGCGGCGGCTTTTCGAAAGCGAGGCCATAAACGCATCAAAGGTATCAGGCAGAGTCATCAGTGTATGCCCGCGGGTGCTGATGTCGCGTAAAACGGATAGGCCACGCCCATTCAGGGCACGCAGGTTTTCCAGTTGTCCTGCGCGTTCTGACAATGGCGACAGGCTTACGACGCTACATTTCAAATGATCGGTCAGGTGTTCAATGACAGCCCCGAGAACTGTGTTTTCGTAACCGGCGGCAATGGGCAGTTCCATGACCGCGAAATTAGGATCCACGCCCGCCAGCCGGGCGACGCGCACCGGAATGGGGCCGGCCCAAAGGGTTTCAACGCAAAAGGGCAGAACGCCAACAAGCTCTGAACCGTTCCGCAGAATATAGCTGACGGGATGCCGGCTGGCGGCAAACGTTTTGCCGTAATGGTCCCACCAGGCAGATTGCCAGTCGGACAGGAAATATATCTCGGCACCGGACGCTGAGACAAAACTGTCCCAGCTGGCTTGTATGCTCAGCTTGTGTGCAGGTTTTTCGACACACTCAAGCTCGATATCTGCACTGTTGGAAATGGCGTCCCTCATGCCATCGGTTCCTGACCGAAAAGATGATACCGGATTGCCGCTCCGGACAGGCGCAGCCTTGCCTTGCGATCAGGTGTGGCGCGCAGAAGCCCGATCAGTCCAAAGGCAATTCCGCGCAACATTGCACTGCTCAGGAAGATCGCGCGCGTTATCAGCTCACCACTGCGGCCATAGTGCTTTCTGGCGTAGATCGTCTTGCTTTTCTGTTTTTGCACATACATGCGAGATTTGATCTGAGCGGTGCTTTTCGAGCCGCCTTCAAGATGCAGAATCCGTGCCTCAGGCGCGAAGACGCAGCGTTTGCCAACATTGCGGATACGTCGGCACCAGTCAGCTTCTTCCGAATAGATAAAGAACGCGTCATCCAGCGAACCGACTTCTTCGAAGACCGGGCGTGGTACCAGCATGAACATGCCCGACACCACATCCACGTCGCGCTGCGTTGTTCGGTCCCAGCCCCCATATTCGGGCCAGGTAAACAGCCGTTTCAGCCCGAATTCGATCACTGCCAGGCTGAGCGGTCCGGGATCGGCAAAACAGGTCAGCTGGATGGTTTCAGGGTCTTCGAAGACCTGGCAGCCGACGCATCCGACATCCGGATGCGCGTCGAGCCAGGCGCTCATTACATCGATCGCATGATCCAGGATGATCGTATCGGGATTAAGCAGCAGCAGCTTGGCGCCTGTAGCAATCTCGAGCCCTTGATTGTTGGCAGCGGCAAAGCCCAGATTTTCGGTATTCGCGATCAACCGGACCTGAGGAAATTCATCGGCCACCATTTCAGGTGAGCCATCGCTGGAGGCGTTGTCGACAACGATGATTTCGTGCGGCAGCCGGGTCTCATGCGCAATGGACGCCAAGCAATCCCGAAGAATGTCCCGGGTGTTCCAGTTCACGATAATGATAGATACAGCGTATTCGCTACTCGTGCCGGGCGGCGATGAAACCATGACGCTTCGCTCTCGTTAACCACTTACATTCCAAATTTTAACCACTGCCACATTCTGTGAACACTTAAAACGTGACCGTACCGGGACCGTTGTTGTCGAAAAGTAGCTATAAAAGTCAAATCATTTAGATCAGTATATTGAGGTAATATTTTGACGGTGCGAAACCTTGAAAGACAAGACAGTATTAAGATCGGGTTTGGGTAAATTTTGGCCTCTGGGTTTGGCATCGAATGACTGACCGTGGGAACGCACTTTATTGCGGCGATCCTGTCATGCGGTTGTCCGATCTGTTTCGCCGGGATTCTGCTGGCGGGTACACGGCCCTGTTCCAGGACCGGTCGGTGTTTTGGAGCTATAATACCCGTGTGGCAATCCGGGCGTCCTGTGACCTTTTGGGGTTGCAGCCCGAGGATGAAGTTCTGGCACCCGCCTATAATTGTGGTTCCGAGGTCGACCCGCTGATTGATGCGGGCCTTTCGGTTCGGTTGTATCCGGTTTCCGAAAACCTGCGTGTCGATCCCGCACGGATTGCGCCACTTATTACCGGGCGGACGAAGGCGATATATGTGATCCACTATTTTGGTGTGCTGCAGCCATACCTGGCGGACCTGCGGGCCTTGTGCGATCAGCATGGGCTGCGGATGATCGAAGATTGTGCATTGAGCCTTCTCAGCGGTGCTTCGCCGGCAGAAGGCCGCACCGGAGACGTATCGGTTTTCTGCTTCTACAAATTTGTGCCTGTTTTGGGTGGTGGGGCCATGGTCATCAATGCGCCGGACCTGAGCGCCAGGCATCCGTTTCCGCGACCTGCCCCGGGCAAGGCCGTGACCAAAACACTTTTGCGCGCTGGTTTGGCAACCGTATTGGGGCTGTCCCGCATGCAGGCAATGCTTCAGAAGGTACGCGGCCGACAAGAACCGCCGCCCCACAGTGACGGGGATCAACCGGAAGACATTCCGGGGCACTATTATTTCGACCCGGCGCTGCGCGGCGCACAGATGAGTGTCTTCACATCCCGTCCATTGCGGGCCTATTCCGTAGCAGAAACCATTGCGATCCGGCGGTCGAACTGGCAGCGGTACCGGGATGTTCTCAACGAGTTTCCCGAGATACGCATGCTTGTTCCGGAGCTTCCGGTCGATGCCTGTCCGCTGAATATGCCGATCATAGTCGCGGGGCGTGACCGGGTCGTACGGGCGCTGCAAAAAAGCGGGATTGGTGCCACTGCCTGGTGGGCGGGCTTCAACCGCAATCTCGACTGGTCAGGGCAGGCCGAGGCTATGACCCTGAAAGACAATGTCGTATCTTTGCCAGTGCACCAGTACCTTTCGGCTGCGCATATCGATCACATAATAGCGCAACTCAAAAGTGAACTTGTGGCCTGATCAGGCGGGCGGTTTATGCAGAGTGAGGTCAGCGTAATCGGGGCCATCACGCTGCCTTGGACAGCTTGCGTTTGAGTTTTGCGGCAAGCTCTAGCGCCAGGCTCTCGAACCCTTTTGGCTTCCCGGCAAGGCGCCAGAGCAGCAGATGTGTGCCAACATAGACAAAAACTCCGACGAGAACTTTGACCGAGAACCGTATACGCAGCAGCGGCAGGTCTTCCGCTGTCTCGTAAGCCCATCCTACTGCGTCGCCACTGCCATAGGCACTGCTGACAAATAGAACGGCAAGCAACATGGCAAAGGTCGACGCAAATGTACGCCAGGCCATCAGGATCGGTGCCAAAAACCCACCGGTTCCGAAATCCTTGGCCATGATCAGCGCCAGACCGATCGCAAACAGGCTGGCGGCTCCGGAGCCGAGGATCGCGCCGGTAAAGCCGTAGTTCGATCCCAGCACCGTCAGCGCAGTTGTGGCGATCAGCAGGATCGTGTTGCGGAGAAACAGGCGCTTTGTAGAGCCTTCGACGTAGCTTGCAGACCGAACATTGGCCTGCAATGTCTCGATCGCTTTCAAAGGGGCAAGCACCCAGATGACCTGTGCGGCGGCCAGCCACTGATAACCGGCCACGACAACGATCAGGTGATTGGCAACCAGAGCCATGCCGACACTGGCTGGAACGATGATCCCCAAAAGGATGGCGTTGGCCCGTTCGAAGGCTTCCCGGCTGGAGCCTTTGGTCCGGGAGGCGTTGGCAAGGCTTGGATAAACCACCCGTTCCAACGGGCCGATGATCTGGCTGGTGAACAGGACCACAAGGCGATAGCCGACCCTGAAAATCCCTGCATCTGCCAGACCCAGCATGCTTCCGATGACAATCTGGGGCATGTTGTTGATCAGAAACTGGGTGATCTGGGCCCCTAGTGACCATGATGACACATCAATGCAGTCATGCCAGCATCTGAGCGTTAACCTGGGTCGCATCGGGGCGACGGAAAAGCTCCAGATGACCCGGATGACCTGAGTGATGACGCTGGCGACCACGATGGCCCAGTAATCACGCCAGATCCATGTGAGGCTGATGGCCATCAATGTATATGCAATTCGGCTGGTCGTTTCTTCGCCTGCGATGAAACCAAACCGGAGATCTCTTTCCAAAAGTGGGAAGCGTGTGCTTTTGATGGAAGTTGCGATGGCAATGAAGCAAAGCGGGGGGATCAGCGATGTCAGTTCCGCAAGCCCGAAGAATGTCATCAGAGGGGCGCTGGCCCAGATAAGGAGTGCCGAAAAGACACCCAACAGCACCTGCATCGTGAACACGGTGTTCAGGTGATCGTCGGTGATTTCGGGCTGGCGGATCAGAATCATGGAAACGGCCCGCTGGACGATTTCCAGAAACGCGGCCGCGATTATGAAATAGGCAATGATCCCGAAATCCGTCGGCGTCAGAAGACGGGCCGTCACAACCAATGTCAAAACGCCCAGAAACTGGCTGAAAACGCCCGATGCAAACAATGTTGCGGCCCCCCTGGTAAGGGTCGCGCTGTGATCGGGTGTGCCCGGGGCGATCGTCACGCCTGGTTCAACTGGAGGCTTCAAAAGACTTGCCTTTCCATACTCGGAACAAAAAACTTATCAACGTACCAATGTTTCTAATCTGGCTACCCTCAACATCGCTTCAAAAAACCAGCACTTGCTGTTCTAGGAATTTAGTCGGCTGGCTGCTAGTCAAACCTGTAAGTATATTTTTGTGTTGAAATCGCATGTTTTTCCAGTTTCAGAGAGGTACACCATGTTTCAATCAGTACCGTCGCAGCGAGTCGGCGCTGAATATTACATAGCAAAATGAAGTTTCGCCTCAGTGTCTCAGATTGGATTCTGACTGCGCAAGGGTAACAAGTAGAAGAGACCGGTGTTTTCCGGACCCGGTGCCTGTTTTCAAGATGGTATAACAGTATGAAGATTGCGATTTTTGGTCTGGGGTATGTGGGGTTCACGGCAGCATGCTGTCTGACCCGTGAGGGGCATGAGGTGATCGGCGTCGATGTGAATGCCGACAAGGTCTCGGAAATCAATGCCGGGCAGCCTCCGATCAAGGAACCCAAGGTGGCCGAGCTGCTGACCGAGGCGCTTGCAAAGAACCTGATCCGCGCAACGGTTGAAATCCCCGACCTGTCGGATGTCGACCTGGCCATCGTTTGCGTCGGCACGCCCAGTTCCACTGACGGCTCGCACAACATGAATTTCGTGGCCGAGGTGACGCGACAGATTGCCAAGGCCGTGTCACCGGACCGGGGGCGGCCGCTGACCGTAGCGTACCGATCCACCTTCCGACCCGGCACGGTGCGGCAACTGATCGAGCCGATCTTCCAAAGCTATCTGGGCGATCGGACGGGTCAGGCGATCGAGATCGTCTATAACCCCGAATTCCTGCGCGAGGCATCGGCGGTGGATGATTTCTTCAACCCGCCCAAGATCGTTGTCGGCACGGCCGATGGCAATCGCTCGGCGGTGATGGACGAAATGCACGAAGGCCTGGACGCGCCGGTGTTCTACACCGCGTTCGAAGAGGCCGAGATCACCAAATTCGTCGACAACACCTGGCACGCGACCAAGGTGGCCTTTGCCAATGAGGTCGGCCGGATCTGCCACAGCATGGGAGTGTCGGCAAAAACCATGCACGAGATTTTCGTCTCGGACACCAAGCTGAACATCTCGGCCTATTATACCCGTCCGGGCGGGGCGTTCGGGGGGTCCTGCCTGCCCAAGGATGTGCGTGCGTTGCAACACATCGCCGGTGAGGTGGGTGCGCATACGCATCTGATCGACAGCCTGTTGCAGACCAATCAGGCGCATAAGACCTATCAGGCGCAGGACATCATGGCGCGGCTGCCCGATGGGGGCCGGGTGCTGATGGCCGGGCTGGCCTTCAAGGCCGGAACCGACGATCTGCGCGAAAGCCCCAATGTCGATATCGCCCGGCGTCTGTTGCAGGCGGGCTATCAGCTGTCGGTCTATGATCCGGCCATCAAACCTGCCGATCTGCGGGGGCAGAACCTGGGCTATGCCTTTACCCACCTGCCCAACGTGGGCAGCCTGCTGGTGGACCGCGCCACGGCCGAGGCCGGATCCTGGGATCTGGTGGTCGGCTCGAACCGGATCGTGAATGATCTGAACCTGGGTGATGCAGAGGTGGTAAGAACCTATGAATATGACTAGCCCTGTGCCCGCCGTTCAGCCGATTTCGTTCGAAGAGCTGCGCCAGAGCCAACCCCTGAAGGGTCTCAAGGTTCTGATCGTGGTGGAAAACCTGCCCGTCCCCTTTGACCGCCGCGTCTGGATGGAGGCGCGCACGCTGGCCGCGGCCGGCGCGTTGGTCTCGGTCATCTGCCCCACCGGCAAGGGCCATGAGGAACGCGTGTGGGAAGATGAAGGCATCAAGGTCTATCGCCACCCGCTGCCGCTGGATGCCAGCGGGGCGCTGGGGTATCTGCTGGAATATGGCGCGGCGCTGTTCTGGGAAAGCTGGCTGTCGCTGAAGATCAAATTCACCCGTGGCTTTCACGTCATCCATGGCTGCAACCCGCCCGATCTGATCTTTCTGGTGGCGCTGCCCTTCAAGCTGTTTGGCGTGCGCTATCTGTTCGATCACCACGACATCAACCCCGAGCTTTACGAGGCCAAGTTCGACAAGCGCGGCTTTTTCTGGAAGCTGATGAAGACGTTCGAGCGGCTGACCTTCGCCTCGGCCCGGGTGTCGATTGCCACCAATGAAAGCTATCGCAAGATCGCCATCGAACGCGGCGGCATGGCGCCCGAGGATGTGTTTATCGTCCGGTCCGGCCCTGATCTGAGTCGGCTGCAGCACCTGCCGCCGAACCCGGCCTGGCGCAACGGGCGGAAATACATGGTGGGTTATGTCGGCGTCATGGGTGATCAGGAAGGCATCGACCTGCTGCTGGAATCCGTGGCGCATCTGGTCAAGGTTCAGGGCCGCGACGATATCCAGTTCTGCCTTGTGGGCGGGGGCCCCAGCCTGGACAAGCTGAAACAGCAATCCGTGGATATGGGCCTGTCGGACTATGTCACCTTCACCGGCCGCGCCCCCGATCGAGATCTGTTCGAGATCCTGTCGACCGCCGATGTCTGCGTGAACCCGGACCGGGTGAACGAGATGAACGACAAATCCACCATGAACAAGATCCTCGAATACATGGCCTTCGAGAAACCCATCGTTCAGTTTGACGTGACCGAGGGGCGGTTCTCGGCGCAGGAGGCCTCGCTTTATGCAAAGGCCAACGATCCGGTGGATATGGCCGACAAGATCACCGACTTGCTGGCCGATGACGAACGTCGCGCCGCCATGGGCCGCTATGGCCGCGCCCGGGTCGAGTCCGAGATGGCCTGGCCGCATCAGGTGCCCGCGCTGATCGCGGCGTATCAGCGGATCTGGAAGGGGTAACCGGCCAGAGCGCTACTTTGCTACTTGTTTTGTTCCTGCCTGCCCATGCGCTTTCCTCGGAAACCGAAGCTTCATGGCCGGAGCCTCAATGAAGTGCCATGACAGGACCGCGCATAACAGGGAGAGGGGGAAAGACATCGCCATGTTGATGACTGGCGTTACGACGCCAGACTGCGCCACCAGTTGCTGGATCGGGAACGCGTAGATGTAGACCCCGTAGGAATAGTCGCCCAGCTTGTTGTAGCGCAAGAGAAGCGGGATTTTGACATAGCCGGCAAAAACCACGGCATAAGACAGGCTGATCGCAAAGACAGGTAGAAACAGTGGTGTGAACCAGGCCATAAAGGACAACGCGGCGGACAGGGCCAGCAGCGACCAGGACAATGGTATGTGCCGGCGCCAGATGTAAAAAACCATTCCCGACAGAAAAGGCAGACCAAGCCTTGTGAGGACCTCGATCCTTGGATTCACGTCAATGAATACGACGATGATTGTATAGAAACACAGGAATAACAGCGTTAGACCGGCAAAAATCTTTTTGTTTCCCAAAAATCCAAGCAAGCCACATAAGAGGACGCCCACATAGCAGGTGACCTCGTATGAAAGAGACCAGAGCGAGCCATTGATCGCGGCACCATAGGGGTTGGATTCGAACACGCCTGGCAATGTGTATTGCAGTTTGAACAACAGTATGTTGCGGATGAAGTAGCTGCCGGCTTCGCCCCAAAAAACAGAAGGGGGCGCTTGTGTTAACAGAAGCCCGGCAACCAGAATGGTGATTACGGTTACCACGGCAAGCGCTGGGAACAGCCTCAGGGCTCTGGCGATCAGGAATGATGCTGCAGACGGGTTCCGGTCGAAACTGCGTGTAATGAAAAAACCCGAAATTGCAAAGAAAGCCCATACGCACATCAGACCAAGCGACAGCCCATGCAGTGTGGATTCAAACGGCTGCCCGAACTCGGCGCCCAAACTCAGAGGATAGGCATGTGACACCAGCACAAGACTGGCCGCGATGATCCGGATCAGATTGAAATTGTTATCCCGCCCGTCTGATCGATCTGCGATAAACAGCGCAGGCTTCCCCGAAATCACATGCACATTATGCTCACTCATCTGCGGTTCTCTAGGTCACTGGCACTATCATGGGATACACAATTATTTGGAAGCTGATCTTTGATACAATATCCATGGTGCGGTTGTCGCAAGAATATTGAATCCTTGGATCTTTGGCGGAAACGATTCCGTCGAGCAAACGACAATTGTGTCAGCTTTGGCGTTTGACAATGTGGTTATTGCGGACGGCACTGTATGATGTGCGTCCGAGGCAACGTTCTGAACCACGTTTTGCACCTGGGCCAGCGGCCCGATGATGTGCAGCGGGTGCTGGGTGGGATCGGCGAAGGTGGGGATCGCGGTGCCGTTAAAAATCATGAGAAAGGACAGGGGTCGGCAATTGGGCCGAAAAAAGCGTGGATCCCTGGCGTCTTCGACATAGGCACCCGCGCCCAGGCTACGCGTATCATGGCTGCTCAGTGCCTCAAGATACGAGGCGTAACTTCTGCCGTCCTGATACCATCCGATGCTCAGCACCAGGTTTCGTGCCAGAAAAAGTCCTGCGATCATCGCAATAACGATTTCGCGGGACGGTGATTTCACATCGGGAGCCAGAGACAGGCTTGCGGCCAGAAGCGCCAGAAGTAAAAGCGGGATGCGTTCGCCCAAATGCCCGACACCGAACAGGGTCGGGGGTACGATCAGGATCAGCAGCACGCACAGGGCCACTGCAAGCTTCATGCGTCTGTCGATCTGCAATATCCCGGTCACGAGCCCGCCGATCAGTACGCCCCACAATACGATGCCAAAGCCCCAGTCGATCGATTGCCATGTGGTTTCGGCCACGCGAAGGAAGCCATCAACTCTCAGATAGGCTTCGGTGCTCAGCCGAACCCATAATGTTCCCTGTTCGGCATGGGCGAGAATACTTTCTATCGGTATGGTGCTTCCCGCACCTATGGTTTTCGTTTGGGTAAACAACAGGGTTGGTATGACAGCGACCAGCGCAAGCCTTGAAGCTTTGTAAAAAAGGGTACGCCCCCCCGGGTGACCGGGTCCAAGAGCAAGTGACAGCTCGACCGCACCCAACAGTAACCCCCACAGCGCAAAGGCCAGCCCATGAATGAAAAACAGGAGCACACCTATGCACATAGTCACGGTCAATTGCCGGACAGGCCGGCCCTGTGTCGCAATCCAGTATCCGATAGCGCCCAGCAGAACCCCCAATCCAAGCAGGAAATTCGAAAAGCCCCAGATCAGAATATGGTTATACGCCACCAGACCGGCCAAAAAAACGGTCAGTACCGAGAGTTGGCCGTGCAAAACACGTGACAGATACAGAATACCCGCGAACGGGGCCGCAATGATCAACCCCGCTATCAGCTTGGCCCCCAAAAGCGGGGGCAGTACATGCATGATACCTGTGCCTAGAATGTCCAGTCCGAGATTGGGCAGCGGTTGCCAGGCGGCTTCGTAGTTCTGTTGCAACATGACCGAGTCCGGCAACTTGGCCAGAATATAATAGCGGGCAATATGGGCGTAGAAATCTGTCAGCGGTAGAACAGGGGTTACGCACAGGGGAACGAGGCAGGCAAACAGAGTCAGTGCCAGAACCGGGCGCAGTGAACGGCGTCGAAGTGTCGTAATCATTGCTGCCGCAGGCACATTTCCACCCACATACCAAGAACTAAAAAACCTGATCCCTCAGATATCAGTAACAGATCATTGTGCAATCTATAGTGCTTAATGCCATCCGAAACCCGGGATGCAATGACTTCAGGGGAAAGATCTGGTGGCCAGGGCGCTGTGATCGCGTCAAGCTTGCCGTCTTTCTAAAACGGTACAAACCGCGGCAGGCGGTTCAGGCTCGGCTCCATGAAGCGTTGCAACCTTGCATCCGCATCCGCTTCGGTTTCGCCGGGCAGGATGGGGGTCACAAACCGGACCAGAGCGCCATCGGTGCGCCCCATGGTAAAGCCGTCTTGAATGACGCTCATCTTGGCGCGGAAATCATTGACCATACGCTTGCCGCGCTGTTCGAACCAGTAATAGACCAGCTGTTTCGATAGCTCTTTCTGGATCACGGCGCGGTTGACTGTAAAGCTGCCATAAGGCGTGTTGCCGGGGTTGATCTCATACGGTTCGAGGCTGAAGATTTCCCAGCCCCCCACCGGCAGGCACACTTCGGGCGAATGGATGCCGTCACCTTCGGTCTGCTTGTCGTAGAAGGCCACGAACATGTTCACGAAGTCGCCCGAACTGGTGTCGATATAGGTGGCATGAAGGTAATCGCTGGCACCCAGAACCTGTTCAACCTGTGGATCCAACGTGGTGGGCGACCCGGACCAGGGGCCAAGCTGCCGTGGATAGAGAACAAACGGGTCACGTTCCACAGGCCGCACTTCGGAAGCGGGCCGCAGAGTCCAGGCGGTTGAAACCGCAAGCGTCAGAAGGGCCGCAACCGCCAGCGCCACCGATGCGCGAATGCCAAAGATACGCAAGGCAACAGAACCCAGCCCCTGGGTATCCAGATCAATGGTCTCGGCAAAGGGTTGCGGATTCGGCGCCAGGCGCTGCAAGCCGATGGCCATCAAGAACAGAATGGCGACGCAGAGCAGGAAGATGATCCAGCCTTCAAAGAAATGCATGAAGCCTTCAGCCTGCTCGATGCCGTGCTGATTGACCAGCACGCCGATCACGCCAATGCGGATCGAGTTCATCAGCACGGTCAGAGGGGCCGCCGAAACCAGCAAAACCACCTTGTGCCAGATCGGGCCACGGTAAAGCAGGGCAAAGAGATACGAGAAGCTCAGGATCGGGAACAGATAGCGCAGCCCGGAACAGGCCTCGGCCACCTGCAGTTTGTAGACCCCCAGATCGATGATGTTGCCTTCGATGAAAACCGAAACACCGGCCATCTGCACGAACCAGACGCCCAGCTCGGACGAAATCCATTGCAGGAAGATCGTGAGCTTCCAATAGATGAACTGCGGCAGCGGCAGCATGAACACCAGATGCAGCACGGGCAGCTGGTGGTATTTGCCCCGTTGCCAGCCGAACACGGTCAGCATGACGCCGCCCACCCAGATGATCATGGCATAGGTGACGATATCGGGAATACGGGCCAGGTTGCCCAGAATGGCGATGATCAGGGCCGCGGCAATCACAAGCACGCCCGGCCAGCGATCATGCACAACCGGGTTGGGGGGCGGCATATCCCGCAATTCACGCAGGAACAGATACAGCGAGATGATCGGGATCAGCGGGCCATGGCTGTATTCGGGGGTGCTCCAGGCGGCGCCCAGAGACACGATCCCGATCCAGAAGACGGGTATCGATCCAAGCAGCAGCAGGACAAACCAGAACAGCCCGACGGTGTTCATGACCGGCAAGCCTCTTCTGGCCGCTTCAAGGATATTACTGCGGCTGTTTTTCGAATCGAGGTGATGCATCACGGTCCATCATGCACAATAAGGTGCGGCCTGAAATTATGACGGCTCAAGCTCCCGCTATTTTGATCCGTTTTCGGGACATTGGGCGCGGGATGTCCTGATTGTCGATATCATGAACCGCGTGAATGAGCGTCAGGGTTTGAGAGAAAAGCGCCGGCCCAAAGTCAGAAAGACCGAGTTTGAAGTTGCCTTAAAGCCGTTCTGATCGTCCATTTCATATTGGTACCCCACGTTTACGGCCCAGTCTTTCGTGACCGCTCGTGTATAGGACGCACTGAACGTACCGCGCTGGCGCGGGTTGGGTTGACCGGTTCCCTCGTCTTCCTGGTCGATGTAATCGATACTGAAAGACAGCCCCGATACCGGGTTGATGAAATAGTCATATGTCAGAAACACCAGTGTTTCGCGTGTTTCTATGCTCTGCGTACTGGTGCCGACCCGGCGCTGCACCGTTGCCCCGATCCGGGAACTGGCCAGCTGATAGCTGTAGTCGAGCTGCCCGATCGGTGTGACTTCGTCGAATGGTCCTCTGGTCAGGCCCACGTTGAAGCTCAACACGCCGTTGGCGCGCTGAAAACTGCGGCCGGCCGTTGCGTTTATCCGTGACCCATTAACCCCGAATGTCTGGTCAATCTGAAAATCCGCCGAGCCGTCTGGCAGGGTTTTGCTCCATGCGAAATCCCAGACGAAATCCTCGGTTACGGTGTTGGTATTGGTTGTGCGCTGCGTGTCATCCACCTGACTGTAACCGATATTCGCACTGACGGTGGTGACAGGGGATACGTCATAGGTTCCGCCAACTGTCACAACCGTTGTTTGCTCATCGGTTCGCACGTTGTCTTCTGCCGAGAAATCAGTGTAGCCGAGACGCAAGTTGGCCTGAAAAACCGGTGACACCCGCAATGTCGTGATCGCCGTGTAATTGCTTGACTTGTTGTCGAACAGGTTCGGATCGATTGTGTTTGTATAAGTGCGTTCGCTATAGCTGTAGATGAATTGGAACCCGATTGGATCATTCAGGCCGGTTTGCCAATTCAGGTTGCCCAAGGAGTTGACCTGATCCCCGATGGTTCCGGTCACATCGGCGGCATCAATTCTGCCATCCAGATTGGTGTCGGTCAGTGAACGATTAAAAGCCAGATCCTGTTCGCGGTAATCCAATAGCAGGTCAAGCTGGCTGTTCTGGCGCGACCGCTGATACGACAGGCGGGCAGACGGGTCCGCAAAGCTGGAATCCGTCCCGATAATCGGCTCATTGGCGATCCGGTACAGTCCGGAAAGGTCAAGAGCCAATCTCGAATCCGAGGTTTGCTTCAGAATACCCAATGCCAGCGTATTCTCCCACCAGGTCGTGGACCCAAGCGAAGGATCGGTCAGGCGAAGATTGCTGTCATGTCTGAGCGACGAGAGATAATCCAGGGTCACACTCAGGCCGGTCCCGGTCCCAATCTGCTGACCGGTTGGCAGGCCGACCCTTCGGGCCGGGTTTCGCTGTGCCCGTTGTGCGATCAGTTGCTGGCTGGGTGTTTGCTGCACAACCGTCGGTGCGACGGTTGTCTGCTGCACGGATGTTTGCTGTGTCGAGGTTTGTGTTTGCTGCGCAGTCGTTTGCTGTGTCGAGGCCTGCTGCCCGACAGCTGGTGTAAACGAACTTATGACAGCGATCCCGCCCCCCAGAATGGTGGACAGCCTGCTCCTGGATTTCCCCACCTGTATCAGCCCCTATTCGAACAAGCGGCGTGCTGGTACGACAACAACGTCTCCGGGTCTAAGCACTGTATTGCCTTGGATGCCACCGCCCGAGCCTTTGTAGTTATAGGTGTATTTTCTCATCACGCCTGTTTTACTGTCAGCCCGGCGCAATTCGATGCGCTTGCGAGCCGCGAAATTGGTCAGGCCACCGGCCTGAGCCAAAACCTGGAGAATTGTTGTGCCTTCGGTTGCCAGATGCTTGCCGGGCACATTGACCTCACCCATGATGAAAACATCGATGGTTGGTCCGGATGCGGCCTGTCCGCCCAGAAGCGGCGGCGGAGCCAGCGACGCCACTGAAATAAAGACTGTCGGCGGCGTATTGAAATTCGAGGCCAACGCCGATGAGAGCGACGCGCTTAATCCGCTGGTCGACTGACCGGCCGCACGGACCGAGCCGGCAAGCGGAAAGTTGATGGACCCGTCCGGCAGAACCAGAATGGTCCGATTCAGGGTGGGGTCTTCGAGAACTTCAACCTGCAGCGCATCACCCGGTTGGATTTGATAGGATTGCGCCCATGATGCGGTGGCCACGATCATGGTAATGACAAGTGCGGTCAAGGACCCGATGACTGTACGCATATTCAAATCTCTCACTTTTTCCTACTTATGCCTTCCCACAAGCTGCAAAACAATCAGCAGGGAGTCTGATACATACAAGATGCGGCAGAAATGCAGCGGCGTCATTAGCTCTGCGTTAGTGGCTGTTGGTGGGTACAGCGTTCAGCTGTTCAATCTCAGCCTCTACCAATGACGCGACTTCCGTAGAAGCCCCGCTGAAAGCCTTGGCTTTATGGAGAAGACGCAGCGCATCTTCGTTCCGTTCCAAAGCCGCATATGTTTTCCCCAGATGATATAGTACCAGGGGATGCTCAGGGAACGCCGCGGCCGCAGGTTCAAGATAGGCGACCGCCTCTTCATAATTTCCCACCCGGTAGGCGACCCAGCCATATGTTTCTTGAAAGACCGGTTCCTGTGTGCCGCGCAAACGTTGCGCCAAAACTTGCGCGCGCCGCAGGCTCTCCTCATCGTTACGATGTGTTGTCAGCAGGCTTGCAAGATTGTTGGCTACAATCAGAGAGCGATTGGTGATCGGATAGAGCTTTTCGTATGTTGCGATTGCTTGGTCCAGATCCCCGCTGCGTTCGTACTCCGTCGCCTGCAGCATGAGCAAGGCCGGGTTTTCAGGCAGATTGGTCAATGCCTCGGTCAGAATTTCCCTAGCCTGATCGGGCGCGTTCCGTTCCGTTGCCAATCCGTGCAACGCAATCCATGCCCGCGTCGTAGTCGGATATTCCTCAAGAATGACACGGTAGAGCTGCTCAGCCTCACCGCGGTCGCCTTCACTGATCAACGCGCGGGCTTTGATCAGGCGGATTGGCAAAGAATCCGGGTCTTCTGCAAGCAACTGGTCAAGATGGGCGAAGGCTTCGGCCGTCTGCCCCTTTGTAAGCATCAGGCGAACAAGCGCGATATCGGCGGGCAGGCCAAATTCGGGATCATCCGCCAGCTCGTTCAAGAAAGAGGTCAGCTCTTGTGTGCGTTGCTGTGCGGCCAGCATGTGCGCCCTGAGCTCATTCGCGGAGCGCCGTGTTCCCGGGCTGTCCAGATCCCTGATGGCATGAAGGACGGTTTCCAGGCGGTCCCAATCCTGCATGCTCAGATATACTTCTCCCAACAAAAGCAGAAGCTCGGAATGTTCCGGAGTCTGGCGCAGGGCTTGGGCCAAAACACGTTCGGCGATCACCAGATCACCTTCCGCGATCAGAAATCGGACATAGCGCAGCGTTTCGTCCGGTGCGTTCCCCGAAATTTCCGTCGCCAGCGCCAGCATCTCGCCCATCAGTTCTCTGTCTCCGTTGCGCTCATGCGCCTGGGCCATCAGGGTCATCAATTGCGGGTCACGCGGCGCCTGACCGAGCGCTTCGCGCAAAAGCACAATCGCATCGCCGGTCTTGTCCTCGTCAATCAGCCAGGACGCCTTGAACTTGAGAGCGCTGACCTGGGCTGCATCCTCGGACAGGACTTTTTCCACCAAAGCGCGGGCTTCATCGGGCTGGCCGACCTGGAACAGCATGAGGGCAAATTCTGCCTCACTAGCGCGGGTCTGTATGTTTCTTTCCGCGCCTTCCAGCAGTGTCTGCATCTCGGCGATCGCGGCTTGTTCATCACCCGATCGGAATTTCAGCGCTGCACGCACCGTCTTGAATTGGAACGTGTTCGGGCCGTTCTGAGCGATGATCGTATCCAGCTCGGCAATTGCCGCTGCAGAGTCGCGGTTATCGTTCAGAAAGGCGATCAACCGCTGTGTCGGCATGTGATCTTCAGCGAGCGGATCCACCTCGGCCCGCAGCATCTGTTCTGCCGCATCCAGATTCCCCTGATCGATATAATGTTCCACAAGCAACTGCTCGACGCCCTCATCGTCAGGGAATGTCACGGCCATCTGCCGAAGAAACGCCTCGATTTCTGCGGGCATATCCAGTTCCTGAAGTGCGCGGAGCCGGATTCCATAAAGGCTTTCTTCCATTGGATCGGTGGCTATGGCCACCTCTGTTTCCTGCAGAACACCGGGCCAGTCCTCATCGCGGATCAGATGGTCAATGACGATCTGGCGCGCGGTCATCAGTTCCGGATGGCTTTTGATCATCTCGCGGGCTCTATGGACGGCGACGTCCACACCTGCGAAATCCCCATCCCTGACCGCGTCGGTGTAAGCCAGCATATTATTGATGGATTTGATTTCGATATCATCCGGAGCCAGAGCACTTGCCAATGCGCCGTGACGCCTGACGTCTTCCCAATTCCCCACTTCCAGAGCCATCTCGGCAAGGTTCCGATGGCCCTCAAGGTTGTCCGGATACTGTTCTATCAGCCGCAGATACTGACCATATGCAACCGGGATGTTGCCGCGCTCGCGCTCCACCCTGGCAAAGGTCAGTCGCGCTTCTTTGTGCTGGCCGTTGAGGTTGAAAACATTCCTGAACTCAACAAGTGCGCGTTCGACATCACCGGCTTCCAGATGGGCCAGCCCGGCCTGGAAATGCGCTTCGGCCCGTTCCTCGGCCGAGTCGCATGCGCTCAGCAGGAGCGTCGCCGCAAAAAGGGCTGCGATCAGCCGTGCGCCAATAGGAGGTACGATCCAGCTCATTGCTGTTCTCCTGCAAAACTCAAGGAAAAGCATACAACCAATCAACCTGTTCGGCTGTATGGCCCGTTCTCAGCAACCCGTGCCGCGCAGGACAACAAAGATGGTCCGGAACACGATTGAAACATCTGTGCTGAACGACATGCTTTTCCAATACTCGGTATCGTGAAACGCACGCTCAGCAAATGTGGACTGATTGCGTTTCGAAACCTGCCAGGGTCCCGAAAGGCCGGGACGCATGGCGGCATAGAATTTTCCAGGATAAAGTTCTTTCTGGCTCACCATCATCGGGCGGGGGCCGACCACGGACATTTCACCGATAAAAACGTTCCAGAACTGCGGCAGCTCATCCATCGAGGATTTGCGCAGGAAAGTTCCGAACTTGATGATACGTGGGTCATTGCGCAGCTTCTGATCACGGTCCCATTCTTCCTGGGCTTCGGGGTTCTTCGCCAGATGTTCCTGAAGCACGGTTTCAGCATCATGGACCATGGTGCGCAATTTGAGCATCTTGAAGGCTTTGCCATTCTTGCCGACACGTTCCTGCCGATAAAACGGAGTCACGCCCTGGCATGCAAGAAACGCGGCCAGCAACAGCACCACCGGCACGACAAAAGGCGCTGCAAGCACTGCGAACGCTATGTCAAAAAGACGCTTGCCTCCGCTTCTGTATATCCCTGGATATGACACTGCAGCAGGCACAACAGAAATGCCGGAGTAGCCCGCGCCAGCGTTGGCCACTTCTTTCGAATGACTTGTCACTATTTAAACCCCCAACACACACAATTACTCACGAACCACTCACCAAACTTACGAACCGAACACGCTCGACCTCAACCACATATATTTAAAATCTTATATTTTTATACCACTTCGACCCTGCACTTACTCACTTGCGAGGCCGCTTTCCCGTATCCAACTGTTAACAAATTCCACCTGCCTTGCAAAACATTAATGCTGGCGAACGTGTTCTCTGGTCGCTGAATACAGGTGCTTTTTTACAGTATCGTGAAGATGCGATCAGCTGATTGACCGCAAATTCATGAACTTTCGTTTCCCTATGGGACACAATGGGCGAAAATTTTACCCTTTAGGTTTGATTTCCGCCCTTAGAATCTTTTTTAATGTGTGATCACATCAGGTTCTGGTCGCCTCTTTTTTGGTCAACCTAATAAGGACACAACGGAAACAATCGCACCGATCACTTCAGATTGAGAAAGCGGGAAGGTCAATTCACCGCGTGTGCAGTTTAGTGGTGCCTGCTATCTTGATTTTGTGACAAACTAGTACCCAAGTACTTTTTGTTTATGTGATGTGTTCGTTGTGTAAGGGATTTCTGGTGGTTCAGAGTATGAGTTTGGATAATCTCCGGGGGGCCAGTACGAGGTTTGACAAGGCAGAAGGCAACCGAGGTGCAATGGCGTCCAGCGACGGGTTTTATCTAGATTATTTCGGGCTTGACCGACGGCCCTTCACGCTGCTTCCGGATCCCGGATTCATGTACTGGTCGCCGCTGCACAAGCGCGGTTACTCGGTCCTGCAATTCGGCATCATGAGCTGTGCGCCCATCACCGTGCTGACCGGGGAAATCGGGGCCGGGAAAACCACCCTGATACAGCATCTCCTCAGCGAGATGGAGCAGTCGATCACGGTTGGGCTGATTTCGAATGCGCAGGGCGGTCGCGGAGAGCTGCTGCAATGGGTCCTGCACGCGCTGGGTCTGCCGATCGAGGCGGATGCAAGCTATGTACAGATATTCCGGGCGCTGCAGGATTTCCTGGTCGCGGAATATGCCGAGGGCCGGCGGGTGGTTCTGATCTTTGACGAAGCGCAGAACCTGACCGTCGAAGGGTTGGAAGAAATCCGGATGCTGACCAATATCAACTCGAATACGGATGAGCTGATTCAGCTTGTTCTGGTTGGTCAGCCTGAATTGCGCGACATGGTTCTTGATCCCAAGATGCGCCAGCTGACACAGCGCGTTGCCGCAAGTTTTCATCTTGAACGGATGGATGAGTCTTCGGTCAAAGCCTATATCAGACATAGGATGAAAACGGCTGGCGGTTCAGGCGATGAGTTCACCGAAGAGGCCTGCAAGCAGATTTTCACACAAACGCGCGGTGTTCCGCGACTTGTAAATCAGTTCTGCGACTTTGCCCTGCTTTATGCCTGGACGAATGAGGCCGAGAAAGTGGATGAAGAGGTTGTGGAGCAAGTGGTCAAAGATGGCGTGTTCTTTGGCGGGAACTCACTCGAGAAGGAGCTGACAGTCTGATATGGGCCCGGTTCGCTATTACTTTTCCATTTTCCTGAGACGGTTTCCGTATTTCCTGATCGTCGCCCTGATCGTGTCTGTAGCGTCATTCATTGTCGCCAGAACGTTGCCTGCCACGTATGTCTCGACCATGCGCCTGATTGTTGAATCGCCTCAGATTCCGGGCAACCTGGCGGCCAGCACCGTCACGACACCCGCGGCGGAACAGCTTCAGATCATCGAACAGCGCCTGCTGACCCGTCCGACCCTTCTGGAAATTGCGCGCGAGTTTCAGGTTCTACCCGACCAAGATGAAGCAAGCCCCGATCAGGTTGTCAAAGCCATGCGCAAGAACACCTCGATCTGGATTTCCAGCGGTCTCAATCAGGCCAATCTGATGACAATCAGTTTCGAGGCGCGAACCGGTCCGATCGCAGCCGGTGTGTTGAACGCGTATTTGACGGAAATCCAGAAGCTGGACGTCTCTTATCGCAAGGAGCGCGCGACCGACACGCTAGCCTTTTTCCAACTGGAAGTTGATCGCCTGAGCAACGAGCTAAGCAGGCGCAGCGCCCGCATTCTAGAGTTCAAGAATGATAATTCCGATGCGCTCCCTGACAGTTTGCAGTTCAGGTTGGCTCAGCAAGGGGCATTGCAGACCAATCTTGAACAGACGGATCAGCAGATATTTTCCCTTCAGGCGCAGCGGGAAAACCTCATGAGCATCTTCAGCTCGACGGGTCAGGTTGTCGGGGTTTCGCCGCAAAACCAGACCCAGGCACAACAACAACTCAGCCAGTTGCAGACTCAGCTTGACAGTCAACTCGTGGTCTATTCCGAGAGCAGCCCGCAGATCAAACTGCTTCGCGCAAGAATCAATAAGCTTGAGCAGGTTGTCGCCGCCGAACAAGCAACAGCCCCGACGCAGCCTGACGTACAGACGGGCAATTCGTCCCTTGACCTGCAGTTGGCGCAGGTCGACTCACAGATTGTGGCACTCGAAGATCAACGCCGCGTGCTTCAGGACCGGCTAGACGCACTCACCCTGACGATTGATCAGACCCCGGCCAATGCCATCACGCTTGCAGAACTGCAGCGCGAACACGACAATATTCAAACCCAATATAATGTCGCGGTCAGCAGGTTGGCCGAGGCCTCGACCGGAGAACGGATCGAGGTCACGTCCCAGGGGCAGCGTATTTCCGTCATTGAACACCCGTCCACGCCAACCGAGCCGGCCAAGCCAAACCGATTGATGATCGCCGGAGGGGGCGCTGCCTTTGGCATCGCACTGGGGCTGGGGCTGGTGGTTTTGCTGGAGGTCCTGAATCGGTCCGTGCGTCGGCCCGAAGACCTGATCAACAAGCTTGAGGTCTGGCCGATCGCCACTATTCCCTATGCTCCATCACGCGGTGAAGTGTTGATGCAGCGCGCGGTATGGGGTGGGATCATACTGGCTATTCTAATCGGAGTGCCAGCCGGGGTCTGGGCGGTGCATACCTATTACCTGCCCCTCGATCTTATTACCGAGAGAGTGATGGATAAACTGGAGACATACTGGTGAGTATTGTTTCGATTGATTTGGTGAATGTGTGATGGACCGTCTTCAGAAAGCGATTCAAAAGGCGCGCGAGGAACGGCAGAGCCGCGAAAGCCCGCCGCCGGTCATGGAACAACCGCCCCGTCACGCCCCGTCAGAAGATACTCGTGACGCCCGGTGGCAAAGCGTGCCCGAGATACAGATCGACCCAAAGCTCGCAGTGCGCAACCGGCTTGCATCTCTGGCTGGCGGCGGAGACGCCACCCCCTACGACATGTTGCGAACCAAGATGCTGCAGCAGATCTTGTCCAACAAATGGCGTAGGGTGGCATTGACCTCCCCGTACAGCGGGTGCGGCAAAAGCACGACGACGGCCAACTTGGCGTTCAGCCTGGGGCGGCAGGAAGATCTGCGGACGATCGTGATCGATTTCGACATGCGGCGCAGGGGGCTGGCCGAGATTCTGAAGCAAACCGGCAACCACAGTATGGCCGACGTCATTCAGGGGTCGGTGCCGTTTCACGAACATGCGCTGCGGTATGGCAAGAACGTGATCTTCGGGCTGAATTACACGCCCACGCGCAATCCGGCGGAGATCTTGCAAAGCCGACGGGCAATCGAATTTCTCGAACAGCTTGAGGCGGATTACGAACCCGACGTCATTCTGTTCGACACGCCCCCCCTGATGATGAGCGATGACAGCCACGGCTTTCTCAGGAACGTCGATTGTGCCCTGCTTCTGGCAGCCGCCGAAGAAACCAGCATTGACCATATTGACGTTGCCGAACAGCAACTGGCGGAACTGACCAGCGTCATGGGGATCGTGCTGAACAAATGCCGATACATCAGCGGGACGTTTGGCAATGAGTACGGATCCTACTGATACGGCCCCGGCCGATGCAGTGATCATTCCCCATTACAACGATTTGCCCCGGCTGGAACGATGTCTTCTTGCCCTGAGAGAGAATGATCTGACGGCAACTGAAATCGTTGTCGTTGACAACAACTCTCCGGTGTCGCTGGATACGATGCGCCAGGCCTTTCCCGAGGTGCATTTCGTGGTGGAAACCCAAAAGGGCGCGGCCCATGCCCGCAATCGCGGAGTTGCAGAAACCAGAGCGCCCCGACTGTTTTTCATTGACGCCGATTGCGTACCCGCGCCGGACTGGTTGAGCGTCGGGCGTCAGGTCGCGGATCAGGCCGATCTGATTGGTGGCCGGGTAGATGTCTTTGACGAAACCCCACCCCCGCGCAGCGGCGCAGAAGCGTTCGAGGCTGTTTTTGCATTCAACTTCCGCAGGTATATTGAGGTTCAGGGGTTTTCCGGCGCCGGCAACCTGCTGACCCGACGCGATGTGTTCGATGCGATCGGCGGGTTCATCAACGGTGTCTCGGAAGATCGGGAATGGACCATGCGCGCGGTCGCACGCGGGTATAGCCTGATCTACCGGGACAACTTTCGTGTCAGCCATCCATCCCGGCAGAATTGGCTCGCGCTCAAGGCCAAGTGGCGGCGCACGACACAAGAGGCATATCTGCTGCATGGCACCAACGCCGCCGCGCGCATGCGGTGGGCGATCCGTGGATTGGCCATGCCGGCCAGTGCAATTGTGCACACCCCGAAAATCCTCAGAAGCGACAAGCTGTCCTCGGCGGGCGAAACCAGCCGGGCGGTCATCACATTGTTCCGGCTCAGATGTCAGCGGATGATCTGGATGTTGCGCCAGGCGGCAGGTGGCAACATCTGATCAAAAGAAAAGGGACCGCGAAACGGCCCCTTGTCCTGTTTGTCAGGTTTGTGTGTCGCTTAGGCGGCCTTGCGGCGACGCGTCAGAGCCAGACCACCAAGCGCGGTCAGAAGCAGCAGACCACCGGCGGGCAGCGGAACTGGTGCGACGTCGAAATCAAACGTAACCGGAACCAGGTTGCCATTGGCATCGAGTGCTCCTTGAGAGTTGGCCCAGCTAAACACCAAATTCTGGCTCAAGGTGTTCGGGCTGACACTGCTGAACAGCGTGCTGAGTGTCGTCTGAACACCGCCCAGAACAGATGTCGATGCCAATACGTTGGCAGGATTCAAGGCGTCGACCCAGCTCACCGTCAGACCAGTAAACGTGCCCAGCAAACTGATGGTGATCGAAGCGTTCGCAACACCAAAAAGAGGATCGCGGGGTGATTGGAAGTTAACCGCGTATATTCCAGGTCCGCCCATCGTGGAAACCGTACCGGAGAAGAGCGTGTCGGAGGTAATGTCATACCCCCCACCAGGCAGGTTACCACCACCCGCTGACACCGAGGTCAGAGCGCTGGCCGATCCGGCCATCATCACAGCAGTAGCAAGCCCCGCCGCCATCATTTTAAAAGTTCTAAACATACAAAGTCCCACCTTTGATTTTTATACACACAACCCGCTCGGAATCTCGGCAGGGCACCTACTGCAATCATAAATAATTCATTTCTATTTGATTGCGAAGGATTTTTCTCAGAATTGTGGCTTTTTATGGGCACAAACGCCCATTGGCCAGCACAATGGATGCCTGAGTTACCGTTTGTTTCCCCATCGTGAACCAGAATCACCCGAATAAGGCGAATCTGCGTCTGGAGAACATGCCAACTTTCCGGCGATTCCGAGCGTTTTCACACTGCACCAAGCATAATCCGAACCGGTTCAGGCAATGCAGAACCACGCCCGATCACTCTGTGATGAAATGCAGCCGGCGCGCATTTTCACATGACGGGCACCCCCGTGCCGCACAAGGCAAGAAACAATACAAACCATTCCCGCACACTGTCCACTTTCGGCCCGCCGCAAGGGCCCTGCGGATCGCGACAGAAGGGAAAAAGGCCACAAACCCGGGTTCCGCCATATTTCTTCTTCGACGGTCCGAAAGTTTCGTGTAGCTTTGGATTGTTATTGTACCAAGTTCAGGCACGCATTTTCAATCGGAAGCCCTTGTTTAGCCGTTTGTCCATTGTGTCTGCCTATTTAGCGAGGAGACATTGCGCATGGGTGTTGGCCAGAACATAGCCGCTGAGAATGCGAACTGGACCTTTGGGGGCAGTGTTCCCGATACGTTTGTAGACCACATCAAATTGTCTGTTCCTCTTTATGAAATGGGTCACGGCCTGATCTGTCAGGTTTCGGATTTCTTCGTCCGCAATGACAGTCTCTGCTATGAAATCGGCACATCGACCGGAGAGTTGATCCGCAAGCTGGCAGAACATAATGCGGGAAAGCCTGACGCACGCTGGATCGGCATCGATGTCGAACCTGAAATGGTGAAGGTCGCCGAAGCTCATTGCGCGGGTGTCCCGAACATTTCCATTCTTCATGACGATGCCCGTCATATGGAGATGGAAAAGGCGGACATGATCGTCAGCTATTATACAATGCAGTTCATCCCGCCCCGGTACCGGCAGGAACTGTTCACCAAGATCTACAACACCCTGAACTGGGGCGGTGCGTTTGTCATGTTCGAAAAAGTCCGGGGGCCGGATGCGCGGTTCCAGGATCTTGTGACTCAGCTCTACAACGAATTCAAAATTAGTAACGGATTCTCAAGCGAGGAAATCGTCGAAAAGGCGCGCAGCCTGAAAAGCGTGCTGGAGCCGTTTTCCACCCAGGGCAATCTGGATCTGCTGGGCCGGGCCGGTTTCAAGGATGTGATGAGTATTCAGAAGTATATTTGTTTTGAAGGTTTTCTTGCTATTAAATAATGACTTAGCGCGATTTTGGGCGGCGGCCACAGTGAAATTCGGCCCCAAAGCCCGCTGGACAGAGGCAGCCAGGAACGCTGATGAACACGTCTGTTTCAAATTTCAATGACCCGCGCCCGGACATCGGGCCCAGTTCAGGCGTGGCTGCATCCCGCGCGACCGGATCAAATGCTGCGGAAATGACATGAGCGTATCGGCACCTTCGGACAAACTGGCCTTTCAGACCCGGTCGGCCCTGCTGGCCACGCTGGCGGTTCTTGCCTGTCTGTCCGTGTTTCTGATCAACGGCGGCCCGCTCTATTATTTCGACACAGGCAGTTATATCCGGCAGGGCAGCGTGGCCCTGAACAGTCTTCTGCCGCCGGTGAACGAAACCAGCACGACGGGTGGCACTTACACCGCAGATGACGACGGGACTGCGACCGGCTCCCGCTCGCTGATCTATGGCCTCATCATAGCGGCGTTTTTTCGCGCCGACGCCCTTTTCGCTGTTCCGGTCATCCATCTGGCAGCCACGCTTTTTGCGGTCTGGATGCTGGCGCGGACGGCGGGCCGTTCTCTGGACGGTGCGCAGAACACAATGCTGATGACCGCAATCCCGCTTCTGGCGGCGGCCAGCACCTCTTTGCCGTTTTACATCGCCTATATGATGCCGGACATATTCGCACCAATTTTCCTGATCGCGATTGCGGCGCTCACCGCCTTTGGGCAGACAATGCGCCTCTGGGAGCTTTTTCTGATCTCAGGGCTGGCTCTGTTCTGCATTGTGCTGCATCCGTCGCATCTGGCGATCACAGGTCTGATGATCCCTTTTGTCGCCCTGACGGCTCTGGGTCGCAGGATGCCGGGGCGCTGGCGCGCAACGGTCCTGATGGTGATGCTCCTGACGCTTGCGGCGGCCGAACGCAAGGCCTTCCAGATTACCGTTGAAGCCCAGATGAACAAGGAAGTTGTCTATACCCCGCATATCACTGCGCGGCTAATCGTTGACGGGCCGGGGATGGACTATCTGAAGGATGTCTGCCCGGATGCAAGTATACCAACCTGCGCGCTGTATGAGGCGCTTTCATGGTCGGACGACCCTTACAGACTGACCGCATCCCATATCATTTTCGAGCGCTCTTCTCGGTTGGGATCGTTCCGTCTGCTGTCGCCGGAGAAGCAAAAACAAGTGGCGCTGGCACAGGGGGACTTTGCCAAGGCAGTCTTCCTGTCTAGGCCGATTGCGACGTCTTTCGCATTGGCCAAAAACGGCTATCATCAGATTATGCGCTACAGCATCACCATGACAATCCCGACGGATGTGGAATTGACCAACGCGCGCACGCTGGCCCGCCTCGACGAGGCGCAGTACGATTTGATTCAGAAAGGGAACCTGGCCCGGAACAGGGGTTGGATCGAAACCATCGATATCGTGCACGGCGTGATCTATGCCGTCTCTTTTGCCTTTATCGTTTTCATTCTGCTGCGGCCGGGTAGTGCGTCGCGTGACATGAAGCTGTTTGCGCTGTTCATCCTGATCGGAATAGCGGTCAACGCTCTGGTCTGCGGAGGAGTATCACAACCCGCGGATCGTTACGGCGCGCGCGTGATGTGGTTGTTGCCCTTTACAGCCGCCTTTCTTTTCCTTGTTCAGCGCTCAGGCGCTTCGCGTATCATTGCCGGAGATCCTTCGTGAGTTCAGATCACCCCCTTTCCATCAGCGTGGTCATGCCGGCCTACAATGCCGAACATCTGCTGCCGCGTGTTTTGCCGCCATTGATTGAAATGCTGAATACCGGTCAGGTGCAGCAGGTTCTGGTGGTGGATGACCAATCCCCCGACGGCACCGCGGCGCTGGCACGGGAAATGGGCGCAACCGTGTTGACCACGCCCGTCAATGGCGGCCCCGGAGCGGCCCGCAACCTGGCCGCCCAGCAGGCCACGGGCGATATCCTGTGGTTCGTGGATTCCGATGTCATCGCCTGGCCGGACGGCCCGGACCATATTCGCCGGGCCATGTCCGAAGACAATGTGGGCGCCGTGTTCGGATCCTATGATGATGCCCCGGACGGGCAGGCCTGGTTTTCACGCTACAAGAACCTTCTGCACCGCTATCACCATCAACGTGCCCGCCGCGAGGCGCGCACCTTCTGGGCCGGGTGTGGCGCCATCCGGCGCGACGTGTTTCTTGAAGTCGGTGGGTTCGATGTGAAAACCTATGAGGTCCCCTCGATCGAAGATATCGAACTGGGCTACCGGATAGCGGCCACCGGTCGCCGCATCCTGGTCGAGCCGCTTTTGCAGGGCAAACACCTGAAGGTCTGGACCATCCGCAACAGCCTGAGCACGGATATCTTCTGCCGCGCCCTGCCCTGGGCCCGGCTGATGATCTCGCGTGAGGGGCTGACCGATGACCTGAACACCTCGATGGCCGAGCGGGCACGGGCCGCAATTGCCGGGCTGTTGCTATTGTCGATATTGGCCCTGCCGTTCTGGCCGGGAAGCTGGCCTTTGCCTTTTGTGCTACTGGCTGCGGCCTTTGTCGCCAATCTGGATCTGGTGCGCGCCATGTCCGGGCATGGCGGGCCGTGGTTTGCGTTCAAATGTCTGCTCTACCATCAGGTCTATTACGTCTACTCGGCCACCATATATGTCTGGTGCCTGTTCGAATATCACATGCTGGGACAAAAGCAGAAGCTGCGCGTCACACGAAACTGACAGATCGCGTGACATCGCTGATTGTTCGGGCCGGGATCAGAACTGCTTGGCGGGAAGCTGCTCGAACGGCAGTTTCTCGATCTGATCAAAACGCGGGTTGCTTTCGTGCACATAGAACGTATCGTAGAGCGAATTGCGCACAAAGTGATACCCATTGGCAAACAGCAACTCATTAAGCTCGGGCGTCGGACGTTCGATTGTCATCGCCAGGAAGTGGTACTTGTCGAATGGGAAATCACGAAGAATTCGTGTTTCCGACCCTTCGACATCCAGACTGAAATAGTCGATATCCTTTGGCGCGTCATAGCGGTCGAACACCTCATCCAGAGGCACGGCTTCAACCGTAACGACCTTGCCTTTTTCCCGAAACTTGGTCAGCTTCGAGGCGCGGCGTTCGTTCATGTTGTCGGCCTCATCCACCAGCAAGCTGCTACGCTGGCCATCGATCATGAATTCCAGTTGGCCGGGCTCGGGATCGACTGCTAACGGAACCGGGGTTGCCGTGCGGTGATGCCAGTGGGTGATCCGGTGGTAATTGACAGGGTTCGGTTCGATCAGCAGCCCGTTCCAGCCATAATGCTTTTCCAGAACAAACGTGTTGGAATCTGAAAACCCATCAGCCGCGCCCAGTTCAACAAAAAAGCCCTTGCGCTTGCCGTTATAGACTTCGTTTATCACCCACATATCCTGCCCCCGGTCCGAGACGCGTTTGGGCAGGTAGCCAAGATTGTTCATCGCGAAGCGGCGACTTAGATTTCGGGCACTGACGACGCCAATATACGCAAAATAGGCTGGCTTCTGGAGGAGCGGATATGCTTCGACCAACTTGGTAAGATTCTGCTTCATAAAGTTCTCCACTTAACTGCCCACTGTCGTTTTTGCGGACAAATACATCGTTTCACAGTCACCGACTATCTCAGTCCCAAAACCTTTGCGATATCCCAGACCGGATGCGGTGTTTCACGCACACCGCGTCCGAAAATGATGTCAAATGACACACGATAGACTGGGGCGATACTGACCGGCACCCGGGTGTTGTGCAGATCGCTTTCATAAATTGCACTGCCCCGTGTCACCAACACCCGACCGTCGATCGCATCGCCAATTATTCTTTCATCAGCACGTAATGGCGCATCCACTGCTCGAACGAAGTAGTCTGCCGCAGTGACATTCGGTGTCATTATCCTAGCATACACGTAAACGGACAGCGCCCCGGCCATATAGCGCTTTTCCAACTCGGCCTGTGTCCAGATCGGCGGAAAGGCCTCGTCGATCAACGCTTCTACGGTGCCTATTTCCTCCACATCGGGAAATGGCGCGACATCGGTCTCGAACGCGATGCGATGGCCCAGATGCCGGGTTAAAGTAAAGGGGCGCAACGTTTCGGGCCAGCTGATCCAAGCGCTGATCGCCAGCCCGGCCAGTGCGCCGACAAGCGCCAGCGTAGGGGCCGCCTGAACCAGGTACAGGCGCCAGAATACGATTAGCGGTATGATCGCTGCAGGCACGAAATGATGTGGCAGAATGCGGTAAGCCTGCACATAAAAGAACAAAACATACGCGATGACGGATAGTGTCAGCGCTCTGGACAACTTGTCCTGCCAAGGCCAGGCCAGCAAGGCCAGACCGGGCAGAATCCCGCAGGGCAATAACCAGAACAGGATCCGTCCGGTATCAAAGATCGTAATGAAACGCAGGCGGTTCAGGATGCTGCTGGTATTGAATTCCGTGGACAAGCCCATCAACCCCAGCCGGTCTAACAGAAGTTCGAACAGCGATGCCATAATCAGGATGGCCACGGCAATTCCCCCCCCGATTGTTACCTGTCTGAATGGTAAAGGGCGGGTTAGAAGGAAATAGGATATCAGGAAAAAACCGATCAGAAGAAAACCATTCGGCGCAGTAAACAAGGCCAGCGTGGACACAATCGCCATCCAGCCAAACTTCTGCTCTTGGAAAAACAAGATATAACCCAGTACTCCGAGCAAGATCATCGGCTCGCGGACCATCGGCAGAGCAATGTCAGCGAAATACGGATTGTAAGATGGGTTGAATGCCATCACGAAAGAAAACAAAAGTAGAGCCATGCCCAACCCGAACACCGTCTGCATGTCGCTGCGTGTCTTGGTCGGGCGGACAAAGGCCAGCATAACCCCGAACAGGATCGAGATACCCGGCAGATAGGCAAGGCGAATAGAAACTTCATACGGCCCAAATATCCGCATAAACCCGGATTGCAGGAATGTCTCCGTCATCATTTTGGGGGTAGGGTACCCTCCGATCGTACCAGAGTTCGGAGGCCAGAATGGCAGACCCTTGGTCATAAACAGCATTGCGTTCAGAAAGCTGTGTGCGCCGTCGTCATTCAGCACCTCCCAATAGAATTTCGGAGACATCAGCAACAGCACAGCCAGAGGCAGCAGGATCATACCGGTTAAATCCCAGCCTTTGCCCTGAAACATCTCTGTCTCAAAAGAACGGGCCTGAAACAGATAAAGGCCCGGCACGCAAAGCAGCAGGATCAGCAAGATGAAGGCTGCTTCAGTCATCTGCACGCCGCTGACAGCCTGAACCAGTGCCGCAATGGTGGGAATGCCGAACAGGGAAAGCGTAAACCCTTTGAGCAACCAATGCTCGAACCGATCACCAGGCGCACGGATACCCCATGCCAATATCAGCCCCGGAGCTAAAAATAACGCCGAAGCTGACAGGGTGACCAATGGAACCCAGATGTAAAGAAACAGTGCGTCATTCACTACGAAATAAGGGGACGCTCCATCTGCCAAGGCAGCCTTTGCAGACAATGTTGCCGCAATATCCTGTCCGGCCAGTAAGATACCGGCCAATACAATAAGAAACAAAGAAAGGCGAAATACCATCACGTCTTATATAAACTCGTTAAATATAGTAGGTGAAAATTAACCGATGACGGATATCCCGTTGTTCTGCTGAATACCGTTCCTTTAAACCACCAACTTGTTGATAACATGCAAGTCATGTTGCTTTGTCAGTTTTTTCTGAATGAGTGAATTACACCTGCAATGCGACATCAATACGGCAAATTAAGCAGCATTGGCGATCCAGTGAAAACAAAAGGAGCAGGTTCAATATCCGGCGTCAGAGTTGGCCTCAGCGATGAGAAAGAAAAATCCTAGTCTGTTTTCAATGCCGGATTGCACAGATGACATCCTGCACGGGAACAGGCCTTGAATTGTACGCCGTGCAAGATCGCACGGCACACCCAATCTGTGAATCAGAGCAGGCGTGTACCGGATCACCAGCACTATCCTGGTCAGTGTCACCTCCGATTATCTGGCAGCGGAAAAACCGCTGATATGATCAATAACCCAGTTCAGAGCGCCGCTCTGTTACTAAGTTTGTCTGAAGACGTCTGGTTCTTTTTCTTGGGCTTAGCTTCAAACTCTTCATGATAAGAGCGCTCAACATTGACATCCCAGACGTCATGATCTTCGCCCAGAATATTGCGCGCGGCGTACATCGCCGACAGCATGGAATGATCCTGGTTGTTGTAGCGGTGCAGACCATTGCGACCCACGGTCTGGAAGTTTTCCAGCGTCTTCAGCCAGCCGCTGACCGTGTCCAGGGCGTCCTTGTATTCACTGTCATAGACCGGATAGGCCTTGGGCTGCCGGATAACCGCGTGGTCGATGACATCGCTGGCCTTGGCCAGACCCAGCTTTTCAAGCTCTTCACTGGCGAGATGCCTGAGATCCTCGTCACTTGACGACCACAACCCGTCACCTTTCTGGCAGAAATACTCCATCCCGATCGACGCGGTGTTCTGATCGGGCAGCATTTCCGCGGACCAGGCGCGGAAATTCTGGATGCGCCCCACCTTCACCTGCGGGCTGTGGATGTAGATCCAGTTGTCCGGGAACGGGTCCGCGTGATCCAGGATCAAGGTCACGATCAGGAAATCACGATACCGCAGACGGTCTGCCGCCTCGACCACCTCGGGTGGTGGCGGCGGATCAAAAGCATGGATCAGATCACGAACGGCCATCGAATTGACGAACTCTTCGCCCTCCACCCGCTCGGTGTGTTTTTCGCCATCTTCAGTCCAATGGCGCACATCGATTGACGTGACGCGATTGCCATCACGGTTCACCTGGATCACTTCGGAATGGGTTTCGACCGAGCCCCCCTTTTCCCGGATCAGGTCGCGGGTCTTTTCCCACATCATGCCGGGGCCCAGGCGGGGATACTGGAATTCCTCGATCAGGCTGGCGGTGTCATTGGCCCCGGAAATCGCGTTCCAGACCGCCTTGGGCAGGGACAGGTTCTTGATCCGCTGCGCGGCCCAGTCGGCCCGGATTTCCGACGGCGGAATACCCCAGACCTTCTTGGTGTAGCTGTGGAAGAAATGCATATAAAGCCGCCCACCAAAGCGGTTGATGACCCATTCTTCGAACGTGTCTTCCTGCGGCTTGGGCCGCAGCTTCCATTTCACGAAGCTGCCGATGATCTTGTAGGTCTCGTAGGGGCCGATATTGCCCAAAGCGTTGAAGATACGCAGCGGGTAATCGTAGAATTTGTTGCGGTAGAAGATGCGGCTCAGGCGTTGCACGGTGATGAAATCATCCCCCATCACCTCGTGCCACATATCCTCGACTTCGCGCACCTTGGTGAAAAACCGATGCCCGCCAATGTCGAAGCGATAGCCTTTGTGCGTTTCGGTTCGCGAGATGCCACCAACCATGTCCGAGGCTTCGAACACCCGGGGAACATGCGTGTCGCTCAGTTTCTGAAGTTCATAGGCTGCTGTCAGCCCTGCCGGACCACCACCAATGACGACAACGGGAACAATATCTTTTTTCAAATCACTAACACCCATACCAAAACACTGACCTAAAGCTACAAGAGGTTATCCGAGATTCACAACAAAATCCTGTCAGTTCCCGAAACGGGGCTCCTGCGCTTTGAGTTCCACCCCTTCCGTGTAGAAAAATCAACCATCCGGTTTGACGAACCGCACTCGCGTCCTTCTTTGCAAATCGATGGCGGGCCCGAACCGGGTCGCCTGTGCCCAAAGCCGGTTCCGGCTTTGCGAAACCGACGGCCTTTCACACCGCCCGAAACAGCACGCGTTTTCCACAATGCCCTGAAACATAACGATGATTACTGACGGTCACAGCCAACCAAAACTCCCCGCCCGGAAGCGAAACATACATTGGATCCATACACCTCTTGCCCGGCGCCTGACCTGGACCATGACCGCTTTTTTCAGGCTGCGTCTGTGATGTCCTTCACTGTATCGGCGGACCGAAAGGGCGCATCAACAATGCTATGACTTTTCTCGCATTGTGTATGGTTGAGCGTCAGAGCAACAGGGAATTCAGCGCCTCACGACTCGTGGCCTTGTGAATCTTGACAGGGTGGCAGCACTGCCGTCCTAATGCGTGCAAATGTTTGCAAAAGACCAGATACCCAGATCCGGGTTAAGACGAGTTATTGGTAGCCAGTCTCGTTGTTAACGAGGGAGCGATTTTATGAAGTGTGTTATTCTGGCCGGCGGCTTGGGAACCCGGCTCAGCGAAGAAACCGTCAAGATTCCAAAGCCCATGGTCGAGATCGGCGGCAAACCGATCATCTGGCATATCATGAAAATCTACGCGGCTCATGGCGTCACTGATTTCATCGTCTGCCTAGGGTACAAAGGCTATGTCATTAAGGAATTCTTCGCAAATTTCTTTTTGCACAACTCGGACGTCACGATCGACCTGGCCAATGGCGGTCTTGAAATTGCAAACAGCAAGTCAGAACCGTGGCGCGTGACACTGATCGATACCGGAGACGGCAGCCAGACTGGCGGGCGACTTAAGCGGGTCATGCACCTTCTCAAAGAGGAAGAAGCGTTCTGCCTGACCTATGGCGACGGTGTTGGTGATATCGACATTCGTACCGGGATCGATTTTCATCGGGCGCACGGCAAGCTTGCAACCGTCACAGCAGTTCCTCCGCCCCGCCGCTTCGGCCAACTCGAGCTCCAAAGCAACCAGGTTCTGAATTTCTCCGAGAAACCCGTCGGAGATGGTGGGCTGATTAATGGCGGGTTTTTCGTGCTGTCCCCGAAAGTGGGCGATTACATTGACGGCGACAATACCGCTTGGGAACGCAGCCCCCTAATGAATCTGACACGCGATGGCGAGCTGATGGCCTTTGAACATAAAGGCTTCTGGCAGCCCATGGACACCATTCGCGAACGTCAGGAACTGGAAGAGCACTGGGCCACAGGCAACGCACCGTGGAAAATCTGGGAATGAGTGCAAGCGCGTTTTCTGGACGCAGGGTGCTTGTTACCGGGCATACCGGCTTCAAAGGCGCCTGGCTGGCTGCCTGGCTGTCCGAGGCAGGTGCGGAAGTCACTGGGTACGCCCTCGCCCCCGAGACGAAACCCAATCTCTGGACGTTGCTGAATCAAAGCAAAATACGGTCGGTCATCGGTGACCTGAATGATCGCGCGGCCCTGGACCGGATCATCGCGGAAACCGACCCTGAATTCGTCTTTCATCTGGCTGCGCAATCGCTGGTCCGCCGCTCCTATCGCACGCCGGTTGAGACCTTCGCCACCAATGTTCTGGGCACGGTTCAGCTTTTGGACGCATTGCGGGCCGCGCCCAACCTGCGCGCGGTGGTGGCCGCCACCTCGGACAAGGCCTATGAGAATGTCGAACAGGTCTGGGGCTATCGCGAAACCGATCCGATGGGCGGGCATGACCCTTATTCCGCATCCAAGGGCGCGACCGAGATTGCCGTCGCGGCGATGCGGCGCAGCTATTATGCGTCAGATGCGCACCCGGCCCGGGTTGCCAGCGCACGCGCAGGCAACGTCATTGGCGGCGGCGACTGGGCCGAAGACCGTTTGGTTCCCGATATCGTGCGCGGCTGTCTGAGCGATGAAGGGCGTGTCGTATTGCGCCACCCCGGCGCAATACGACCCTGGCAGCATGTTCTGGAACCTCTCAAAGGGTACATGGTGCTGGCCCAGAAGCTCGAACAAAACGATGCCTTCGCGACGGGCTGGAATTTTGGCCCCGAACGTGACGATGAGCGTCCGGTTCTGGATGTGGCCCAGGCGATCATCCAGGCGCTTGGACAGGGCCGGATCGATATCGATACCCCGGCAGACACCCCGCATGAGGCCACAATGCTCCGGCTGGATGTATCGCAGGCGCGTGCAATGCTTGGCTGGCGCCCGGTCCTGAGCTTTGACGATACCGTCCGGCTGACGGCAGACTGGTATGCGGGCTGGGCCCGTGGTACCCCGGCGACCGAGCTGTGCCGCGCCCAGATTGCTGAATTCGAAACACTGAGCATGAGACAGGTATGACCGGCACGACCCATCCCACCTGCCGCAATTGCGGCGCGAACCTTGAGATGACACTTGTCGATCTCGGACTGTCCCCTCTGGCCAATTCCTATGTCGACCCCGCGAAAGTGGGCAAACCGGACCCGGTCTATCCGTTGCACGCCCGCGTGTGCACCGAATGCTGGTTGGTTCAGGTGGATGATGTCGTACCGGCGGAAGAGATTTTTTCGACCGATTACGCCTATTTCTCCAGCTTCTCGGACAGCTGGCTGGCCCATTGCCGGGATTACGTGGAAAAAATGGTCAATCGGCTTGATCTGGGACCGGATGATCTGGTGATCGAGATCGCCTCGAATGACGGGTATCTGTTGCAGTATTTCGTCGAGAAAGGCATCCCGGTTCTGGGGATCGAACCTTCGGGCAGCGTGGCGGCGGCAGCCGAAGAAAAAGGTGTGCGCACGCTGGTCGATTACTTCGGCGAGGCGCTGGCCCGCAAGGTGGCCGCGACCGAGAAACCTCCGGCGCTGATCGCATCGGCCAATGTGCTGGCGCATGTGCCTGACATCAACGATTTCGTTGCGGGCATCGCCACGCTTCTGACGGGTGATGCGGTTTATACGGTCGAGTTTCCGCACCTTCTGAACCTGATCAACGAAGTGCAGTTCGACACGATCTATCACGAACATTACTCCTATCTGTCGCTGCTGGCGGTGGAAAAGATTTTTGCCAAGGCGGGCCTGCGTGTCTTCGACGTCGAGGAACTACCCACCCATGGCGGTTCGCTGCGGGTGTTCGCCTGCCTTGAGGGTGCCAGCCATCCCGAAGGGCCCGGTCTGGCCAAGGTCCGCGCGGATGAGGCTGCGGCGCAGTTCGACCGGCCTGAGGGCTATATGAATTTCACCATTCAGGTCGAAGCGCTGCGCGACGGATTGCTCGCCTTTCTGCGCGAAGCAAATGCCAGGGGGGACACCATTGCCGCCTATGGTGCCGCCGCCAAGGGCAACACGCTGCTGAACTATGCCGGGATCGGCCCCGACCTGATCTCTTACTGCGTTGATCGCAACCCGGCCAAGCAGAACACGCTGCTGCCCGGCAGTCATATCCCCGTGCACGGGGTCGAAGCCCTGCGCGAGACGCCGCCGGATTACGTGCTGATCCTGCCCTGGAACATCCGGGACGAGGTCACGGATCAACTGTCCGACCTGAAGGCGCACGGCACCCGCTTCGTGACAGCCGTGCCAGAGATCAGGATCAGCTGATGGCACGGGTTCTGCTGACGGGCGCAACCGGATTGATCGGGCGCGCGACAGCCACGGCTCTGACAGAGGCGGGCCACGAGGTGGTGACGCTGGGCCGCAACCCGGCAAGCGACATCACCTGCGATCTGCTGGACCCCGGCGCCACCACGACAGCCCTCGACGCCGCCCGCGCCAGCCATCTGGTGCATCTGGCCTGGCATGACGGCGCGCGCGACCGCTGGACTTCTGGGGCCAATCTGGACTGGATGGCCGCCACCCTGCATCTGGTGCGGGAGTTTGCACGCACAGGAGGCCAGCGCGCGATCTGCGCCGGAAGCTGTGCCGAATATGACTGGTCGGTGCCGGAGCTGACCGAAACCAGCCCCCTGCGCCCCCGCACCCTTTATGGGGCGGCCAAGGCCGGGGCCGGTCTGGCACTGTGCGCGGGCCAGCAGACGCTTGATCTGTCCCTGGCCTGGGCCCGCATCTTTTTTGTCTACGGGCCGGATGAACCGCCGGGGCGACTGTTCGGCGATCTGATGTCAAACCTCGGGGCGGGACGGCCGGTTGATTGCACCGATGGACGGCAGGAGCGGGATTTCCTGCATGTCGATGATCTTGCCCGCGCCTTGTTGCGCGTGCTGGAAAGCGATCTGACCGGCCCGGTCAATGTCGCCAGCGGTACGGCGACCCCGGTTCGAGACCTGATTGCAGAGGTGGCGAACCAGATGCACCGGCCCGATCTGATCCGCTTGGGCACCATCGCCCGCGCAGCGGACGATCCGCCCCGGCTGGCGGCGGACGTGACCCGGTTGCGGGACGAGGCGGGCTTCGCCCCGCATCATGACATCCGCTCGGGGGTGGCTGCCATTTTGCGAGTTGGAGAAGTAGCGTGAAAAGACTGCTCGTTCCCCGCAAGAAATCTTTCATGCGTTTCGCTCTGGTCGGAGTGTTGAACACAGGATTCGGTTATGTGCTTTTTACGGTTCTCAACTTGTCCGGTCTTCCGCCACAGATCGCGCTGGTGATTTCGTTTTCCGGCGGAGTTTTGTGGAATTTCATGACTCATGCCCGGCTTGTCTTTGACACTAGGGGGCTGGGACGACTGCCGTACTACATCTTGTCTTATCTGTTAGTTTACGCATTCAACGCCCTGTCATTGGGGGGGCTGTTGTCTATTGGCTTGCAACCAATCGCCGCCCAAGGACTGATTGTTCTCCCTGCTGCCATCCTGGCTTTCATCCTGATTTCCCGGGTGTTGACGGACCGCTTTCCATGGCAACAGAAAACATAAACGCTACGCCGTAAAGTCCGTTGCCGAACCCGTCTGGAGCTCGTCTTTCGATGTCGAGGCCTGGCGGAATTCGGGATATCAGGGCGTGCTGCAGGATTACCAGTTCGATGCCCCCCGCGAGTTCCAGACCCAGGTCGATCAAAGGGTGAAAACCACCTTGCTGTCACGGATCGAAACCTTTGGCGAACATGCCTCGGGGCTCGGCCGGTTTACCCGAACGATGTTCGCCAATGATTTCCGGCGCAACTTCGTGTCAGGCGAAAGCCAACACGCCGCCGAATAGGTCTGGCTTTGGGCTGGGCCTATTCGCCATCCCCCAGATAGACAACGTCGCGGCCCGGGAAGGCCGCGATGATGTCTGCGTTCTGCTCGGGGCCCATATCACGTAGGAAAATCGGTTTGCCCTCGGGCAGGAACGGATCGTTGAGATAGAGTGCAGACCCGATATCGCCCTGTGTCGAAACAAAGACCAGAGCGTTTCCAAGCCCGGCAGCCTGCCGACGTATGTCACCGGTATAGCCACCATACCCATTGTATTTCGATACCCCCCGCCATGGGGTGAAGCTGACAACAGACACCGCACACAGCAATAGGATGACGCAGTGCAGGCGGCCACGATGCCGTTCGGGCAGCCGGTCCCGGACGGTCTCGATCCCGGCCGCCGCCAAAGCCAGCGCCGGCAACAAAGCCGTATGCCAGTAGCGCGGCCCAAGATAGAACGTGCCCGTAAACCAGTAAAAAAACAGGGCCCCCACAAGGATCGCGAACACCACCAGCATGGCCCGGTCGAACCCGGTCAGCTTTCTGCCCCATATGAACGCAATCCAGACCGGAACCAGGGACCCGAATGTCCAGCCCAGAAGTTCGTAATTGAGCGCGGCAAAACCATTGATCAGATTCAGCAGACCCTCGGCCGGGCTATGCCCGACCCAGATGTCGAGCGCGCCCCAGCTCTCGGCCGGTGGCCCTACATTGGGACCAAACCCATAGGCATTCTGCGTGTCCGGCCATAACCGGCTCAGGTAATCCGCTTGCGGGGTCAGCAGCGCGTCTCCGGTGATCATCAGGTTGAGCAGCAAAAAGACCCCACCCGACAGAACACCGCCCAAGGCGCAGGCGATCACCTGTCCGATCCCCCCCGGCAGGCGCCGCAGCAACCACAGGCCGGTCAAAACGCTTATGATCAACCCATCAAGCTGTCGGGTGACAAAGGCCCAGCCCAAAGCCAGACCTGCAACAAGCGCAAGCAAGACATCCCTGCGCGTTGATCCCTCTCCGGCTCTGAGCAGACACCACCATCCCAGCAGCACCATCACCAATGTCGTGGAATGTGCCATCAGCGTGCCCCCGACGGCGAGCACCCAGGGCGACGTGGCCATCAGCAACGCCACCAGATCGGCCCGTTCGCGACTGACGGCACGGCACACGATGCCATGCGCCAGCCAGACAGAGATCCCGGTCAGCACGGGATTGACCAGCCACGGCACCCCAGCCAGCACGCCCAGGCTCAGAACGATGGCCCAACCCTGTGCCGGCACGCCGATCCACTGATCGCCGCGAATGTCGAACAGATAGTATTCCAATGCGGGCTGCGCCGCTGCGGGTGGGGCCGGGCTTCCGAGGACGCCCGCAGCAAAGGTACGCGCCTGAAACAGATACGCCACCTCATCCTCGACATGAGGCACGCGGTCGAACGCCGCCCAGGCCAGAGCCGCGCTGGCCAGCGTAGCAAAGACCGCCAGGGCCGGAACCGGAATGCGGGGTGCCCTGTCAGGCCCGGCAACTGTGAAAACGGCGACCAGCGTCGCCATCTGCACAAGGTTCAGCGCACCGCCGATCCCGATCTGCAAACCGAAAGCCAGATAATACCCGTAAGCCACGTAAGGCGTCGCAGAAACGCAAAAGGCCGCAGCCAGCCCCAGCAAAAGGATCAGCCGCCACCGTCCTGCTTCTGCCATCAGGCCCGTTATGGCCGCCCTTCCCTGCGGCCGCACAAGCACAAAGCCCGTCAACACCGTCTGCCCCGCCAGTATCGCCAGCATGATCAGGTTTTCAGGAGGGTTCGCGGAAATCTCGAGCCGTGGAAACCAAAGGGGCTGGGTCAACCACAACCGGGCCGCACTGCCCAAAAGCAGCGCCGCGCCAAGCAAGCCAAAAAGAAACTGGCCACGCTGCCGGAAAACACCCCCCACAAGCAACGCAGCAATCACCACGGCCCCATACCAAAGGCGCAGTTCCGCCAATGTGGCATTGCTGCCCGGCAGGTCCGCAGCCCAGGCCGAGCTGCCGCACAAGGCCATTGCCCCGGCAAAGAGCCACATCACCCGACCTGAGCGCATGTTCATGCCATATGCTCGTCTTTGACAATCGCCGGGTCCCGTGCGGGACCTTCGATATTGATGCGTTCCTGTTCAGTGACGATCGGACCGCCCCGCACCTGATTGTGGATCGAGGTTATGTATTCCCCCAACATGCCGATAAACAGCATCTGGATGCCTGACAGGAAAAACAGGGAAACGATAATGGTTGTTGTCCCGCGTGGCACCTGATCGGGGTTAATGAAAAACAGCACTGCGGAAATAAGAGAAAACAGAATACAGGCAGCGGCAATCACCAGCCCGCTGATCGTGCAGAAGCGCATGGGCGCGCGCGTAAAGGAAAAGATTGCGTTAAGTGCCTGATCCGTCAATGCCATCAGGCTGTGCTTGGTCAACCCGCTTCTCCGCGCTTGCCAGACATAAGGCTTGATGATCCGGCGAAAACCGCAACTTGCGATGATACCGCGGATATAGGGGTAATGATCCTTGTGTGCCAGAACCGCCTTCAACACTTTGCGGTCGATCAGTTGAAACTCTCCGACAGACGGCTCCAACCACACATCGGATAACCCATTGACAATTCGATAAAAGATGCCGCGCATATTGCGCATAACAAACCCTTCTTCACGGATGCTACGAGCCCCTGCGACCACGTCATATCCGCTTTCCCACAATTCGACGAATTCAGGGATCAGCTCGGGCGGATCCTGCAGGTCGACCGGCAGCATGACGACGATGCCGTCACCGGTCGCATAGCGCAATCCGTTGAAGGTTGATCGGAACACCCCGAAATTTCGGGCGTTGACCACCACCTTCACGTCCTGATCCTGCGCGGCAATCTCACGCAGGATGTCCACGGTTCGGTCCGAAGAGGCATTGTCGATAAAAATATGCTCGCGCCTGTAGCCCGGCAGTTCTTTATCGAAAATCGCCTTCACGGTCTCATAACAATTCGCCACGTTGTCTTCTTCATTGAAGCATGGCGAAACAATAGAAATTGTTTTCATAGCTTTATTTAGCATCAAACAGCACCGCTTACCCCACCAATACCCGGGTATAATCATACCATCCCGCGAAGTTCGGGATTCGCCAACACTTAACCCGCAGAAATGGTATGGAATAATGCGCGCATATCACCACAGAGGTGTGGAAAAATCATTTCTCCGTGGCAACAATACCCTGCGGCTATTGTTTCCGTTAAACCGACGTCCGTTAAGATTTCACGTGATTGTAAGTAGGCAAGACGCAGATGAATCGTAAACTACGAAATTCACTTTTCAAACTTCACACCTGGCTGGGGCTTCATCTATCACTCTTTTTCGCGTTCATGTTCCTTACGGGCACTTTGCTTGTTGCCGGCTTCGAACTTGAATCAATCGGCCGCCCGGACATCTGGACCACGATAGACAAGGAAGAGCGCACCGCCAGCTTCGGCATGATCTATAACGGCATCAAAGAGGCCCACCCCGAGAGTGGCATTTTTCTGATGATCAAACGCCCGACCCCTTGGTTTGTGGATCGCACATTCGGCCGCACGGGCTGGGGAGAGAATGTCAGTTTCTGGACAGACCCGGTAACCGGTGCCGTCATCGAAGAAACGCGCCCCAATGGATTTCGCGATATCCTACGGGACTTGCATGATACCTTTCTGACCGAGAAGCGGGTCGTGTTCATGCTGGTCAGCGCCACATCCGTGATCCTGCTGTTTCAGATCGTCAGCGGTCTCATCACTTATCGGCGTTTCTGGAAAGGGTTTTTCCGCTGGTCCAGTCGCGCTTCCGGATTGCGCGCATGGGCGGGCAGCACACACCGGCTGACAGCTCTATGGTCAGCACCACTCCTGATTTTGACCGCCGTGACCAGTTTCTATTTTCTGTTGGGCAGCCTGGGGTTTGAAGGCACCCAGCCACAGCCCAAACCACCCGTCCCACGTGAAACCGTCCTGCCAGCCAATTTCGGTTCAGACCTTATCGATCAAGCCGAGGCCAGCGCCCGCGACGCGCTGCCCGGGTTCGAGCCGTTCATCATGTTCCTGCCTGATAAACCCACTGGCTCTTTCGGTTTCACGGGGCATGTCGCAGGACAATCGGGATTTTTCGGACCAGGTAACGTATCGATCGATCCGGTAACACTCGAAGTTCTGGGGGCTTACACGGCAAATGAGGTGAGCGGACTCGCCTACTGGAAACCTTTGATGAACATGCTGCATTTCGGCACCTGGGGTGAGGCATATTCGATGGCGCTGTGGATCGTCCTCGGGCTGATTACGACCTGCCTCGCCATCACCGGTGCTTTGATTTTTGCAGGCCGACTTGCCCCCGAAGCCGCGCATCTCGGTCCGATCAGGCGGATCTGGCGAGGCATGGGATGGACCCGGTGGGCGTATTTGCTGCTCATGATGGGTATTATAGCGGTTGCTGTTCTCCGCTTCGGCCCCGGATCCCATTCTAAAACCAGCGCGTTTGCAGTTGATGCGCCGCCCTCGGCGGTCTGGATGCTCATGCACGCACCACTCAGACGTGACACCCCCCTGGATATCGAATTGCGGATCAGCGAGCCCGATGTCGAAACCGTATCCATCGAATTCAATGGGAAGGAGGTGCAGCCGCTTGAGTTCATGCAAACAGGCGAGACTGCCATAGCATCTTTTCAGCTACTGCCCTCGGACATGGAAAACACCATCGTTGCCCATCTGCAAAAACCGGATACGGACACAAGAACCGCCACCTTCCGCCTGGGACGACCCCTGTGGTAAGCGAAGCCCCGCCGCCTTTAATCAACCGGGATACTCAGCCCGCCGGGTTGTGTATCCTGCAAACCTGTTCCTTCTTCTCCTTCGGTGGGGGCATTCAACGCCATATCAACGACCTCAGCACCTCTCTGATGGCACACGGGCACAAGGTAATCAAAGCCGGAACCCCCGGAAAAGCCACTGCCCCCGAGGATGGCAGTCTGTTTTTGCCCTTGCGGTTCGACCGTGTCAGCGATCACGCTGCCAACGGCCAGCTTGGCCTTGTGACGCGGCTTTACTGGCTGGCGCGCTCGGCCCTGACCCTGCGGCGGGCGCTCAAAGACCATAAGGTCGATATCATCCATGCCCATGAGACCGCCCCGCTTCTGACGGCTCGTCTGGCCAGTCTGGGAATGGGAATTCCCATTGTGATGACCTATCACGGCTCGTCGCCCGACCGTCTCAACGCGGTGGCCCGCGCCTGTCGGCAGCAAGCCGATCTGGCGATCTGCCCCAGCGAAACCGTCATGCAATCCCTGCTGGAACGCCAGGTCGACCCCGACAAGGCGCGGGTGATGCTTTTGGGGGTACGTCCCAACCCGCCCGCCGATCCGGCAGCTGCGGATGCCCTGCGGCGTGAACTGTTGGGCGAAGATGGCACGCATCTGGTTCTGTCCTTGTCCCGTCTGGATCACCAGAAGGGCCTCGACGCGATGATCGAAGTGGCCCGGCGTGTGCGGCGGGATCTGCCCGGTCTGCGGATCGTCGTCGGGGGCGAAGGCGTGCTGCGCGGCCAGGTCGAAGCCTGGGCCGAACAGGCCGGGGTTTCAGACATCATCCGTTTCCCCGGGGTGATCTCGGATGTCGCCACCTATCTCGCGGCCTCGGATCTTTATATGCTGACCTCCCGGTGGGAGGCCCTGCCGATTTCAATTGTCGAGGCGTTCCGCGCCGGGCTGCCGGTGATCGCCACCGATTGCGGCGGTGTGCGTGAATTGGTGGATGGCGATGTCGGGCGCCTGTGTGCGGTCGATGATCTTGATGCCCTGTCTCAGGCGCTGCGCGATCTTTGCACCGACCGCGCCGAATATGACCGGCTAAGCGCCAATGCCACGGCGCGCGGTGCAGAAGACAGGTTCTCGCCAGCCCATGTGCATAGCGGGTTTGAAAAGCTGTATCGGCAACTGGCCGGGCGGGGATAACCCCCGGTCAGTCCGCCGCGCCGTTCTCGAAAGCACCAGCTTCCAAGGCATGGGCCAGCTCGGCCCGCCCTGCACGATGCGCGGCCTGCGCAAAAGCCGCGCCGAACCGGCCCAATACCTGATCTTCACGCCAGAGCGTCTCAAACCCGTGCCGCGCCGCTGCGGCCATCTGATCCCGCGCGGCACCTCCGTTCTGAAAACGGCGCATGGCTGCGATCAGATCATCTTCGGTTTCGAACAGTTCCCCGCCCCCTGCCCGCTCCACGATCTCGGGGAACGGACCCAGCCGCCGGGCGATCACCGGCGTGCCCAGCCGGAAGCTTTCGATCAGGATGATGCCGAAGGTTTCATAACAGACCGAGGGCACGATCAGCCCCAGTGCGCCACGATAGTAAGCGTTCAACTCGTCCGGCGTCTTGCGGCCCAGGAATTTGATCCGGTCATTGCCTGCGGCCTGTGCCTTCAGCTCATCCGCATAGTCACCATCACCCAGGATCAGCAGATCCGCGTCGGGATAGCGGTCAAAGGCCGGGAACACATCCTGCAACCCCTTGATCTTTTCCAACCGCCCGACAAACAGGAAATAGGGGCGATCCTGCGCCGCCGGTTCCGGCAGGGCGCTCTGATCCAGGTCGGGCAGGAAATAGGGCAGCACCTGCATGTCCTGCCGCAGGCCGAATTCACGATGTTTGGCGCGGCTGAATTCGCTTTTGGCGATGATCAGGTCCATGTGATCCAGCGCCCGGTCCAGCGCACCGGTATAGCGCCAGAGCTGCGGCGGACGCTTGTGCTGCAACACGCAGCGCAGGCACTGGCGGTCATCGCACAGCTCGCGCCCATGTCGCCACAGAACATGGGTGGGGCAGACCAGCCAGTGCTCATGCGCTTCATAGACTTTCAACCCCTCGCCCATCGGCAACAGGCCCGGCCCGCCGATCAGGGATGTGTTGTTGTGCCAGATGATATCCGGCTTCCGCTCGGCCAGTATCTCGCGAATGCGGGCGGCGTGCACAACCGGGCGGCCCAGCTGCTGGGTCAGCAGGTTCGACATCATGCCGTTGCGGCTGCGCAGGCCGATCCGCCGCACGCCGTCGGGGTCGCCCTCGGGCTGGGGCTTGCCGCCCAGGATCAGATAGCTGTCTTCGTCATGCACCACCGTCACGTCATGCCCGCGCGCCACAAGCGCCCGCGCCATGCGCTGAATGCCGATGGCGTCACCGCCAAAGGAATAGGGGGGATAAAATGTGGTGAACATCAAAATGCGTAACGATTTCATCTATCTCTCAATTCCTTGAGTGTCAGCCGCAGGCAGGTGCCCGTCTTGCGGCCCAAGCATCGAAACCAGCAGGCGCAGCCTGTCCCGCTGGAGCAGAAAAGCCAGCAAACCATAGGCCAGAACACCCGTCACCGTGCCGGCAAGTAAAAGCAAAGCCGGAGACAGGCCGTCCAGTTGCCACACGACCCCCTGCACTGCCGCCGCCATCCCCCCTGACAGCAGGAGCGGCGCAAGATGCTGCCGTATCAAAGCCGGGCCGGACAGCCCCGCAATATGCCCCAGATTGGCAAATTTGAGCGGCCAGACCAGCAGAAAGACAGCCACAAAACCGGCTGTGACGACCGGCAATCCATACGGGGCCAGCACCACAATCACCCCCGCCGCCAGCGCCACCTCGACCCAGGACAGGATCGCCAGACGACCGGGCTGACCGGCCGCCAGACAAAAGGTCTGCTGCACCTTTTCGGCGCACAGATACATGCCAAACACCGACATCAGGCTCAGGACCGGAGCCGCCGGAGCCCATTTCTGACCGAACAGCAGCACCAGCGCCGGTTCCGACAGAACCGCCAGCCCGGCAAAGGCCGGAAAGGCCAGAAACCCGGTCAGGCGCATGACGTCGATCAGCAAATCCGTCGCCGGACCACCATCGCGCGCCGCCGCACCAAAAGCAGGCTGCGCCACGGTGCGCAGCGGTGTGATAACCAGGAACGAGGCGGTCTCGATCACGCGCCAGGCGATTGCGTAATACCCCGCCGGAACCGGCCCCAGCATCGCGCCGATGATCACCGCAGGCGATTGCACCGCAGCCAGTTCCGCCGCGCGCAGGCCCAGGATCCGATGACTGAAATGCAAGACCCTGCGCATGTGATCCCGCGACGCATGGAATGCCGGGCGCCAGGAGACCGCCCCCCAGGCCATCACGATATTGGTGGCCGTCATCGCCAGCCGCTGACCGACCAGGCTCCAGACCCCGTATCCCGCCAGCGCCATGCCAATGCCCACGACCCCTCCGACCGCCGCGCCGAGCGCTGCACGGATGGCCAGAACACGGAACCGCATTTCCCGGCGCAGGATCGCAACCGGCACCGCCGTCAGTGAAATCATCAGCACCGTTGGGGACAATCCGATCAACAATTCACGCGCAACCGGCTCATTGTAGAAATATGAGACCGGCCCCGCCCCCAGATACAGCACAACCGTCAACACGCCCCCCAGCAGCGCCAACAGCCAGAAAACCGAGTTCAACCGCTCTGGTGACAGCGCCTCATGGGTCAGCAGAATGTCGGAAATCGTTTCGCGGACCAGGAATTCAGAAAACAGCACAAAGGCTGCAACCATCGCCAGAAGACCAAAGGCCTCGACCCCTAAAATACGGGCAAGAATGGCAAAAATGATGAAATTGAACGCCTGCTCGACCCAGATACCGGCCGACATCCAGGCAACTCCGCTGCTGAAACTCTGCCGCCCTGACACCCGTTTCCTTCCTGTTGCCCGAACCCCGCCAAGTGCCGATGGACACATGGCTCAAACACTCACACCTGTTGCGCACAGTATGCGCAATTGCAAACTTGACGCCTTAACGGTCGAATTTGGTCAAATTTATTGTCTATGTTCAGTCTGTACGTGTTCGAATACTATACGCAATACAGGGAATTATGCCCGTCATGTTCCAGGCGCCACGCAATTCTTGCAGCGGGGGCTGGGGCAGGGATTATTGAGTGAATAAAAGGTTTTCATTTTCATGAACAAAGTCGCAGAGCCGATGGAGACGAACAGCACCACACCCGAAGAGCTGATCGCATCGGAAACCGCCGGCATGAGCCTGAGCGTGGTCATCCCCGCCTATAACGAGGAAAACGCCGTCCGCCACACGGTCGAGGACGTGCGCACCCATCTGGAGCCGCTGGGCATTCCCTACGAAATCATCGTGGTGGACGATGCCAGCCAGGACAACACCCGCGCCGAGGCCGAGGCCAGCGGTGCCACCGTCACCTTCAACGATGTCAATTCCGGCTATGGCGCCAGCCTCAAGCGCGGGGTGCGAATGGCGCAGCATGAATATGTGGCCATTCTGGATGCCGACAGCACCTATCCCGCGCGCTATCTGCCCGGAATGCTGGCCATGTGCCGCGATCAGGACATGGTCGTGGGCGACCGGGGCGCGGCGATGAAGAACGTGCCGCTGCTGCGCCGTCCGGCCAAGAAATTCCTGTTCGCCTTTGCCTCGTTCCTGGCCGAGCGCAAGATCAACGATCTGAATTCCGGCCTGCGGGTGTTTCGCAAATCCGAGCTGATCCCGTTCCTGCCGCTCTTGCCACAGAATTTCTCGTTCACCACCACGATCACGCTGTGCATGACCTCGAACGGCAAGCGGATGATCTATACGCCGATTGAATACGGCAAGCGGGTGGGCAAATCGAAAATCCGGCCGATCGATTTCATCAATTTCATTATCCTGATCTTGCGGATCAGCACGCTGTTCAATCCGCTGCGGGTTTTCATTCCTATGGGGTTGGTGTTTTTTGCTCTGGGGACTGTGAAGTTCATTATCGACCTCACCTACCTGAACCTCAGCGGAACCACGGTGTTCGCGTTCCTAGCTGCGATCATGATCTGGTCATTGGGATTGATCGCCGACATGATCTCACGGCTGCATCTCAGACCCTGATTGGGCATGGCACAAACTTTCCAAAGCAATAAAGGAATGCACACGTGACGGATGTCTCCCCTTCAGATGGCGGCACTGAAAGGCCCCATATCATCATTCTGGGGGCTGGGCCCGCTGGCCTGGCCGCCGCCCATGCGCTGACCGGACAGGCCCGTGTAACCGTGATCGAACGTGCGCCTGTTGCGGGCGGCAATTCGGCCTCGTTCCCGGTTGAAGGCGTGATTTGCGACTATGGCTCGCACCGGTTTCATCCGGCGGCCGAGCCCGAAGTTCTGGCCGATGTGAAAGCGCTGCTGGGGGACGATCTGCTGCTGCGCCCGCGCCACGGGCGCATCCGGTTGGGCGGCAAATGGATTCACTTTCCGCTGAAACTGACCGACGCGCTGATGCGCCTGCCCAAACCCTTTGCCGCGTCGCTGATCGGGGACATGGCGCTAAAACCCTTCCGCAAGAAAAGCGAAGGCCCCGAGACATTCTCGACCGTGCTGTATGACGGGCTGGGGCCGACGATTTCGGACAATTTCTATTTCCCATACGTGCGCAAGCTTTGGGGGCTGGATCCGGACAAGCTGGCGGTGAAACTGGCGGAACGTCGGGTGGGCAGCGGCTCGGTCGGCAAGATCCTGATGAAGATGCTGCGCCTGCTGCCGGGGCTGCGCAGCGAAACCGCGGGTCGGTTCTTTTATCCGCGCAAGGGGTTCGGGCAGATCTCGGACGCGATGCGCAACAGTGCCGAGGCCAATGGCGCCACCTTCCTGTTCAATACCGAAATCACCGCCATCGAACGGGACGGCAATCGCATCACCGGGTTGACGATCCGCGACGAAGAGGGCGAGCGGCACCTGACCGGCGATCTGATCCTGTCGACCATCCCGCTGACCGGGCTGACGCGCCTGATCGGCGACCCTCCGGCAGAGGTGGTCGAGGCCGCCCGCGCCATCCGCTTCCGCGGCATGATCCTGCTGTATCTGGTGCTGGAGACCGACCAGTTCACCGAGTTCGATGCCCATTACTTCCCGGAACTGTCGATCCCGATCAGCCGCATGTCGGAGCCCAAGAACTATAACGCCAGTGGCGCGCCGAAGGGCGTCACCGTTCTGTGTGCCGAGCTGCCCTGCGACCCGGATGAAAAATGGTGGTCCATGTCCGACGAGGAACTGGGGCAGGAATTCACCAAATGGCTGGGTCAGTTGGGCCTGCCCGTCACCGTGCCGGTGCGCCGCTGCGAAACCCGGCGGCTGAGCCATGCCTATCCGGTCTACGATGTGGGCTATGAAGAGCGGTTCGATACGGTTGATCAGTGGCTCTCAGATCTGGACGGATTGCTCGTATTTGGACGGCAGGGACTGTTCGCCCATGATAATACGCACCACGCCTTTGCCATGGCCTATGGCGCGGCGGATTGCATCGACGACAAGGGCAATATCGACCGCGCGAAATGGAACAGCTATCGTGAGGTCTTTGCCACCCATGTGGTGGAAGACTGACCCATGCCCGCCTGGCAGGTCGATATCCTGATGTATCATTCGATCTCGGACGCGCCGGGGCCAACCTCGATCGCGCCCAACATCTTTGCGGCACAGATGCGGGCGCTGGCGGCGTCCGGCCTGCCGGTGGTGACGCCGGACGCGCTGGCCAACCCGCCTGCCCCCCGTGTGGTCATCATCAGCTTCGATGACGGGTTTGAAGATTTCGCCGATACCGCCTGGCCGATCCTGCGCGAACATGGCTTCTGCCCGATCGTCTATCTGCCCTCGGGCCTGATGGGTGGCACCGACAGCTGGGCCGGGGGCAATATCCCGCCCCGCCCGCTGATGGATTGGGACAGGGTCAAGGCGCTGGCAGCGGAAGGGGTCAGCTTTGGCGCACATAGTGTCAGCCATCCCGATCTGTCGACGCTGGATGCAGAGACCTTGGAGGAAGAAGTCACCGGATCCGGTCAGGATATTGCCGCCCGGCTTGGTCAACCCGTCCGGCATTTCGCCCCGCCCTATGGCGCGTCGAACCCGAATGTACGCGCACAGATCGCCCGGTACTACGACACCTCGGTCGGCACCCGTCTGGGCGTGGCCGGGCCAGGGGATGACATCCACGACCTGCCCCGACTCGAGATGTTCTATTTCACCGACATCGCCCGCTGGCAGGCTCATCTTGCCGGGCGCGGCGGGTCCTATTTGGCGGCCCGCAAACTGATGCGCGGCGTGCGAAGCGGGCTGAGCAGGGTGCTGCCCATCAACTGAATGTCAGGCTTCGGGTGCAAGCGTTCCGATCCGGTGGGCATTCGCCATCACACTGAATGTAATTGTCGTCGCCGGGATGGTCGGCAGGACAGAGGCATCAACGACGTGAATGCGCGTCGCACCATGCGGGCGCCCCAGCACATCGCTTTCACCGGGGCCCGGGTCATCCGACATCGGCAGATCACCTCCGACATGAAAACTGGCCCCCGGCGCCCCGAACCGCGCTGCAAAAGACAGGCTGGTCAGACCAAGCCCCCGCAAGGCCCGGCCATAGCGCGCAAGCGCGGCCCGCATTGTCCCGGCGGTTGCGGGGTTTTCGTTCAGTTCCGGGCGCAGCCGCCCATCCTCTGCCAGACGCAAGGCTATTTCATGCGAATGATCGGAATGCAGGAAAACCTGCGCCACGATCAGACGTCGGGCCAGCGCCTCAAGCAGCGGCCCGCTGCCGGGTATCCGGCGGCCATAGTTCTGTTTCAGATCGCGGGCATAGTATTCATTCCAGGTATAGATCTGCGCGTGAACCAGTTGCCGCGACACGGTCGGGTCATCCAGTTCGGCAAAAAGCTGCGGCAGCGTCTGATAGGGCAAAACATCGGGCCGCCTGGGTGCCCGCCAGCGGTGCAGCATCGGCAGAAAGGCCTGCTGGCTGTCTTTCAACACCAGCTCTTTGCCCCGCAAGCCGGGTGACGCCAACAGGATACGCGCGCTTTCCAGCACCCCGGCGGCCAGAAACACCCGGTTTCCGCGGACATCGCTGCCATCTGCCAAAGTGACGGCAACCTCGTCGCCTTCCTCGCGGACCTGCCGCACCACGTGATCCGCGCGGTAGGCAAAGCCTGGCTCTGCCTGCAACGCCATGCGGGTTTGTCTTGCAGACCAGATCAGCGACCACGGGCACCCGTGCAGACACAGCCCGCAGGTCTGACAGCCCGGCCCAACCGCCTGCCGCGCCAGACCGACATGCATCCCAGCCCCCTGCAATGCCTTCGCCTTCTGCCCGGAACGGGCCAGCAGCATCCGGGCCTGCGCGGTTGGTGGAACGGGTGTTCGGCCTGTCATATCGCAGGCGGGAAAGAGGTCTTGCAGCCCGTCCTGTTGCCCGGACACGGGCATTATGTCCGCCACCGCCCTGTAATGTGGGGCAAGATCGTCGGTTGTTATGGGCCAGTCGTCGATATCCGCCTGCCGATACGGCAAGACCGCAGCGCCCCAGACATTGGACAGCCCGCCCGCCGCCCGCGACGCGCGCAAAGCAAACCAATCCGCCCCTTCCGCCAGTGTACGCGCAGGTGAGGCCAGCGCATAACCTGTTCCATAGCGCCACACCTCGCCTTCCGGGGCCTGAAACTGAGGCTCCATCCAGGCTGTACGCGCCTCGGCGCTCCAGTCTTCGGCGCGGGTTCGGGACATCTGCTGCACCCGGTCCGTGACCCCGGGTCCTGGTTCCACCCCGGCATCCAGCATCGTGACGCTTCGCCCCCGCGCCAGCAAGGCCCGGGCGACGGAAACCCCGGCAGGCCCGGACCCTATGACAAGATCGCTCACTGCGCCTTTACTGCCCGGACCAGAACCAGCATTTCATAGTTGGGATCATGGGTGGACAGTTCTTCGGGCGCAATTTCACTGGCCCCAAGGCCGTGCAGGTTGCAGATGCAGGTAAAGACATTGCCAACGGTCGACACCTCGACATTCTCTGCCGGGAAGACCGCCCGGAACAGGCGGCGCTTGGACTGGCTGGTGAAATGCCAGTATTCGCCCCAGTCATCCACGCCTTCGCGCCGCGCCACACGGGTCATCCCATGCGAGGTGCACAGCACCACACCACCGGGTTTCAGAATGCGTTCCAGCGTAGCAATCGCCTTGTCGACCTCAAAGATCATCTGAAGGGTCTGGGTGATGATGATGCAGTCGAAACTGTTGTCGGGAATATGCGGCGCATCGGTGATATCCGCCACGATGGTCGCTTGTGGATTGCCCTCGACATAGCTCAGCACATCCGCCTGCGTGACCCGGTCACCGCCGAATTTCTTCGTATAGGCCGGATCGCCGAATTCCAGAACCCGGCCACGGATGTCGTCGCTGTGGTTTTGCAGGAACTCTTCCATGTAATAGCGCTCGATGGTCAGCAGATCGCGGTCCTGGCCGAACACGGCACTGATCGGCGACAGCCGCCGCAGCCCGCCGAAATCCACCGACCCCACGGGGGTCGATTGCAGATTGTGCAGCCGCTGCTGTTTGCGGATCCATTTCCGCAGCCTTTCGGGCAGCAGCACGGTTGCGGTGTCGCGCACCAGCTTTTCAACTCTTTGTCCCGGTGTCATCGTGATCAGCCCTTCATGCGTAGGCTTTGGCGCGTTTCTCGGCCATGATATCGGCGATGATATCATCCAGCGTGCGCGCCGGGCTGAACCCGGTGAACCGCCGCAGTTTTGAGACATCGGGCAGACGGCGGGCCATGTCTTCGAACCCTTCGGGATAGACCTCTTCATAGGGCACCAGACGGATTTCGGACGCAGACCCTGTTGCGGCAATCACCTTTTCGGCCAGCCCCCGGATCGTCACCTCTTGCTCACCGCCGATGTTGAAGACCTGCCCCCGGGCTTCGGGGACATCGAGCAGACGCACAAGCGCCTCGATCACATCGGCCACATGGCTGAAACAGCGCGATTGTTCGCCGGTGCCATGAACCTGAATTGGCTGATCCGTCAGCGCCGCTTCGATGAAGTTCGGCACCACCATGCCATAGCGCCCGGTCTGGCGCGGGCCAGTCGTGTTGAAAAAGCGCAGCACGACCACCGGCAGCTCCACCTCGCGCGCATAGGCCAGTGCCATGAACTCATCCAGCGTTTTGGCGCAGGCATAAGACCAGCGCAGCACGCTGGTTGCGCCGATCGTCAGGTCGTCATCCTCGTTGAACGGGAATTTCGAGGCCTTGCCGTAAACCTCGGAACTGGAGGCGATGAAGACCAGCGGCTTGTGGCGCAGCGCCGCCCGCAACACGTTCTGCGTGCCGTCGACATTGGTCGCAATCGACTGGCTGGGCTGATCCATGATCAGCTTGACCCCGACCGCGGCGGCCATGTGAAACACCGCGTCAGCAGCCCCGACCAGTTCCTCGACCAATGTGGCATCCAGAACGCTGCCTTCGACAAAACGAAAGGCGGAATGACCCTGAACGGAAGACAGGTTTTGCAGCGATCCGGTGGACAGGTCATCCAGCACCGTCACCTCATGCCCATTGCCAATCAGACGCTCGGCCAGATGTGATCCGATAAAACCGGCCCCGCCCGTGATCAATATTTGCATGAATAACCCTCGTACCAACAGAATCCACTCTAATGCCACAGGCTTAGCATAGGGATCGGTGGCCACCAAATGGTAGATACCGCTATGGTGCGCTGACAGGCCGGGCCTGCACAGTTTTGGAAGAAGGGCTGAATTGTTGCACAACGCATTAAGAATGTTGAACCTGCGGACATGACCGAAAAACACGTGGACCCCCGCCCCGGCGACAGCCTTGCAGGCCAGCGCGTGATCGTGACCGGCGCGACCGGCTTTATCGGCCAGCGCCTGATCGATGCGCTGCTGAAGCTGGGATGTGACGTAACCGCATTGCTGCGCACGCGCCACGGGGCTGCCGCATTGGAACAGGCCGGAGCAAAGGCACTGGTTTGCCCGCTGCACCCCGGCCCGGCTCTGACGCAGGCGCTGGACGGTGCGGCGGCTCTGTTTCATCTGGCTTACGATTTCCGGGCCCCCGGCGCGGACAACCTTGCAGCCTTCGACGCGCTTGCCAAAGCCGCCGAAGACGGGTCTTGCAACCGTATCGCGCATCTGAGTTCCGCCGTGGTCTATGACAGCTGGCCCAACGGGCCGATCACCGAACGCAACCCAACCACGCCGGAAGATGTGCAAAGCTATCGCGGTGCCAAAATCGCAATGGAACAGAGACTGTTGCAGGGAAAATGCGACGCCGCCATCTTGCAACCGACCATCGTCTACGGGCCCGGCAGTGCGCTTTGGACCAACGGGCCATTGGCGATGATGCGCAGGGGCGGCATCATCCTGCCCGACCCGCCCGGACAATGCCCGGCCGTGCATGTCGATGACGTGGTGCAGGCCGCCCTGCGCGCGGCCTCATCACCCCGGATCGGGGTCGAGCGATACCTGATCAGCGGGCCGGACATGTTGGGATGGAAGACGTTTTTCGAAGGCTATGCCCGGCTTGCCGGATGCGGGGAGGTTCGGATTGATCCGGCTGCGAACCCGACCCCGCCCCCGTCGCCCAATGGCAATGCGCCCTCAGGCCCCTCTCTGGCGGGGCAGCTCAGCGCGCATCTGCGCCGCCTTGTCGGGCGCCGCCGGGTCGAGGCCGCCGCAGACTGGGCACGGTCCGTTCAGGCCCGGCTGGCAAAACCCCGGCCCGTGATGCCTGACATGGCGGGACGCAGGCTTTTTGCCGGTCAGCCAGAGGTTTCAACCCGATATGCACAGGATCAGATCGGGTATGTGCCTCGTGTTTCCTTCGACGAATGGATCGAGCATATGCGAAAACAATCGGCGCGCTGATTCAAGACTGCCTTGTTTTTGGAAACACCCATTCCGGGTCTTTGCCGGGAACGACAAATTAGTTGGCTTCGTTCCCGATCTGTCCTATCCGATGAAGAGAGAAGGTTTCCAATCTGCTAAGCTAATTTTAATTCAGTGTGACTTTGTACGATCAGGATAGATTATGAACTACGAAACCTCGCACCATCAGTCCCTCAAGCAGCTTATCGCGGCGCGCGATGCGCGGGTTGCCGTGGTCGGGCTGGGCTATGTCGGCCTGCCGCTGGCGCTGACGGCTTATGATGAAGGGTTTGATACCACCGGCGTTGATCTCAACCCCGACCGGGTGGCGCGGATCAATCAGGGCGATCAGGTCATCTCCTATCTGGCATCCGACCGGATCGCACAAGCGGTAGAGAGTGGGCGCTTTCGCGCAACGCAGGACGCCGCAGCACTGGCCGAGGCCGATATCATCCTGATCTGTGTGCCGACCCCGCTGACCGACGCACAAGATCCCGACATGCGCTTTGTCGCCGCCGCCGCGCAGACCATCGCACAGCATCTGCGCCCCGGTCAGATGGTGGTGCTGGAAAGCAGCGTCTGGCCCGGAGCCACGACCACGCTGGTTCAGCCGATCCTCGAAGCGGGCGGTCTGCGGGCAGGTTCCGATTTCTTCCTGGCCTTCTCGCCCGAGCGCGAAGACCCCGGCAATGACAAGTTCGACACGCACAGCATCCCGAAAGTGGTCGGTGCCGACGATCCGCAATCGCGGCAACTGGTCGAGGATTTCTATCGCGCCATCGTCACCAGCGCCGTGCCGGTCAGCTCGGCCGCCACCGCCGAAGCGGTGAAGCTGGTCGAAAACAGCTTTCGCACCGTCAATATCGCGCTGGTCAACGAATTGAAGACCGCGCTTGAAGCAATGGACGTGGATGTCTGGGAAGTGATCGAGGCTGCGGCGACCAAGCCGTTCGGGTTCATGCCCTTCTATCCCGGTCCTGGAATTGGTGGGGCCTGCATCCCGGTGTCTCCGGCCTATCTGGCCTGGCGCGCCGCGGATGCAGGATCTGATACGCCGCTGATCAATCTGGCCCGCGCCAGCAATGACGCGGTGCCGGAAATGCTGGCGGCACGGATGGCGGCGGAACTGGCCGCGCGCAACGGGTCTGCACTGGCGGAAACCGGGCAACCCCTGACCGGACAGCGCATTCTGTTGATGGGCATCGCCTATAAACGCGATGTCGAGGACACCCGCCGCAGCCCGGCGCTGGTGCTGCTGGACGAGCTGGAAAAGCTGGGGGCCGAGGTTGACTATCACGATCCGTATTTCCCCCGCCTGCCCGAAGGTGGCGAATACCCGCAGCTTGCGGGCCGGACCTCGCAGCCGCTGACGGCGGACAACCTGAAACGCTATGCGGCGGTGGCCGTAATCACCGATCACAGCGCCCCGGATTATGGTCTGGTCGCGCGCGAGGCCGCGCTGGTCTTCGACACGCGCAACGTCTTTGAAAAGCAGGGGATCAGGGTGGCAGACGGACGGCTGGTCAAGATGTGACCCCCAAAAAAACCTCTGATCATTCAATGGCTAAAGCGCACGCGAGTATGCCATTTCATCCAAATGATCGCGGATTGACAGAACTGCGTCATAGGCGGACCTTTGCACATTTTCTGGGATCGTCGGCGTTCTATATTGCTGTCACAAAAGTTTTAAGGAACTATCTGTTCAGACATATTCATGTCTCAATAAATTATAAGCAGTGTTGCGCGAGTAGTGGAGCAAAGCTCCATCAGGTAAAAATAACCAAATTTTAACCTCTGGTGGTTCAAAGTTTTGCCATGATTTCATCGCGGAATCATTTTGGGCATCTGCTCAATGGCATGACGGCGCCCACTTGGGGTTGGCAAGACCAAGACCATAGCCGGAGGACTTGGAGAAGATGATTGGAATTATCGGGATAGCCATTCTAGTTGGCCTGTGCGCCGGCGGGTTTGCTTTGATTTCCGGTGCGTCCATCCTGATGGCTCTGGGCAGCTACATCCTCTTCGGCTGGCTGTTCATCATTGCAGCCCTCATTGTTATCGGCGCCGTCAAAATCGTGAAGACACGCGTGCAGAAACAAAACCCCGCCTATTCCAGCTAAGCGCCTAGTCCCGTCCGGCGACCCTTTTGGCCACATAGCCCAGAAACGCCCGCTGCGGGTTTCTGATCTGTGGGCGGCCTGACGCAGCCCAATAAGCCAGCCAATCCGCTTCCAGCGCATAGACATCGTGGCCCGGCGCCATCGCCCTGGCCTCCTCCAGCGCCTGCAGCGGCAGGATCGGCTTGTCCGGCCCCTCGACCACCTGACCCCGGCGCGAGAACCGGATCAGGTCGCCCGGCTCTTCGGTCATCTCATAATCGGGTAGGTGATCGGCTGCGATCATGTCACGGATCATCTTGCGGAACACCCGCCGGGGTGAGGCCGAGCCGGACTTTTTCAACAGCACCTCGACCGAGATCCGCCACTCGGGCTGACGCCCGCAATGTTTGCGCGCCAGCTCATAGATCCGCCGCTCGAGCGGTTTACGCAGGCGGAAGTAATCGCGGCTGAGGGTCAGCACCGATTTCGCCAGCACCGCACGGAACAGCCAGTCCGACAGCTTCACGCTGACGCTGGCCATCCGCCCCGCCCTTGTGTGACGCACGATTTCCCAGCTTTCGATCAGGCCGAACCCGGTGGTGGTTTCCGTTTCACCCGTCACAATGTTGGTGGTGATCCTTGTGCCGGCCAGCCGCTCGAACGCTTCGCGCAGACGCTTGTAACCGTCACCGCTGGTTTCGCGGTTGGTGGCCACCAGCAGATCATGCGCCTTCAGATGCAACACCCTGCTGACCGTCCGGCCCGCATTGATCGCCGCCATCAGCTGGCTGATGCAAAAGATCAGGATGTCCTTGTCGTGGATCGTCGCCAGACCGCGCACCGAAGGCGTCACCGTGATCTCGACCCCGTTATGTTCATAATTGAGGATGCGCCGGTCCGGCCGGGTCGAGAGCGAAAACATAGGATGCTCCATCGAACCCATATCTGTCTTGGGCAGCGCATCGAAGATATCGCATACAAAAAAATCGCCCGTTGGGTGCCGGTCAGGCAACAACGCCCCTGACCCGCTCATACTGCCCTGCCCATATGTCCTGCCCGAATCTTTGTTCGTGGTTTTATTGACGCTCACCGTAGAGTTATCCACAGGAGGCGTAAAGCCGCCGGAACGTGGGTTCAGAGTCACTGCAACGTGGGATCAGAGTCACTCTATCGTGGGATCAGATTCAGTATGACCTACAAAAGATACAAAAAGCGCTTTTTTTTCTTATACTTAATAGAGTTCAAATTCAGCCGTAACTAATAAGATAACAGGATTCTAACTGAACATTTTTTTGCTATACGCCCAAAAGCAGCATCTCGAAGGCTTTCTACCCTTTAATTTTGCTTAGAAAATCCGGTTTTGTGCTCATAATGCTTTCACATGCCTTCTTTTGTGGTATATTGACGAAAACATAGCACATGGACAGTATTTCAATGCGAGCAGCAACGTCCGAGGGGCTTCCCCCGTATTTCAATATCGACCCGGATCTGGCCTATGCTGAACTGGGCGACCCAACCGGAACACATGAGTTCTCGCAAATCGCGGATGCCTGTGCGCGGGGGCGTAGCGACCTGGCGAACCGGGGGCTGGAAGAAAACGGTCAGAAAAAGCTGCGCCTGTTTTCGACCTGGGAAATCACCAAATATCTGATTCCTGTGGCGCCCGCTCATTTTCGCCGGGTCCTGAAAGGCAATCCGGATTTGCCCCAGGGACAGTCCGAAACCGAAGGCGGTGCCAAGTGGTTCACGCTGGATGAGGTTCTGCGGCTGCGGGCGCATTTCGCCTCGGAAGGATCCAAGGCAAAAGAATACCGCCCCTACCGCCCCGAGGGTCTGTCCGCCAAGATCGTGTCCGTGGCCAATTTCAAGGGCGGTGTTGGCAAAACCTCGACCTGCGCGCATCTGGCCATGTCAGCGGCTCTGGACGGTTACAAGGTGCTGGTCATCGACCTGGACAGCCAGGGTTCGATGACGTCGATCTTTGGCGGCAAAGTCAGCGATGAATGGCAGACGGTGTTCCCCTTGCTTGCCCGCCACTACGCCACCCATCTGCGCCGGGACAATCAGGGACGTCTTGACCGGGGTGAGGCCCCGCATCCGATCGACGATACCCTGTCCGAGGCGCTGAAGACCCGCAGCAGCGATCTGATCCAAACCACCCACTGGCCGAATATCGATCTGATCGGAGCGCAGCTGAACCTCTATTGGGCGGAATTCCAGATCCCCGTCTGGCGAATGCAGGGCCGCAGCTGGAAGCTGTGGGATGCGCTGACGGATACGCTGGACGAAGATGGGGTGCTGGACGATTACGATATCATTTTCATCGATACCCCCCCTGCCCTTGGCTATCTGACGATCAACGGGCTGGCCGCCTCGGATATCCTTCTGGTGCCCATGGGGGCCTCGTTCCTGGAGTTCGACTCCACGGGGCGCTTCTTTGACATGCTGCATTCCACCTTCCAGTCCATCGAGGATGGCGAGAACATGGCCGCCCGCGCCCTGGGGCGGCCCGAGATGGCGTTTCAGTGGGATGCGGTGCGCACGATCATCACCCGCTATGACGGCAGCCAGCAGGCGGAACTGGCCGGGCTGATGCAGGCCTATCTGGGCCGGACCCTGTCGCCGCACTGGCAGGGCTACACGGCGCTGATCGGTCAGGCGGGGGAACAGGTCAACGGTATCTACGAGGCCGATTACCGCGATTTCAACCGCGAGACCTATGTGCGCGGGCGGGAAACCTTTGATGCCACCTATGCCTCGTTCAAGAAGCTGCTGATCGGCGTCTGGCGGGGCGAAGAACGGGCCCGGCAGGCCGAAGAGGCGGGAACACCGGAATTGTCGCTCTGAGCGCGATGTTTCGCGCGCGAAACACGCCTGTCACGTCTCGAAACAGAGTCTGATCCGCGCAGGAAAAGGAGAAACCAATGGCAAAACGCAAACGACTGACCCCTGCCCGGCCGGATTATCTGGAAGACAACCGCCCTGCCCCCGGGCTGAACCCGATGTTCCCCACAGACACCCCCCGGACCACGCCGCCGGTTGCGCAGGTGGCCGGGGCCACGGCGGCGCAGGCGGCGCTGGAAGAGCTGTCCGGAGAATTGCGTGCCGCGCGGGCCGAAGGGCGCTTGGTGCAGGATCTGCCGCTGGACGCCATCGAGGAAACCTACCTGATGCGTGACCGCATGGCGGCCGATGACGCGGATATGGAGGCACTGAAGGAAAGCCTGAAGGCCCGTGGCCAGCAAACCCCGATCGAGGTCGTGGAGCTGGAGGGCGGGCGTTACGGGTTGATCTCGGGTTGGCGGCGTCTGACAGCGCTGCGGGCTTTGGCGCAGGAGACGGGCGAGGCCCGCTTTGAGACCGTGCGTGCGTTCCTCAGGCAGCCGCAGAGCGCTTCTGATGCCTATGTGGCCATGGTCGAGGAAAATGAAATCCGCGTCGGGCTGAGCTATTACGAGCGCGCCCGGATCGTGGCGCGCGCGGCAGAGCAGGGCGTTTACCCGGATGAAACTGCGGCCCTGCGTGGGCTGTTTGCCTCGGCCAGCCGGGCGAAGCGATCCAAGATTGGCTCGTTCATCGCGATCTATCACGCCCTGGATGACCATCTGCGCTTTGCGTCAGCTATTCCTGAACGGTTGGGGCTGTCGATTGCAAAGGTCCTGAAAGAGGAGGCAAAAGCAGCTTCCTTGATCACCACCGCTCTGCGGAAGGCCGCGCCTCAGAGCGTGGAAGCCGAGATTTCAGCTCTGACCCGTGCAGTGAACGGCCTGGGGTCGAATGGGGAAAACCCACCTGCTGCAAAGGCCCCCCTGAAAGAGACATTCGGCGGCATTCAGTTGAAACAGAGTCGAAACGGTGCACAGATCACCCTGTCCGGCGAGGGAATGTCCGAGACATTTCTTGCAGAGCTGAAAGCCTGGCTGCACGCGCGCGGCACATGATGTTTCGCGCGCGAAACAGATCCTCCCATCACCCCAACAGATCCGCCGCCGGGTTTTCGGCAATATCCACGTCGTCATAGTATTTCTGTGCCTGCGCCACAGAGCGGTGCAGCGACAGCCGCATGGCGGCCTGGATCGGCGCACCGTCCAGCGCGGCCTGGGTAAGAAAGCCAGACCGCAATCCATGCGGCGAGGCGAAATCCTCGGGCAATCCGGCCAGCCTGAGACGATGTTTGACAATCTGATAGATCGCATCCGGGGTCAGACGGCGTTTCAGCACCCGGTCCGCCTTGGAGATGGGGCGGAACAGCGGGCCACCTGTAATGTCTCCGGCTTCGATCCAATGCACCAGCGCCTGCGCGGCACGGCCCTTTAGGATCAGACGCGGCGTCTCTCCCTTGGCTGTGGTCTTGGTTTCCAGCAGAGAAAGCCAGGCCACGCCGGTCTTGTCGAACTCCTTCAGCGACACATCCTCGCGCATCAACCCGGTGATCTCGGACCGGCGCCGCCCGCCGCTGGCCCAGCCCAGCATCAGGATCGCTCGGTCACGGCAATCGCGCCGCGACCCACGGCAGGTGGTAAGCAACTGCTCCAGCACTCCGCGGGTGATCGGATGCTGCGACTTTGGGGCAGGGGGGCGTGCTGCCGCCCGGCGCGCCTTGGCCCGGGCCTGCTTGACCCGGGGCGCAACAAACGGGCTGGTCAGGTTTTTCATCCGGTGAAAGGCCAGCCAGGAGGCAATGCGCCGGTCCAGCGTCGACGGCGCCGGGCAGGCCAGCGATTTGCGCAGCCCCTGTTTGATCAGCATCTCGGCGCTCTGACGCGCGATGTCGGCCTCTGGTGCGTCGCTGAGGTCGCGGGCGTGATCGAGAATGAAGGCGAGGGCGGTGGCCTCAGATTCCGGCCAGTCCAGCGCTGCCCCGAAGCGCGCCATTTTCCACGCCGCCACATAGATCAGATCGCGTTCATAGGCGCGCAGCGTATTGGCGGGGGTGCCGCGGATATAGAGATCACTCAGCGCGTCCTGATCTGCCTGCGACAGGGCAGGGGCGGCGGCGGGGAGATGTGGGGCAGGGGGCTTCATACGCGCCATTCTGAGCCAGTTTCTGGGTAAAATCAATCAAACGTGATAAGGGGTACTTATCGAATGTGAATAGTCAACAAATCAGAAAATACTGTAGGCCTCGTTTTCGGAACTTTTTGCGTTTTACTTGACATAAGCCTAAATATAAAAAGGCAAAATAATTCTGAATATAAGGTCTTAGGCGCTGTAGTAAGCGGGGTATCCAAAACCATCTTCATGAAGATGGCTTGGCGAAAGCCCATCGACGGGATGTCAGATACGTGATCGCCGGAACCGTTAAGATAATCACGCAAAGAGCCAGAAAATAGTTCACCCCACCCAGGTTGACCATGAGGTAGACGATCACCTGGTTGAGAAACAGACCAAGGCCGGCAATCGCCAGAAACCGTGGCATGGCCCGCCTGTGGCCGGCCTCGGATTGAAAGCTGAAGCGGTGATGTCCGAAATAAGACACCATAAACCCTGTTACAAAGCCAAATGCATTGGCTGAGAACGGATGCAGGCTCCAAGCGTCAATCAATGCAATAGCAACAAGAGCGTGGGTTATCGTGGCGAGGATACCGACAATCCCGAAGGACATAACACTTCTCAGATCAACGGGCTTCACGAGCGTTCGTCCGAACCGAAAACGACGCGCTTTACAACAAAGCGGGGGCGCCGTTTGCTTTGCAAGTAGAGCCTGCCAATATATTCCCCAAGAATACCAATTGTCAGAAGTTGAACTGAGCTTACCATCAGCACCACGACCATCACCGAGGACCAGCCCGAGACGACATCCCCGGTGAACCATTGAAATAGGACCCAGACGATTAATACCAATCCCAGTATGGTGGTTAGAAGGGCCAACCATGTTGCCAGCCGTAGCGGAACAATGGAAAATCCGGTGATAGCATCGACGGCCAGGCGCAGCATTTTTTTGAATGGGTACTTGGTTTCCCCGGCAAAGCGTTCAGCCCGGTCATACTGCAATGGTACTTGCCGAAACCCTAGCCAGCTTACCATTCCGCGGATAAAGCGGTCTTCTTCCGGCATAGTGTTCAGGTAGTCGACCACTGTTCGGGACATTAAGCGGAAATCTCCGGTGTCGACGGGAATATCAACATCGGTCAGTCGGTCCAGCAGACGATAAAACGCAGCTGCGGTTGTTCGTTTGGCTACCGTTTCTCCCGCTCGTTGTCGACGTTGCCCGTAAACGACATCAGCCCCGTTCTGTATCAACTCCAACATCTCAGGCAAAAGTTCGGGAGGATCTTGTAGATCCGCGTCCAACACCAAAATATTTGCACCGCGTACATACGTCAGCCCGGCTGAAAGCGCCTTCTGATGCCCGTGGTTTCGAGACAAGATAATTGCGCGGATATTGAGCTTGGTTTCCGCAAGTTCTGTAACCATGTTCTGTGTGCGATCGGTGGACCCGTCATCGACCAGGATGAGTTCCCAGGATGATCCCACGCATGTTTCGGCTACAGCGCTGATCCGGCGAATGAACTCCGGTAGGACCGCTTCTTCGTTGAAGCAGGGCACCACGATTGACAAGCTGACGATGGCCTGTTCCATCTGTATTTCCGCATCCGATTTTTGTACTTTGATCGTAGTTACAATAAGGTTTTCAAATTCGCGCACCGATTAATGTTTTTGATCTCAAGTACTAGTACTGGGCAAAATAACAATGTCAGAGCAATCGAGTGCATTTTAAAACGATATTTTCCTTTAACACCTGTCTTCAGAGCCTCGGACTACAAAAGACAGGAAGTCTATTAATAGCAAAGATGGACGTCAAAGAAAGGTGTTGTCGGGTGACATTGGTTTGTGTGCTGCCTAATTGGATTTCCTCATGACCGATGTCAGGGTACCGGCACGGCTTCTGTTCGTATCAGCGATCCTTTCTGCCCTTTTTTTTCTACCTACTGCCGGAGCCGGAATCGCTCGATCTGGTTTCAATCCGGATGAATGGCGGTTCGCAGCGGGTCTTGAGCGTGTATTCGCTGAAGTTCATGGCCGCTGGGCGACGCATTGGGTGCACGAGGTTTTTTTTGAACAGGGCGCGCCGATTGCCATCCTGATCTTCATCATTTTTGCGGCTTTGTTCGGGGTTTCCGTTCTGATTGCCCGTGGGGCTATTGCGCTGACAGGGCCAGTCATCGTCGTCGCTGCCATCCTGGCGGTTTTTCTGGCCGGGTCTTCGCATGTCTATCTGACGGAGCTTTTGCACTATCAGACGCTGGCACCGTGGTTTTGTCTTGGTCTTCTTGCATCCGTCGGGGCCATGGTCCTGATTGAACCCACGGGCATGCGGTCGCGTTCTGGGCTCATCCTGCGAATGGCCGTCGCCGCAGAATTGATGGCCATATCCATTGGCTTTTATCAAAGTTATGTTTTGCTGGGGTTTCTTATTCCGGCTCTGGTTCTGATCCGGGTTGATCGGTTCAACCACAGGCAATGCCTGTTCTGTCTGTTGAGGGTCCTGATCGTCTCAGGTGCAGCTCTGGTCCTGTATCAGCTGCAGCGTGACATTACGATTTACGCCCTGAAGCTTGATGCAAATTTCCGTTTCTCGGGTGGCATAGATGCTGCGGTACTTGCCGATAAGCTGTCGGCTTTCTACCGGATTGAGAAGCTCATACATAGCGGTGGGCTTCTGGGGGTGCCGTCCTTTTATAGCCGCCTGTTCCTGTTGACTTCAGCCACAGCCTGCATCTTGGTTTTTATAGCGGCGGCGGTAGCTGTTTTTGCCGCGCGCAGGCTTGTCGGAGGAGGGTGGATAGGCGGATTGCGCGTGCTCGTTGGGGGATTGGGCGCGTTTTTCATCTTGCCGGTTCTGATCTGGTTTCTTTATCCGGAACCCTATCTGATCGGGCGCAGCATCGGGTTTGTTGGGTTTATCCTTGCCGGGGTTGTTTTGGCTTCGGCCACGGTTATCGTGCAGGGGATGGAAGCGACGCCTGTGTCCCGCCCGGCGCCGGTTGTGGCGATGATGTTGATCCTTGTGTTTGGCGTAAGCCAGGCGGTTGCCTCGTCACATATCTGGCCCCTGTTTAACCAAACGGCGGAACGGGACATTAAATTGGCGGACGCGATTGTCGAGCGAGCCCGGTTGCTGGATGGATTCGACGTCATAACCACTCCGGTCCGCTCCGTTGGTGGGCCTGTTTCCCAGTCTCTAAAGTTCGGCAGTTTTCAGCCACTAAGCGTGTTTCATCGCGGGGTGGATATGAATGCTATTTTTCAGGTGCGGCATGGCGCGACAGACTATGCCGGGTCGGTTCTTGCATCACCGTGGGCATGTACGGAGTTCCCGGCAGAAGGGGCTGTTTTTATGGCTGAGGGCACACTCTTTGTCTGTTTTGAAGATCTGAAGCCCATGTTAGCGCAATCCACCTGTTTCCCATTAGGCGGTGATGTGACTGGCGCACTTTGTTATTCTGACGGGATGGTCGTTCTGATCGGCCAGACCTGCGCTGATATCGATCTTGGCACTGGTCGGATTGTTGCAACTCAACTGGATGAAGCAGGGCGCTGGATCAGATCCAATCAATTTCACTGGCAGGCCAAAGCGACCGAGATGAACGGCCTTTGCTATCGGTTTGCTGAGGCATCTGACCTGCCTTCTTCGGTCTTACGGATCGAGCACAAGCTCTCAACGTCCGAAACGGCATGGGTGATCAAATATGACGTCAAGGATGCACGCCCTTTGAAGGAAATATTCGATACAGTTAATTAACGGGAGTATGTCGTGGCGGAAAGTATGAGCGCATTTGGACTTGTTACTTTTTCTTGCAAGTGGTGTGATGCTTGCTTTTCTGGTGGGTGTTTCGGTCACGGTTCTGAATATGCCACCAACGGCTTTGCTCCGAGAGGCTAAGAATACGGCAGAGGAACTAATCCGCAGCCCGTGGTATCGCGATTCCCGATGGTGTTGCGCTGGTATGAAGGCGTCGACTTGGTAAAGCATGACCCTGAACGCAGTTTGGCCGGGCTTACGGTCATTCAAGGCATTGTCCGTAGTCAGAGTTTTTCGGAATGCTTGGGCGTTTTAGTAACGGAGACTCTGGTTCGGTTTCTGTTTCAGGTTAAGCGGCAGCGCCCTGGTTGCTTGCATCCCCGTGACGACGTGGCACGGAATATCCGGTTTGCAAACAGGACGATACAGGTCGGGGTCGGATTGTCGCCCCAGTCTATAGTATAAGAAGCGTGTATGGTTGTCTGGCCGGCCTGAAACGCTTTCAAAGCATGGGTTGCTTGGATTTATGACACATACCGGCTCTGAAGGGATGAGTGTTTCGTTTGCAAGCACAAAGGCCCCGCCTAGGTCCTGTTTAAAGCCAGATAGTGAGTTAAGATTTTATTTTGTAACACAACCACCTTATCCTGTCATACGTCCTAAGAGCTAAACGAGGGAGATTTGAGCAATACATCGTTCTCAGATTTCCATCGGATTAACTTTGTTCTTAATAGTTATTTAAACGGAAACCATTTTGCCCCGTTATCTCCAGCCAATGACCATTTTGAAGCTTTAAAGCCATGATTTCAGAGCTCAAAGATAAGCGCCTGCTCCTCAGGTTTCTAAGTATCAGCGTTCTGGGTACGATTGCGGATTACCTGTTGGCGCTTTTGCTCGTTCTGACTTTTGCAGCCCCTTATGTTTTTGCTTCGATATGCGGCTTTGTGCTGGGCTCATTTGTCAATTACTGCGGGCATAATATCTTCAGCTATAAGCACACCGACAAAGGTACAATCTCGCTCCTGGGGTATGGGAAATACCTTCTGGCGGTCCTGTCATCTTTGGTGGCCCGCCTCGCAGTAGTGGCAGGGCTGGGATATGCGACCAACCTGCCTTTCTGGTTTATCCTGTTGGTTGCGATCGGGGCATCTTTTGTTACCAGCTATGTGATTTCGACACTCTGGGTATTCCGCAAACCGGATTAGGCATCGATGTAAAGCTCGTACCACATCATGTAGTTCAAAAGACCCCAGAGCGGGCGGCCATTGTCCCGTTTCCCGCTCAGATGGTCGTTGATCAGTGTCTGCACCGCCTGACCCCGAAACAGGCCTGTACGCTGAATATTCTCGGGCCCGAGATATCGCATCATCAGATCCTTCAGCTCGATCTTGAGCCAGCGGGAATAGGGCATTTCAAGCCCGACCTTCTTTTTGTTGAGAATGCTGTCGGGCAGATCGTTTTCCATTGCCCGCCGCATGAGATGTTTCTTGCGCCGGTTCTTCATTTTCAGATGTGAGGGGACTGTGGCCATGAATCCGGTCAGCTCCGGGTCGGTAAAGGGCACCCGGGCCTCAAGAGAATGCGCCATGGTCATCCGGTCATTCTTGATCATCAGATCGTCGGGCAGGAAGATGGTTGAATCGATATACATCAGACGTGACAGGGTCTCTTCCGCGCCGCAATGTTCGTAGGCCGCCTGAAAATGCCGCACTGAAGGCTGCAAAGTCTCGGTTTCGGTCACACCATCTGCGTAAAGGTCCAGTTTTTCAGCTTCGCTCAGGACAATCCGCCACCAAAGATGGGCTTCTTCAGGGGGCAGGTCCAGCCCGCCCAGAAACCGCTTGGCCTTGAATTCGAAGCTGAGCTTCTTGTCTGACACGGGCAAACAGTTCACCAGCGGTTTCATCACGCCATTCCGAATGAACCCGGGTATCTTTCGGGCCTGTTTATACATGTTGTAGGCTGCGTGTGTATCATAGCCGGCGAACGCCTCGTCGCCGCCTTCGCCCGATAGAACGACAACCACTTCGTCCTTGGCCAGTTCGCTGATGAAATACGTCGGTATTGCAGACCCGTCGCCATATGGCTCATCGGTGAAGCTCAGGTATTTTGGTAGCATGTCCCGCACCATATCGGCGGTGACGGTTACTTCACGATGCTTGGTGTTGAACTTTTCGGCCACAATTCGGGCATAGGGCAGCTCATTGAAGCTTTGATCTTCGAAGCCGACGGAATAGGTGTGGATCGGCTCATCCACATGTTTGTGCATGAGTGCGACCAGGGTACTGGAATCCAGCCCTCCCGACAGGAACACGCCAATCGGAACATCCGCGACCAGACGGCGCTGCAAAGCCTTGTCCATGAGTTCATAAGACGTTTGAATCGCCTGTGCTTCGGTCATACCGGGATCGACATGGAAGTTCAGATCCCAGTACCGCCGTATCGAGATTGTGCCGTCACGGGTGACCGTCATGTGATGCCCCGGCGGTATTTCGGAAATACCGTCAAAGGCTGTCTGGGTTCCCGGGATGTAGTTGAAGGTCAGAAAATCATGCAGGGCCTGCATCGACGGTTTCCGTACAACCCGGTCATCGGCGATGATCGCCTTGATCTCAGAGCCAAAGCGAAAATGGTCATTATCTTTCTGGTAGAAGAAGGGTTTGATCCCATAGCGGTCACGCGCCAAGTGCAATGACTTGCTGCGCGTGTCCCAGATCGCAAATGCAAACATCCCGTTGAGTTCCGGGATCATGTCGAGGCCAATTTCCTCGTAAAGATGGATCAGAACCTCGGTATCCGTGCGGGACTTGAAGACATGGCCGCGCTCTTCAAGGCGGTATTTTTCTTTCAGTTCCTGAAAGTTGTAGATTTCGCCATTGAAGACAATCACTACAGTGCCGTCCTCGTTTGTCATTGGCTGATGACCTGCATAAGACAGGTCAATCACCGAAAGACGCCGAAAACCCAGCGCAACGTCCTCGTCCAGCCAGACGCCATCATCATTTGGTCCGCGATGGGCCAATGTTGCTGCCATTGCCGTGATCAGCTCTTTTTCGGGGTGATCAGCCGCCGGGTCGACCTGCAGGATTCCGCATATTCCGCACATATCAATCGTTATCCTTTACAGTACTTGTACTCTTTCCTGTGGCTTGGGCCTTGGTCGGATCTGCGAGGTTGACCACCACGTCTCCCCCGCCCAGAGAACCCCGGAACCGCGCAACGGTAGCGTATTCCTTTTTGATCCTCTCCAGTATTCCCGGATATGTGGTCCGGGCGTGCACCGGCATCGTATAGACCAACCAGGTTCTGCCTGACTGTGAGGCCAGGCGATCCAGATCATCGGTCGTTTCGATGACATCCCACCCCTTGTCATAGTATGCATTGAACGGAAATCCTGCGATCCCGACAGCAAGAACCGTGTCCCCGGGTTGCAGGTCGCTTTCAATCAGATTGATGGCACCATTGAAATCCTGTTTTGGCAGATACACGTGCCGGAGGGATAAAAGAGATACCGCCACAATGCCTGCGCATATCAGTCCGGGCAGCCATTTCGTGGCTGCGGCGGGCAACCGTGCCAGGTGCGCAGTCAACTGGCCGGCAACAAAGGCACCGCGGATCACGATAAGTATCGCAAATCCGAAGGTGAAAAAGAAAAACCTTGGGAACAGGGTATACCCGATACTGGTCATTGCTATGAAACCGACTCCAACCGGGATCAGAAACAACGCCACAACAACCGGTCGCGTTCGGGCAAAGCTGATGACACCAATCGCAAAGACAAGGCCGGCGGCTATCACAACACCCGCACTGGCCAACCCGATTTGCAGACTGCTGAACAGTTCTGCCAATGCCCAAAAAGGGTTGGTCCACTCGTTGTCTTCACCCTTCAGTCCGGAATTCAATAGCGCCCCGCCGACCATACTGGGCAAGACCAGAGCATAGACCTGAAACGTAAACAGACCCACCGGGATGAAGCCACAAAACAACCCGTTCCAGCGATAGCGCTTGTATTGCTTGTTTTGCTGGACCCAGGCTGTGCCCCAGATTGCAAAATGCGCAAGCACCATCAGCCCCATGGTAGGGTGCGCATACGCCCCCAGGACGACGGCAAGGCAATACAGCCCCCATTTGCGGGGGCTCCCCTGGCGCATGGCGTCCAGAAACCAGGTGCTGGAAAGCAGGGCAAAGAACAGTAATGCGGTGTAACCACGTGCATTCTGGCTGAACCAGATGTGGTGATAGGAAAACGCCAGTAGTGCCGCCGCAAACAGAGCCTCACGAGTCGGGCCGACGCGTCGGGCAAAAAAGTAAATAGCGGCAATGCCGGCAATGCCAAAACCGACCGCAGGCAATCTCAAGGCCCAAACACTGTCATCGAAGACCGACAAAGACAGTCGCGCCAGCACCGAAAACAGGACATGGTTGTTGGCATCGTGATAGGTGCTGACGATCTGCCCGATTGTGAGGGGCATGTAATTTACGGATGTCAGAATTTCATCATACCAGATGCCGGTATCAAGTCGGTAAAACCGTAAAGCCGCGGCGCAAATCAGTAGTAGGCCAAAGATCAGTGCCTGGACCGGGCTAGCGGGAGAAATCTCGGGGCGCTGTGGAGATAGCGGACGGCCAATCGGCAGAAGCCGCAGTAAAAGAAGATATACCCCTATGATGATGAGACCGGCCTTGAACAGCCAAATCCCCTGGGTAAAGGCCGGATCGGCCGCCGCATCGGCGCCGCGCAACACCCGGGTGAACAGACCGACTGGCAAAAGCAGCCCTAAAGTAGCACTCGTCACTCCCGCCAAAGCGCCAAAAGAAAGCCTGCTCATCCAACTATGTACTCAATACCATTAACGTTTGTGTCCTATGCGCCCTGCGGAATTTTGCAAAACTGGCTCTACCTGTGCCGAGAATACGACAGAGATTACATTTCTTATCACTCATATCAATTTTTGGATCATCAGGAACTTATTCTGCTGATGATCGCGGTTTAACGAAACAATTTCCAGCTATGTGTAATAATGTTTCAATCCGGTGCAAATACATCTCGGTCGAGAGAGCTGTGAAACAGACTTAGCCCGAATTGACTGTTTTGGTCGCATCGTGGTGAACTAAAAGCTGGTTTATTCCGTGACGAGCCCCGGACGGTTTCTACCGGGACGATTGTGTTCCTCCCGCGGTCATAACGCGCAGTAAGAGACAAAAATCTCATGACGACATCCGAAAAAGGTTCTGTTTTTCCCAACAGACGCGAGTATCGCACAGGCGCCGTCCTGTTTGCCTTGACGATCTCGGTTTTGCTGACGCTGATACTGCGGCTCTGGGGAATTGATCTGCGCAGTATGTCCCATCCGGAAATCTATGTCCCTGGCATCGACCTGGTTTCCGGTATATCCGAACCGCCGCCGCGCCATAACCTGGCTGAAACCATCTGGTGGCATTTCCACGATGAACCGCATCCCATGGGCTGGTATGTGTCCATGCTGGGCTGGACCAAAGCGTTCGGCACGTCCCATTTTGCCGTGCGATCCCCAGGAGTTTTGTTCGCTTTAGGCTCTATTCCACTGATTTTTCTGATCGCCCGCAATATCTTTGGATCGACTGTGGGATGCCTGGCCGCGCTGCTGTTGTCGCTTCATGGGTTTCATGTGTTCTGGAGCCAGATGGCCCGCATGTATGTCGCTGGGGCCTTCCTGTCATTGCTGGCGACCTGGTTTTTACTGTGCCTTGTCAGAACGCGCGAACCGCGCCCGGGCCTTGAGATCGCTTATGTCCTTTCGGTTATGGCGGGGGTTCTGACGGTTGAGCTGTTCTGGCCCCTTATCATGATCCATGTGTTCTGGGCGGCTCTGGTCTTGCCCCGGACAAACGTGGATGGTCTGCGGTTTTGGCGCCGGATCGGTTTGCGGCAGGCCCCTCGGCTATTTCAGGTGCAGGCGCTTGCCTTTATCCTGTCCGCCCCGGCACTGACCCATGCGGTTTATCGTGCGCGTAAAGGAGCGGCTCCTGATCCTTCTCCTGACTTTCTGACCGAGTATTTCTCTTTTGGATTTCTGTTTGCAAAAGACGATTTTGCAGTCCCGCCGCTGTACATCGGGCCGGTCTGGACCTGGTTTGTTCTGGGTTTTGCCCTGCTGCTTTTGGCGGCCAGTCTGAAAGCCCCCAAACGCGAAGCGCCGGTGGTGGCTCCAGAGCGTAAGATCCCGATATGGGTTTTGGGGCTGGCAGCGGGTTGTTCGGCCTGCTTTATGTTCTGGCTCGGCTCAATCGCCCATCGCAGGAGCGAAGCACTGATGGCGATGTCTGCTTTACCCTTTCTGGCGTTGCTCATTCCTGTTCTGAGCACCATGTGGGGCGCGGTTGTGCCCAGGCTGCCCTCAAACACACTGCATTATCCTCAGGAACGGACATTGCTTTTGTGGCTTGTTGCGGTTGTCTCTCCGCTGATCCTGTTTGCAGCGTCCTACAAAGTTTCCATCCTGGCCCCCAGGGCCTTTCTGCTTTTCGTGCCTTATTTTCTGATCCTTTGCGCAGCCGGCGCAGTTCAGGTATTTCAGGACCACCGTTTAAGGCTGGTCTCGATTGGCCTGTGCGTCTTGGTGTTTGCGGCCAGCATACCTTACGCCGCTGGTAAGCCGGGCTCTCCCAATGACTATCAGGGGATTGTGAAGGCCATGCTACCTGAAATGCTGCCTGATGATCTGGTTTTTCTGAGGGACCGGGATTGGATCGATACGCCGCTGTTCTACTATATCAATGATGCGCAATTCATCGTTGCGGATCATGGAGAGGCCTTGCGACGTAATCCCGACGCTCGGGTCTGGTTGGTCACATGGCCCGATGTGGGGCAATCCGTTGTCACCGATGTGCGGCGTGAAGTCCTTAAGGATTATAAACAAACTCTGAAAATTGAAAGATTGCGGGCCAGTGCAGAGCTTTTCGAACCTGATACCAGGCCTTGATCATCCATGCGCGCCTTCTGGTGCCTGTTTTAGGGCCGCGGCTGTATCGGGTTGCCCATCCCTGCCTGCTGAAGCTATGGCCGAGGGGGCGTCGGTTTGCCTACCAGTGAATCAATGGGGCTGATCATCCAGACCCAGGCTGCTTTCGACAATATAAAGCGGGCGTTTCTGAGCCTCTGCATAAAGCCGCCCCAGATATTCCCCGATGACGCCCAGCACGACAAGTTGCAGGCCACCGATCAACAGCACTGCAACCATCAATGAGGCATAGCCGGGTACATCCACCCCGTAGACAAGGGTGCGTGAGATCAGGAAAACACCATAGATGATCGCGGCCAACGCAGTCAGCATGCCGACATAGCCCGCAATCCTGAGCGGTACGGTGCTGAACCCGGTAATACCGTCCAGCGCAAAGTTCCAAAGGCGCCAGTAGTTGAATTTGGTCTGCCCCGCCGCACGCTCGGGGCGGTCATACGCCACCTCGGTGTGCCGAAACCCGACCCAGGCAAAAAGGCCCTTCATAAAGCGGTTGTGCTCGCGCAGCTGCCCTACAGCCTGAACCACGCGCCGGTCCATAAGGCGGAAATCGCCGGTATTGGCGGGTATCGGTACCCCCGAAAGCCGGTTGATGACCTGATAGAACTTCCGCGCTGTCCAGCGTTTCATCGCGGTATCGCTGTCGCGGTGGCGCCGGACGGCATAGACGACATCGAACCCTTCGCGCCACTTTTCCAGAAATGTCTCGATCAGTTCGGGCGGATCCTGCAAATCCGCGTCTATCGGAACAACCGCTTCTCCTGCGGCGGCATCCAGCCCGGCCGTCAACGCGATTTCCTTGCCGAAATTGCGTGAAAAGTTCAGCACCTTGATACGATCATCGCGCTCATACGCGGCGGCCAGAATCCTGGCGGTCGCGTCTGTGCTGCCGTCGTTCACGCAGATGATCTCGTAGCTTTCCCCAAGCTGATCGAGGAATTGCCCCAAACGTTCGAACAGGGCCGGCAGAACCTCTTCTTCATTGAACATGGGCACGATGATGCTGAGCGTCGGAGCGCTTTGGTCCGGGGCTTTTTCCCGGGACGGAGTTGTGGGGGTACTCATGTTCAACGTCACCATGACGCGGGCCTTTTTCCGTTCATTTGGGCACAGGTGATCATGGATTTGACTTCGGTTCAAAAAGTTCTGTATAGGCACGCAAAATTTCGATCTTCAGTACCTTTTCACCGCCAATAAGTACTTCACGGTGCGCATCGGGAATAGCGACTTTTTTAGCGTGATCAATGTGAGTAGCCAAGCGCGCGCTTTTGAGGCTCGAAAAATGAAAACCGAATGCTCATCAAGATGAAGCTACTGAGTACTATACATCTCAAACTGATTGAGGAAGGTTTGTGCAGGAGTGAAAGGGCGATGCATGACATTCGAAATTCGAAAAAGAGTGAAAGCATCTTGCGTGAAGGCAAAGCACAGGTGCTTTGGGCCTTTCAGGCCGAGTCCAGAAATTGACCCGGATACGTCTGGTTTTGAAAAAGACAGCCTCTTTGCCGCATCTGCCAAATTAACCCCCATAACGCCGGGAAACGGATTTTTATCAACCTGTTCACAGGTGTTGGAGCGTATTTTCTTAACTACCGCATCTTCTGAAAGATCGCAGAGGATGCGGCCTGTGTTTCTTGAAGTCGAACGAAATGCCAGTTCTGTTGCCGTCAGGATGGCAAAAACAGGCAGGGGCGTTTGATGGCATCTTTCCACCGACTCAATCTTGTCTTGCGGTCCTTTCGCCGGGGGGGGGTTGTTGACGGATTAAAGACAATGTGGATGCTTTTCAGGGATCGTCTCTTCGGGCAGCATAGGTTGCTCTTCGCCATGAGTGGCGGCAAGGCCCGGCAGATCGACAGCATGTCAAACACGTTGACCGTGCAGTGCTTTCGCAGTTGGTCCGATCTTGATGATCAAAGCAAAGACTTTCTGAAGCGTAATCAGGACAAGATCCACTGGGATGTTCAAGGCGACCTGAACGCGGGTATGTCCGTCTGGATCGGGTTTTCCGACGGGGTTCCGGCAACCATTGCGCAAACCCGCTCCGGGCAAAACGTGAACGTATATTTCTTCCCGATGACCGAGCGCTGTGCTCTGATCTCTCACTGCTTTACCGTTCCTGATATGCGGGGCCGGGGGTATTATGTGGAAATTCTGAAACATGTGTGCCGCACGCTGGCAGAAGAGGGGACCACGCGTATTTATATTGATTGCAGTGACAGTAATTTGTCGTCAGAACGCGGCATTCTTTCAGCGGGGTTCTTGCCCATCGGACAGGGGGTCCACCGCCGAAATGGGACCGTTCATTGGCGACAGGATGCGCCGCCATCGATTTGTCGGCTGGAGGAAAGATAACTCTTGAATCAGTGAATGCTGAGGGGCGAGGCAGTCACAGCATTTCAATCCGTGACGTGCCAGTTCGGTCAGAATTTTATCCGGGAAATAAACTCGAAACAGATGATCAATAATATTCAAGCCTTACGAGCCTTTGCTGCCATAAATGTGGTTTTCCTCCATGTCATCAAGACGGCATCAACATATGGACAAAGCACCGATTATTTATCCTTCCTGGCCGGGTGGGGTGCAAATGGGGTCGATATTTTTTTCGTGATATCCGGCTTTGTCATGCTGCACACACAAATGCAGAAAAAGCGGCACACAGGCGCTTTCTTGACGTCGAGAATTCTAAGGATCGTGCCAATTTACTGGCTGATCACACTTTTTGTTGTGGCGGTTTATTACGCTGTTCCCGGGATCTTCAGGTCCATGGAGCTTTCAGGAACCATCATATTGTCATCGCTTCTGTTTTCTTCGCTTCTGGTGCTCGGTGAGCCACCGATTGTTTATGTTGGGTGGACCCTGGAATGGGAGATGCTCTTTTATTTTGTTTTTGGACTGTCTCTCTTCCTGAGGTCGTGGGTCCATGTTTTCCTGGTTGTCAGCTTGGTTCTGGCCGGGGTGTCCCTCGCGTCCGGTGATTTTATATCGCTTGAGTTCCTGTTTGGGATGGCTGTTGCGTATTTTTACAACAAGGGGTTTGAAATCAGGGAAAAGACAGGGGTCTTGATATTTGTTTTCGGGATGCTTCTTTTATGTGCCTCCCTGTCGGGTGAACTTGAGGTCGACCCAGCAAACCGTGTCATTATCTGGGGTGTACCGTCGTTTTTTATCGTTTTTGGGCTGCTGTTTGCGACGCAGATTTCAAATCGGTTTTTGGTTTATCTCGGGGATGCATCCTACAGCATCTACCTTGTCCAGATACTCACCATTCCCGCCTTTTATAAAGTGTCTTCGATTGTCCTCAGGCCCGTAAATGGTGACGTTCTGTCCATCTTGTGCCTGATAAGCAGCGTAGCCGCAGGGTGTCTGGTTTTTTCCGTGATCGAAAAACCCTTGACCAAAAAGATGAAGCGGGCATTCTCCTGACCATTGCGGTGTATAACTCTGCCGGGGACAAGCTCGGTATGCCCGAACAGTCCCGAACAGTCTTGTAGCGCATCGACCTGACGATCCCAGGGATGTTGACGATCTGAAACCGGCAATGCGTTCAGCCGAAAAGGCGGTGGAAATTCAGAAAAACTCTTTCAGTTTCCGCGCATGCTTCAGGTTTGATGGCAGCGATATCACATGTCGGGCCAGCTTGGCCAAGGATCGCGTACCTGGGATGACCTTGAGGGCCGACAGGCTTTTAGACGCTTTCAGGAAATTTTCATAGGTCTGGTTGTCCGCGTGGCGGAAGTCTTTTGCGTTCAGGTCCTCCCCGCCATTGTCGGTTGGTACGGACACGATAGAGGTCGCCTTGCGGTTCACATCGAATATAACAAAAGATTCATAGAAACGGATGCCCCAAACCCGCTTTTCCGCAGCATCCGAGAGGAGTTTGGAAAAGCGCCGGTTTACGCGATCTACCATGCTCATGGCGTATTTTACGAAGGAACGGTGCTTGGGACCGAAGCCTTCCATATAGGATGTATGTGTGTCTTCCACGACCAGCATGCCTCCATCGCGGATATGCGGCAGCAGGCACTCTGTTGTGATAATCTGTTGTTCATAGGTGTGGCCGCCATCGTCCAGGACAATGTCGATTTCACCGATCTCGTTTGCAAGTTTTTCGAGAAAGGCAGGATCGCTCTGGCTGCCTATGAAAATTTCAAAGCCTTCCTGCTCCCAACGCTTTGCGCCGGGGTTCAGTTCAACACCGATGATGCGGGCCTGTGGTCCAAAAAATTCGCGCCACATGAACAGAGAGCCGCCGCTCAGAACCCCGATTTCGACGAAGGTAATCGGCTTGCCGACATAAGGAGAGAAAAGCTTGTCATACACATCGAAGTAAGTCGAATGCTTGCTGCTTTTGTACGGGCTGTTCAGGTAAGCTTGGTAGCTTGCTGCGGTCACCGGCATTTTCTCAGGTTTCATTTCGTGGTCCCGTAATTGAATAAGTTCACTCGTAAGCAAGGTCATGGCCCGTATGTCTGCCATATATGATGCCGATGCAGGATCATGTGTCGAGACAAATACTCTTCACCCCGGAAGGCCAAACTGCCGCAACCCCGTTAAGGAACCGATCCGTTTGGACAGCCCGGTCTTGAAAAGGGGGTGCGATATGGGGCGCAAAGTTCCTGAATGTGGCCAAAACCCTTTTTTGCATGTTTCGTAATCAATTTGGCGTTGCTGGCAATCAGCTTTAAGTCAACAGGGATGCCGCATAAAGGGCGTATCCGCGCAGTTTCACATGTTCCACAGCGCGCCAGCCTGGAGAAGACACGGGCGAGGCTCAAATCTGAGCCCCGCCCGTGGTTTGATCGACAATTGTTCTAGCCAGAGGGGGTTGTTGCCGTCAGGCAAACAAATCCGGGTATGGATTCGATGATGTGTCCAGGAAATCGGCATCATCTCCGATGCCAAAGGTTTCCACGCTGTCACCAACGTACCAGTCGCGTTCCCGGCCGCCTGCAAAGTCGAAATCCGTTTCGATTTCGTCCAGGACAACAGCACCGTCTACCAGAACCTGAAGGCGATCGGTGTTCTGATCGACCATCATGGTCACCTGGTGCGTCTCTCCGTCATTCAGATCAAGATTCTTGATCTTATAACCGTCACGGAAACCGCCATCATTGTTGTCGACTTTCGCGATCAGATGCCCCTTTTTGGTCAGTTTCAGGCCGAAGTTCGAGTGGTTCCAGATAAGCCGCTCGGCACCGGTATCCTCTCCACCTCGGGTCATCTCGACCGAGAAAGCAATTTCTTCGGCGTCAGAGTAACCTAGCACTTTGCCAATATTTCCGCGGCTGTCCTGATTGCTTATGTCGATCATCAGTTCGCCTTCAGGTTCGGCAATGTTGACGGGTTCTTCGACCTCGGTTTCTGCCTCAGTCTGAGGCTGCTCTGTGGCCGGAGGTGTTGCCTCCACCTCGGTCTGAGGCTGTTCTGTAGCGGGAGGTGTCGCCTCTGCCTCGGTCTGAGGCTGTTCTGTAGCGGGAGGTGTCGCCTCTGCCTCGGT
>NZ_JBQFNY010000012.1:0-92251 GCF_056532905.1 Ruegeria sp. H8 | reverse complement strand
TCGTGCTGACCTGTCGGAAAAGGACAAACCTGTCTTTGTTCGACCTTATTCGGCCTGAGACGCTGAGAGCCTGATTGATGTTCCCTTCCACGGTTTCGGGCCGTGGGTCCGAGCGAGGGGCCAGCCCCTCCCGCTCCCCGGGATATTTACAGCCAGATGAAGGGCGGATCCGCGCCTTTCGGAAAGGAAAGACGAAATGTACAGTTTCGAGTTTGAGAAACCCTCGACCATTGCTGATGCGGTTGCTGCACTGGCCGCCGAGGATGCGCAGGCGTTGGGGGGCGGACAGACGCTGATCCCAACATTGAAGCAACGGTTGGCGGCCCCGTCCAAGTTGGTGTCGGTCAGCGGAATTCCCGAGATGCAAGGTGTTTGCATCGAGGATGACGGATCGGTGTCGATCGGTGGTGCGACGCCCCACGCTGTCGTCGCCCGCGAGGCCGCAGGGTCGTATCCAGCGCTTGCAGCGCTGGCCGGTCAGATCGGCGATCCGGCAGTCCGCAACCGCGGGACGATTGGCGGTTCGGTTGCCAACAATGACCCTGCGGCCTGTTATCCTGCAGGGGTATTGGGATCAGGGGCGACAGTGGTGACCAATACCCGCCAGATTCCCGCCGATGACTTTTTCCAGGGAATGTTCACGACGGCGCTGGATGAGGGTGAAATCATCACATCGGTCCGTTTCCCGGTACCGCAAGCGGCAAGCTATCAAAAGTTCCTTCAGCCAGCGTCGCGTTTTGCGCTTGTCGGGGTTTACCTGGCTCGCTTTGCGGACGGCGTGCGCGTCGCGGTTACCGGCGCGAGCGAGGACGGCGTTTTCCGGTGGTCCGAGGCTGAACAGGCGCTGAACAAAGAGTTTCGCCCTGATGCCCTTATGGACCTGCGTGTAAACCCGGCAAACATGATTGCGGATCTGCATGGGAGCAAGGAGTATCGGGCGCATCTTGTTTCGGTCATGACCAAACGCGCGGTTGAAGACTGCTTGTAAAGAATTGGTCGGGAAAATCGAAAAGTCCCGGTGTTATCCGGGGCTTTTTATCCTTGCAGCGTCACCACTTTCCCATTGGGGCGTACACAGATCGCGATGCGCTCGCCGGCTGCCCGCGCAAGGGTCGCTGCTATTTCAGCCTCAGAAGCATGACAGAATGCCGTTGAAAGCGCGTCTGCCGTTGTAGCATCCGGTGCCTGGACACTGACCGTTGACCAAAGCGGAGCGTTTTCGCCCATCGGGTCGATTACGTGAGCACTGCCGGACCGCAGACGCATGGCGCCGGGACTGGACGTAGCGATGGCGCGGTCTTTCAAATGCGTGACTTCGACAGGTCCGTACACTGGATCCGAGACACCCAGCAGCCACTGATGGCTACTTGCATAATACTCTCCGATATTGACCAAAACCTTGCCCCACCCAGCCTTGCGCAAGGCGCGAACGACCAGATCGGTGGCGAAACTTTGAGCGATGCCGTTCAAGGTAAGCGCTAGTCCCTGCCCATAGCACTAAGGCGGCCCTGCAACCTAAGTTGCAACCGCAAGGAAATCGAACTTGGCGGGTGTAGCTGGCGGGTGATTCGGCCCTCGCCGGTCCGGTGTGCAAAATGTCACCACGTCAGCCAAGGGCGACGGACGTACGGGGTATTCGGCCGGTCGACAGGGGGCAGGTTTGGTTCGCCGATCAGTGCGGCTTTGGCCTCGGGGTGATATTGGGGTTTTTCACGTCAAAGGCGACGCTTTGCCAAATAAGAACAGGCCGCCCAGATGGGGCGGCCTGACCAGGTTTTATTTCTTTTGCCTACGCGTTACTCGGCTGCCTGCGTGCTGCTGGCAGAGTGCTTGTCACGCTGACTGTCGCGGAACAGCGCCTTGGCCAGCGATACGCACATCAGGCCCATCACCATGGTGAACGGAAGCGCACCGATGATCATGGCATTGCGCAGCGCGTCCATAGGGTTGTTTTCACCCGCCGCCAGGATCAGCGCACCGATCACTGCCGTCAGGATCACACCCCAGATGATGCGGTGCTTGATACCGGTTTCCTGGCTACCACCTGACATGATGGTGTTCATCACCAGAATACCCGAGTCCGCCGAGGTCACCAGGAAGGTCATGATCAGGATCACGCACATGACGTTCAGCATGGACAATAGCCCACCGTCGATCATGTAGGACAGTGTGGTGAACAGCTTGTTGGTGTTCGATGCACCGATGATCGCACCTTCTGCCGCGCCTGCCAGTTCCAGATCGATCGCTGTGCCGCCGAGAACGGTCATCCAGGCAAAACACACCAGCGCAGGTGCGAACACGCAGCCCAAGATGAACTCGCGAACGGTACGACCTTTGGAGATGCGCGCCAGGAACAGACCCACGAAGGGCGAGAACGCGATCCACCATGCCCAGTAGAAGGTGGTCCAGCCTGCCTGCCAGCCGAATTGACGACCTTGCTCACCCGCAGCATAAGCCGCGGCCAAGGTTGCTTCGTCCAACTCGGCTGCTGCACCTTCCAGACCGCCTTTGAAGCCGTCGAAGCTACCCCAGGCGTTGGTCGCCCCACCCATCAGGTCTGCGGCATGTGCTTGCGCCTCGGCCGGAAGGGCAGCTGCGAATGCTTCGGCCGACAGCGGACCATAGGCGTTGAAGCTGAGCGACAGGAAGTGCAGGATGTAATCGACCATGGCAGTGCCATAAGTGGTCATGGCAAAGACAAACGAGCCGAAGACCACGAAAGTGCCCAGCAAGATGATCGACAGCACCAGATTCAGGTTGGACAGGTACTTAACACCCCGGCCAACACCGGATACCGCCGAAATGATCGACAGGCCCATGATGACGACCAAGCCTGAAATCAGACCAACCTTGCTGGGGGTCGGCACCTCGCCGCCCAAATCCATGATCCACTGCATGCCGGTGATCGCATAAAGTCCGTCGATGAACTGGCTGACGCCATAACCGATGGTTACGGAAACGCCGAGAATCGTCGCGACAACGCCCAAAACGTCGACCACGTGGCCGAAAAAGCCGTTGACGAAACGGCCAAACAGCGGAGTCAGCGCCGAGCGGATCGTCAGAGGCATGTCGCGTGTGTAAGCGTAGTAAGCCAACGACAGACCGGTCACAACGTAGATCGCCCAGGCGTGGAAGCCATAGTGCAGGAAAGTGAAGCGGTAAGCCGATTGCAATGCCTCAGGCGTGTTACCTTCGACCGCGCCGGAAACGACAACCGGGTTAGATCCCCAAAGGCCCAGCGGTTCTGCTGTGGCGAAAACCATGAGCCCCACACCAAGACCGGCACCGAACATCATGGAAAACCATGAGAAGTTCGAAAACTCGGGCTTTTCCCCCGGCGTTCCCATGATCCGACGACCCGTGGACGGAATGATCGCAACAACGGCCAGGAAGAAGAAGAAAAAACCGACAATGACGATGTAGAAGCTGTTGAAGACCTCCAGCAACTGGCTGTTCAGGCTGCCCAATGTGCTGTTTGCATTCGCTGGGAAAACCAGGGCCCACAGGACCAGCCCGACCATGATGGCCTTGCTGATCAGGGCAATTGGGACGCTGTAGTTTTCATAGAATCCGGAATCAGCCGTTTCTATTTCAACGTCCGTGAAAGGTTCGGGTATCGACATTCGCGCGTTCCTCCTCGAGTGTGTCGTTTTTGTTCTTCTGAAAAAGTGCTGGAAAACATCGCGTTGCACGACGTGGACAATCATGCACGTTGCACAAACCGATGTTGAGTTGTGTTCAGCCCAAACTTGGGCTTGCAGTAATAACGCGTGCTCCCATTACGTCTCTTACTGCAAATTTCCTCCCGATTACTTGCTGCCTGCTGTCATCACCGGTTCTAAGTGGTAAGTCAGCCTGAGGTTGAATATCGTCGCAGCATCCAAAGTGGTTGTTGGGTTTCCAGTTTCGAAAAACCTATAGCAAGGGTGAGATGTTCTAACTTGAGAATCCGACACTTCGATCACATGAAGCGACCACCGAATTCACTCGATTGCGATGTTAGCGAGAACAATGCGACGACATGATTTGTTGTGACCACTGCGTCCTTCACAGCTTCAGGACCAGTTTATCGGACTTGGCCCGCGAAACGCAGGTGCACAGGAATTCGTGGCTTTCCTGCTCTTGCGGTGTAAGTATTCCGTCGCGGTGATCGACCTGCCCTGACACTACGTCAACAATGCATGACCCGCACAACCCTTCAGAGCAGCCGAAATCGACCTGCACGCCGTTGCTTTGCAATACTTCGAGAATGGTTTCCTCCTTTCCGACCGGGTAGACCGCGCCGGTTGACTGAATTTCGATCTGAAATTCCGCGTTTGGGTCGTGGTCAATGTCAGAGGCGGGTGCAAATCGTTCAAAATGGATTGCCCCGCCACGCAAGGATGCACCTGCTTCCAAAACAGCATTCAGCATCGGTTCAGGTCCGCAGGTATACACATCCGCACCGACGGGCATCGATTGCATGACCGATGCCAGATCAAACCTGCCGTCTGCGTCATCGCAATGCAAATGATACCATTCCTCCAGCCCAAGGGCCCTGAACTGCGCGTCCATCGCTGCAAATTCTCTTGATCTTACAAGGTAGTAGACCCGAAAATCCTGCCCGCGATTCATCAGTTCCCGCGCCATTGCAATCAGCGGAGTCGCCCCGATGCCGCCTGCGATCAACGTGACATGCCGATCGTGGTTTTCGAGTTTGAAGTGATTCCGCGGCCCGCCGATTTCGACCATCGCCCCTTCTTGAAGCGCGTGCATGGCCACCGAGCCGCCACGCCCTTCATCTTCGCGTTTGACGGCGACATTGATTACACGGCCGTCCTGACTCCAATTCCACAGTGAATACTGCCGCACCAGATCGTCGGCCAGATGGATATCGACATGTGCGCCGGGTTGAAGGCTTGTGAAGCGGCCGTTTTCGATTTCAAAGCAAAAATCGGACGTGTCCGGGCTCAGCCGTGTTTTGCGCACGAGGCGGGCAACTTGTGTATCCATCACACATCCTGTTCGTTCTCGGTCGACTTTGGTCCTGTACCCGATCGCAAACAGCAGGAAAAAACATAGATTTCAATTGCAAAATTTCTCACATTCGGATGAATGTAACTCACCTCTACCTTTTGAGCAACGCAGCAACCATGTCACGACGCCACTATAATCTTCCACCACTCACGACTTTGTCGGCCTTCGAGGCCGCCGCGCGGCATCTCAGCTTCAAAGAAGCGGCCGGCGAACTGTCGGTTACGCCGGGCGCTGTCAGCCACCAGATAAAAGCGCTGGAAAGTGAATTGGGTTCGGCGCTGTTCGTCAGAAAGCACAGGGGCGTGGAACTGACCGAGGATGGCCGGGACCTGTTCGAGGTGCTCGGTTCGTCGTTCCGGCAGATATCGAAGGTGCTTGAAAAGATTCGCAGCGGTGATTCAGAAAATCCGGTGACGGTCGGGTCCACGACCGCTGTCGCGGCGTTGTGGCTTTCTCCGTCGGTCATCCGGTTCTGGCAGGACTACCCGCACGTAAAAGTGAACCAGATGGCACAGGACAAGCCATTCTCGGACAGACCGGATATCGACTTTTTCATCCGCTACGGTCGTGACGTGAATTCGCAGCTGAACCATACTAAACTGTACCGTGATACTCTGACGCCGGTCTGTAGCCCCGAGACGGCCATGGAACTGAAGGGGGCAAGTCTGGAAGACCTGGTCGAACGTCGCCTGATCCACCTTGAAACGCAGGACAACACCTGGACCACCTGGCCATCTTGGTTTCACGACCTCGGATATACCGGAGTTGTACCGGTGCAGTCGCGCGTAAACAGCTATGCGTTGGCGTTGCAGTTGGCCCGGAAAGGGGCCGGGCTTGCATTGGGGTGGAAACGCTTGATCCAGCCCATGCTGACATCAGGAAAACTTGTTGCGCTGGAAGAATTCAGCCTCCCCGCCCCGAATAACTTTTACCTCGTCGGTCGCCCGGACGACCAGCTGACAGAAGGTGCCCTGGCGCTGAAAAACTGGTTGCTGGATGAATTGTCCGGGGGTTCGGTTTAGTCTACCTCAATCGGCCATGAGGTTTTTTGATATTGAATGAAGTCGGATCGACCGGCCAATGGGGGTAACGTTCAACACATTCCGAATTACTCAGGAGCAACCGATGAACAAGCATTCAGCGCTTTCGTCTGTTCTGACCCCGGTAAACACCGCCAAGGGCCTGCCGAACGAGCATTATATCGATCCCGATGTCTTCGCCGAGGAACGGGAGGCGGTCCTGTTCGCGAACTGGTCGGGCATCGGTTTTGGCAAAGACATTCCCGAAGCGGGAGATGCCTTTCCGATCGACTTCCTCGGTGTGCCGCTTCTGATGGTGCGCGACCGTGACGGGCAGATCGGCGTTTTCCAGAACACCTGCCGCCATCGCGGAATGATTTTGGTCGACAAGCCGCTGAAAATCCGCGGCGCGATCCGTTGCCCTTATCACAGCTGGTGTTACGGCCTGAATGGCGAGCTGCGCACTGCGCCGCATGTCGGTGGCCCCGGACAGAACACGCATGAAGATCTGGACTTTGCTGAACTGGGCCTGATCCGCATACGTTCCTATGTCTGGCGCGACGTTGTCTTCGTAAATGTGGATGGCAACGCCCCGGAGTTCGAAGAGGTCCATCGCGAATTGATGGAACGCTGGAAAGATTTCGAACAGCCCATGTATCATGGCGGTGCCGGCGCGTCTGTCCGGCTCGAGCTGGAGTCGAACTGGAAACTGGCGGTCGAAAATTTCTGCGAAAGCTATCACCTGCCCTGGGTTCACCCGGGTCTCAACAGCTATTCGCGTCTGGAAGACCACTACAACATCAATGAACTGGGCAAGTATTCGGGTCAGGGCACCTACGTCTATCGGCAGTTTGAAGGTCAGAACGGCGAAAAACTGGATGACTTCCAGAATCTGAGCGAAAAGTGGAACGAAGGGGCGGAATACATCGTCGTGTACCCGAACACATTGCTGGGTGTTCAACGCGACCATGGATTTGCCTTTATCATCGATCCGATCACGCATGAGCGGTCGAACGAAAGGATCGAGCTGTACTACGCCAAAAAACCGGAAGACGCGCCCGAGCACGAAGCGTTGCGCGCAAAGAACGCGCAGCTTTGGAAAACCGTTTTCGAAGAGGATGTGTTCGTGGTCGAGGGCATGCAGAAAGGCCGTCATGGTGTCAAATTCGACGGCGGCCGTTTCTCGCCCGCGATGGATGGCCCAACGCATTGTTTCCACCACTGGGTGGCCAATCAGATCGAAAAAGCCCGTGCCGAGGGATAAGCGGCTTTCCGGCCGAATCATGGGCTGAGGGCGCCACGGATGCGCCCTGCTCGATCATTTGCAATCAGGCGATGTTCCGCGATCGCGCAAAGACGCACGCGGATGCGTGTGATGGGTTCATCACGGTCCGGTCCGCATCGTTGACGGCGCTATGAAATCAGGATTCAGGCGCAAAAATAGGTAGAAAGCGTATGATTGCGTACAGACCAACTCACTTCGCGTTTCCGGAAAGAGGCTGACCTTGGATCTGCAAGAACTCGACAAGCACCTGTTGCAGGCTCATCCGGATAATGATGTGCCTGCGCTGATCCGGCTGTACCACGAGGCAGCCGACCGGGCCGAGCAAAATCAGGATCTCGACGCCGCTTGTTTTTACCTTACGCATGCGTTTGTGTTCGCGCTGGAATACGGCGCGCCCGAAGCGGATGAGTTGAACCGAAAACTATACGAACGCGGCCGCGCCCATCGTTTGGTGTTCTGACGAAATCGGTGTAGTTGGGGTATCGTGCTGGCAAAGAGACAAAGCATGACCCATTTCACCTTTCTGTGCCTCGAAGATTTCCCGCTTGCTGCCTTGTCCATGGCCATCGACCCGCTGCGCGTGGCCAATGAGATCAGCCGCAGCGATGGTCTTGGCTGGACTGTCGTTTCGGAAGATGGACAACAGGTCATGTCCAGCTCACGCCTCAGCATCAACCCTGACAAGGCATTGCCCGAGGTGGAGGAAACCGACGTCGTGCTGGTCTTTGCCGGGGCCTCAGCCCGGTTGAAGGATCGCAAGGCTTCGGGCGGAGCGCTGCGGCGGCTATTGTCCCGTGGCGCGCGGATCGGTTCGGTCAGCGGCTCACTTTTTGCGCTGGCGGAAGAAAAGTTCTTCGATGGTTACAGCTGTAGCGCGCATTTCTGCTATACCGCTGCTTTGAAGGAACAATTCGACAGGGTGAACCTGTGTGACACGCTCTATACGATAGATCGCAACCGAATGTCCTTTGCCGGGACTTCAGCGGTGTTTGAATTCATGCTGGGCGTGATTTCGGACGAGGTGTCCGATGCGGTTGCCGTCGAAACCGCCTGCTGGTTCCAATACGCGACTTTGCGCGATGCGGATACGTTGCAGGTTTTGCCGGGCTACAGCAAAAATCAGACCCGCAATGCCCTGCCGCGCCCGGTTCGACGGGCCATCGAGTTGTTTGCAAACAACATCGAAAACAAGATCTCGATCGAGCAGGTTTCGAAACGCGTTGGCATGTCCATCCGGCAATTGGAACGGCATTTCAAGAAGGAAACCGGGATCAGTCCCGGAGGGTACTATCGCAGGCTGCGACTGGATGCGGCGCGGCAGAAGCTGCTTTACACCGACCAGTCTTTGCAGGAAATCGCGCTTTCGGTCGGGTATGACAGCGCCAGTTCGTTTTCAAGCAACTATCGGCGCGAATTCGGTCTGCCGCCGACACAGGAACGCAAGGAACGAAGCCGCGGCGCCAGACACGCGGCTTTGTCCTTTGGGCACCGTCCTTCACAGGGCCCTGGCCACCTCGATCAGCATGTGGTGAACTGAAATCGCATAGCTGCGTGGCGCGTAGACCGAGAAATCCGTTCCCGCCTCATTGCAGCGCAGCAGGCACCCCACATGGTGGATTGCAGTGCGGTTGAAAGCTCCAACCTGCATCTGCTCGACATCCAGAACGGTCAGGCGTTGCAGCAAGCCTGTGGCACCCTGCCCGGTCATGTCGATGCGTGTGAACGCGTCAGACTGATCGGTCACCGACGCCATGCCGGCCAGCTCGGCCTCCATACGCCTGGCCAACTCCAACGGGCCTGCAAAAGCTTCCTCGCAAAGATACTGATCCGGGCCCAGCCAGTGCAGGTTTCTGGTTTCGCCCTTTTCCCATTGCCCCGCCTCAGGCGCAGGGGTTCCGCAAACGGTTTGAAGTTTGGCTTTGACGGCTTCCTCCTGTCCCAGCCGGGCCGAGACGGATGCCAGTGCCACATCCTCTTGTTCCTGAAAGGTCAGAGGTCCGACCACGTTCCGTTTTGGTTCGGTGCCGCCAATGGCGGTCTTGGCAACAAAATCACGCACGGAGCCGTTCTCCTTCGGGGTCAAGGAAATGCGCGCTGACAAGCGTCGCTTTGATGTTGGTGTCATCCACCGGGCTGACAATCTGTACGGTGTCGCCCAATCGCTGCGCCCCGCGTTTTACAAAGGCCAGGCCGATGCTGCTGGACAGGTGCGGCGAATAGGCAGCCGATGTGACATAGCCCAGATCGTTTTCCGGCACGTGCGGCGCATCTTCGTCGAACACATGGCCACCGGCCAGCACGGTATCGGCAGTGTTGACCGGCTGAATGCCGACCAAAGCCAGGCCATCCGGATCCGTCAGAGCTTCGCGAGCGCTGAGCGTCGCACCGATACTGTCTTTCTTGGCCGAGACCATGCGCCCCATGCCTAGGTCGTGGGCGCTGGTGGTTCCGTTCAGTTCGTTTCCGGTGGCGTGCCCCTTTTCGATACGCAGAACACCAAGCGCTTCGGTGCCATACGGCGTTAAGCCAAAGGGTTCCCCAAGCGCCATCAAATGTCGGATCAGCGCGTCACCGTAACGGGTTGGCACGGCCAGCTCATAGGCCAGTTCACCCGAGAACGAGATACGGAACAGCCGCGCCGAGATCCCCCCGGCAATGGTCACCTCGCCACACGCCATGAAGGGGAAACCTTCGTTGCTGATGTCATAGCCGTCATCAACGACCTTTTGCAGCAACTCACGGGATTTCGGGCCCGCTATGGCATATTGTGCCCAGGCGTCGGTGGTCGAGATCATTTGCACATCCATGTCCGGAAACAGGCATTGGCGCACGAACTCCATGTGGCGATAGACACCAACCGCGTTTGCGGTTGTCGTGGTGACCACAAAGTGATCCTCGGCCAGGCGGGCGGCGGTGCCGTCATCCATGGCAATACCGTCTTCGCGCAGCATCAGACCATAACGGGTCTTGCCCACCGGCAGTTTGGCAAAGCCGTTGCAATAGATCTTGTTGAGGAACTCTGCCGCATCCGCGCCCTGCACGTCGATTTTGCCCAGCGTGGTCACGTCGCAGACGCCGACACCGCTGCGTACGGCCAGAACTTCGCGATCCACGGATTCGCGCCAATGGGTCTCACCAGCCTTGGGGAACCACTGCGCACGCAGCCAGGGGCCCACCTCGACGAATACCGCGCCCTGTTCTTCGGCCCATTGGTGGCTGGGCGTCAGTCGCGTCGGTTTGAATTCTTTCCCGACCGATCGCCCGGCCCAGGCCCCCATCGCCACCGGCGTGTAAGGTGGCCGGAAGATGGTTGTGCCGGTTTCGGGAATGCTCTTGCCGGTGATCTCGGCCATCACGGCCAGCGCGCCGACATTCGCGGTTTTGCCCTGATCGGTCGCCATGCCAAGGGTGGTATAGCGTTTCAGATGCTCGACACTGCGGAAGCCTTCCTGTTCGGCCAGTTTGACGTCCTTGACGGTCACGTCATTCTGGAAGTCCAGCCAGGCGCGGCCTTTGCCGGGCACGTGCCACAGCGGGGTGATACGGATCTCATCATCCTCGGCTTTCGGCAGGTCGACCGGGCAGGCCCTGATCCCCAGCCCGTCAAGCGCCGCAAGTGCCGCATTGGTGCCCGAGGCGACCGCCCCGTGGCTGGTCAGGTTGCCAGCGGCGGCACCGGCGACGACCATACCCTTCGGCAGTTCGGCCGGCGGGATGAAGGTTGCAAGCGGTTCGAACCATTGCGGGCGACCGCGTTGGTGGCATGTCAGTTGCACATTCGGATTCCACCCACCCGAAACGCCCAGACCGCTGACTTCGATGGGGCGGGTCTGACCGTCGGCCATCTGCACGGTGATCGATTTCAGCCCCAGACGACCCTGCGCGTTGGTCACATGCGCCCCGGCCAGCAACTCACACTCGGCGATGCGCGGAGCATCGTGGCGCGGGTCGATCACGGCAACAACCTTGATCCCGGCTTTGATCAGATCCTGAGCGGCGCGGTGTCCTTCATCGTTGTTGGTGAAGATTGCCACGCGCTGGCCCGGCGTCACAGCCCAGCGGTTTGCATAGGCCCGCATCGCGCCCGCCAGCATTATGCCCGGTCGGTCGTTGTTTTCGAAAGCAATCGGACGTTCGGTAGAGCCGGCACAAAGCACCGAGTGTTTCGCGTAAATGCGCCACAGAATCTGGCGTGGTTTCCCCGCCTCGGGCACCGCAAGGTGATCCGAGACCCGCTCAAGCGCGCCGTGAATGCCGTGATCATAGGCGCCGAACACGGTGGTGCGCGTCAGAAGGCGCACATTGTCCATCGACGCCAGCTCTCCCAGTGTCTGCGTGACCCAATCGGCATTCGATATGCCCTCGAACCGGTCACAATCAGACAACAGACGCCCACCCATCCGGCTGTCTTCGTCCGCCAGAATGACCCGCGCGCCAGACCGCGCTGCCGTCAACGCCGCGATCAGGCCGGAAGGACCGGCGCCGATAACCAGGACATCGCAATGCAAATAGCCCTTGTCGTAGATATCCGGGTCGGCCTGCTGCGTCAGGCTGCCCAGACCGGCCGCCTTGCGGATCATCGGCTCATAGAGCTTTTCCCAGAACGCCTTGGGCCACATGAAGGTCTTGTAATAGAAACCCGCCGTCAAAAAGGGCGAAAGCCGATCATTGATCGACAGCGCATCGAAGGCGAGCGAGGGCCAGCGGTTCTGTGATGTCGCCTCGAGCCCGTCGAACAGTTCGACCGTGGTCGCGCGTGTGTTGGGCTCCTGCCGGTTGCCCGTGCGCAGCTCGACCAGCGCGTTGGGCTCTTCCGAGCCCGAGGCCAGCACACCGCGTGGACGGTGGTATTTGAACGAACGGCCAACCAACCGCTCGTCATTGGCCAGCAACGCCGAGGCCAGCGTATCACCCTGATAGCCTTCGTAGGATTTGCCATCGAAGGTAAAGCGCAGCTTTTTGGACCGGTCGATCAGACCGCCCTGCAAACGATTGTTCTGGGTCATTTTCCCCGTCCCGTCTTGCGGGCTACATCCCGCGCCAGTTCCGTTGCCAGAATTTCATGGGTCAGCGTGTCGCGTGTCACAACCAGCCACGAGCGGTCGCCCTGCTCGTGAAACCACAGCTCTCGGTGGGTTCCTGCCGGGTTGTCGCGCAGGTAGACATAGTCGTGAAACTCGGCGGCGGCCGTGTCGGATTGCCAGTCGGGCCGATTGATCAGGCTCGCGTCACCCAGATAGGTGAATTCCGACGCGTCACGCGGGCCAAGCAGTGGATGATTGATGATCATGTCCGGGCCTCCTCAGTGCAGGTTGGGCTGTGCGCCCACGCCTTTTTCGTCAATCATCCGCCCGGTTCTGAAACGGTCCAGACGATAGGCAGTTGCAACGTCATGCGGTCGGTCGGTGGCCATCAGATGCGCGAAACAAAAACCAGATGCTGGCGTTGCCTTGAACCCGCCGTAGCACCAGCCACCATTGAAATAGAGCCTTTCAATTCCGGTGTGATCTATGAACGGCGAACCATCCATCGACATATCCATCACACCGCCCCACATCCGCAGCAGGCGCGCGCGGCCGATCATCGGCATCAGGGACATGCCGCCTTCGGCCACGTCCTCGACCACGGGCAGGTTGCCGCGTTGTGCATAGGTGTTGTAGCCATCGATATCGCCGCCAAAGACCAGACCGCCCTTGTCCGATTGGCTCACATAGAAATGTCCGGCGCCATAAGTGATCACTCCGTCAAGCACCGGTTTCAGCCCTTCGGTCACAAAGGCCTGGAGCACGTGGCTTTCGATCGGCAGGCGCATCCCCGCCTGTGCCATCACGCGCCCGGAAGACCCGGCAACCGCCACGCCCACCTTCTTGGCGCCGATGTAACCCCGTGTGGTTTCAACACCCAGCAGTTTTCCGTTTTCGATGCGGAACCCGGTGACTTCGCAATTCTGGATGATGTCGACCCCCCGTTGATCCGCGGCACGGGCATAGCCCCAAGCGACACCGTCATGACGTGCCGTACCACCGCGGCGATGCAACAGACCGCCCTTGATCGGAAAGCGTGCATCGTCAAAGTTCAGGAACGGATACATCGCACGAACGCCCTCTGCATCCAGCATTTCCGCCCCAGAGCCGGTGAACATCATCGCGTTGCCACGACGACGATACGCGTCACGCTGCGCGTCCGTATGACAGAGGTTCAGAATACCGCGCTGACTGACCATCGCATTGTAGTTCAGGTCCTGTTCAAGATTTTCCCACAGTTTCAGCGACAGCTCATAGAATGGCTGGTTGCCATCCAACAGGTAATTGGCGCGAATGATCGTTGTATTGCGCCCCACGTTGCCGCCACCGATCCAGCCTTTTTCCAGAACCGCCACCCTGGCGGCGTTGTGTTCCTTGGCCAGATAGTATGCCGTCGCAAGGCCGTGGCCGCCGCCGCCGATCACGATGAAATCATAGCTTGATTGAGGCTCAGGATCGCGCCAAGCCGGTGTCCAGCCCCGGTGCCCTTTCAAAACCTGCCGCATGATCGCGAGTGCCGAATACCGCATGAATATGTGTCCTTAACCCTCAGTGCGCCGAAGCATCATGTGCCGCCGGGAAAGCCCCAGTCACGACGTAATCCGTCACGGAGTTTATCGGTTGCGACAATTTTCAGGCCGGTATTGAGATTGATTGGCGCGCGATCGGGCAGTTTTCCGGGCGTCCACCATGACCGCGGCGTTGAGGTTGCAGGACTAAAAAGCAACGCACCTGTTGAGGGGATCAGAACCTCAACAATTCAATCGTATGCCCGGCGGGCAGGTCTTCGATCTCGGCCGGTATGATCGCCAACCCGTCTGCCTGCGCCAGCAAGGCAACACGGCCACTGTAGGCGGGCGCCATCAGACGTACATTGGGAAGGCCACGCGGCGAGGTGCCGTCAATCTGGACCGGACGATATTCCTGCCGACCCGCGCGACGCTGCACGGGTTCAGCCAGCACGGCCTGAACAGTTATCTGAGGTCTGTGGCACAAGCCTGCGCGCCGCGCCATCATCTGCGACCCGATTATCTGCCATGTCACATAGGCTGACACCGGGTTGCCGGGCAGACCAACGTAAAGAGCGCGCCCGCGCCGCCCGAACATGACCGGTTTACCGGGCTTCATCGCCACTTTCATGACATCGGTTTCACCGCCAATCGCGCTGAACAGCCGGGGCATGTGATCTTCATCCCCGACTGACACGCCCCCAGTCGTGGCGATGAGGTCCGAGGCATCGCATGCCTCGCGCAGAACTTGTTCCAGACGGGTCGGGTCATCCTCGACCGGTCCCAGGTCGGTCAGTTCGATCCAGGGTTTTTGCAACAGCGCCAGCAGCATATAACGGTTCGAGTTGTAGATTTGGCCGGGGCCGAGGGGTTCGCCCGGTTGACGCAGTTCGCTGCCTGTCGAAAAGATCGTGACCTTCAGTTTTCGAAACACCAGGACCTCACCATACCCTGCGGATGCCAGGGCGGCCATCTCGCGCGGTCCAATTTGACAGCCCCGTCGCAGGACCGGACTCCCGGCACAAAGATCTTCCCCCGCACGCCGGATATGCTGGCCGGGTTTCGGGCGGCGGCTGAATCGAATCCTGTCGATCAGAAGATCGCAATCTTCCTGCATCAGCACGGCATCGAATTCAGGCGGCACCGGAGCGCCCGTAAAAATGCGCAAAGCGCTGCCTTCGGGGGCATCATGGTCGCCGCAGTCACCCGCGGCCACGCGCCCGGCGATGGGCAGCTCAAACACCGGCCCATCACCCAGATCACCAGTGCGGACGGCATAGCCATCCATGGCCGAGTTGTCGAAGGCAGGCATATCGACCTTGCTGGCGCAATCCTCGGCCAGAACCCGGCCTATTGCTTGTTCCAGCGGCAAAATCTCGGTTTCAGTGACAGGATCGGCGACGGAAAGACCGCGCTCAAGGGCGTCCTCGACAGTCAGATACATGTGGGCGTGGCGGTCACAGGCACATCCATCAGCCATTTTGAGTCTCCGAAAATATTAAGCGTCCTGCAAATCCCGGCTGTTCGGCCGGATCGGGATTGGGCAGGCCGGCCTTGAATTCTTCCAAATCCGAGCTGGGATCAGCAACGAACGGCAGCGTATCCATGCCATACCGACCATGCGCGGCGCGACCTATGCCGTCATCGCCTTCTTGCTCGGACGACAAATCCGGCTCGGGTTGGCCGCAAAGCTCAAACACGCGCGCGCAGTCAGAGTTCATGCCAAGGGTGGGCGTTACGGAGGGCAGCCCCGCCAACCTCTTGAAGCCCTCGGTATCCCCGGCAGGGGTTGGTGCAGATAGCGTCAGCCAAGTGTTCATCCGTCCCTCCGGAGCTCAGGCCGCCCGGCGGGACCCCCCCGCAGGTCAGCCGAAACGCTGATCATCACCGGCAAAAGGACGCGATGGTTTTTGTCGCACGGTCCGGCCAGAAATTCCCGGCCAATGGACAGCAAGGCGGGTTTACTGTCATTGACATAGGTCATGATCCGCGTTCGGGCGCCCCATCAGGAAGGGCACATTGCCGCCTCTGTCGATTCCGCAGGTATTGAAATCACAACCGCAGCGCTGCGCTGGCCCTTTGGTCGGTTTCGAAAGGAAAAAGGCCGGCTTGGTCGCGAAAAGTCGACAAGTGCAGGTGTCGGGGTCTTTTTCAGCAGATCTCGGCCGAATGCCAGACGTTCTTGACCGTCATGTAATTCTCAAGGCCTTCGGTTCCGCCTTCCCGACCATAGCCACTGGATTTCACGCCCCCAAAGGGCGTTTCCGGCATCGATGCTTCAAGCGTGTTGATCGACAGATTGCCGACCTCGACCTCGTCAATCAGACGGTCGATGTAGTCCGCCCGATTGGTGAAAGCGTACCCCGCCAGCCCGTAGGGAATTGAATTCGCCAGATCGACCGCCTCATCCAGCGAAGCCACCGGGTTGATCACCGCAACCGGTCCAAACGGCTCTTCGCGCATGATCCGCGCCGCTTTAGGAACGTTCAATAACACCGTCGGTTCAAAGAAATATCCCCGCTCACCAAGCCGCGATCCGCCTGTGGCAAGCGTTGCCCCTTGTGCCACTGCGTCTTCAACCAGCTCTGACAAGGCTGGCACGCGCCGGTCGTTGGCCGTTGGGCCCATTTCAACGGTTGCGTCAAGCCCATTGCCGACAACCGTGGCCTTGGCCCTTGCAACAAACCCGGCCGCATAGGCGTCAAAAATGCTCTCATGCGCGAAGAAACGGGTTGGCGAAGTGCAGACCTGACCGGCATTGCGCATTTTGCGGACCGCGCCTGAAACGGCCGCCGATTGCACATCCGTATCTTCGCAAACGATGACCGGCGCGTGGCCGCCCAGCTCCATGAGCACTCGGGTGTCGTGTTGGGCCGCCAAAGTGGTCAAATGACGCCCGACGGTTGTCGATCCGGTGAAGGCCACCATGCGAACGGGGTCCTGCGGGATCAGATGGCCGGATATCTCGGATGGTTCACCGAAAACCAAATTCAGAACCCCTGCTGGCAGACCGGCATCTTCGAACGCTTTTGCTATGTGCAAAGCGCCGGCAGGCGTTTCTTCTGCCGCTTTCAGGATCACCGAACAGCCCGAGGCCAAAGCACCGGCGATTTTCCGGGCAGGTTGGCTCATGGGGAAGTTCCACGGCGAAAATGCCGCGACAACGCCGACAGGCTGGTGATGAACTGCAAATTTGTGACCCTGAGCTGCCGGAATGATCCGTCCATAGGTTCGCATCGCCTCGCCCGCATCCCATTCAAAGAACTCGGCGCCGCGAATGACCTCCAGCCGGGCCTGCTTCAAAGGCTTGCCATGTTCCAGAGTAATGGAATGCGCGATTTCTTCCTGCCGCTGACGCATGAAGTTTGCCGCCCGCAGGATCGTATCCGCGCGTTCCCGCGGCGATGTGCGGCGCCACAGTCTAAATCCTTCGACGGCCGCTTGCAGCGCGTCGTCCAGGTCTTTCACCGATGCGCAAGGCAATCGCCCGAGTTCTTCCTCGGTTGCCGGGTTGACAACCGGGATATCGCGCCCGGTTTTTCGCCACGTGCCGCCAATGAACAGCCTGAGCTCTGGATACATGAAACCGGCGCCTCCATTTGCCTTGATTTTTGATCGCGCGATGCCTCGCATGAGTTCAAGTGCATTGCGCGAATACGGATATCAAATTGGCGAATATCTGGTCTGTCTGCTCTGCGCCGCCCGATGCAGAGCCGTTTTGAAAGCGCGCCCCGCGGGCGACAGATCGTCGTCGGCACGGAAGGACACTCCAATCGGCCCCTGCCCGAACGGAACCTCCCAGGCCAGCTGAGCAAGATGGTTGTTTTCGATATCCTGGACGACGACCTCGGCAGGCATAAGGCCGATCAGGTCGCGGGATTGCAGCAGCGCCCGGTTCGTCAGGTAAGACACGGATTCAATGGCGACCGGTGGCACGTACTGCTGTTGGCCGACGAAAAAATGATCCGCCTGACGTCGCAACGTGGTCTCTTGCGGGGGAAGAATCCAGCCAAACGGCTTGGTTTGCGCAAAGGTCACGGCGTCCCGCCCAGCCAGCGGGTGTTGAGGGCCGACAATGGCCAATATCCGATCCTCGAACAGTTTTTCCTGTCGAATCTTGTCGCGATGCCGGTGCGACGGCAGGCGTCCTACAACCATGTCGATCTCACCCGACAGCAGCCGGGGCATGAGCACCTCGTTGGTCCCCTCGCTGATCTTGACTGCAACGTTCGGGCGGTCTTCCAGCAGCAGCTCGATGGCGGCAGGCAACAGGCTGGTTGACGCCGCAAGCAGTGTGCCCACCACGACACGGCCGGAATTTCCTTCGTTCAGATCGTCCATTTCCTGCGCGGCATTCGACACCTGCGCAAATATCAGCTTCCCGTGACGTATGAGAGTTTCGCCAAAAACCGTTGGCACGACGCCTCGGTTGGTGCGCGTGAACAGCTTGACTTCGAAGTCCAGTTCAAGATCCTGAATCATCTTGGTTGCCGCTGGCTGAGATATTCCCAGCTCACGCGCGGCATTCTGAATGTTTCCATGCGCGCCCACCGCGACCAGCAAACGCAGCTGGCGCAGCTTCAGGCGGGTCAAGGCGCGGTCAACGATGCGAGAGTGACGCCCAACCATGGCTACAGCACAATCGGCTTGCAAAGCTGATCCAGCTTGGACAGCACGCTCATGGCCGCAAGCGCCGAGCTTCGCGGGTTGTCGGGCAGCGCGGTGCCGCTGATCCGGAACTGAAACGTGCCGAAATCGCCTTCGGCCTCGACCTCGTGAATGTTCTTTTGGATCGTCGGATCGGCGATCAGACGAACCTGTGTGCTATCGAACCCCACACCCGCCAAGGCGACGGCGGCGGCGACATTTGCGTTCTTTGGGTAAGCCAGCGCCGCCTCTCGCGCCGAACCCTGAAAATGGGTTTCAGCCGCGGTGATATTGCCGAGGTCAAGACTGTGTTCGGCAAGGGATCCCTTCCACCCCGCCGGCGGCTTGCGCCCCACATATGTGACGGATTTGAGCGGCCCGACCGCTGCGGCGCTGAGACAGTCCAGCCCGCCTATGGCACCGCTTGCCAGATGCAGCCGCGCCCCGCCCTTTCGTGCGGCCCTGTCCAGCCGGTCACTGACCTGCTGATCCGCAAGTGCGCCGGCAGAGACACTGATGATATCCAGCCCTCGTGCCAGAATGTCCGGACCCAAACCGGCCAATGCCTCGTGCCCCGCGCAATCCAGAACAATTTCGATTCCGGCCGGCAGGTCATCAACCGAACCGACTGACTTGGGCGATTTTGGATCAACGCGGTGTGGTCTGACCAGAATGGCCGCCAACTCATGCCCATGTTCTGGCAACATGCGCTGCACAAACTGCGCGATTGCGCCGGTTCCGATGACTGCGATCTTCATGTCTGGACCCTAGACCAGCATTGAAAAAATCTGAATTGGTAAGTTGGTGATATATTTTTTTCAGATATCCATTTCCCTGAAATGTCACTGGACCGACGCGCCTGGTGTGTTTTGTTCCTGTTGAAGCCACGGGGACCACGTTGGAAATGAAATACTCAAAACACGACGCGAAGGCCTATGCCCGCGAACATATGACTGGGATATGGGCAGCGGCGCTGAACCCGTTCAATGATGACCTGTCTCTGGATGAATCGGGACTGCGCGCCAACATCCGCCATTGGATCGACGATCTGGACATCCAGGGCCTTTTCGTCGCCGGCAAACAGGGCGAGTTCTTTTCGATGAGCATCGAAGAGCGCAAGCGCAACTTCGAAATTGCCGTTGACGAATGCGCAGGCAAAGCCGGTGTAATCGTCTCGGTCTCGGACCAGAACATGAATACGGCCTTGGACCTGGCGCATCACGCCCAGAATTGCGGCGCGGATTACATCGTTCTGCACGCGCCGGTTCTGAGCTTTGTGCAGGATCGCGGAGAGGTTTTGTACCAGTACTACAAGCGTTTTTGTGACGAACTGGATATCGGCATCGCCATGTGGAGCCATCCAGACAGCGGCTATTTGATGCAACCCGAAGAATGCGCCCGCATTGCGGACTTACCCAATATCGTTGCGATAAAATACTCGGTCCCGCGCGAGATGTACGTGAAGCTGACCCATATGGTGGGCGACAGGATCCATGTCTCGACCTCGGCTGAACATGAGTGGCTGGACAACATATTGGAACTGGACTGGAAGCTCTATCTCTGCTCGTCCCCGCCCTATCAGCTGCAAAGCAAGGTCGATCAGCGGATGAACGAATACACGCGTCTGGCCTTTGCGGGAAAGGCCGATGAAGCGCGACGTGTCTTTGACAGTCTGAACCCTGTCCGCGACGCGATGAAACGCGCGCGCCCTGCCGGCAAACCCACTGCATTCGGAAAGTACTGGCAAGAGTTGCTGGGTCAGGTCGGTGGCCATGTACGCCCGCCGATGCTGGAACTGACCGACGCCGAAAAAGCGATCATTCGCAAAGCATTTGATGAAAGCGGGCTGCGCGTCTGAGCTGGGTGAGGCCCGGCAGTATAAGGAAATCGGATAGCGAGATGCTGATAATTCCTTTGCGGTCATGGAAAATCGCGCCAAACATTTCGGGATAAGGAGTGGGACATGTCAAAACTGAAAGCGTTCAACTTTAAGGCCTGGATCGACGAACACCGCCATCTGCTCAAGCCGCCCGTAGGGAATCGTCAGGTTTGGGAAGACGCCGATCTGATGGTCACCGTTGTGGGCGGCCCGAACAAGCGAACCGATTACCACGACGACCCGGTGGAAGAATTCTTCTACCAGCTCGAAGGCGACATGGTGTTGAAAATCTATGACGGAGAGGAGTTCTATGATGTTCCGATCCGTGAGGGCGAGGTTTTTCTGCTGCCTCCGCATGTACGCCATTCGCCACAGCGCCCTCAGGAAGGCTCGATCGGGCTTGTGATTGAACCCAAGCGCCAGACCGGAGAGCTGGACGCCATCGAATGGTATTGCTTTGAATGCGGATCACTGGTGCATCGAGCGGAAATGCAGCTAAAGTCCATCGTTGATGACCTGCCTCCGGTTTATCAGAAGTTCTATGCCTCGGAACAAGACCGCACCTGCCCCAATTGTCAGGCTGTGCACCCGGGAAAGGAACCGCCCGAGGGCTGGGTCACGTTGTAAAACAAGATTAAACAGGGGAAGTAATGAGACATTTTGCAAAAATCGCCGCCTCTGCGGCTGTGTTGGCACTGGCGTCCGTGGCCGCACACGCCGAAGAGTTTCGGTTGGGTCTGATCACGCCGCCACCGCATATCTGGACCAAAGCCGCCGAAGCATTTGGGGCCGAGTTGAATGAGGCCAGTGGTGGCGCTCATTCGGTATCGGTTTTCCCGGCTCGCCAGTTGGGGAACGAGGCCGAAATGCTGCAACAATTGCAGACCGGCGCGTTGGACATGGCTTTCATGACCGTGGCTGAAGTTTCGAACCGCGCGCCCGAGTTGGGGGCATTCTATGCGCCCTATCTGGCAGATGACATTGGGCACGCGGGGCGCATCCTGCGATCTGATACGGCCAAATCCATGCTGGAACCCTTGCCGGGGCAGGTTGGTGTCGTTGGGCTGGGATATGGGATGGCCGGATTGCGCCAGATCGTCAGCCGGGGCGAGGTTTCCTCCGCCGAAGATCTGTCGGGCCTGAAACTTCGGATCACGCCCTTCACACCGATTCTGGATTTCTACAACGCGGTGGGTGCGGCACCCACGCCCATGCCCTTGCCTGCCGTCTATGATGCGCTGGCCAATGGTCAGGTCGACGCCATCGACATGGACGCCGAGCTGATCTGGGTTCTGAAATATTACGAACACGCCGACACGATCGTGCAGTCGGATCACATGATGTTCCCGATGGTCGGGCTGGTATCGGCCAAGGTCTGGGCTGGTTTGTCTGAAGAAGACCGCGCGATGATCGCGGAACTCATGGCCAAGCATGTCGACAGCACCATTGATGCCTACGTTGAAAACGATGCCAAATGGCTGGAGCAGATCGAGGGCACCGGCAAAGCCTACAAAAAGGTCGATGCCTCGTTCTTTGGCGACGCGATCGAAGAGTGGAACGGGATCTGGTCCCAAAAGACCTCTTCCCTTGACGCTTTGCGGCAGACTGCGGCAGAAACAAAATAACGAAAACGGCATGACGAAAGGGGCGCAGCTCGATCCTGCGCCCTTTTTCACGGGAGAACAGCGATGTTGTATCGGCTGTCGGCAGGCTTGGCGCGGGTCGAGTTGTGGTGCGCTGCCTTTCTGGCAGTCTGCATTGCGGTTCTGATTTTGTTGAATGTCGTGACGCGAACGGCGGGCAACGCCCTGTTCTGGGTTGATGAGCTGGCGATCTACGCGATGGTCTGGATGACTTTTCTGGGCGCGTCTTCCGCATTGCACCATCGCAGCTCGGTGTCGATCTCCATCGTTTCCGACAACGTGCCCGAACGCGCGAAACCATTGATCCGCAAGGGTGTGGACGTGGTCGTGTTTGCTTTTTCCCTTGCGATGCTGTGGTTCTGCTGGCGCTGGTTCCTTCCGCTGGACATCGCCAGCAGCGGATTTGACGTGGCGGCGTTTCAAGGTCAGACATTCAATTTCATCTACGCCGAGCCAACGCTGACCCTGGGCCTGCCAAAGTATCTGTTCTGGTTGGTGATGTGGCTTTTCGCACTGGGCGCGACGCTGCATTCCACCATGCATCTGCTGAGCGCCCCGGACAAAGGGGCACAGCCATGAGCCCCATCGTCTTTCTGGCCACTCTACTTCTGTCCGTGCCCGTGGCGATCGTTCTGGCGATCACGGCCATCTGGTACATCTGGGAAAGCGGCAACACGGTTCTTTACGACAGCTTCGCGCAGAAAATGTTCGGCGGTCTTGAGAATTACGGCCTGCTGGCAATTCCTCTGTTCATGTTGACCGGAGAATTGATGAACGAAGGCGGCATGACCCGGCGCCTGGTCGCGCTGGCCCGGGTGTTTGTCGGCGGGTTTCGCGGCGGGCTGGCCTATATCAACTTGCTGGCAAACATGTTCATGGCGGCCATCATCGGGTCTGCGACGGCGCAGATCGCGGTGATGTCGCGCGCCATGGTCCCCGCGATGGAAGAAGAAGGCTATGACAAGGGGTTCGCCGCTGCCACGACGGCCGCGGGCGGGCTGCTGGCTCCGGTCATCCCGCCGTCGATGATGTTTGTCATCTTCGGTGTTCTGGCTCAGATCCCGATTGGTGACATGTTCATTGCAGGAATCCTTCCCGGTTTGATCCTTGCCGGGGCGTTTGCATCGGTCATCACCTTGATCGGGTGGTGGCAGAGCTTTCCGAAAGGGCATTGGATGACGCGTGCCGAAGCCGTCCAGGCCTTGATCAGCGCGGCCCCTGCCCTGCTGATCCCGATGTCGATCATAGGCGGCATTCTGTTCGGGATCGCTACACCGACCGAATCCGCCGCAATCGCGTCCCTGATCGCGTTTCTGGTGGGCTGGTTGGTCTACGGGGACCTGAAGCCGAGCAACCTGGCACAGATGTTCAAACGCACGGCGGCCAACGCGTCGATGATCCTGTTCATGATCGCGGCCGCCAGTGTGTTCGGCTGGGTCATCATCTATGAGGAAATACCTCAGCAACTGGCTGGGTTGATCACCTCGGTCACCTCGGACCCGTTCGTGTTCCTGCTGATCGTGAATCTGGCGCTTTTGCTGGTTGGAATGGTGATCGATGGCATCGCCGCGATCATCCTGATCACTCCGATCCTGCTGCCGATTGCAACCGGTTCATACGATATCAGCCCCTATCAGTTCGGCATTGTTGCCTGCCTGAACCTTGTGCTTGGGCTGCTGACGCCCCCGGTCGGGATCGGATTGTACATCGCCTCATCCATGAGCGGCACATCGCCCGGTTCGATCCTGAAATCGCTTTGGCCTTTCCTGATCGCGGTAACTTTGGTGTTGCTTCTGCTCAGCTATTACCCAAGCCTGTCAACGCTGCTGATCTGAACCAGATGCGTTTGCAGGCGTATTCCGTCGCAGACATGGCGCCGGAAATCTCGCTCTACTTAACGGCGCCCGTCAGCTAAGCTGGTCTGAACATGCCAATTGGTCACAAATAGGACAATCATGCTGCTCGACACTCCGATCTGCGATTTCGGTTGGAACGCCCCGGACTTCACGCTCAAAGACCCGAACGGTCGGGCCTTCAAGATGTCCGATCACCTGCAAAACGGGTTGCTGATCGCCTTCATCTGCAATCATTGCCCCTATGTCAAAACGATCACGGACCGGCTTGCCCAGGACACGGACCTGCTGATGTCCAAGGGTATCGGCGTGTTAGCGGTCATGTCGAACGACTATCGCGATTACGCCGAAGATTCGCCGCTGAACATGTTGGAATTCGCACGGCAGAACGGCTTCAACTTTCCATATCTCGTGGACGAAGATCAATCCGTAGGAAAGGCTTATGGTGCTGTCTGCACTCCGGATTTCTTCGGATTGAATGCGGACGGAAAGTTGCAGTACCGGGGCCGTCTGGACAATCTGGGTCGCGGCCAGACAGGCAAGCGCGAACCAGAATTGGTCAATGCGATGCTGCAAATTGCCGAGACCGGGCAAGGCCCCCAAGATCAGACACCATCAATGGGATGTTCGATCAAATGGACCCGAGGCTAGGCCATGGGGATCACGTCACTGGATCATGTCAACCTGCGCACCACGCGTTTGGACGAGATGATCGAATGGTACTGCAACGTGCTGGGGATGCGGATCGGGCCACGCCCGCCCTTCCCTTTTCCCGGAGCCTGGCTTTATGTCGAAGAAAACGCCTTTGTGCATCTGGTCGGTGTCGAGGCCGAGGCCACGGGTTCGGACGCAGACCTGAAGCTTGAGCATTTCGCTTTTTCGGCGACAGGGTTGGATCGGTTCGAAGCGCATCTCAAAACAAATGGCGTCTCCTATCGCCGTGTGGAACTGACAGCGATCGACACCGTTCAGTTGAACGTCTGGGATCCGGACGGCAATCACATACACATCGATTTTCGGACCGACGAATAGAGATGGCAGGCTCCGATACCGTTTCGCGCAATGAAATTTCCTCACCCTTAAATTGAACACTTGACCGGAATTCGCGGGTCGTCCTTGATAGAGTAATGTTTTCCCGGACTGCGCCCGGGGCTGGTCCTTTCAACCAGAGGGAAATGGGGAATGCTTGGATCGGCCTGGTCGCGGCCATGCATGGTGGTCAAATGGCTGACATAGATGAATGGCTGATCCGAAACGGCTTGTCCAAATATGTCGACGCCTTCTCCCGGCACGAGGTCGAACTGGGTGATCTGCCGGAACTGAGCGACGATGACCTTGTCACGATCGGCCTGCCCCTTGGACCCAGACGCCGCTTTCTGAAAGCAATACGGGATGAAACCGGGCAGCCTGCGGGATCACATCGCGCGCATCAGGAACCCAACATCATTGCAGAGCGCAGACAGCTGACGGTCATGTTCATCGATCTTGTTGGATCGACGGCGATATCGCAAAAGCTGGATCCTGAAGATCTGGCCGAGGTTCTGAGGCTGTTCAAAGAGACCTGCGCCGCTGCGGTCGCCGCTTTTGACGGGCATATCGCCAGTTACTATGGCGACGGCATCATGGTGTTTTTTGGCTTTCCGCATGCGCATGAAGACGACCCGGAACGCGCCATTCATGCAGGTCTTAGGATCGTTCGCGAAATTCCGGAAATCCGCACGCATGCACATCTTGAAGTCCGCATAGGGATCGCGACCGGCCTGGTTGTCGTCGGTGACCTGCGGGGAGAGAAGATGTTCGAGGATGGAACCGCCATGGGCGAGACCCCGAACCTTGCCGCACGGCTTCAATCGATGGCTGATCCGGGGACAATGATCGTCGCGCCGACGACACGGGAGTTGGCGGGTGATGCGTTCGAATATGTGCGCCGTGGTACGTTTCAGTTGAAAGGCTTTGCCAAAGAGGTCGAAGCCTGGCAGGTCACCGGCACGCGCCAGACTCTCAGCCGTTTTCTTGCGGCAGACGACGCCCGGATGAGTTCATTGGTCGGGCGCGCGCAGGAGCATGAAACCCTTCAAAGCAAGTGGAAGCTGGCCCGTCAGGGTCAAGGTCAGGTGGTGCTGGTCTCGGGCGAGGCGGGCATAGGAAAATCCAGGCTGATCGAAGAGCTTCGCCGCACGATCCCGGACGCAAAACACCGACAGCTTCGATTTCAGTGTTCGCCCTTTCATGACGCAAGCGCGTTGTACCCGATCATTCGCCAGCTTGAAAACGCGGCCGAACTGCGGGCCGGTGACAGTGCGGACGAAAAATTGAACAAGATCCACGGCGTTCTGGGCGATCCTTCTGAAGGGTCTCTGAAACTGGCTGCGGCACTGTTGTCGGTCCCGTTTGAAGACAGGCTTGGCCCGCTGGACCTGACCCCTGAGCAGATCATGAAGCAGACGCTGGACATGCTGGTCAATCATGTGATCGGCCTGGCGCAGGAAACCCCGATCCTGTTGCTGTTTGAAGATGCACATTGGATCGATCCAACGACAAAGACTCTGCTTGATCAGCTTGTAACCCGGATAGAGGACGCGCGCCTGCTGATGGTCATGAGCTATCGGACAGGCTTTGATCCGGACTGGCCACAATCGCACAACCTGATGCACGTCGCGCTTCAACAACTGGATTTCGCGCAAGTCAAAGAGATCGTGAACGATGTTGCCAAGGGCAAGACCGTCCCGGGCGAAGTTCACCGTCTGATTGCCGCCAGATCCAACGGTGTCCCGCTGTTCGTAGAAGAGGTGACGAAGGATCTGCTGGAATCCGATCTTCTGACCGAACGCGCCGACGCCTATACGATCGACCGGTCCACGCCATCACCCACTGTGCCGAAAACACTGCATGACGCGTTGATGGCTCGTCTTGATCGACTGAGCTCGGCCAAGGAAGTGGCACAGATCGGCGCTGTCATTGGCCCGCAATTCTCTTATCCGATGATTGCAAGCGTGTCCCGTTTTGATGAACGGGCGTTACGTTCCGGTCTGGATTTGCTGGTGGATGCCGGGATCGTGATTGTTTCAGACTCAGAGCCCGAGGAAACGTTCAGTTACCGTCACGCTCTCATTCGCGACACCGCTTACAACAGCCTGCTGAAACGCGAGAGGCGAACGCTGCATGCGCGTGTGGTCCAAGCACTGAACTCTGCCTCGTTGCGCGAAAACTCTGCCGGTCCGGAAATTCTAGCTCATCACTACACGATGGCAGATATGCCGGACGAAGCGATAGAACACTGGTATCTGGCCGGGCAACGTGCCGTTGAACGCTCGGCCGGGATTGAAGCAGCCAAGCAGCTGGGGCGTGCGTTGGCGTTGCTTGAACAGCAGGAAGACTCGGTTGACCGCGACCGCATGGAAACCAATATCCAGACATTGCGGGCCGGCGTTCTGCGCTCGACCGCTGGCATCGCGGCCGATGAAACGGGTGCGGTGTATGCCCGGATCCGCGACCTGTGCAATCGGCTGGGCGAAACCGAACAATTGTTCCCTGTGCTCAATGGTCTCTATGCGTATCATCTGGTCCGCGGCGAATACGACCTTGCCAAGGACGTCGCGGCGCAGTTGCTGGACCTGTCCAAGCTGACCGACGAAACGCATCACATAATGATTGCCCATCGGGCCATGGGTGCCGTCTTGTTGCATATCGGGCAGCAGGACGCCGCCTATGCACATCTGCGACAAGCGTTGCGCTTGTATGATCCTCAGCAGCACAGCCGTCTTGCCTATGTCTACGGCACGGATCATGCCGCCATTACATCCTGCTTCCTGAGCATGACGGTCTGGTTGCGCGGAGAACCCGACCGCGCGCTCGAGATTCAGCATCAGGCGATCTCGGCGGCGCAGAAACTCAATCACGCTCATAGCCTGGCACAGACGCTGACATATCTGTGTATGCTGCACCTGTTGCGGCGTGAGCCTGAACAGGTTTACGACGTTGCCGCACGCCTCGAGGAACTGGCGACCAAACACACCTTCCCCTTCATGACACTGACGGCGAATGTTTGGCGGTGTTGGGCGGACGCGCAGATCAAGCCAGGCCCGGAAACGATCCGAGCAATGCGCGAGGCGTCCGAAGCCTGGTGGGCCAGCGGGGCCGGAAACTACAAGCCGGTGTTCCTGACGGCCCTTGCCGAAGCGTCATTGAAGGCGAACGACCCGAAGGCGGCTCAGCGCCTGCTGGATGAAGCCCGTGAACAGCAGGTTCTGACCAATGAAGCCTGGGCTCAGCCCGAGACGGATCGGATACAGGCGTTGGTGCGGTCCATGGACACTGCCGCAGATGATCTGTTCACGGAGGCTCTGGAAACCGCACGCAAACAGCAGGCAATAATGTTCGAACTGCGCACAGCGGTGGATTACGTGCAAACTTGCGACCGCTTTGGCTGCTCACCGGCCTCGCCGCCCGATCTTGGAAAGATTCTGGCTATGATTGTTGGCGGCGCGCAGACCCGCGATGTCGCGCGGGCCATGTCTTTGCTCAATCAATCGAAAGTGTCGTAGGGTACTTACCCGGCCAGTTCGGCGGGCAGCACCCTTCCATCCATCCTGTCGCCCCGCAGGACCACAGGCGCAAAGCTTCGCTGCGTCAACTTGGTTGCAACTCGTCCTGATATCCGAACAACGCAGGTTGACCGCCCGTGTGCAGCAGAACAACTTTCTGGCCTTTTTCGATGGCACCTTGTTCAAGCAGCCCAAGAAGCCCTGCAAAGGTTTTGGCGGAATAAACAGGGTCAAGAAAGATGCCCTCGGAGCGCGCCATCAGGGTCAACGCCTCGCGGGTTGCGCGACCGATCCGCCCATATCCGGGCGCCAAGGCGCCGTCCCAGGTATAGATGTCTTCCATGACCAAAGCAGGGTCGAAACCCATCATGGTCGCCAATCGCCCTAGGACGTTTTGCAGTCGCGCGTGCTGCTGGTTTTGATCGCGACGCACGCATATGCCGTAGACAGGCGCAGTCTGTCCGACCAAACGCAATCCGGCCAGGAACCCGCCATGGGTTGCCCCGCTTCCCGACGGCACCACTGCGGCGTCGAATTCGCTGATCTGAGTATGCAACTCGGCCGCACCCGCCACATAGCCCAATGCCCCCAGCGGAGGGTGATCTATGCCCAGATGGATCACGTATGGCTTCCGACCCATGGCAACCAGTTCCTCGGCGCGTTCGTGAAGAGCGCCGTCCGCGCCCGCCTCGTCCTCACCCTTGGGATAGCCAATATGTTCCGCCCCCAGAAGCTGTGCCAGAAGAACATTCCCGGATCGATGGTAGTACTCTCCCATATTCGTCACGCGGTCTTCCAATTGAAGAACGGATGACATTCCCAGCTTTGCCGCCGCAGCTGCCGCGGTGCGCACGAAATTGGATTGCACGGCACCTGTGATCAGGATGGTGTCCGCCCGCTGCCTCAGCGCCTCGCCCATATAAAATTCCAGCTGGCGGGTCTTGTTTCCGCCGAAGCTGAGCCCGGTTAGGTCGTCGCGCTTGATCCACAGGTCCAGCCCCAGTTGGTCAGAAAGACGCTCAAGCCGTTCGACCGGTGTGACCGATGTCATCAACCTTGCGCGGGGATAGTTTGAAAGCGCTGCGTCTATCATGGACCAGGTGCCCCTTCATTTTCATGCAAAAGACTCGTGCCGATGGATGGCACTGCTGATCAGGATAGTGAGGTTTAGGAAAGCGTGGAAGACAGCCGGTCACGCGCAAAAGCGCCCGACTGAAGCCCCCATTGGAGCTGCCAGTTTCGGATCACGGGTTTTCCGTGAAATTGCAGCGCCGAAGGGTCCGGCCGCCGGTGATCAATCACCTCTCGCTGGTGTCGCTTTCGGCGTAGTTGCGCAAATCGTCCATGTCAGCGATATCCGCGTGGTTCCTGTTGATCTTGACGCCAACGGGTTTCAACCGCGAAAACGCGCGGCTCAGGCTTTCGGGCTTCATCCCAAGACGTCCGGCGATCAGCATCTTGTCGTAAGGCAGTTCCACCTCGCAGCGACCGGAATCGCGATCGCACAGGTTCAACAGAAACTCTGCAACGCGTTGCGCCCCGGTTTGCGCCTTCAGTTGCTCCAGCTGCGCCACCAGAGCATGCAGATGCGTGAACGTCGCAGCCAGAATTGAAACGCCGATTTCCGGGTCTTCCTTCATCAGGGACAGCAGCACCGGACTGGGAATGTGCATCACTTCACAGGCTGAGACGGCTTCGGCGGACACGGGATACGGCACGTTGCGCAGCGCAACGGCCTCACCAAAGCTTTCTCCGCGGGTGAAAACGCTCACCACCGCTTCCGCCCCGGTCGGAGAGATACGGAACAGCTTGACCCAACCCGCCAGCACGACGTGCACGGCCTTGGCTTCTTCCTCTTGCAGAAAAATCGTCTCGCCACGGTCATATTGCCGCCAAATCGCTTGCCGCAGCAAAGTATCCACATGCTGATCCGGCAGGCTGCGCAGAAGCAGAGACTGCCGCGCAATCGCCTTTTGTGCCTCGTGTGACATGAAGGCACTCCCTTCTTCATCCAGTCCGGGCGATGGCCCGGGATATCATCCCCAATGCCCTGCTATGCCAAAGCCGGCGTGGCAGTGCCAGTCTTTTTCTTGACGATCAACTTGACAATTGTCATGTCACGGGGCCCGTCGCTGCCCTAGGGTCGGTTCACAGCCAGTTATCCGGGGAGCATGTCAGATGGATTTCGAGCGATTTTTCAGCCAGAGCCTCGACGCTTTGAAAGATGAAGGGAACTATCGGGTTTTCATCGACTTGCAGCGACGTTGCGGAGCCTTCCCGAACGCACGTCAGACCGATGGTTCGATCCGGCGGGATGTGCGTATCTGGTGCTCGAATGACTACCTTGGTATGGGGCAACACCCTGCGGTCATCAACGCCATGCACGACGCGCTGGAGCGTTGTGGCGCCGGTGCGGGCGGAACGCGCAACATTTCGGGCACGACGCATGACCACGTGCTGCTTGAGGCAGAGTTGGCAGATCTGCATGGCAAAGAGGCCGCTTTGCTGTTCACCTCGGGCTATGTGTCAAACTGGGCCGCTCTGGGAACGCTGGCTGCGAAGATCCCCGGTCTGATCGTTTTCTCTGATGCGCTGAACCATGCCTCGATGATCGAAGGCATCCGCCACTCACGGGCGCAGAAGGTGATATGGAAACATAATGACCTTGCGGATCTGGAGGCCAAACTGGCCGCCGCCGACCCTGACGCGCCCAAGATGATCGCCTTTGAATCCGTCTATTCCATGGATGGTGATATCGCGTCGATCAAGGAAATCTGCGACCTGGCCGATAGATACGGCGCGATGACCTATCTGGACGAAGTTCACGCCGTCGGCCTCTATGGCCCGCGCGGCGGTGGCATTGCCGAGCGTGAGGGCCTGATGGATCGCCTGACCGTGATCGAAGGCACGCTGGGCAAGGCCTTCGGCGTGGTCGGCGGCTACATCGCAGCCTCGGCCGCGCTGTGCGATTTCGTTCGCAGCTTTGCCAGCGGCTTCATCTTCACCACGGCCCTGCCGCCTTCGACCGCGGCCGGTGCTGCCGCATCTATCCGGCATCTGAAGCAGTCAAGCGCCGAGCGTGATCTGCAAAAGGCCCGTGTGGATCAGGTGCGCGCCCGTCTGGATGCGGAAGGGATACCGCATCTGCCGAACCCCAGCCATATCATCCCGGTGATGGTGGGCGACCCGGTGAAGTGCAAGTTCATCTCGGATACGCTTCTTGAAGAATTCGGCATCTACATCCAGCCGATCAACTATCCCACTGTCCCCAAGGGCACCGAACGTTTGCGGATCACGCCGTCCCCGGTCCACACAGATGAGGATATCGATCATCTGGTCGGTGCCTTGTCGGCGCTCTGGCAGCGTTGTCAGATCGCGCGGATCCCACAGGCCGCTCAGTAATCAAGGCCCCCTTTGATTGATCTATGCCGCCTCTCGGGGCGGCATTTTTTGCCTCAGACCAGATAGAGCGCAAAAATCACAACGGAAAATCCCGTCAACACCATGGTGAACCCACGCAGCCAGCTTTGGCTGCTCTCCAAATCGAGGTAGTGTTTCAGGATCACGCGGGCCTTGATCAGCGCCAACAACAGGATACCGCCAGCAATGATCGCGGTTGGTGCCCCAATCAAGGTCAGCAGCGCGGATCCCACGCTGAGGGCCAAGAGCGCAAGCCAAGCCTGGGTCAGAGGGTTCGGCGGCCCTTGGCGAGGTTCTTCTTTGGTCAAAGATGAAGGTTGGGCCATCTGACTATCCCAACAGATAGATCACTGGAAACAGCATGATCCAGACCAGGTCCACCATGTGCCAAAACTGTGCGCCCGCTTCGACGCTAGTGGGGTCGTCGCGCCAGGCCACCAGCAACAGAATTCCAACCCCGGCGAGGACATGCGCGGCATGAAAGCCGGTCAACATATAGTAGAACAGAAAGAATGGATGCGTTTCGTATCCTATCCCCTGAGACGCCTTGTCGGCATATTCCGCACCCTTGATGATCAGGAACACGACACCCAGAAGCGCCGCAAGGATCAACGCCAATCGGGCCCGCAAACGTTGCATGTTCCGCCGCCAATGCAGCGCCTGTGCGGCCAGATAGCCGGATGTCACCAATACCGCGGTGTTCAAGGCCGCACCCGTGCGATGCAGATGCGACTGCGCCTCGGCAAAGCCCGCCGGATCGGTCAGACGTACCCCCATGAAGGCGATCATCCCCGCGCCAAAAACCAGCAGTTCCGAAATGATCAGAACCCACATCAGGAACTCGCCCGGCAATTCGTCGATCAGAGAGGCATCACTCATGCGCCGACCAACTGGCGATAGATCTGCGGCAGGGCCATGGTCAGGCGATGCGGATCTGGGATGACGGCGAAACCGCCCTGCCCGAACATGCGCGGAAACCAGCTTTTGCCGGTTTTATCGATGGTAACGCCGAACACTGACTGTCCGGCCCGGCGCGCCTCGCGTATGGCCATGCAGGTATCTTCGATGCCGTGGCGCCCCTCGTAATGGTCCAGGTCGTTTGGCTTGCCGTCGGTGATAACCAGCAGCAATCGGCGCTTGCGGGACTGGCTGGCCAGATCTGAGGAACAGTGCCGGATTGCCGCGCCCAACCTTGTATAATGTCCGGGGCGCAGCGACGCGATGCGCTGTTCAACTTTGGTTCCCATCGGTTCGTCAAACCGTTTGCAACGCTGCACATAGACGCGCTGACGCTTGAGGGAGCTGAACGCATGAATGGCGAAATCGTCACCGCAAGCGTTGAGGCCCCACGCCAAGGCCGCCAGCGCCTCGCGTTCGATATCGATCACGGCACGCCCCGTGACCGCGCTTTCGGTGGATCGGCTTACATCCAGCAGGATCGACACCGCCAGATCGCGGGCCTCGGGGCGGGATTGCATCCAGACGCGTTCCGTCCCTTCACCATTTGCGCAGCGGTCAACCTGCGCCCGAACGGCGGCTTCCATATCCAGCTGGTCACCGTCCAGATGGCCCCGGGTCATCACGCGCCCCGGGCGCAGCGCCTCGAATTGGCGCTTGACGGCGCGAATGCGGCGCGCAGTGGCCGGATCCTTGCCGAACTCGGCGGCATCGTCGCGGATATCGGCTTCCGAAAGCAGAACGTTCACATGATCCGGCAGGTATTGACCCGTCCGCACGTCCCATTCGGGATATAGAATACGGCCTGACAGGCGTTCGCGGTTGACGTCTTCGGGCGCCAGATCAAGGTGAAGCTTCAACTTGGTAGGCGGCGCCTTGGAAATCTGGCCAAGACCGATCTCTTCCTGATCGTCAGCCGCCTTCTTGGCGTTGTCGGGATCGTCGTCATCGATGCGACGGTTGATATTCAGAAACTCGGCCCAACTGAGGATGGCTTCGAACTTGTGCAGAATGAAACTGTCGCTGCGCTCGGCCTGATCCGATTTGCGGCGCCGGGCACGGTGTGTCTTTTCGCCGGATTCCTCTGGCGGGCCTTCGGTATCGGGGTTTTCAACCTCGTTGTGTTCCGAGAACCCAACTGCCCGCAACTCCGGCCACAGGGGAACCGGACGCATCGGCTGATAGCCGCGCGGTGCGATCGGGTCGTCGTCAAGTGCCAGAAGGTGCTCGGCCTGATCCGACAGGGGCTTGGGATCGCCCAGCATATGACGGATCAGTTCTTCAACCGCGGCCTCGGCAGGCGGCAGGCTGGGGATGTCGCGCTGAAACAGCACGCCCTTGCACAGCTCGGTATACAGCGGACGCAAGCCAGGCGCATCGTCCAGAGTCGCCTCGACCATATGCCGGGCGGCGATCAAGGCACGCAGGTCGGCACGCAGTGGATCATCTTCGTCAATTCGGGTTCCGGCATGGGCGGCGGCGGCGGCCAACCAGACATAGAGCGCGCCGTTTGCCTCGCGTGCGGGGAATACGGCCAGACGGTCGGGCAGACGCAAAACCTCTCCGTCGAACGAGGCGCGCGGCATCAATTCCGCTTCGGTTGCAAGTTTGCGGCGCCAACTCAGGCGGTGGCGCGAAACCTCGGGTGAGACCGGGCGCAATTCAACGCCCGGACTACCCCCAAGCCCTCGAAAGAGGACTGCCAGCCGCCCCGCGACCTCGGAAAGGTCGACCGCGGCTCCAACATGCACCTGGGGTGCATCGAGGCGGCTGGCAAGGGTGTGCCACAGTTTCCCGATCGTTTCTTCGGGTTCCCATGGCTCAAAGTCGATCCTGACCATCGCCGGCCTCACCCAAAGACGGCGGTGACAAGATCGAGGAGCCCGCGTTTGATATCCTCGTCATCGGTCAGAGGTTCGATCATGGCGGCAAGGATGGCGCGGTCGGTGGACATGCCCTGCGCGATCAGCGTCGCGGCATAGACGACCAGCCGGGTGGACACGCCTTCCTCGAGGTCCTGACCCTTGAGCCCGCGCAGCTTGCCCGCCAGCCGCACCAGCGGCTTGCAGCGTTCCAGCGGCAGGCCGCTTTCCTGCGCGACCACCTCAGCCTCCATCTCGGGCGAGGGAAAGTCGAACTCCAGCGAGATGAACCGCTGCCGGGTCGAGGGTTTGAGGGTTTTCAGGATATTCTGATAGCCAGGGTTGTACGAGGCCACCAGCATGAAGCCGGGCGCGGCCTCAAGCTCTTCGCCGGTGCGATCGATCGGCAGGATGCGCCGGTCGTCGGTCAGCGGGTGCAACACCACGGTCACGTCCTTGCGCGCCTCGACCACCTCGTCGAGATAGCAGATCGCGCCTTCGCGCACCGCGCGGGTCAGGGGGCCATCGACCCAGACGGTTTCGCCGCCCTTCAGCAGATAGCGTCCGATCAGGTCGGCGGCGGCGAGATCGTCGTGGCACGCTACGGTATAGAGCGGGCGGCCAAGTTTCGCGGCCATGTGGGCCACAAACCGGGTCTTGCCGCAACCCGTCGGACCTTTCAGCAGAACCGGCAGATCGTTGTTGTAAGCGGCGGTGAAGACATCGCATTCATCGCCCTGGGCCAGGTAGAAGGGGGCGTTTGCCGCCCCCTCTTTCAGGTTCATGGAGCCATCCATATCCGTCACTCCGCTGGGGTTTCGGCTGCGCCGGGTTCAATGACCTCTTTGCGAGGAACCCAGATCGAGTAGATGAACAGCAGCGCCCCAAGGACAACGACCAGACCAGAGCCAAGACGCATCCAGTAGAAGATCGCGATCTGGTCCTGCACGTCCATGAAGTAGTCTCCGACGACACGTTGCATGTGAGTCTGCACGGTTCCCCCGAAGGTCAGCACGAAGGTCATGAAGACCATGCCGCTGGTCATCAGCCAGAACGAACCCATATTCAGAACCTGATTATAGGGATCACGGTTCTTCAGGATCGGCATAGCGTAGCTGAAGATCGCAAGGTTGAGGCAGACATAGGCGCCGTAGAAGGCCAGGTGCCCGTGGGCTGCGGTGATCTGCGTGCCGTGGGTGTAATAGTTCACCCCGTGCAGCGTGTGCAGGAAGCCCCAGACACCGGCACCGAAGAAAGCCAGCGTAGCACAGCCCAGCGACCACAGCAGCGCGGCCTTGTTGGGGTGGTCACGACGGCCCTTCCAGACCATGACGAAGGCAAAGGCCATCATCGCAAAGAACGGGATCACCTCGAGGCTCGAGAAGATCGAACCGATCCACTGCCAGTATGCAGGCGTGCCGATCCAGTAATAGTGGTGACCTGTGCCAAGGATGCCCGAGAACAGTGCGGCGGCGACGATGACATAGAGCCATTTTTCGACCACCTCACGGTCCACACCGGTCAGCTTGAGCATCAGATAGGCCAGGATCGAGGCCATGATCAGCTCCCACACACCTTCGACCCACAGGTGGACGACATACCACCAGTATTGCTTGTCCAGCGACAGGTTGCCCGGGTTGTAAAAGGCGAACAGGAACAGCAGCGCCAGACCCCAAAGGCCCAGAAGCAGGATGTTGGTAATGGCTGTCTTCTTGCCTTTCAGAACGGTCATCGACACGTTGTAAAGGAAGATCAATGCAGCCACGACGATACCGGCCTTGACCCATTTGGGCTGTTCCAGGAACTCACGCCCCTCTTTGCCCAGCAGCCAGTTGCCTTCGAACAGGTTGAAGACATAGGTGACGACCACGCCCAACGTACCGACAACAAGGATGATCAGTTGCAGATAGGCCAGCTTGGGGGAGTGGATCTCGCGCTCGGCTTCTTCCGGGATCAGGAAGTAGGCCGCACCAAAGAAACCCAGGATCAGCCAGACGATCAGAGAGTTGGTGTGCAGCATCCGCACGATGTTGAACGGCAGAAGCTCACTCAGGAAATTGGGGAATACATAGATGAAACCGGCCAGAAGGCCGCCGATCACCTGTATCGCGAACAACGCCATGGCTACCGCAAAGTAGGCATAGGCGATTTTTTGGGATTCGTATTTCATTGTTTCGTTCCCTTTCTCAGCCTGCCTCGTTGGGCGGCCAGCCCTGCGCGTCGATGTTGTCCGTCCAGATCAGGAAGTTGGTCAGGTCACGGAGTTCTTCGTCGCTGAGGTTGAAATTGGGCATTTGCCGACGACCGGGAATGCCGGTCGGTTGTGCTTCCATCCAGCCCTTGAGGGATTCAAAGGCTGATTCCGGGTCGTCCAACACGCCCCAGCGGGTCATCACGTTGCCGACTTCCGGAGCAAAGTAGGCCCCTTCACCCAGAATCGAATGACAGTTCACACAGGCGTGTTTTTCCCAGACATGCTTGCCCCGCACCACACTGTCATCCAGCTTTGCGGCATTTTCGGAATTGACGATATACCAGTGGGAATGGGCCGAAAGGGCCAGAAAGATGAGAATGAAGAACAGTGACCCGCCATAAAAAATATTGCGGGCCATGCTCTTTGTCATGACGTCTCGCATTGCGCTCTCCTTTGCGCAGATTAGCTAGTGTCTGCAACATGACTGGCGGGACGCGGGAGTGCCTTAACGAAAGTCAAGACTTCTCAAGTATGCTCGGGAACGAGGTCAGATGCCTGACAAACAGCAAGAACCACGAAAAAGCCTGGGGTTCGCCTTGATATCTGAACCAATTGTGAGGAATGTCGCGTCGACATTTTAGTATAGCGGAGTTATCCAAGCGCTTGAGAGAACAAGTGTAAATCCCGTGTCAAAGAGTGATGGGTTAAAATGGCAAACTATTCCTATATCGGTTATACGCCCGGCGTAATCACGGTGAATACGATTGGGCCGGATACGGTTACATTGGATGTCAATTTTGATCCTGACACGGATCGTCGTTTGTTCAGCGTGACAGACGCAGCCGGTGGATTTATTCAAAACGGCGGCGGACCACCCATTGTCGATACTGGCGATGTTTTCAACGGTGACCGCTTCGACAACGAAGACGGCGATGATCTGACGCAGACCGGCACCATCACCACCCTTGATGGCTCGACCACCTTTCTTAGTGGCCCAATTTACCTGGAAGAATCCTATATTCTGTCCAAACCAGGCGGGGGTACGATTACAGTTTATCGTGTGGAAGTTGACGGAACTTTGGGTGGTTACATAACCTCTGAACCCCTTGTGCCCGGCACGACATACTCGATGAACATCGTGAATGTTACGCCGACCAATGCTCCTGACACAACTGATCCGACCACTATCATTGACGTGCCGTGCTTCGTAGCCGGAACGTTGATAATGACTCCAAAAGGTCCGAGGTCCATCGAGGATTTGAAGGTGGGTGACGCGGTCGTCACCGCCGACAACGGACCGCAACACATACGCTGGATCGGCACGCGACATCTGGATCAGGCGGCGCTTCGCGCCCGTCCCAGGCTGAAGCCCATCCGGATCGAGGCCGGTACACTGGGCGATCACTTGCCCCAGCGTGATCTTTTCGTGTCACCGCAACACCGTATGCTGGTCCGGTCGCCGATTGCCGTCAGAATGTTCGACGCCGAAGAGGTTCTTGTTCCTGCTCACATTCTTGTCGGCGTGCCCGGCATTTCAATCGCTGATGACACCCGTGCTGTGACCTATGTCCATCTTTTGTTCGACCGTCACGAGATCATCTATGCGGAAGGCGCACCTTCCGAAAGCCTGCTCACCGGTGCGCAGGCCTTGTCCAGTGTTCACCCGGACGCACGGGCGGAAATTCTTGAATTGTTCCCTGAATTGGATCAGCGCAATTACGTTCCGCTGGCCGCACGACGGATACCGGAAAAAGGGAAACGCGCTCGGGCTTTGGTCCATCGTCATATCAAGAACGCGCGGCCTCTGGTCGCTGAACGATAGGCGCCGCTTGAACCGGCCTCAGGTCTGTTGCACGGCGCGGGGGCCGGTCAGGGCAGGCCACATGGCAAACAGATACAGCCCCATTGCCGCGATCCAAAATCCATCCGCTGTCAGCATCGCCGTCATGTACCCTCCTGCCATGTCGGATCCCAGCCAACGCACAAGCGCTGCAACCGCCATCAAGCCATAGGCAATCGCCATGGGCTTTGGCGCGACAAGGGGACGACCGCTGTGGCCCAAGGCGGCGCGGCTCATTACGGCAAGGGTCATGCCACCAACGCAACCAATGCCCAGAACGTGGAGCGCGCCGATCTCATTTCCCATCCCGATGGCCGCCAACCCCCAGAGAATCAGACCCAGCGCCAGCATCCCGAGACCCAGATGCAGCGCGACAAGGATCGGTTGACGCAAGGCCCAGCCTGTTCTCCAACGCGCCATGCGCATCAGTTGAACACTGCCCATCACCAAAGCAACGGCCCCCGCTACAGGCCCGACATCAAGTGCAAGCACAAGCAGGGGCAGCAACAGCGCCAGAATCATCGTCGCCCTGTCCAGCCTGGCCACGGATACCGGCCACGATGCTTCGGGTTGACCCGCTCTTTTCATGGCATTGCGTGTAAAAGCCGGCGTAATCCGGCCACCCAGGATCGCGATCATCGAACACAAGGTCAAAAGCCCGGCCCGAATGCCGGTATTCAGCGTATCCACCGTGACCCCCATCCATTCCAAATGAACCATAACGTTCGAGGCCAACATCAGAACCAGAAGATACAGAAACACCATATTCTGGGGCTTGGGCCGACGAACCAGTTGACTGGCAATCTTCAGCGCCAGAATGGGAACAAAGCTCAGGTCCACGACTGCGACGAACAAGGGTGGCAACACTCCGGAAAACCAGACCGCCAGACGCCCGGCCATCCAGATCAATGCGACAAGCGTGATAAAGCGGGCCCGCGCCTCGGGCGCACCGGTCCAGTTCGGCACGGCGGTCAGAAAAAACCCCCCCAAGGCGGCCGTTGCATACCCAAAAATCATCTCATGCGCGTGCCACATCACCGGGGGCATCGCGTAACTCTGTTCCATGTAGGGCATCAGTCCGTCGAGCGACGCCAACCATACGCCCCACGCGACTCCTGCAAACATACCGTAAAGACCCGCCGAAAGAAAAAAGACCCGGAACCCTTCACTGAAAACACGCGCGATTACAGCTGTCATGCCTGCTCTCCATAGCTTTTCCCGCCGTTGAACAATGTGTAGTGCCCGCATGACCCGGCGCCCTTAACCAAAATCAAGACTGGGCTTAAACATGTGTGAGAAACACAAGATTTATTGGGGGTTTTGATCTGTGTTTTCTTTCCAAAGTGCTTTGTCTGCACCCTTGCCGTTGACTTTGGTCAAGGATGACATCCACGTGATGTTTCACTCTCGACACCGCCTCACCACGCATATGGAGAGTGATCATGTCACTTGGAATCAGCTACAACAAACCCGGCCGCGCCTTCGGGGTCGGATTGGCAATGTTGTTGGGCAGCGTCGCTGCTCCGACCTTCGCCGAAGAGCCAACTTTGAGCGAAGAAGCCTTTGAATCGTCTAAACAGCTCTATTTCGAACAATGCGCAGGCTGCCACGGCGTATTGCGCAAAGGTGCCACGGGTAAAAACCTGGAACCGCATTGGAAGAAGACCGCAGCCGACGGCACTGTAACCGAAGGCGGCACCTTGCAACTGGGGCAGGAACGCCTTGAAAAGATTATCGCCTGGGGTACCGAAGGCGGCATGAACAACTTCTCGGACATCATGACCGAGCAGGAAATCAAGGATATGGCGACCTACATCATGATGGAGCCGCCAAAACCACCTGAAATGTCGCTGGAACAGATGATGGCGACGCGTAAGGTCTATGTCGAAGAAGAGGACTATCCGACCGAGCCGCTGCACGGCCGCAACTGGGAAAACTTCTTTGTCGTCATCGAACGTGACGTAGGCAAGGTGGCCGTGATCGACGGCGACACCAAAGAGGTGCTGACCCACATCCCCACTGGCTACGCAGTGCACGTTCTGAAAGCGTCCGAACACCACAGCCTGACCGAGCCGGAACACCCCGGCCGCTTCTGGTACACAATGGGTCGCGACGGCAAGATGACCAAGATCGACCTTTGGCAGACGCCGGACAAAATGTTGGTATCCGAAGTCAAGATTGCATATGACGCCCGTGACGTCGCCGTTTCCGGCGATGGTAAATACGTCATCGGTGGTGGCTACTGGCCGCCGCACTTTGCTATCGTTGACGCGAAGACCATGGAACCGGTTAAGGTCGTATCGACCCGCGGCGTGAACGTCGACGGTGAGTATGTGGAAGAAGCCCGTGTGGCAGCCATCTACACCACTCCGAATGAACCCACCTGGATCGTTGCCGTGAAAGAGCTGGGACAGTTGTGGCAAGTCGATTACACCGATCTGGACAACCTTCGGATCGACAAGATCGACAGCGCCAAGTTCCTGCATGACGGGTTCTTCGATCCGACAGGCCGGTATTTCCAGATCGCCGCAAACGCGTCGAACAAGATGGTGGTTGTCGATACCGAAACCCACAAGCTTGAGGCGATGATCGACACAGCCGCGCTGCCGCACCCTGGTCCGGGCGCCAACTGGGTCGACCCGAACTGTGGACCTGTGGCGGGCACAACCCACCTTGGTGTCGGCACCGTGACCGTTTGGGGCAACGATCCTGAAAACCGTCCAGATGACGCCTGGAAAGTCTGCTACGAAGTGGAAACCGACGGCCCCGGCCTGTTCGTCCGCACCCACCCGAACTCGGATTACATCTGGGCTGACCAGACCAAGCATCCGGAACCGGAAGTGCAGCAATCCGTGCAGGTCATTTCGAAAGAAACCGGCGAAATCGTGAAGACGATCCAGATCACTGAAGACGAAGGCAGCGCCGCTGTTCACTTCGAATTCAACGCTGACGGTACCGAGGTCTGGGTTTCCAAGTGGAACCTGTCGGACTCGAAAGAACCCAATGGTCAGATCGTGATCTTCGACGCCAAGACGCTGGAAGAAATCGGCCGCATCGACGGGCTTTATGCCCCGACCGGCAAGTTCAACGTCTACAACCGGTCGAACCACGTCACCTGACGAGGTCAGGACGACCACAGGAAAGGGCGGGCCCCTCGCCCGCCCTTTCCCTGTTTGAGTCATCAGCCAAACTCACCGGCCTGCCACCAAGGGCCAGACAATACAGCCAAAACGGAGCCCGGATATGACCTCCGAACCGGAAAAGAAAAAACCGATCTGGCGCCGGTATTTCCTATGGGGAATGCCTGTGGCCGGTATCGCCGGGGCCTTTGCCGCCGGCATCATCTTCTGGGGCGGGTTCAACACCGCAATGGAAGCCACAAACACCAAGGAATTCTGCATCTCATGTCACGAGATGCGAGATTTTGTCTACGAAGAATATACCGGCACGATCCATGACGTGAACCGTTCGGGTGTGGGGGCTGTCTGTTCCGACTGCCACGTTCCCAAAGACTGGACACATAAGATGATCCGTAAGATCAAGGCGTCCAAAGAGCTGTATGGCAAGATGGTCGGTACCATCAACACCCGTGAAAAGTTCGAGGCCAAACGTGTACATCTGGCCATGAACGAATGGGAGCGGATGAAGGCCACAGACTCGCGCGAATGCCGCAACTGTCACGATTTCGAATCGATGATGCCCGAATTCCAGAAACCACGCGCCCGTCAGCAGCACCTCAATGCGATGACTGTCGGACAGACCTGTATCGACTGCCACAAGGGGATTGCACACTCGGATGCACGCGACCGGGCGGACGAGGAGTATCTGGAAAAGCTTGAAGCACCGAACCCGGACTTCATCCGGCCCATCCCTCCGGAATATCTGGCCAGTCTCGAAAAGATCGAAGCCAAAGAGGCCGCTGAAGCAGAAGCAGAAAAAGCCGCCAAGAAGGCTCAGCAAGAGGCTGTTCAGGCCCAGATCGCTGCGGCCGTTGACGCTGCTTTGGATGAAGAACGCGCAAAAACCTCCGGTGAAGACGCCGCGGCGCCCTCTGGCGGAGCAAGCGACGTTGGGTCCAACATCGAATGGAACGCAGTGGCCGCGGCGGATCTGAAACTGTTCTACCCTGGTCAGGCCTCGTTTGAATGGGTCCAGAACGGCAAGTTCCATGGTGGCGCGCGCCCCCTGACCAAAGGCGGGGATCAGTGCACCACCTGTCACGCCAAGGAGCTGGACACCATAGGCAACAAGATCGTTGCGGGTGGAGATCTGGAACCGACTCCGATCCCGGGAAAACGCGGTGTCATCGACGCAACCGTTCAGGCGGCGCATGACGACGAAAACCTGTACATTCGCCTGCAATGGCCGGACGCGGGTCACAACCCTGCCCCGTTCGTCGATGGCGGCAAGATGGACCCGGACAACCAGATCAAGGTTGCCATGATGATTACCGGCACTGGTATCGAGCTGGGCGATCAGGTGGGATGCTGGGCTTCGTGCCACGCCGACAACACCTATATGCCCTTTGCGCCCGAAGCGGATGCGATCGCCGCCAATGCGGATGTTGCCGGTCGCCTCAATGCCACGGAAACCGTTACGAAATACATCAGCGAAAGCCGCACGGATGTTGAGGTTAAAGGTCGCCGCGGCAAGGCCCTGGGGGGCTGGGACAAGCTGAAGGCCGAGGAACAGATCGAGCAGTATCTGGCCGACGGCACCTATCTTGACCTGATGCGTGTCTACGCCGACGGAAGCGCCACCAATGGCTATCTGTTGGAGCAGCGCGTGGTCAATGATGGTGAAATCGCCGCATCGGCCGAACTGTCCGGTGGCATGTGGACCGTGGTGTTTTCGCGCCCCTTGAATTCGGGCGCGCCCGGTGATGTGCCATTGGAGGCAGGCAAGACCTATACCGTTGGCTTTGCCATCCACGACGATTTTACCGCCGCAAGGTTCCACCACGTGACGCTGAATACCAGCCTGGCGCTGGATGATGACAGCGCGTTCATCAACGTGGTCAAACAATGACGGATCGGGGCCGGGTCAACCGGCCCCGGCCACTCTTGGAAAGGAGTCATGGACCATGAAACCCCAACGCCTTCTTCCCGCGCTGCTGCTTCTGGCCGCGCCCGCCTGGGCGGACGAAACCGCCGAAATCTGCGCCGAGGCCGAAGAGCGCTATGTCGAGTTGTTCGGTCAGCCTTCGTCGGCCGTCGAAGACGCCGAAGTGGTGCTGATGTACAAATACAATTTTTGCCCATCCGAATTGACCGTGAAGGCAGGCACAACTGTCCGATGGGTGAATGTCGACAAACGCACCAGCCATTCCGTTCTGTTGAAGGATGGCAGCCAACCTGAAAGTGATCGCCTGTTCCCCGAGGAATCTGTTGAACTGACCTTACTCACGCCCGGCCCACAGGACTATCTGTGCGGCCCGCATTGGGAGACACAGAACATGATCGGAATGATCACCGTCGAACCCTGAAACAAGGCACAATACAGGCAAGATGAAGGAGCGCGGGCGCAAATCCCGCGCTCCTTAACTTATGTCAAGGAGGTTGGTTTTCAATTGGGCCAATCTTCCCCCATGACACGCCCGGCTCACCCAGCAACGTCTTGCAAACGCAGCGGATCTGCGTGGAATACCGGGTCTCGAAGACTTTCAGACCAAGCGAGTTTGCACATGAGCGGTAAGGTTTTTCTGATTGGCGCAGGCCCCGGCGACCCCGAGCTGATGACCCTGCGCGCACTGCGGATGCTGCAAGAAGCGGATGTCGTGGTTTATGACCGGCTGGTGTCCGCCGACATTCTGAACTTGCACGCGGAAGGCGCCAGGCTGATCCCTGTCGGCAAGGCCCCCAAATGCCACACCGTTCCGCAGGACCGCATCAACGAAATACTGCTTGAGGAAGCCAGCGCAGGTCACACGGTCGCCCGGCTGAAAGGCGGCGACCCCATGATCTTTGGTCGCGGCTCGGAAGAGGCCGCCTATCTGATGGCCCGCGGTGTCGCTGTCGAATACGCACCGGGCATCACGGCGGCCCAGGGGGCGTCTTGTTCGACGGGTGTGCCGCTGACCCATCGCGGGCTGGCGACCTCGGTTCAATATGTCACCGGACATCGGCAGGCCGACAAAGTGCTGGATCTGGACTGGAAACGTCTTGCCGATCCGGACTCGACACTGGTGGTCTATATGGGCGTCGCCAATATCGGTCAGATCGCCATGGGGTTGATGACCGAGAACCTGCCAGGCTCGACACCAGTTCTGGCGGTGGGCAAGGCCACGACACCTGATGAGCGTCGTCTTGTGTCACGACTTGACCAGTTGGCCACGGATGTGCGTGCAGCCGACCTGAAGGCGCCGACGCTGTTTATCATTGGCAAGGTGGTTTCGCTTTATGCCGAACGGCCTGTAGCCGAGCTTCCGGAACAGGCCCATGGCTAAGCTGGGAAGACGAGATCAGGGGATTGTCCCAACATGCACCGACAGATCGCCGGGTCGCTCGGGGTGGGCGGCGCGAACCTGTCTGACCATTGCGGTTCTGGCCGCGACCTCTGCTTTCGCGGCGGATGTCATCGATCCCGATACCCTGAAAAGACTTGTGCATCAGGATTGCGGTTCCTGTCACGGCCTGTCCCTGAAGGGCGGCCTTGGCCCCGATCTGCGCAGTGAGACACTTGAACACTACGACGCGGATGTTTTGACCAGCGTCATCCTTGACGGCATCCCCGACACCGCGATGCCCCCGTGGCGGCCCCTGATCAGTGAAGAAGAGGCCGAATGGATCGCCCGTTACCTGCTGGAACAGGAGGCACAATGAAACACTTCATTCTTGGCCTTGCAGCCACATTGATGATGACCACAGCGCAGGCTGAACCGACCGCGACAGGCGACCTTGGTCTGGTCATCGAACGCGCCAAGGGCTCGGTTCTGCTGGTGGATCAATCCGACCGTGCAGCTCTGGCCCGGATCGAGGGATTGGGTGATCTGTCGCATGCGTCTTTGGTCTATTCGCCTGATGAACGGTATGCCTATGTGTTTGGCCGCGACGGCGGGCTGACCAAGATCGACATCGTGACCCGCCAGATCGTGAACCGCGTCGTGCAGGCCGGCAACGCCATCGGCGGGGCGATTTCGGACGACGGCAAGCTTGTGGCGGTGTCGAATTACGAACCCGGTGGCGTGCGCGTATTCGATGCGGACACGCTTGAGATGATCGCGGACATCCCGACCGACAGCAAAACCATCGGCCTGGTCGATGCGCCCGGTCGGCGGTTCGTTTTCACGATGTGGGACACTGGGGAAACCTGGATTGCCGATTTCGCAAAAGGCGCACCAGAGATCACCAAGATCCCGGACATGGGCAAGAACCCCTATGACGCGCTGATCACTGCCAATGGCCGCACCTATATCACCGGTCTGTTTGGCGAGGACGGCCTGACCGCGCTGGATCTGTGGGCCGAAACCCCCGAACCGATCCGGGTTCTACCCGATTACGGGCGTGGTCAGGAAGAAATGCCGGTCTACAAGATGCCTCATCTGGAAGGCTGGGCGCTGACGGGCCGCGAGTTCGTTTTGCCCGCTGTCGGCCATCACGAGGTTCTGTGGATCGACGCCGACACTCTGACCGAAACGGGACAGACCAAAACCCACGGGCAACCGGTCTTTGCCATGGCCCGTCCCGATGGGCGGCAGGTCTGGGTGAATTTCGCCCACCCGCTGAATGACACCATTCAGGTGATCGACAGTGTCAGCAAACAGATCATCCACGAATTCAAGCCCGGCCCCGCAGTCTTGCACATGGAGTTCACGCCACGCGGGCATGAAGTCTGGATCAGCGTGCGCGATGCCAACAAGGTCATGGTCTACGACACGCACAGTTTTGAAAAACTGCGCGAGATCGACGCGGACAGCCCGTCCGGCATCTTCTTCACCGCCCGTGCGCACAGAACGGGGCTGTAACCGATGCGACATATCACGGACCCGATCGACCGCCGCCTGCTGGACGAATTTCAGCGCGACTTCCCGATCACCGATAGACCGTTCCAGATGCTGGGTAACGCACTCGGGCTGGACGAAGCCGAAGTCATTCATCGCTTGTCCCGGATGCGCGCCACAGGCCGCATTACACGGGTTGGCGCCACCATCACGCCCGGCGCGGTGACGGCCAGCACCCTGGCTTCCGTGGCGGCTCCGGAAGATCGGTTGGAGGAGGTCGCCGCCCTGATCGATGCCGAACCCGGCGTGAATCACAATTATCAACGCGAAGACGCGTGGAACCTGTGGTTTGTCGCGACCGGGCCGGACCGCGCGCATGTCAACGATACCCTTGCGCGGATCAGTCGATCCACCGGATTGCAGGTGCTGGACCTGCGGCTGGTGCGCCCTTTCAACGTGGATCTTGGTTTTCGCATGACTGGCGGAGCCAAAAACGTGCCCTCGGCACGAAAGGTCGATGCATCCGTCATGCGCGAGGGCGATCGTTGCCTGCTACAGTCTCTGAGTTCCGGGCTGTCTTTGGTGTCAGAACCCTATGCCGCTCTGGCTCGTTCGCTGAAACGGGATGTCACCGACGTGATGGAGCGGATCGAAGCCCTGCATGCCGCCGGAATAATCTCGCGGCTCGGCGTCATTGTGCGTCACCGGGCGCTTGGCTGGTCGGCCAATGCGATGGTGGTCTGGGACCTGCCGGCAGAACAGATTGAAACCGCTGGGCCAGCCTTGGCAGCCTTCCCGGGAGTGACCCTGTGCTATGAGCGGAATCCGGTTCCCGATGTCTGGCCATATCGCCTGTATTCCATGATCCACGCCCGCACACGCAAAGAAGCTTTGGATGTTCTGGCCGGTGCGATTGCATTGCCCGAATTGGCCGGAGCACGGAACAAGGTCCTGTTCTCAACCCGCTGTTTCAAACAGACCGGCGCGCTGATTCAAGCAAAGGAGGTCGCCGCATGACGCTGGACCAAACGGATCGCGCGATCCTGAATCGTATGCAAGAGGATCTGCCGCTTACTTCGCACCCTTACGCAACCGTCGCCGCAGAGCTTGGCCTGTCCGAGGCGGAATTGCTGTCGCGTCTGAGACGTATGAAAGATGACCGCGTCATCACGCGCTTCGGTCCGTTTTTCGACGCTGCGGCCATGGGTGGGGCTTTCTGCCTTTGCGCAATGGCCGTTCCAGACGAAGAATTCGAAACCGTCCTGACCAAAGTCAATGCACATCCCGAGGTGGCACATAACTATGAACGCACGCACCGGCTGAACATGTGGTTCGTGCTGGCCACCGAAACACCCGAGGGGATCGAGGCCACCGCCGATGCCATCGAACGGGAAACGGGGATCAGTGTTCTCCGTTTCCCCAAACTTCAGGAATTTTTCATCGGCTTCCGGGTGGCGGCATGATCGACGCAACAGACAGACAAATCATCGAGTCGCTTCAGGGGGGACTGCCCTTGGTGGCCGCGCCCTATGCGCGGGTCGCTGCCGATCTGGGCCTGACCGAGGCCACCCTGCTGGACCGGCTGGCCGCGCTGAAGGCGCGCGGGGTGATCCGACGGATCGCCGCAGCCCCCAATCATTACAAGCTGGGCATGACGTCGAACGGCATGACCGTCTGGAACGTGCAGGATGACCTGATCACCGAACTGGGCGCTCATATCGGGGCACTGCCCTTCGTCACCCATTGTTATGAACGGCCCCGTGCCCTGCCCGACTGGCCCTACAACCTGTTCGCCATGGTTCATGGCAGCACGCCCGACGAGGTCGAAGACAAACGCGGCCAGATCGCCGCGATTCTGGGATCGGCCTGCCGCGGCAGCGACATCCTTTATTCCACGCGCATCCTGAAAAAGACCGGACTGCGCCTGAAACAGAAAGGCTGAAACATGTTCCGCCTGACCGAATACATGCATCAGCTGGTCAAGCCGACTCCGGTGCGCAAACGGCGCCCCGGCCCGGTAAAGCCGGTTGTGATCTGGAATCTGACGCGGCGCTGCAACCTGAAGTGCCGCCATTGCTACACCGTCTCGGCGGATGTCGCGTTCCCGGGTGAGCTCAGCCATGAGCAAGCCATGGTAACCCTTGAGGATCTGGGCCAGTTTCGCGTCCCGGCCCTGATCCTCTCGGGTGGGGAACCGTTGGATCGGTTCGATTTCTTCGACATTGCAAAACGCGCCCGTGATCTGGTGCCAATGCTGGCCTTGTCGACCAACGGGACCCGGATCCATGACGAAACCGCCGATATGATAGCGGATGTGGGCTTCAACTATGTCGGCATCTCGCTGGACGGGATCGGAGCGACGAATGACTGGTTTCGTGGCGTCGAGGGCGCTTTTGCGGACGCCCTGCGCGGTGTGCGAGAGTGTAAAAAGCGCGGCATCAAGGTTGGTCTGCGGTTCTGCCTGACCGAAGGCACGCAACATCACTTGCCTGACTTGCTGAGCCTTTGTGATGATGAAGGTGTCGACAAGTTCTACCTGTCGCATCTTGTCTATGCGGGGCGCGGCGACAAGAACCGGGGCGAAGATGCCGCGCATCAGCGCACGCGCAAAGGCCTGGATCTGTTGCTGGAACGCGCCTGGGAAGCCGCATCGGGCGGTCGTCCGCTGGATATCGTGACCGGGAACAATGACGCTGATGCCGGATATTTCCTGAACTGGATTCGCACGCATTTCGACGCCGACAAGGCTGCACATGTGCGTGCGCACCTGGCCGCGTGGGGTGGAAACTCAAGTGGTTTGGGTGTTGCCAATATCGACAATCTCGGCCGGGTCCATCCGGACACTTACTGGTCTGACTACACGGTGGGCAACGTAAAGACCAAATCGTTTTCCGAACTCTGGACCAGCGATGATCCGATGCTTGCCATGCTACGCACCCGCCCACGCCCGCTGAAGGGGCGTTGCGGAGCCTGCGAACTCAAAGACGTGTGCGGCGGCAATACCCGCATCCGCGCCCTGCAATTGACCGGTGATCCCTGGGCCGAGGATCCAGCCTGTTACCTGTCCAACCAGGAAATCGGTGTGGATGATGCAGGGGAACGCCTTCAGGTCACACCGTTTCGGGGGAAAAGCCATGATCCGGCGCATCAGTTCTTTTGACACCGTAAGTGCGAGGTTTTCAACCGCTGCGCCTGTGGCGCGTGCGGGAACCTCCGGCGGGAGTATTTTTGAAAAGATGAAGATTGGGGCATTATGCTCGATCCTGGGTGCGGGTGTCGCCTGGGCCGACGCGCCTTCGGACTATGCGGAGCATTGCGCCTCATGCCATGGCGAGAACCGTCTGGGCGGTGTTGGCCCCGCGCTGATCCCTGAAACGCTCAAACGCATGCGGGGTCCCCGGGTTGCCGCGGTAATCGCGGAAGGGCGCGCGGCGACACAGATGCCGGCCTTCTCGCACGAGCTGGATGCCCTGCAAATCGAAGAGCTGGCCGGTTGGTTGAAATCGCCGTTGGAATCCGACCCCGAATGGGACGAGGCCCAGATACTGGCCAGCCGGACGCTGGACGAGGACTATGTACCGGTGGATGCGCCCGTCTGGGACAGCGACCCGATGAACATCACCTTGGTGGTGGAAACCGGCGATCACCATGTCAGCGTTCTGGACGGCGACACGTTCGAGGTTCTGGACCGGTTCGAAACCCCCTTCGCCGTGCATGGCGGCCCCAAGTTCAGCCCGGATGGGCGGTATGTCTTCATCATGTCGCGCGACGGGTGGGTCCAGAAGTACGACATCTGGGCGCTGAAACAGGTGGGCCGTGTGCGTGCCGGGCTGAACAGCCGCAATATTGCAATGTCGGGCGATGGCAAATGGGTAGCCGTGGCGAATTACCTGCCCAACAGCCTGACGGTATTGTCCACCGAAGACCTTTCCGTCGCAAAGGTCATCGAGGTCAAAAGCAAGAAGGGCCTGCCGAGCCGCGTCTCTGCCGTCTATCAGGCCCCGCCGCGCGAGAGCTTTGTTCTGGCGCTGAAGGATGTGCCCGAGATTTGGGAAGTGTTCTACGGCGCCAATCCCCCGCAATCCGGGCTTGGTCATGATTTCCGTATCGAAGGCCAGTTCAAGAACCCTGATCCTTTCCCTGTGCGCAAGATCACCACAGCTGACTATCTGGACGATTTCTTTTTCGACCAGAGTTATGAATATGTCATGGGGGCGTCCCGCGATGGCAAGGGCGGGCAAGTGATTGATCTGGTGATCGGGTACAAGGTGGCCGATCTGGATTTGCCCGGAATGCCGCATCTGGGCTCGGGGATCACATGGAAACACGGCGATACGACCGTGATGGCCACGCCGCACCTGACAGATGGCGCCGTGTCGGTGATCGACATGGAAAGCTGGGAAACCGTCAAACGGATCAAGACCGAAGGCCCTGGGTTTTTCATGCGCAGCCATGAGAATTCGCCTTATGTCTGGGCAGACGTTTTCTTTGGCCCCAACAAGGACGCGATGCACGTCATCGACAAGCAAAGCCTTGAAATCGTGAAAACACTGCGCCCTGCGCCGGGCAAGACCGTGGCCCATGTCGAGTTCACCAGAGATGGCAGCCACGCACTGGTTTCGATCTGGGAAGATGACGGCGCGGTGATCGTCTATGACGCGCAGACGCTGGAAGAAACCCGCCGCCTGCCGATGCGCAAACCTTCGGGGAAATACAATGTCTGGAACAAGATTACCTTCTCGGAAGGAACCAGCCACTGAGGGGAAATGGCCAGTTTGGAAACTGGCCATTCTGCTGTATCCGGCCACGGCGTTGACCGTGGCCATCAACCTGTTTTTGCTCGGGCTTATCCTGCACAGCGTCGGGTTCGGCGCAATTGAACCGGTGCCGGCGATCCTCTGGTCGATTCCGCTGGGCATTCCTGCGGCATGGCTGGCCGGTCGGTGGCTGCGCGGATTGATGGACGAGGCCGACGGGTAGGTGCAAATTTTCAGACACCTGACCTAAGTCAAGTCTTCGCCTGGAAGAATCCCCTAAGTTTTTGAAAAGAACGCCGAGCTGGATTCTCAATGCCTACCGTCCGCCCCCCGCATAGCCTGTTTGATCGCGTGTCCCGCGCGGTGTGCGGTTTGGTGGGTATTTTCCTGTTGCTTTTGCAGATGCTTGGCCCGGTGCTGGCGAGTCCCGGGGACAGCATGTGGATCGAGATCTGCTCGGAGGCAGGGGCGGTCTGGGTTGAAGTGGACCTTGAGGAAGGCACTGATGACCCGACCGCGCCTTGCCCGAAATGCGCCGATTGCGCGCTGTGCGCGGTGACAACGGCAGCCCCGCTGCCGGATCTGCCGCTGCTGATGCAATCCGAAAATGTACGGATAGTACCCGCTGCAATCGGGAATCTGTGCATTTTGTACAACTCAAGGCGACTGTGGCCCGAAACCCGAGGGCCCCCGTTCGCGACCCAAGAAGAATTTGAACGCGCCCTGCGCGCGTCCGTGGCGTCCACCCTAGCAATCGGAGGTGCGCCGTGGTCGTAAGTCGCGCAATCCATTTCCTGCTGGCTTTCACTCTGTCCTGCCTGATGGCGACCAGCGCCCATGCCGACAGCCTGGCCAGTTTCCTGCCCGACATCGACCCTGCCGATCTGGCCCCCGGCGCCGATGCCTTTGGCCCGGTGCGCGATGACGTGAAGGTCGCCCCCGTCCTGAAGGGCGGCGAGACCGTTGCCTGGGCATTCCTGACCTCGGATTTTGTTGGCACGACGGGCTATTCCGGCAAACCGATCCACGTCGTTGCCGCCATCGACAACGATGCCGTGTTGACCGGAGTGCAACTGGTCAAGCACTCGGAACCCATCGTGCTGATCGGCATCCCCAATTCCCGCATGGTTGAATTGACCGAAGGCTATGCGGGCCTTGACCTGAAGGTTGAAGCCGAAACTGGGGGTGAGGGGCACGACCTCGACATCATCTCGGGCGCGACGGTCACGATCATGGTGATCGACGACAGCCTTGTGCGAGGCGGTATCAAGGTGGCGCGCGCATTGGGTCTGGGCGGCCTGTCGCCGTTGCAGGCCGACGGGCCAAAGCGCGAAGTCGATATGGCGCAGAATGCGGTCTATGACTGGTCGACCCTTTCGGGTGACGGCTCGATCCGTCGGCTGACGCTGGATGTCGGGCAGGTCAATGCCGCCTTCGAGGCCACCGGAGACCAGCGCGCGATCAAGCGCCCGGAACCGGGCGAACCGGATGACACTTTCATCGACATGCATATGGCGCTTGTCTCGGTTCCGTCGATCGGCAAGTCACTGCTGGGCGACGCCGAGTACCAGAACCTCGTGAACTGGTTGGACGAGGGCGAACAGGCCATTCTGGTGCTGGGGCGCGGTGCCTACAGCTTCAAGGGGTCAGGCTATGTGCGCGGCGGGATTTTCGATCGGATCCAGTTGATCCAAGGCGACAATTCGGTCCGGTTCTTCGACAAACAGCAAGTACGCCTTGGCAAGGTTGCAGCCCCGGATGCGCCCAGTTTCACAGAGCTGGACATCTTCAAGATCCCCGCCGATGCCGAGTTCGACCCGACCGAGCCGTTCCGCCTGCAACTGCTGGTACAGCGCGCTGTGGGTGCCGTTGAGAAAACCTTTCTGACATTCGATCTGGGCTACAAACTGCCAGACCGTTACCTGCTGCCGGTTGCAGCCCCAAAGGTTGTCGACGATGCGACCGGCGAAGCCGCCGCCAAGGCTGCCCTGTGGCAGCGCATCTGGAAGGATCGCACCGTCGAAATCGCCGTTCTTGGCGTCATGCTGCTGGTCCTGACCGCGACGTTCTTCTTCCAGTTCCACGCGACGATGAATGCGCGGGTCTTCTACTGGTTCCGCATCGGCTACCTGACAATGACCCTGTTTTTCATCGGCTGGTACGCCAACGCGCAGCTGAGCGTGGTGAACCTGATGGCACTGGCGGGCAGCCTGCGCACAGGATTCTCGTGGGATGCGTTCCTGCTGGACCCGCTGGTGTTCATCCAATGGTTCGCCGTTGCCGCCGCACTGTTGTTCTGGGGTCGCGGGGCCTATTGCGGATGGCTGTGCCCCTTCGGCGCGTTGCAGGAATTGACCAACAAGATCGCGCGCGCGCTGAAAGTGCCGCAATGGACGCTGCCCTGGGGTCTGAACGAACGCCTGTGGCCCGCGAAATACATGATCTTTCTGGGTCTTTTCGGGCTCAGCTTCATCTCGATCCCGTTGGCCGAGAAATATGCCGAGGTCGAGCCGTTCAAAACGGCGATCATTCTGAAATTCATGCGCGACTGGCCTTTCGTGGTCTTTGCGCTGGCCCTGCTGGGGATCGGGCTGTTCATCGAACGGTTCTATTGCCGCTATCTCTGCCCGCTGGGCGGAGCACTGGCGATCCCTGCCCGTATTCGCATGTTCGACTGGCTGCGCCGCTACAAGGATTGCGGCACGCCCTGTCAGACCTGCGCCAATGAATGCCCCGTTCAGGCGATCCACCCCACCGGTGAGATCAATCCGAACGAGTGCGTCACCTGCCTGCATTGTCAGGTGCTCTACCAGTCCGAGGACAAATGTCCCGTCGTTATCCGCCAGCTGAAACGGCGGGCCAAGACAGGGTCGGTCCAGATGAAGACCCCACTCGGACAACCACCGGCGAACCATCCGAACGCCAAACCGCAATCCGTTTCCTAAAAGGAGGAACGAACATGTCGGAACATGACAACAAACTAACAGTCACACGCCGTGGGATGCTGGGTGCAACAGCAACCGGTGCCGTGCTGGCCGGGACCGGTCTGGGCTCGACCCTGATGACCGCGAAGCAGGCGAGCGCCGCGGCCAATGCCAATCTCGAACCGGGCGAACTGGACGAGTATTACGGTTTCTGGTCCTCGGGTCAGACCGGCGAGCTGCGCATTCTGGGCTTTCCGTCCATGCGCGAGCTGATGCGGGTGCCCGTGTTCAACCGCTGCTCGGCCACGGGCTGGGGTCAGACCAACGAGTCACTGAAGATCATGACCGAAGGGTTGCTGCCTGAAACCAAGGAGTTTCTCGCCAAGCGTGGCATGAAGACCTATGACAACGGCGACCTTCACCACCCGCACATGTCGTTCACCGACGGCACCTATGACGGCCGTTATCTGTTCATGAACGACAAGGCCAACACCCGCGTCGCGCGTGTGCGCTGTGACGTGATGAAATGCGACAAGATCACCGAGATCCCGAACGCCAAGGCGATCCACGGCCTGCGTCCGCAGAAATTCCCGCGCACCGGCTATGTCTTTGCCAATGGTGAAGATGAAACACCGCTGGTCAACGATGGAAGCGTGCTGGACGATCCGTCGCAATACGTGAACATCTTCACCGCGCTGGACGGCGACACCATGGAAGTGGCGTGGCAGGTGATCGTGTCGGGCAACCTCGACAACACCGACTGCGACTATCAGGGCAAATACGCCTTCTCGACCTCGTACAACTCAGAAATGGGCATGAACCTGGCCGAGATGACCGAGAACGAGCTGGACCACGTCGTCGTCTTCAACATCGCCGAGATCGAAAAAGGCATCGAAGCCGGCGATTATCAGGAGCTGAAAGGCGTAAAGGTTCTGGACGGGCGCAAGGGTCAGAACAAGAAATACACCCGTTACATCCCGATCCCGAACTCTCCGCACGGCATCAACACCGCGCCAGACGGCAAGCACGTCTGCATCAACGGCAAGCTGTCGCCGACCGTCTCGATCATGGACGTCACCAAGCTGGACGCCCTGTTCGAAAGCGATGCCGACCCGCGCTCGTGCATCGTGGGTGAGCCGCAGCTGGGCCTTGGCCCGCTTCACACCGCCTATGACGGTCAGGGCAACGCCTTCACCACGCTGTTCCTGGACAGCCAGATCGTGAAGTGGAACATCGACAAGGCCATCCGCGCCTACAATGGCGAGGACGTGGACCCGATCATCTCGAAGGTCGACGTGCACTATCAGCCGGGTCACAACTCCACCTCCATGGGTGAAACCAAGGAAGCCGATGGCAAGTGGCTGATTTCGATGAACAAGTTCTCGAAAGACCGGTTCCTGAACGTTGGTCCTCTGAAACCCGAGAACGAACAGCTGATCGACATTTCGTCGGATGAGATGAAAGTGGTGCATGACGGCCCGACCTTTGCCGAGCCGCACGACTCGATCATCGTTCGCAGCGACATCGTGAACCCGGTCAACGTCTGGGATCGCAACGATGTTACCTGGGAAGACGCCCGCAAACAGGCCGAAGCCGATGGCATCGATCTGGAAGAAGGCGCGGAAGAACCGATCCGGGACGGCAACAAGGTGCGGGTCTACATGACCTCGCAGGCGCCGACCTTCAGCCTTGAGAAGTTCACCGTCAAACAGGGCGACGAGGTCACGGTTTACATCACCAACCTCGATGACGTGGACGACGTGACCCACGGCTTCTGCCTCGGCAACTACGGCATCGCGATGGAAGTCGCACCGATGGCAACCGCTTCGGTCACCTTCACCGCCGACCGTCCGGGCGTGCACTGGTTCTATTGCCAGTGGTTCTGCCATGCGCTGCACATGGAAATGCGCGGCCGGATGCTGGTCGAACCGCAAGGAGCCTGACCCATGCGCTGGCCCCTGCTCATACCGCTCCTGCTCGGCTCGCCTCTTTGGGCGGCGGATTGGGATGTGCCCAACCGGGCGGCGGCCATCAATGAAATACTGGCTCAGGCGGCGGACGGAGATACCCTCCGCCTGAGCCCCGGTGTTTATGCAGAACATCTGATTCTGGACCGGCCCGTCACGATCGACGGGCTGGGACAGGCCACCATTGACGGGCAAGGCACCGGCAGCGTCATCACCGTAACCGGCCCGGGCGTGACCCTGCGCGGCCTGACAGTGATCGGCTCGGGTTCAAGCCATGACGGGATCGACAGTGGCATCCAGCTGACCAAGACGGCCCGCGCGCCGGTGGTCGAAGACAATGTGCTGCTGGGCAATCTTTACGGCATCGACATTCATGGTGCCAAGGACAGCATCGTGCGTGGCAACCGGATCGAAGGACGTCAGGACCAGCGGATGAATGACCGCGGCAATGGTGTCTATGTCTGGAACGCGCCAGGCGCGCGGGTTGAAGACAACGATATCCGCTATGGCCGTGACGGGATCTTTGTGAACTCGTCCAAGAAGAATACCTTTACCGGCAACTTGTTCCGCGATCTGCGCTTTGCCGTGCATTACATGTATGCCGATAATTCGGTGGTCAGCGACAATGTCTCGATCGGCAACGATCTGGGCTATGCGGTGATGTTCACGACCAATGTGAAGGTCGCAGACAACGTCTCGATCGGTGACCGTGAACATGGCGTGATGCTGAACTATGCCAACAAGAGTCAGATCACCGGTAACGTGGTGATCGGTGCCAAGGAAAAGTGCACCTTCCTTTATAACTCCAACAAGAACGAATTCACCGACAACTGGTTCCAGGGATGCGGCATCGGCATCCACTTCACCGCCGGCAGCGAACGCAACCGCATCGTTGGCAATTCCTTCATCGGGAACCGGACACAGGTGAAATACGTCTCGACCAAATGGGTCGAGTGGTCCGAAGACGGGCGCGGCAACTACTGGTCCGATTTTGCCGCCTATGATGTGGATGGCAACGGCATCGCCGATGCCCCCTATCGCCCCAATGACTCGATGGACCATGTGCTGTGGACCCAACCCGCAGCCAAGCTGCTGCTCGGCTCTCCTGCCGTGCAGCTGGTGCGCTGGTCGCAATCCGCCTTTCCGGCACTGTTGCCCGGTGGCGTGATGGACAGCAATCCATTGATGCAACCCCTTGAACCCCCAGCTATGGAAAAGGTGCCTCATGACGGATAAGGCCCTGATTATTGACCATGTCAGCAAGGACCGAGGCAAGACCTGCGTTCTTGATGATATCACCCTGTCACTTGCCCCCGGTCAGCGTGTTGCGCTGCTGGGCCATAACGGCGCTGGCAAGTCGACCCTGATCAAATCCATCCTTGGCCTGACGCCGATCCAAGGCGGAGCCATCCGGATCGGAGACGCCACCCCCGGCAGCGCCCAGGCGCGGCGGGAAACGGCCTATCTGCCCGAGGCGGTATCCTTCCACCCGGCCCTGACCGGGCGCGAGCAACTGACCCTGTTTGCGAAACTGTCCGGCACCAGGGCGGATGTGGCCGGTCTGCTGGAGCGCGTAGGTCTGAGCGATGCCCTGGACCGCCGGATCGGCACCTATTCCAAAGGCATGCGGCAACGTCTGGGCCTGGCACAGGTTCTGCTGGGACAGCCGAAAGTGGCTTTGCTGGATGAACCCACCAGTGGGTTGGACCCGATCTCGCGCCAGGATCTCTATGCCATCATCGACGAGCTGGCCGCGCAGGGCACCGCCGTGCTGATCGCCAGCCATGCCTTGACCGAGGTCGAGGCCCGCACCGACCGCATCGCCATCATGCGCAAGGGCCGGATGGTCGCGGATGACACGCTCAACAACCTGTCGGCCCTTGCAGGCCTGCCGATCCGTCTGAAAGTACGTGCAAGCGCCAACGCCGACGTGCTGGCCGCCGAACTTGGCGGCAACCGGATCAACGGCGCTTCGGTCGAGCTGCTGTGTTCCCCCGCCGACAAGATGGAAGCCCTGCGCCGGATCGCCGGATTGGGCGATGCCGTGGCGGATGTGGAAATGACCCCGCCCAAGCTGGAAGACCTCTATCGCTATTATGCACAGGAGGAGAGGCCATGACCCGCTTCTTCGCCATTACCCGTACCGAAATGCTGATCCTTCGCCGCAATCGCTGGCTGCTGGTGGCGACGCTGATCATGGTGCTGTTCGCACTGGCGCTGACCTTTGCGGGCAGTGCGCCAACCGGAACGCTGGGCGTTGACATGCTGACCGTTTCGGTTGCGTCGATGACCACGCTTTCGGTTTACCTCGCGCCCCTTCTGGCGCTGATGATCTCGTTCGACGCCATCGCCGGAGACGTGGACCGGGGCAGCCTGTCGCTGCTGTTGTCCTACCCTGCGGGGCGCGGAGAAATCCTGTTGGGCAAGTTCACCGCACATCTTGCAGCGCTGGCCTTTGCCATGACGGTCGGTTTCGGTACCGCCGGCGCGGTGGCGGCCTTCTTTGGCGGTGCCGGACCGGAAAGCCTGATGGCGTTGGTCCGTCTCATCCTCACATCCATCCTTCTGGGCGCCGTGTTTCTGGCGCTGGGATACCTGCTGTCTGCCTTGGCTAAGGGGGCTACGGCGGCGGCGGGTCTGTCGGCCGGGCTCTGGCTGGTTTTTGTTGTTCTCTATGATCTGGGCCTGTTGGGGGCCGTCGTCATGGACAAGGGCGGCACCTTTACCCAATCCGTCTTTCCATGGGTGATGGTGGCCAACCCGGCCGACGCATTCCGTCTGTGGAACATCGCCGCGACGGAAGGCGTGGCCATGGCCTCCGGCATGACCGGGGCGGCACAGGCCTTGCCCATCTGGGCCGCGCCTGCATCGCTGCTGATCTGGCCGGTGCTGGGCTTTGCCCTGGCGCGGCTGGCATTCCGGAGGGTCGAGCCATGAAACCCCTCGTCCTGATTGCCTTGATCGCGTTGGCGGCCTGCAAGGAGGACCTGGCCGAGGCCCCCGATCCGGTGGATCTGACCCCGGACGCGCTGAGCTATTTCTGCCAGATGAACATCGCCGAACATGGCGGCCCCAAGGGGCAGATCCATCTGAAAGGATATCCCGCACCGCTGTTCTTTGCGCAGGTGCGCGACATGGTGGCATACCTCAAAAGCCCTGAACGTGATGCCGACATCACAGCCATCTATGTCAGCGACATGGGTATTGCGCCAAGCTGGCGGCAGCCGGGTATCTCGAACTGGATCGCCGCGGATGGCGCGACCTTTGTCGTCGGCGCCAATGTGGCAGGTGGCATGGGTGCGCGCGAAGTGGTGCCTTTTGCCGATCCTGCCGATGCCCAGGCATTCATTGAGATTTACGGCGGAACGGCACTGAGCCTGCCGGACATCCCGGATACCGAAGTGCTTGGCCCTGTCGATCTTGAACTGTCGTTGGAGACCCCCGTATGACCGCTTTGTCGCGCCGCCGATTTCTGATCATCTCAGCCGCCTGTGCTGCGGCCACACCGCTTGCGGCCTCGGACGCGCGCTGGCACGGAACCGCGCTGGGTGCTGCCGCCAGCTTGCGACTGGTGGGCCTGACGGACGCTGAGGCCGCACCCATCATGTCCGCCATGGAAACCGAGATTGCCCGGCTGGAAGATATCTTCAGCCTGTATCGCCCGCAATCGCAGCTCAGCCGGTTGAATCGCGATGGTTTGCTGACGGCGCCCGCTCCTGAATTGTTGGACGTGCTAAGCCTCAGCACAGCGCTGCATCAGGCATCGGGTGGCGCATTTGATCCGAGCATTCAACCCGTGTGGGCGGCATTGGCTGCGGGCGCGCGCCCGGGCGATCTGGTTGAAGTTCAGCCGGCAATAGGCTGGGAAAAAGTAGTTTTCGACGCCTCGGCCATTCGCCTTCCGGTGCCCGGAAAATCGGCGCTGACGTTGAACGGTATAGCGCAGGGCGCGATCACCGACCGGATCGCCGACCTGCTGCGTGCTCATGGTCTGCGTGATGTTCTGGTCAATATGGGAGAGGTTGCCGCCCTGGGTGCGCGTGGTGACGGTGCGCCCTGGAAAGTTGGATTGGCGGCGCCGGACCAAACGGTTCTGAAGCGGATTGAATTGAACGATCGGGCAGTGGCGACATCTTCAACGCTGGCGACTCAGATCAGCCAGGGAGTCGGACACATCATTACCTTGGATGGGCCTTCAAGCCGCGACAGGACCGTTTCGGTTTCTGCCCCGAAAGCGGCCATTGCGGATGGGTTGTCCACTGCACTTTGCGCGGCATCCGCCGGCAGAGCCAAAGAGATCCTGGAGTTCTTCCCCGACGCCCGTATCGAATTGAACGTTTGATGAAGAATTACAAATCTCAGACCGAACAAAAAAAATCTAAAAAAGTATGATATAGGTCAAATCGTGCGCTGCTTAAGGCAGCTAGGAAGTAAGGACGCGAACCTAATCAATCCAATTTCGAGTCGCCAGCTATGAGCCAGATGACCAGCAGACGCGCTTTTCTAAGCGCGCGTGGCCTGCGGGAGGACCCAGATGCGATCCGTCCGCCGGGTGCAGTTGCAACTGGCTTCAGCGATCTATGCACGCGTTGCGAAGACTGCGCCGCGGCTTGTCCTGAAGACATCATCACATTCGACGATGCCGGTTTCCCCGTTCTGGACCTGTCCGCAGGCGGTTGCACCTTGTGTGGTGACTGCGCTGACATTTGTCCGACCCCGGCGTTGCTGTCGGAACGTGTTGCCGAATGGCCATGGCGCGCACGAATCGATGACACAAGCTGCCTGTCGACGAACGGCGTAAGCTGCCGCCTGTGTCAGGACAATTGCGAACAGGATGCCATCCGCTTTCGCCTGCAACTGGGCGGACGCGCGGAACCAGCGCTTGAAACAGAAACCTGCATCGGCTGCGGAAGTTGTTCCGCCGCCTGCCCCACTGGGGCGATCGTGATGCACCGCCCCGCCCCACTACACCCGGAGGTGAACCAATGAATATTTGTGGCTGTCTGGTCCACATCGCCCCCGATTACACCGATGCCGCACGCGCGGCGATGGCCGAAACCCAGGGCGTCGAGCTTCATGCCGAAGCCGAGGACGGCCGTTTCGTAGTTGTTGTCGAGGATACGGCCGACAGGCTGGCCTCGGACACCATCATGGATCTGCACCAGATCCCAGGAGTGATCTCACTGTCACTGACTTATCACCATTTCGAAGATCTCGCGGAGACGGCTCCGCGTCCTGATGCTCCAAGCCAACCGTCCAGCAGGAGGCCCATGCAATGACCATCTCTGAATCCCGTCGTACATTTCTGAAAGCGTCCGCAGCGGCAGCCACTGCCTCGGCTGCGGGCATTCCCATGGCCGCAGGTCAGGCCAACGCTCAGGTCGGCGCGCCCGATATTCGCTGGGACAAGGCTGCTTGCCGGTTCTGCGGTACAGGCTGTTCGGTTCTGGTGGGCACCAAAGAGGGTCGAGTGGTGGCCACGCAAGGTGACCCCGACGCACCGGTGAACAGGGGCTTGAACTGTATCAAGGGCTATTTCCTGTCCAAGATCATGTACGGCAAAGACCGCCTGACCACACCGCTTTTGCGCAAGACCAACGGCCAGTATGACAAGAATGGCGAGTTCGAACCGGTCAGCTGGGATGAAGCCTTTGATGTGATGGCCGCCAAATGGAAAGAGGCCCTTGCCAAGAAAGGCCCGACCAGCGTGGGGATGTTCGGTTCGGGGCAGTGGACGGTCTGGGAAGGCTATGCCGCCGCCAAGATGATGAAGGCCGGGTTCCGGTCGAACAACATTGATCCCAATGCGCGTCACTGCATGGCCTCGGCCGTGGTTGGTTTCATGCGCACTTTCGGCATTGATGAGCCGATGGGGTGCTATGACGACCTTGAGCACGCCGATACCTTCGTGCTGTGGGGATCGAACATGGCCGAGATGCACCCGATTCTGTGGTCGCGCCTGACCGACACCCGCCTGACGAAGCCGGGTTGCGAAGTGCATGTGCTGTCGACTTTCGAGCACCGCTCGTTCGAGCTGGCCGATAATGGCATGGTCTTTGCACCGCAAACCGATCTGGCGATCCTGAACTATATCGCGAACTACATCATCCAGAATGGCGCGGTGAACGAAGAGTTCGTCAAGAACCACGTCAACATCACCAAAACCGCCACCGATATCGGTTACGGCCTGCGGGACAACAACCCCCTGCAACAAGAAGCTGAAAACCCGAACTCGGGCAAGTTGGAGCCGATCAGCTTCGAGGAATATGCCGAAGCCGTTTCGAAATACACGCTGGAATACACCTCGGAACTGTCCGGTGTTCCGGCTGACAAGCTGGAGCGTCTGGCCAAGCAATATGCCGACCCCAACCGCAAGGTGATGAGCCTGTGGACCATGGGCTTCAACCAACATACCCGCGGGTCCTGGGTGAACTCGCTGATGTACAACGTGCACCTGCTGGTGGGCAAGATTTCGGAACCCGGCAACTCACCCTTCTCGCTGACCGGTCAGCCGTCGGCCTGCGGTACGGCGCGCGAGGTAGGCACCTTTGCGCACCGCCTGCCCGCCGACATGGTGGTGATGAACGACAAGCACCGCGAGATCTGCGAAACCGCATGGAACGTGCCCGCCGGCACCATTCCTGACAAGCCGGGTTTCCACGCCGTGCTGCAACATCGCAAGCTGAAGGATGGCGACCTGAACGCTTATTGGGTTCAGTGCACCAACAACATGCAGGCTGCACCGAACATCAACGAGGAAGGCTATCCCGGCTATCGCAACCCGGAAAACTTCATCACTGTTTCAGACCCCTACCCGACGGTCACTGCGGTTTCCGCTGACCTCATCCTGCCCACCGCCATGTGGGTCGAGAAGGAAGGCGCCTATGGCAACGCCGAGCGCCGCACCCAGTTCTGGCGGCAACAGGTAAAGGCCCCGGGCGAGGCCAAATCGGACCTTTGGCAGGTGATGGAGTTCTCGAAGCGCTTCACCGTCGAAGAGGTCTGGGGCGAAGAGTTGCTGGCCAAGATGCCCGAGCATCGCGGCAAGACCATGTACGAGGTTCTGTTTGCCAATGGCAGCGTCGACAAGTTCCCTCTGTCGGAAACCGCCGAAGGCTTCGACAACGACGAATCCGAACATTTCGGCTTTTACGTGCAGAAAGGTCTGTTCGAAGAGTACGCCAACTTCGGACGCGGCCATGCGCATGATCTGGCACCATTCGAAACCTACCACCAGGCCCGCGGTCTGCGCTGGCCGGTCGTGGATGGCAAGGAAACGCTCTATCGTTTCCGCGAAGGCTATGACCCATACGTGTCCGAGGGTGCCGGCGTGGAATTCTATGGCCACAAGGATGGCAAGGCCAAGATCATCTTCGCGCCCTATGAACCTGCCGCAGAAGAGCCGGATGCGGAATTCGATCTGTGGCTGTGCACCGGTCGCGTGCTGGAACACTGGCATTCAGGGTCGATGACACGCCGGGTGCCGGAGCTGCACCGCGCCTATCCCGCTGCCGTGGTCTACATGCATCCGCAGGACGCGAAGGACCGGGGTTTGCGCCGGGGCCAGGAGATTGTGCTGTCGACCCGCCGCGGCGAGGTTACCAGCCGTGTCGAAACACGGGGTCGGAACAAGGTGCCGCGCGGTCTGGTCTTTATGCCGTGGTTCGATGAGCACCAGCTGACCAACAAGCTGACGCTGGACGCAACTTGCCCGCTGTCGAAAGAGACCGACTTCAAGAAATGCGCCTGCAAGGTCGAGCGCGCGTAACCAGCAAGGATCAAACGGGTCGTTCCCATGTCTCTTGTCGATAAACCCCTTTCGCCGCAGCGGCGCCGGTTCCTTCAGGACTCGGCGCGGGCGGCGGGCGGCTGCGTGGTCGCCGGATCGTTGCTGGCCTATCTGGCCCGCGACGCCCGCGCCCTGCCCGCCGATGCCTTGCGCCCGCCCGGCGCATTGCCCGAGAAGGAGTTCCTGTCGGCCTGCATCCGTTGCGGTTTGTGCGTGCGGGACTGCCCGTACGATACCCTGAAACTGGCCGAGCTCGGCTCGGATGCGGTGGCGACGGGAACACCGTTCTTCACCGCCCGGGATGTTCCCTGCGAAATGTGCGACGACATTCCGTGTGTCGCCGCGTGTCCAACAGGGGCGCTGGACCCTGGGCTGGAGAATATCGACGATGCCGAGATGGGTGTTGCCGTTCTGGTCGATCAGGAAAACTGCCTGAATTTCCTCGGTCTGCGCTGCGACGTCTGCTATCGCGTCTGCCCCGTCATTGACGAGGCGATCACTTTGGAGACGGCGCATAATACCCGATCGGGTCATCATGCCTTGTTCATTCCAACCGTTCATGCCGAACGCTGTACCGGTTGTGGCATGTGCGAGAAAAGCTGTGTTCTGCCCGAGGCCGCGATCAAGGTTCTGCCGGCACGGCTGGCCCGCGGCAGTTCGGCCGAGCATTACCGCAAGGGTTGGGAGGAAAAGGCCGCCAAAGGCGCGCCGGTGGTCGAGGGGATCATCGATCTGCCGGATCGTTTGCCCGGACCGGGAACCGACAATCTTGCCGCGCCCGGCGGTTTTGCCCCTGAATATGATCTGCCGGGGGTGGGGCAATGAGTACGCGCACGCACATGCCAGTCGGTCAGGAGGCGGTTGAAGACAAAGGCTGGATCGGGGCGCATCGCTTTTTGCTGATGCGCCGCGCAAGCCAGCTGTTCTTTCTGGTTCTGTTTCTGCTGGGCCCGTGGTTCGGCATCTGGATTGTCGAGGGCAATTTGGCGGGGTCACTGACGCTGGGCGTTCTGCCGTTGACCGATCCGTTCATCCTGTTGCAAAGCTTCGTTGCAGGTCATTGGCCCGAAGTGACCGCGCTGATCGGTGGACTGATCGTTCTGGTGGTCTATGCCCTGATTGGTGGCCGTGTCTATTGTTCTTGGGTCTGCCCCATAAACCCGGTGACAGACGCGGCCAACTGGGTGCATCGCAAACTGGACCTGCCGAAAGGCTGGCAACCCAAGCGCGGCACCCGGCTGTGGATTCTGGCGACCGTGCTGCTGGTCTCGGGCCTGAGCGGCGTGATCGCTTGGGAGCTGGTCAACCCGATCACCATGCTGCATCGCGGGCTGGTATTCGGCATGGGCTTTGTCTGGGCCATGATCGCGGCCATCTTCGTGTTTGACGTATTCGTCTCACGCCATGGCTGGTGCGGCCATCTGTGCCCCGTGGGCGCGTTCTACGGGCTGATCGGGTCGAAAAGCCTGCTGCGGGTCAGTGCCGCCAATCGCACGGCCTGTGATGACTGTATGGATTGTTATGCGGTCTGTCCTGAAAATCAGGTGATCTCACCCGCGCTGAAAGGCAAGCCGGGAAGCTCGCCCCTGATCCTGTCACCTGACTGCACAAACTGCGGACGCTGCATCGATGTCTGCGCAGTCGACGTCTTCAACTTTACTCACCGGTTCGACGACCATGTCGTTCAACCTTCCGATCCAGTTGCCGCGCCTGAGCCGCGCGCTGCCAGACCTATCTAGGGGAGTGCCAAGATGAAAAGATCAATCGTTACAGGCGGAATTGCCCTTCTACCCGTAGTTTTGCTGAGCGGATGGGCCTTTGCCCAGTCCGCTCAAGTCGAAACCCTGCGGGGCGCGGACGTAGACGAGCCGATCCCTTTGGATCAGATTCACAAAAATGTCGAAGGACGGATGCAACGTAATTATCGCCAGCAGCCACCGCTGATTCCGCATTCGATCGAGCAATATCAGATTGATGTGCGCACCAATCAGTGCCTGTCCTGCCATGACTGGTCCAAGGCAGGTGAGCGTAACGCACCGACCCTTTCAATGACACACTATCTGGATCGCGAAGGCCGCGAATTGGACCGCGTCGCCGGGACCCGTTATTTCTGCAACCAATGTCACGTTCCGCAGGCGGACGCGCCGCCGCTTGTTGAAAACGTGTTCCAGCCCTCGACCGGCAACTGATCCAACACAAGACTGAAAGGAGCACCGACATGGCAGACTCCCCCGAAAAACGCGGCTTTCTGGGTCGCCTTTGGAACGCGATCTGGACGCCGGCGGTAATGTTCAGTTCGGGCTTTCTGATCCTTGCCGGATTTCTGGCCGGTATCCTGTTCTGGGGTGGGTTTCACTGGACCCTGGAACTGACCAACACCGAAGAGTTCTGCGTCTCGTGTCACACGATGGAAACGAACCTGGGTGAGTATCGCGAGACGATCCACTACAACAACCACTCCGGCGTGCGTGCGATCTGCTCAGACTGCCACGTTCCGGATGAGTGGAACCACAAGATCAAAGCCAAGATCATGGCCGTGAAGGACGTCTATCATGAACTGGTGGGCACCATCAGCACACCCGAGAAATACGAGGATCACCGCCTGGCGATGGCCTCGGCCGTCTGGAAGAAAATGAAGGCGTCTGACAGCCGCGAGTGCCGCAACTGTCACAACTTTGACTACATGGACTTCACCATTCAGGAAACCCGCGCTGCCTCGGAACACCAACGCGCCATCGACAATGGTATGACCTGTATCGATTGCCACCAGGGCATCGCCCACAGCCTGCCACCCAACTATTTGGAAACATACGAAAAGGTGACTGCTGCATTGGAAGATGAAGTTGTGCAGGAGCACGCCGCCGCGGGTGACGACATCCGCGATTTCCTGAACAACAGCTCGAATTGATGTGGGGGCAGAGATGTTAGAGTTACTTGGAACCATCGGTGGCAACGTCCTGAGCTTGCCCGGCATACTCGGTCTGGCGTTGGGCATGATGACCCGCAAGCTGTGGCTGGGCGCGGCATTGGGCGGCGCAGTCGGTGTATTCGAGACGCTGGTTTTCGCAGGCTTCCGGTTTGCGCATGTAGAGCCACTGGAACTGATCATCGCTATTGTGGTCGGCGTCTGTGCAGGAAGCCTCGGCACTGCCATTCGCATCAAGGGCGCAACAGCCTGAAACACAGCCGGTTTCACGGTTTCGGTGGAACCGGCTTGTTACGTCGGGCCGGGCAGTGTCGTCACCAAGTCAATGACTGTCTTCATGTGATTTCACGCCGGCGATCACCAATTCCGCATCTCCGGGCAAGGACCGGTAGGCTGCGGGCAATGTGCGATCGGTGATGAGCACATCCTTTTCCGTCAACCCGGGCAGGCGCAACGCCGGGCTGGTCTGGACCTCGTTGAATTTTGTGGAATCAACCGCCATGAAGGTCTGGTCAGCAATATCAGACATCGCCCGGGCCATATCAGCTTCGCATTGATCATAAACCATGAAGCCCTTGCTGGGATGCACCAGTGACGCCGACAAAATGGCCGTCCGGGCCGAGAAGCCTGCAATGACGTCATAGGCGGCGCGGTCGAAAGCGGCACCGTCGTGGTTGCGCAACTGCGTCCCCGCCATGAAGACCCTGTTGCCCTCTTCCATCGACAACGTGGCGGCGATGAAGGCCGAGTTTGTCACCACCGTGAGGTTTTTGCGCGCGCGAAGTGCCTGAGCAATGAAGCCCGAGGTCGAACCCGTGTCAATGGCAATGGCCGAACCGTCCGGTATCCGCGCCGCAACGGCGTCGGCTATCGCGACTTTGGCGGCGCGGTTCTGCGCCATGCGGGCCAGAAACGGAGGATCCAGCACATTTTGAGTGCTGACCAATGCACCATGCACCTTGGACAGGCTGCCCTTGGCGACCATCGGCTTCACGATTCGCCTTACGGTCTGGTCCGACACGTTGAGAATGCGCGCCAATTCCATGACCGAAATTCGCCCATGCAGGTTTACCGTGCTGAGGATGTCTTGCTCGTATTTCGACATGAAGCGCCGCGATATTTGTTGATTTCATCAGGTTACTTGCAAGGTTGACGCTGTTCAAGCGACCATTTTCAACACGTTTCAAACATTTTTGTTGCTTTTTGTTGCTTTGCGACTTTTGATGACGACATGTCATTTGAAATGGGTGGACGCATGACAACGCATTCGGTCAGACATCTCATCATTGGCGGGGGCATCATCGGATGCTCCATCGCGTATCACCTCGCACGGTCCGGTGAGACGGATGTTGTTCTTCTGGAAAGGGCGTCCCTGACCGAGGGGGCCACCTGGCATGCGGCGGGCCTTGTCGGGCAGTTGCGGTCATCGCGCAACACGACGCGGATGCTGAAACGGTCCGTGGCGCTGTATGATCGTCTGGCCGAAGAAACCGGGATGGAATTCGACTGGAAGAAAGTCGGAAGCCTGCGCCTGGCGGTAAGCAAAGAGCGGCTTCTGGAAGCAAAGCGCCTGGCGACAATGGCCCGCAGTTTTGATCTGGAGATGGAAATAATCTCGGCCGCCGAAGCCAAGGCGCTTTTCCCCTATGTCGACGCGAATGGTCTGGAAGGCGCGGCTTTTATCCCCTCGGACGGTCATGTCGATCCCGCAGGCTTGTGTCAGGCAATTGCGTCCGGTGCCCGGATGCACGGTGCCCGGATCCGCCAATCCGTAGAGGTCACCGATTTTGAGATCCATAACGATCGCATCACCAAAGTGATGACATCGGAAGGGAACTATGAAGCGGACACCGTCGTTCTGGCCGCCGGAATGTGGAGCCGCGAACTGGCAGCGAAACTCGGGGTTGTTGTCCCGGCCTGCGCTGTCGAGCATCAATACATCGTAACTGAACCCCTGCCCGACCTCGATCTTGTAAAACGCCTGCCAACCCTGCGGGATCCCGAGCGGCTGGTGTATTACAAACCGGATGCAGGCGGGAGGCTTGTGATCGGCGGGTATGAGGACAACACGCTGCCATTCGGCGACAGGGGTATTCCGGGCCCGTTTGTCCGGCAGCTTTTGCCCGACAACCTGGAGCGGTTTGCCCCCCTTGCCGAACTGGCAGGTCAGGTTACGCCGGTCGTCAACACGGTCGGAATCCGGCAGGTGATCAACGGCCCCATCCCTTATTCCGCGGATGGCGATTTTGTCATGGGATGGGCGCCCGAGCTGCGAAACCTGATGCTGGCGACCGGATTTCTGTACGGCATCGCGGCAGGTGGTGGCGCAGGAGAGATGATCGCCGAGTGGATTGTCGAAGGCCGCCCGAGCCTTGATCTGTGGCCTCTGGATGTTCGCCGATTCAGTCCGCATCACGCCACGCGCGCCTTCATGTATCCTCGCGCGGTTGAGCATTACGCGCATCACTACAAGATGCGATATCCGGGGCAGGAAGCGGAAACGGCCAGAAACCTGCGCCTGTCGCCCCTGCATGAGAGGCTGAAACAACATGGCGCGGTGTTCGGGTCAAAAAATGGCTGGGAGCGGCCGCTCTGGTTCGCCCCGCCCGGTGTCGAGCCGGTGGATCAGTTGGATTTCCTGTCACCGGGTTGGAAAAACTATGCCGAACAGGAACACAAGGCCGCGCGCGACGGGGTCGTTCTGATCGATCAAACAAGTTTCTCAAAGTTCGAACTGATCGGCCCCGGCGCACTGGAAGCCCTTCAAAACCTTGCCGTTTCAAATATGGACAAGCCGGATGGCACGGTGATCTACACCCAATTGTGCAATGATCGCGGCGGGGTTGAAGCCGATATCACCGTCACCCGATTGGGGCGGGATCATTTTTACATCGTCACCGGGTCCGGATTCGGCGTGCATGACTCGGATTGGATCCGACGTCACCTGCCCCGCGACGGGCGCGCGCAGCTGATCGAAATGACGTCGGCACGCGCCGTCATCAACATTTGCGGCCCCAAGGCGCGGGATGTGATGCAGACCGTCGCGGAAGAAGACGTCTCGAACCTTGCATTTCCCTTTGCAACGGCCCGAGAGATCACCTTGGGAACGGCAAAGGTCCGCGCGATCCGCATCGGTTACGTCGGAGAGCTGGGATGGGAGCTGCATATCCCGACCGAGTTCGCCCTGCATGTCTATGACCTGCTTTGGCAGGCCGGTCAAAGCCATGGCATCCGCGACATCGGCTACCGCACCATCGAGTCCTTGCGGCTGGAAAAAGGGTATCTCTACTGGAGCGCCGACATCACCCCCGACTATTCGCCAATCGAAGCGGGCCTTGGCGCGCGGGTCCATCTGAAATCCAAACAGGGCTTCATCGGGCGACCGGTGCTGGAGGCGCAGAAAGCGACCGGCCCCGAGCGGCAGCTCTGCACGTTCATCACCGATGAGCGGCTGCCGAGCACCGGAGGAGAGACCATACTGCATTCCGGAAAAACAGTCTCGCTGGCGTGCAGTGGTGGCTATGGGTTTACCGTCGGCAAGACCATCCTCTACGGTTATCTGCCTGCGGGATTGGCTGGTGGGTCAGAATTCGAAGTGGAGGTGTTCGGAGAGCGTCACCCCATCCAGCGTGTGGACGGGCCGCTTTTCGACCCGGCAAACAGCCGTTTGAAAGCCTGAGGGAGAGAGCGATGCAAAATGAGCCAAAACTTGAGATCATGCAGGCCCTTCGCAACGTGGCGGGGTTTGACACCCTTGCCGAGACGGACCTTCGCACCTACCGGCTGGGCGGGTTGACCAATCTGGTCTACCGCGTCGAAGGTGGGCCAAGGACGGTGATCGTGCGCATCCCAGGCGAGGGCACCGAAGCCTATATCGACCGCGCGGTTGAAATCCACAACGCGCAGGTGGCGGCAAAAGCCGGGGTCGGCCCCGAAGTTCTGTGGGCAGACGCGTCATCCGGCGTGATGATCAGTGATTGCGTGCCCGACATCGTGACGATGACACCCGAGATGTTTGCGACGCGCCCCGGGTCTGCCGCCCGCGCGGGAAAGGCGCTGAGGCAACTGCACGATGCCCCCGAGCCGTTCAAGTTTCGGTTCGAGCTGTTTTCGATGATCAACGACTACATGAAGGTACTTGCAGACAAAAACGCGACCCTGCCGGACGGATACGCGGACGTCGTGGCCGAGGCGGCCCCGATCCGCGAGGTGTTGCGGGACAAACCCGGGACATTGGTCCCGAGCCATTGCGACCCTCTGTGCGAGAATTTTCTGGATGACGGCCAACGCATGTGGATCGTGGACTACGAGTATTCAGGCATGAACGATGCCCTTTGGGATCTGGGTGATCTGTCGGTCGAAGCCGGGCTGACCGACGAACAGGAGCTGGACATGTTGACCGCCTATTTCGACGGCCCGCCGAGCGAGGCTCAGATCGGGCGCATGGTGATCTACAAAGCCATGTGCGACCTGCTGTGGACGCTGTGGGGATTGATCCAGCATGCGGATGAAAACCCCGCCGAAGATTTCTGGGCCTATGCCACGAACCGGTTCGAACGCTGCAAGTCCCTGATGCTGGCCCCGTCCTTTGCGGCCCATGTGAAAGCCGTGGCCGAGGAATAGGGTTTCATCCGCAGCCAGATCCGCCCTAGATACCGGATGTTTCCTAGCTTACCACAGATCTTTGAGCCGCTTTCCCTGATACCTGTATCCCAATGAAGAACGGGCGGGCATGACACGGGATGCGCCCGGAGCGTAAGTGTATCTGTTCGAAGCACATTTGCGCGCGTCGGCCCTTTGCTGGTGCCGGGGTTGAGTCTGCTTTTCTGCCCGATACCTCATCAGGACCACGGCACTTTTGTACCTCTGTCAGCCTTGACGTGGCGTCAGGGATAAGCCGGTATATCCGGTCGTTCGGTCGCCCTAAAATCTTGCCAATAAAGTCAACTTGAGACTTGAACCTTATGATTTTTCAGGAAAAGCACGTGACGCTGTGGTAATTTAGACGTATAGCGGCCAATCAATGTAACAAGTTAACAGTGCTGCCTTTTCCTGCTATGGATTCAGTATGAATTCCTCTCTATTTTTGGATTATACATATTCATTATGTATATGTATTAAGGGGAAAACAGGGGGACAGTTATGGAAGGAGTCGCAAGACAATGACGCGAGTCCTTGAGGCATCACCACGCATTTCAAAAGTCCTTCATCTGGCAGATCTGAATGACTATGCCACTCTGTTTCAGAGAGAGGGCGTTGACGATGACATTCTGGACGAATTGACTGATCCGGAACTGCGTGATCTGGGGTTGACGGTTGGTGAAAGGAAGCGCTTTCGAAAGGCGCAGGCCAGGCTGAAATCGCAGGAAGCATCGAAGCGGGCCGAAGTCCAGTCCAAGGCCGAGCGCCGGCAACTGACTTTGGTTTTCTGCGATCTTGTGGGGTCGACCCGGCTGGCACAGCGATATGATCCGGAAGACCTGATGCAGATCATGAACCTGTATCTGGACACGGCGATCGGCACCCTGAAACAGCACGGCTGCCATCTGGCCTATCGGCAGGGCGATGGTATCATGGTGTATTTCGGATACCCGAAGGCCATGGAAGATGATGCCGAACGGGCCGTACGAGCCGTATTGGAGACCATCGAGGCCGTTCAGAACCTTGAAAACGAGTTTGGAGAAAAGCTCGACCTGCGGGCAGGCATTGCGACCGGAATGGTTGTCGTGGGCGTTGTTTCTTCGAAAAGCCTGGGGTCCCAGGACTTTCTGGTGGGTGAAACGGCGAATCTTGCATCCCGCCTTCAGGGGCTGGCCGAACCGGGTGAAGTGATCATTTCTTCAGAGACCCGGAGGCTGACCCAGGGTGCCTTTGAATTCGAGCCACGTGGCAGCCACGAGCTGAAAGGCTTTGACAATCAGCGCAAAGTGTATCGCGTGGTGTCGGAAATCATGTCCACCAGCCGGTTCGACGCGCGGGTGGGTCAATCTGCGGTCGATCTTGTCGCCCGGCATGACGATCTTTCAACCCTGACCCGGCTTTGGAGCGAAGCGCAGGAAGGCTCGGGCCGGCTGGCGCTTGTCGGGGGGGCTGCGGGAATCGGCAAGTCGAGGCTGATCAAGTCACTGTCTGAAACAATCGGGGTCAAACCCTTTATATTGCAGTGCATCCCGCACCTGACAAGTCTTCCGCTGCACCCGATTGTCGGAGAATTGAGGCGCGTTTCGGGCGACAAATCAAATGAAAGTATCCGGGCGGCGATTTCGGACTTCGTGCAATCGGCCTCACGGTTGAGTGACGCGGACTTGCCCGTTCTTCTGGATCTGGCAGGTATCGAGACCGGCGCCCCGTCAGAATCCGACCCGTTGAAAAAGGCGCGCAAATCCCTTGACGTGATGCTGCGCAGTCTGGGCAGCCTGTGTGACAGGCGCGGCACGTTGTTGTTGGTAGTCGAAGACGTTCATTGGGCCGATGCGACCACGTTGGACGTACTGGATGCGCTTGCATCCGCCTTGAGCAACTTTCCGGTACTGGTGGTTCTGTCGCACCGACCTGAATACGAACCTCCGGAACATTTCGAAAGCCGAGCCGCGCGCATTGATCTGTCTCCGCTTGGCAATACCGAGGCATCCGAACTGGTCCGGCGCGTGGCCGAGCCGTACAGCCTGCCTGTCATCCTGATCAGGCAGATCATCGAGAAGGCGGATGGCGTGCCGCTGTATATCGAAGAAATGACAAAGGCGGTTCTGGACCAGCTGCCCCAGGATGCCCCGATCAACGCCGAGGTTCTGGATGCGCTGAGCGTCCCAGCCACCCTTCAGGATTCGCTGATGTCGCGTCTTGACCGGATGGAACATGCCAAACCAGTCGCCCAGCTCGGATCGGTCATCGGGCGCAGTTTCACGGCTCAGATGATCCACGCGGTGGCGCATAAAGACATGGATGTGGAAAGCGCCCTCATGCAGCTTATGGCGGCTGGCGTCGTGCTGATCACCAGCGATTCAGGGTCGGCCACATACACGTTCAACCACGCGCTGGTTCAGGATACGGCCTATAATTCGTTGCTGCGGGAAGACCGGCAGAAGGTTCATCTGAAAATCGCCCAAGCATTGCTGGACGGCCACAAGGCATTCGGAACCCCGGCCCCCGATACCGTCGCGCATCACTGCGATCTTGGCGGATTGAAGGATGAAGCCGTCGCCAATTGGGTCACGGCAGGTGAACTGGCGTTGTCCCGACTGGCGAACCTGCCCGCGATCTCCGCTTTCCGGGCCGCCCTGCGCAACATCGGAACCATGAAGGCCAACACGGATCGCGACGGTTTCGAGCTTCGCGTTCAGATGAACATTCTGCCCGCCTATATGGCGATCTACGGGTGGTCGTCCGATCAGGTCGGCGAAACTGCCGCCCGGGCGATGGAACTGGCCCAGTCTTTGGGCGACGGCGAGACGCTTTTTGCCGCAACTTTCTGCCGTTGGACCCATTTCTTTGTTGCCGGTCAGATGAACCGAGCGATGGAAATGGGACAGGCGCTGGACATGATGGCCGGCATGTCCGAAGACCCCGTCGCCAATGTGCTGGCGGCGCGGGCGCTGAGCTTTACGCATTACTTTCGCGGGGAATTTGCGGAATGCGAACAACAGCTGGAGCGCGCGTTCGCCCTGATCACACCCAAGCTGGATATGGCCATGATGCCCATGACCCAGTCTTCCACGGCCGCGTCATTGCTGGCCATTCAGGGATGCCTGCTGTGGCAGCAAGGAAAGTTCGAAAAAGCCGAGGCCGCGCGTCTGGAATCCATCGAGGTCAGCAGGGCGCTGAACCACGCACCCAACCTTGTCTACGTCATGGGCGCTTGCAGCATGTTCCTGCCCTATGCGGGGGAATGGGACCGGCTCGACGTGACGATGAAAGAAGCCAGAAAAGTCGCGGATGAGGAAGGGTTTCTTTACCTTCACGCGATGCAGGACATCTATATGGGCCTCGCGCAGGCCGGAAAGGGCGACATCGCAGGTGTTCCGGAACGCATCGAGACATGCATGAACCTGATTTCCAAATCTGGTGGGAACTTTACTTTTCCTCAGAATCAGATTGTTCTGTCTGAGTTGATGATTGATCACGGAGATGTTGATCAGGCTTTGGACCGGCTGGAAACCGTTTGCATTCCCGGCTGGGAGCGCGGCGAGACGTTGAACAAACCTGAATATCACCGTGTGCGGGCAAAGGCTTTTGCCGCAAAGGGGGACTTGGACGCTGCAATCAGCGAGGCGGAAAAAGCGCTTTCGCTTGCCCGGGATTGCCGTGGCGTTGTTCAGGAGCAGCGGGCCCGCGATCTGCTGGACAGATTGAAAGAAGCAAAATGAACAAGATTGACTGCCCCGCCGAATTGGGCAGCAGCACCGAGAGGGATTTGCAATGACCGATGCATTGGATTGGAATGAGGATCAGTGGAGCGCCGTGAGAAAGGCCGTCCATGACGAGGCGCTTCGCGCCCGGGTGGCCGCCAGTTTCCTGCCCCTGTACGGACCGCTGCCCGCTGACACGCAGTCCGTCCCGCTGAACAAGCTGGATCTGGTCGAGAACTCATCTGGTGCATCCAAAGAACGTCTTGACGTGAACGATTATGATACGTTGCGCCTTACCACCGTATCGGTGAACGTGTACCTGAAAGGCGCACAGGTGGCTGATCCGGAACTGACGGCGGCTCAGATCATGTTCCGCCGAGCGGCCGCCGTTGTGGCACGGGTAGAGGACGACATCATTTTCAACGGTCAACCCGGCACCGGACAGGCCCCCAAACACGCTGGCGGCGCGCCCGACTCATTGCCGCAGATCTATACGATCAGCGGCGGTGGCAAGTATCCGGGATTGCTTGAAGCGGGCGAAGACAAAACCAATACCACGACCAAAAAGAACTATAGCGGAACCGATGTTTTCGAGGCCGTCGTCGAGGGCATCAGCACACTGGAAACGCATGGCTATCTGGGCCCCTATGCCTGTGTGATGGGCAACGGTCTGTTCCGTGCGGTCACGACCCCGCTGCCGAATTCGATGGTGCTGCCACGTGACAGCATTCTCCCGTTCCTGGACGGGCCGTTGCTGCGTTCCAGCACCCTGCCCCCGGACAAGGCAGTGCTTGTGTCCCTGCTGGGTGCACCGGTGGAAATCGTCGTGCCCTCGGATATCGCCGTGAAGTATCTGCAAACCTCTGCCGAGGGCGAGCACGTCTTCCGCGTGCAGCAGAAGTTCCATCTCAGGATCAAGGAAGCTAAGGCCGTCCGCACCATAACCTGTTGACCGGAGATCGGGTCGTGCGCGAGTTTTCAGATCGGGGCGTGACGCTGCGTTGGTCCGAGGCGATCAACGCAGACGGTCTCAGTCGGGTGTTGGTGGAAGCCGGTCCATCCGTGTCGTCGCATGACACGCTACGTCTGATCTGTTCGGAAGATGGCGGCCCCGAGCGTGCCATTCGCGGGTGGCCCTTGTTGCGGGACCCGCAAACAGGGTTTCAACAATTCGCAGCCATTCTTCCGTCGGTCAAACAGGAAAAAACCTTGTCCTGGCGTCCGGTGCTGACGTCGGGAGGGCGCGAGTTTGACCCCGGGCCCGAAAAAGAAATTGAACCTGCCGCACCGGAACCGGCAAAAACCGCAGTGGCGCCGCCGGTACTGGAACATGTCGCCAAATTTGTGGTGCCGTTCGAAAGCAGCTTTCACCCCTCGGGCGAGACGCCGGACGGGATTTGGCTGCATTTCGCCATCAAAGAAGGGGGCACCGTCGAAGGCCCGCATCTGAAAGGGGTGATCGAACCGATCGGAGGAGACTGGATGCGCGTTCGGCCGGATGGTGTGGGGCTGCTTCATGCAAAGGCACTTATAAGACCGTCCATCGGACAAGCTCCGATCCTGTTCGAAGATACGGGTGTGTGTGACTTCGGCCCGGACGGATATGCGGCATTGTCCAAGGGCAATCTGCCCGCTTCGGCTCCGGTACGGCTTGCACCGCGTTACCTGACCTCGAATCCGCATTTCAGCTGGATGAATCGGGTGCAGGGTTTTGGCATTGGCGAAGCCAGCCTGTCAGACATAACCCTGCGCTTTGACGTCTATTCCGCGAAAGGAATTTCCGATGCCTGACAAGGTTGTCATTCTTGGGGGAGGCGTGGCTGGCATGAGCGCCGCGCACGAACTGACTGAACGCGGGTTCGAGGTCGAAGTCCACGAACGCCAGCTGATCCCCGGCGGCAAGGCCCGCAGCATCCCCGTAATGAAGGGTGAAGGGGATCATGGCTCAAAAGCAAAACACATCAAGGCACTGGAGAAATGGGCCGAGATGGATGGGGCCAGTTATCCGCCCGGCGTGAAACGCCCCTGGCTGCCCGGCGAACATGGGTTCAGGTTCTTTCCGAACTTTTATCGGCATATCACCGACACGATGGCCCGCACGCCGTATTACGACAAGGGCACATGCTTTGACAATCTGGTCCCGACCACTCAGGTTCTGGTCAGCCAGTTCGACAAGCCCGGCATCATTGTCCCGGAACGGTTCCCCCGCACGCTCAAGGATGTCGCGGATGCCTTCAAGACCATTGCCTTCGCGCTGTCGCCGAGGGACCAGATCGCGTATGAGGATGTCGAACATTTTGTCGCCTGCATGTGGCGGATCGCGAGTTCCTGCAAGGAACGCCGGTTCGACGAATATGAACGGATCGGTTGGTGGGATTTCATCGGCGCGCAGGACCGTTCGGAAGCCTATCAGAAGTTCCTTGCCATCGGCCTGACCCGTTCGCTGGTGGCCGCCAAGGCCACGACGGCAAGCACGAAGACAGTGGGGGACATTGCTATTCAGCTTCAGCTGGGCATTGCCACGCCCGAGCCACACTGCAACAGGCTGCTGAACGGGCCCACCAATCTTGTCTGGATTCAACCGTGGCTGGATTATCTGACAAGCAAGGGGGTCGTGTACAATTTTGACTCCAAAGTCACCGGAATCGAGTGCCGGAACGGGCGGATTATCGGCGCGACAGTCGAACAGGATGGTAAAGAAAAGCAGGTCACGGGGGACTGGTTCATCAGCGCCATGCCGATTGAACGCATGGCACCGCTTGTGACCCCGGAAATGATGGCGGTTGACCCCGCACTTGCCAAGTTGCCCTTGCTGGCCAATGACGTGCAATGGATGAACGGCATTCAGTTCTATCTGACCAAGGAAGTTGAACTGACCCATGGCCACGTCATTTTCATCGACAGCCCATGGGCTTTGACGGCTGTGTCGCAAAAACAGTTCTGGCACCAGATTGATTTCGACAACTGGGCTGAAGGAAAGACCAAAGGCCTGCTGTCGATCGACATTTCCGAATGGGACAAACCCGGTCTGAACGGGAAGACAGCGCGAAATTGCAGCCGGGAAGAGATTGCAAGCGAGGTTTGGGAACAGGTCAAGCGCGGCATCAACGTGGATGGCCAAACCGTTCTGCGGGACGAGGATATGCATTACTGGTTCCTCGATCCCGATATCGTTCAAGACCCGAACGACCCCAAGCGTCAAAGCAATGTCGAACCCTTGCTGGTCAACCGTATCAACAGCTGGCGCTTGCGCCCGGATGCGGCCACATTGATCCCGAATTTCTTTCTGGCATCGGATTACGTGCGCACTTTCACCGACCTTGCCACGATGGAAGGGGCGAACGAGGCCGCGCGCCGTGCCGTCAACGCCATCCTCCAGCGCAGTGGATCGGATGCAGAGCCCTGCCAGATTTGGGATCTGCACGAGCCCGACATCCTCAAACCGCTGCGTGCCTATGATTACGCCCGCTATCAGGCTGGCCTTCCGTGGGACAACCGGTTCGCGGTCGCGGTCGAAGCCGCGCTGAAAATGGGTCAGGACACGGCAGGAGTTGATCGTGGCGGTGATGGCCCCCTTGCCGCCATAGGAGAACCGGCAACGGAATACTCAAAACCTGGCGGTATCACCGAGGAGCCAGCCATTGCCGAAGCGCTTCGAATGATCTGCCCCCCGAAAGAGCTGTTCGACCTCATCGCGAATTACGAGCCCACTGCCGATCTGCCGATCCCGGGGGATGAGTTGGCAGAAGATGTCGCGTATGATCTGGGTCGGGACAGCGGTCAATCAGGTGCCCTGTCCAGGGCCTTGCCCGTTTCGGATGCACCGCTTTCTGCTTTTGGCGCCGGTTCGGAACGATCCGGTGCGCGGGAAAACAAAAGTCGCGTGATCATCACCCAGAAGGGCTGAGCCTGTGAAACCCGGAACCGCGCATTTGGATCCTGCGGCGAAACAGGATTTTCTGAAAACCCTGACCTCCTACGGGGATCAGGCGCGCGAAACGCTGTTGGGCCTGTTGCCGACGGGTGAGCCTCAGGCCTATCTGTATGGCCCGATGCGCGATTACATCGAAACCTCGGGCAAGGGTCTGAGGCCTGCGCTGTTACTGGCGACATGCGAAGCCTTCGGTGGAAACAGCGAGAATGCGAGGGTCTCGGCCGCAGTTCTTGAGTTGCTGCACAATGCCTTTCTGATCCATGACGACATCGAAGATCAAAGCGATTTCCGGCGCGGGCGCGAATGTATGCACAAGCGGCTTGGGGTTCCCCTGGCGATCAATACCGGCGACGGGATGCAATCGCTGGCCCTGCGCCTGCTGCGTCAGAACCTGGGACCGTTGGGCCCGGAAACCGGTATGCGCGTGGTTGATGAGTTCGACCATCTGTTGCAGCAATCCATCGAAGGTCAGGCGTTGGAACTTGGCTGGATTCGCGACAATCGTTTGAACGTCGATGCATCAGATTATCTGAGGATGTGTCTGAAAAAGACCTGTTGGTACAGTTTCATTCACCCGATGCGCATCGGGGCCCTGATTGCACGGCCACATGATGTCGAGTCCGGTGCGCTTAATCTGGATGATTTCAATGCCTTTGGCTTTTTCCTGGGTGCAGCGTTTCAGATTCAGGACGACGTCTTGAATCTCGTCGGCTCTCAGGACAGTTACGGCAAGGAAATCGGCGGCGACATCTATGAAGGCAAACGCACGCTGATGCTGGGCCAGCTTGGCCTGAAGGCGGAAGAGCCCGAACAGGCACGGTTGGCCGAGATGCTGTCAAACCCACGCGATGCCCGGTCGACGCAAGATGTCGCCTGGGTGCTGGAGCGCATGAACCATTACGGCAGCATCCGCTATGCGCAAGACGCGGCAAATGATCTGCTGGCCTCGGCCCGGAGTGAGTTCGCGCGGGTGTTCGCGGGTACAGAAGACGCGCCGCGCGCGTTTCTGGGACAGTTCATGGACTATCTCGTGACCCGTCAGGTCTGAGCGCCCGCCACCTCGAAAATCACCACGACCGAGGTCTGGTCCGTTCCGGTACAGGCGATCCGGCCATGATATTCACCGGGTTCGGTGAGATCGGGTATAGTGACGGCAACAGCAACATCCGTTGCTTCCCCCGGTTCAAGCTTGATTTGTGGCGGGATCACATTGATGCGGTTGGCCGGCAGAATGTCACCGTTCGGGTTGGTCAGATCCCCCGGTTCGAACTGCATCTGAACAGGGGCCGCGCCTTCCGGTGCTTCAAAGGACAGCAGAATGGTGGCGGTGCCGCCGGGATGACAGGTTTTGCGGCACCTGAACGGACCGTCCAGATGCTGCTGCGGGCCCCGTTCCCTGTCGAGCACGCGGCGCGCAATATCGGAAATCGGTTGATCGTCGAGCTGCGGCGCAATCGGGCTGACCGCCCGAGATGCACTAACATATGGTTTTCGTTCGAAATACGGCATGCCTAACTGTGCACGTGCCGTGCGGATCAGTAAATGGCAAATTCACGTTCTGCGATCAGAGTTCACTTCCCTTTCCAGACCGGATCTCTTTTCTCGGCGAAAGCGCGCGCGCCTTCCAGTTGATCTTCGCTGGCATAGAGAACGTCCACGGTTCTGAGCTGACGCTTGGTGATGCGATTCATGGCATCCTGAAACTTGGCATCTTCGGCATCGCGTACGATTTCCTTGATCGCGGCATAAACCAGGGGCGGTCCCGAGGCCAACAGCCGGGCCAGCTCCCAGGCGCGGTCCATCAGTTGATCCGCGGCGACGATCTCGTTCACCAGACCCCAGCGATTGGCTTCCTCTGCGTCGAACCAACGGCCGGTAAGCAGCAACTCCATCGCGATGTGGTAAGGGAGGCGCTTGGGCAGTTTGACGCTGGCCGCATCCGCGACAGTCCCCGAGCGGATTTCCGGCAGGGCGAATGTGGCGTGATCGGCGGCAAGAATCATGTCGGCTGACAAGGCCAGCTCCAGCCCGCCGCCACAGGCGATGCCGTTGACGGCCGCGATCACGGGTTTGTTCAGGTCGCGCAGCTCTTGCAGGCCGCCGAACCCTCCGACGCCATAATCCCCGTCTACCGCATCCCCGTCGGCCGCTGCTTTCAGGTCCCAGCCCGGGCAAAAGAACTTCTCTCCGCCGCCCGTCAGAATGGCCACGCGCAGCTCTGGATCGTCGCGAAACGCGGCGAACACCTCACCCATCCTGCGGCTGGTGACAAGATCGATGGCGTTGGCCTTGGGCCGGTCCAGCGTCACCTCAAGGATCGCTCCGTCGCGGCGGGTTTTGATCGGGTCCATATCTCAGGCCTTTCTTATCAGTGCATCCACGGCAACGGCCTTGTCCGGCGTGCACAGGAGCGGGTTAATCTCGACCTCGCCAAGCGTGTCGGCATTTTGCATGACATAGGCCTGAACGGCCTCGACTGCGGCGATGATTGCATCCATATCAGCCGCCCGTTGGCCGCGATAGCCTGCCAGAATCGGGGCGGTTTTCAATTTGCCAAGCGCGGCACGGATGTCCTCGGGCGTGCTTGGCACCAGCACCGACGCCGTGTCGCGCAGGATTTCGGTCAGCACGCCCCCCGCCCCCAATGTCAGGACAAACCCATGCGCCGGGTCACGGACGACACCGACCAGCAATTCGGCAACGGTTCCGGTGATCATCTCTTCGATCAGGATGCTATCTGTGCCAATTTCGGCTGCGACATCGGCCACATCCTCGGCCTTGATGCCCAGCCGAACGGCGCCGTATTCGGACTTATGCGCAAGCCCAACTCCTTTCACTGCAAAGGGTGCTTCCATGTCCTGCGCGGCCGAATGGGCCTCTGCCGGGCCGCAAACCGTGCGGCTTTGCGGAACTTGCAGGCCGCATTCGGCCAGCGCCCGTTTCGATTCGCCTTCGGTCAGGGTTTGGGTCGCCTCAGCCGTTCCAGGCAACCAGACAGGATGCGCGGACGGGGGCGAAATCTGACCCGCAGCGCGCGTGGCCGCCAGTGCTTCGCGCAATCCCATGAATGGAACGACACCACCGGCCATCAGCTCTTGCGCGACGTCTTCAGGCAGAAGTTCAGGCAGCGTCGCAACAATCGAAAACCGGGCGCCGGTTTCGGCACGCACTTTCAACGCAGCTCGGGTCGCGCAACTCCAATCGGTCGGATCCGTCGTCGGATAGTCGACGATCGAGAACGTCAGGTCGATGTCGTCACCCGTCATGCCTGACCAGGCCTGTGCCATCGCCTCTTCATCGCGCCAGATATACGTGTGATAATCCAGCGGGTTGTTCAACGCGACCATAGGGCCAAGCGCGTCACGCAAGCGCGCCCTTTTGTCATCGCTCAACTGCGGAAAACTCAGGCCCGTACCAACCGCCATATCTGCGATCAGGCTCGCCTCACCCCCTGAACAACTGATCGAAGCGATGCGGCCACCCGGCAGCGGCCCATAGCAGTGCAACAGTTTCAGCGTCTCAAGAAAGTCCGGCAACGCAGACAGACGCGGAATGCCCAGCCGGTCCAGAAGGGCCTGCGCGCCCGCATCGCTGCCTGCAAGCGACGCAGTGTGCGAGACAGTCGCGGCCTTTGCCTGCTCCGACGCACCCACTTTCAGGGCGACCAGCGGGATGCCCTTGGAAAAAGCCTTGGCGGCCAACGCCTCCCATTCCCGGATGTCCTTGAACCCTTCGATATGCAGACCCACGGCGGTTACGCGCGGATCATCGATCAAGGCCGAGGCGATTTCGGCCTGGCTGGTCTGGGCCATGTTTCCGCATGCCATCATGTAGGCAATCGGCAACCCACGTTTCTGCATGGTCAGGTTGATCGAGATGTTCGAGCTTTGTGTCAGGATCGCCACGCCCTTGTCCACAGGGGTGGCCCCGTGCTGGTCCGGCCACAACAGCGCCCCATCCAGCGCGTTGATGAAGCCATAGCAGTTCGGACCAAGAATGGGCATGTCACCGGCTGCGGCAATCAGTTGATCCTGCAAGTCCCCGCCGGTGTCATCTTCGGCAACGGCCTCGGAAAAGCCCGAGGCAAAGCACACCGCCCCTCCTGCGCCCATACTGGACAGGACACGAACGGCCTCGATGGTGGCGTGGCGGTTGATACCGATGAAAACCGCATCCGGGGCTTCGGGCAGGTCCTCGATGTGGCCGAAAACCTTGTGGCCCGCAATTTCCGACGCTTTGGGATGCACCGGCCAGATTTGACCGGCATAGCCCATGCGTTCGGATTGCAGAACAACCTGCTGACACCACGCGCCGCCGCCGATGACGGCGATGGTTTTAGGGCGCAGCAGCCGGGTCAGGTCTTTGTTCATGGTCAGGCGCCCAAGGGACGTAGAAGATCGCGGCTGATTATGTGGCGCTGAATTTCGCTGGTGCCGTCCCAGATGCGCTCGACCCGGGCATCGCGCCAGAACCGTTCGATCGGGAAATCGTCCATCAAACCCATACCCCCGAAGATCTGAAGTGTGGTATCCGTCACCCGCGCCAGCGTTTCCGAGGCATAGAGCTTGGCCGAGGCAATCTCGCGGTTCGATGGCAGGTTTTGATCCAGACGCCACGCGGCCGCGAGTGTCAGCCAATCGGCGGCATCGATCTCGGTGATCATGTCGGCGATCTGGAAGCCGACGCCCTGAAACTTGCCGATGGGCTGGCCGAACTGTTTGCGCTCGGCCGCATAGTTCAGCGCATAGTCAAAGCAGCGCCGCGCGCGACCGACCGAGAACGCCGCAACCGTCAGGCGGGTTGCGTAAAGCCATTCGTTCATCACGGCAAAGCCGCCATCAACCTCGCCCAGAACCTGTGCGTCGGGCAGACGGCAGTTGTCGAAATACAGGATATAGTTCTTGTAGCCCTTGTGGCTGACCGAGTTGTAGCCCTCGCGCACTTCAAACCCCGGAGTACCGCGATCCACCAGGAAAGTGGTGATGCGTTTCTTCGGGCCCTTGGGGGTTTCGTCCACGCCGGTCGCGATGAAGACGATGAAGAAATCCGCGTGTTCCGCGCCCGAGATGAAATGTTTCGATCCGTTGACAACCCAATCGCCGCCATCGCGCACCGCCTGGCATTTCATACCACGCACATCCGAACCCGCATCCGGTTCGGTCATCGCCAGAGCGTCCATCTTGTCGCCACGTACGGCAGGCAGAAGATACCGTTCGCGCTGCTCGTCGTTGCAGGCCATCAGGATGTTCTGCGGGCGCCCAAAGAAATGCGTCAGCGCCATTGACCCGCGGCCAAGCTCGCGCTCGACCAAGGTGAAATCCAGATGAGACAGACCTGCCCCGCCGACTTCCTCGGGGAAGTTGCAGGCATAAAAGCCCAGATCTATACATTTCTGCTTGATCTGCTCACCCAGCTCAGGAGGCACGGTTCCCGAGCGCTCGACCGCGTCTTCATGCGGGTAGATTTCGTTTTCAACAAAGCTTCGGACCGTCGAGACGATCATGTCCTGTTCTTCTGTCAGACCAAACTGCATGGCGCGTGTTCCCTGGATCGGTGGTTGACCAACCAAACGCCATCGCTCATGGTCGCGACATGCAGAGTTGATATCAAATCATGCCAAATTCGAAAATTTTGACGCGACACTACAACATCCTGCTCTTCAACGGGTTTTCGAACCATTGCCTTGCAAACATGGTCGAACCGCTCAGGGCTGCGAACAACCTGTCGAGGCAGGTTTTGTATTCATGGCGTTTCTGTTCCATTGACGGAGACCCCGTGCAAAGTTCCAGCGGCCTTGTCGTTACACCGAATGGTTCAATCTCTGACCAGCAAGGCGACGTTCTGGTGGTCATGCCGTCCTATGGGTATCGCAAGCTGGACACGCGATCGACCACGCGCATCGTGCTGGCTGCGGCCCGGAGACACCGGCAAGTGGCCGGATTGGATACCGGCAGTTGGCTACTGGCCCGCGCCGGTTTGCTGGATGAGCACCGGGCAACCATTCACTGGGAAGAACTTTCCCGGTTCGAAGAAAGTTTTCCGGCCGTGGATGCGGTGCAGGAACGTTTTGTCATCGATGGCAACAGGCTGACCTGTTCCGGGGCGATGGCCGCGTTCGATCTGGCCTCGGCCCTGATCCGCAGGGATCACGGCCCCCTTTTGTCCATGGAAGTCGGGCATCTTCTGATGAGCCGAAATGGGCAGGATCATTACCCTTTGCCTCTGAAGTCCGAAGACACTTTGGTCAATCGCGCACTGGCTGTCATGCAGGCGAACCTTGAAACACCTCTTTCGATCAGGGAACTGGCCCGCAAGATCGGGTGTTCGCAAAAGCGGATCGAAATGCGCGTTCAGGCGGAGCTCAAGACCACGCCGCAGGCGCTTTACCGCCGGCTGAGGCTGAACCTTGCACGCAATCTGGCAGAAGATACTGAGCAATCCATCGCCGAAATCGCCGGTCGTTGCGGATATGAAAACGCCAGCGCCATGACGCGGGCATTCAAGGCAGAATTCGGCCAGACACCGACGGCGTTTCGCCACCGAAGCCTGTCTGACGGCTGAATGGGGTGCGCATGGCGATGCCCGCTTTTCTGGAAAACCAAAGAACCCTGGGGGCTATTCCAGCGAAACCCACAGCACCTTGGCGTCTTCTTCGCTGGTCGAAATACACCCATGCCCCATTCCACTGTCATAATAAAGCGAGTCACCGGCCTTCATTGGCAAAGGGCGGTAATGTTCAGACACGAAGATGAGTTCACCGCTGAGCACATACATGAATTCTTCTCCGGAATGTCGGATCCACGTCTCGAACTCCGACAGGTCGCGCGCCTTGATTGTCGCGATATAGGGCAGCATTCGCTTGCTGGTCAGTTCGGGGCAAAGCAGTTCATGCAGGTAAGTGGGCGTATCCTTGATTTCCCCCTCGCCTTTCGGAGTGAAATCGCGGCGGCCTGAAATGCCGGATTGACCCGACTGAAGAAACAACTGCGGCGTGCTCATATCCAGGGCCTGTGTCAGACGCCGTACAATGTCAAAGCTTGGCTTCGTCTGGTTGTTTTCGATCTTGGACAGCGTCGAGCGCCCGATACCCGCAGCGCGGCCGGCTTCTTCCAGAGTCCACCCTTTCGCGCGCCGCGCATCGCGGATGGAGCGGCCCAGAGCCTCTCCTTCATCCAGAAGTTCCTGTCCGGAAACATCATTTCGGCTTTCGTCGCCCATTGAATTCCCCCTGTTTTATCAAAGGTTACATGCCTCCCAATATATACGCAACTTCTTGAATAAGAGATTTTTGTTGCCTAAAGCACATTATTTCCCCTATAGGAAACAAAGTTTCGCACTGAGGATTCGGGGCAAAAGGAGGAGACTATGTTCAAAACGTCGCTGATTGAGGCAGATCCCGTCATTGCCGCGTCCATCTCGCGCGAGGGTGAACGCCAGGCGGAACAGATCGAGTTGATCGCCTCGGAGAACATTGTCTCGAAGGCCGTGATCGAAGCGCAGGGTTCGGTCTTGACCAACAAATATGCCGAAGGCTATCCGGGCCGCCGCTATTATGGCGGCTGCGAATATGTCGATGAGGTCGAAGTCGAGGCGATCGAACGCCTCAAGAAGCTGTTTGGCTGTGAATATGCCAACGTTCAGCCCCATTCCGGCGCACAGGCCAACGGGGCCGTCAAGCTGGCGCTGCTGAACCCGAGCGACACCATTCTTGGCATGTCGCTGGATGCAGGTGGCCATCTGACCCACGGTGCGAAACCGGCGCAGTCCGGCAAATGGTTCCGGCCCGTGCAGTACGGCCTGACCGATGCAGGGTTGATCGATTATGATCAGGTCGCCGAATTGGCGCGGGCGGAAAAGCCCAGGCTGATCATCGCAGGTGCGTCCGCCTACTCGCAAAAGATCGACTTTGCCAGGTTCCGCGAAATCGCGGACGAGGTTGGCGCATGGCTGCTGGCCGATATCGCTCATATTGCCGGATTGGTGGCGACCGGCCTGCACCCCTCGCCCGTAGGACACGCACATGTCGTGACCTCGACCACGCACAAAACACTGCGCGGGCCTCGTGGCGGCATCATCCTGACCAATGACGAGGCGCTGGCGAAAAAGATCAATTCTGCTGTCTTCCCCGGCCTACAGGGCGGCCCGCTGATGCACGTCATCGCAGGCAAGGCGGTGGCCTTTGGCGAGGCACTGAAACCCGAATTCAAGGAATACATGCAGCGCGTCGTTGACAGCGCATCGGCCTTGGCCAGCGTCATGATGGCGCGCGGATGTGACATCGTTTCCGGCGGCACCCAGAACCACCTGATGCTGGTCGATCTGCGCCCGATCGGCGTAACCGGCAAGGACGCCGAGGCGGCGCTCGAGCGGGCCGGCTTTACCTGCAACAAGAACAGCGTTCCCGGAGATCCGGAAAAACCCACCATCACCAGCGGCATCCGTCTTGGCACCGCCGCCGGGTGCAGCCGTGGCTTTGGCCCGGAAGAGTTCAGGCAGATCGGCCATCTGATCGGTGATGTTCTGGAGGCGCTCGCGAAGTCTCCTGACGGTGACGAAACCGTCGAAAAGGAAACCCGCAAACAGGTTCGCGCACTTTGCGCAAGCTACCCGATCTACTGAAAGTGCGCGAAATGAATACCTATGACCTCATCGTTATCGGGGGCGGACCGGGCGGCTATGTTGCCGCGATCCGCGCGGCTCAGCTGGGGCTGAAAGTGGCCTGTGTCGAAGGGCGCGGCGCACTGGGCGGTACCTGTCTGAACGTGGGGTGCATCCCCTCCAAAGCGTTGCTGACCTCCTCGGCCAAATATGCCGAGCTTGCACATCTCTCCTCCCATGGCATTGCGGTCGAGGGGGCCAGCATCGACGTCAGTGCGATGATGGGGCGCAAGGACAAGATCGTCGGTGATCTGACCAAGGGCATCGCGTTCCTGTTCAAGAAGAACGGCGTCGATCTGATCGAAGGCTGGGCCAGCATCCCGGCCACTGGTCAAGTCAAGGTCGGCGACAGCGTATACGAAGCAAAGAACATCCTGATCGCGACCGGATCCGAGCCGACCTCACTGCCGGGGATCGAGATTGATGAGCAGGATGTGCTCAGTTCGACCGGTGCAATCGCGTTGCAGAGCGTTCCGGATCATCTGGTGGTGATCGGTGCAGGTGTCATCGGTCTGGAACTTGGGCAGGTCTGGGCGCGTCTGGGCGCCAAGGTCACCGTGGTCGAATATCTGGATCGCGTTTTGCCCGGCATCGATGGCGAGATCGCCAAGCTGGCGCAGCGGGCGCTGTCCAAACGCGGCTTGAAGTTCCAACTGGGTCGAGCCCTCAAATCGGTTGAGAAAACCGCGGCTGGCCTGACCCTGACCGTAGACCGCGTCGGCAAGGACAAGGAAGAAGTGATCGAAGCCGACAAGGTTCTGATCGCTGTGGGCCGCCGCCCGGTGACGCGCGGGCTTGCGCTGGAAGAGCTGGGCGTGGCCGTGAACCCGCGTGGCTTCATCGAAGTCGACAGCACATTCCAGACGTCGGTGCCCGGGATCTATGCCATTGGTGACTGTGTTCCCGGCCCGATGCTGGCCCACAAGGCCGAAGAGGACGGCGTTGCCTGTGTCGAGATGCTGGCCGGCGAAGCCGGTCATGTCGATTACAACACCGTGCCGGGTGTGGTCTACACCGATCCCGAAGTGGCCTCGGTTGGTCAGACCGAAGAGGCCCTGAAAGACGCAGGCGTCGAATATGTTGTCGGCAAGTTTGCCTTTATGGCCAATTCGCGGGCGCGTTCGACGGGTGAAACAGATGGCGCGGTCAAGGTTCTGGCCGGTTCTGATGGCAAGATCCTCGGAGCCCATATCTGTGGTGCCCATGGCGGCGATCTGATCGCCGAGCTGGTACTGGCCATGACCAAAAGCGCGACCGTCGCCGAGGTTGCAGCAACCTGTCATGCGCACCCGGCGATGGGCGAGACGGTCAAGGAAGCCTGCCTCGATGCCATGGGCCGCGCAATCCACGCGTAAGTGAGGACAGCCAGATGACCATCCAGCTTCGACCACGTCACCCGGAAAAGGCCAAGAAGGCCGACAGTGTCATCCCGCGCAAACCGAAATGGATTCGCAAGAAGAAGATCGAAAGCGCCGCGTATTACGAAACCCGGCGTCTGATGCGGGATCACGGTCTGGCAACAGTCTGCGAAGAAGCGGCCTGCCCCAATATCGGCGAATGCTGGTCCAAGCGCCATGCAACCATGATGATCATGGGCGAGATCTGCACGCGGGGCTGTTCGTTCTGCAATGTGGCCACCGGCCGCCCCGATGCGCTGGACGCGTTCGAACCCGGCAGGGTTGCGGCGGCGGTCAAGAAACTGGGCCTGCGCCACGTGGTGATCACGTCGGTTGATCGCGATGATCTGGCCGACGGCGGGGCCGAGCATATCGCCCAGACAATCCGCGCCGTACGCCATCAGAACCCCGGCACCACTGTCGAGGTTCTGACCCCCGACTTCCTGGGCAAGGGCGACGCCGCAAAAATCGTCTTTGACGCAGCGCCGGACGTGTTCAACCACAACCTGGAAACCGTCCCGAACCTGTATCCGACGGTTCGCCCCGGCGCGCGCTATTATGCCTCGCTGCGGCTGTTGGACGATGCCAAACGCTCGAACCCCGAGATTTTCACCAAGTCGGGTCTGATGGTCGGGCTGGGTGAAACTCTGAACGACGTGCGTCAGGTGATGGATGATCTGCGCGCGGCCAATGTCGATTTTCTGACGGTCGGGCAGTATCTGCAACCGACACCAAAACATCATCCGATTGACCGGTTCTGGTCACCCGAGGAGTTCGCCCAACTGGAACAGATCGCCCGTTCCAAGGGCTTTTTGCACGTGTCAGCCACGCCGCTGACCCGTTCATCGTTCCATGCCGACGAAGATTTCACTGCTCTCAAGCAGGCCCGCCAGCGGGCCATCGCGACCGGGGCATAAACCAAACGCAAATGGGAGGGAAACCATGGAAGCGTTAAATTCAATCGTAGGGGCCATCAATGGCGTCGTGTGGGGGCCGATGATGCTGGTCCTCATCCTCGGCGTTGGCTTCTTCCTGCAGGTCGGGCTGAAATTCATGCCGATCCTTCGCATCGGCACAGGCTTCAGCCTGTTGTTCAAAGGCCGTGAGGGTCAGGGCGAAGGGCAGATCAGCCCGTTCAACGCGCTGATGACCTCGCTGTCGGCGACCATCGGTACAGGCAACATCGCCGGTGTGGCCACTGCTGTCTTCCTGGGCGGTCCGGGCGCCTTGTTCTGGATGTGGATGACCGCCCTGGTGGGCATGGCCACCAAATATGCCGAAGCCGTCTGCGCCGTGAAATATCGCGAGAAAGACGAGCTGGGCAACTATGTCGGCGGCCCGATGTACTACATCAAGAACGGTCTTGGTGCGAAGTGGGCGTGGCTGGGCGTGGCTTTTGCCCTGTTCGGCGCGGTTGCTGCCTTCGGCATCGGCAACGGTGTGCAGGCCAACGGTGTTGCTCAGGTGCTGGAAGCCAATTTTGGCCTGAACACCTCGGTCACTGGCGTTGTTCTGATGGTCCTGACCGCAGCCGTTATCCTGGGCGGCATCACCCGCATCGGTGCGGTTGCTGGTAAGCTGGTCCCCTTCATGGCCGTTGCCTACATCATCGCGGGCCTGCTGGTTCTGCTGATCAACATCGGCAACATCGGACATGCGCTGTCGCTGGTCTTTACCTATGCGTTTACCCCGTCCGCCGCAGAAGGTGGTTTCGCGGGTGCAGCCGTCTGGGCCGCCATCCGCTTCGGTGTGGCACGTGGCGTGTTTTCGAACGAAGCCGGTCTGGGTTCGGCCCCGATCGCGCATGCCGCAGCCGAAACCAAAGGTCCGGTCAACCAGGGCCTGATCGCGATGCTGGGTACGTTCATCGATACCATCATCGTCTGCTCGATCACCGGTCTGGCCATCATCGCGTCGGGTGCATGGACATCGGGTGAATCCGGTGCGGCGCTGACCAGCCACGCGTTCGAACTGTCGCTGCCGGGTATCGGCGGGTACCTGATCGCCATCGCTCTGTCGATCTTTGCCTTCACCACCATCCTCGGCTGGTCGTTCTACGGCGAGAAATGTGTCGAGTTCCTGCTGGGTGTGAAATCCCTGATGCCCTACCGCGTTCTGTGGATCGTGATGATCTATTTCGGCGCAACCGCGGATCTGGGCTTCATCTGGCTGCTGGCCGATACGCTGAACGCCATGATGGCCATTCCGAACCTGATCGCCCTGGCGCTGCTGAGCCCGATCGTCTTCAAACTGACGAAAGAGTTCTTCGCCTCGGGCGGCAAGTCCGAAGAGCCGGGCGGCACACCTGCCGAATAAGCTCGGCCCCACCAAAACGGGGGGCCATCCCGGCCCCCCGCCTTTGAAACAGAATTCCATATCTCGAGGAGAGACGTGATGGCCACGAAAATCCTGCTGCCCATTGATCACACCGACGACCGCTCGTGGAAACTGGCCCTGCCGGTCGCTTTGGAACAGGCAAAATTCTACGGTGCCGAACTGCATGCGGTTGCCGTCATCCCCGAGATCATCCAGCTGCCGAACCTGCCCGCCAACTATGGTGCCGGCGCAAAAGACCACGTGCGGGGTGCGGTTCAGGCGATTTTGGATCATGCCAAGGCTTCCGACGTGCCGGTCCATGTCGAAGAAGGCAGTGTTTACCGCGAAATCCTGAAGCTTGCCTACAAGGAAGGCTTTGATCTGATCGTCATGGCATCGACCAAGGGCGATTTCCCGAACTACGAGATTGGCCCGAACCTGGCCCGTGTCGTGCGCAATGCGCATTGCACCGTCATGGTCGTCCGCGACCAGTCCCGCTGATTGAAAGGTTGAAGAAATGACCACACCGAAGCGCACGCCGTTGTATGACCTTCACGTCGAGCTTGGCGGCAAGATGGTTGATTTTGCTGGTTGGGAGATGCCTGTTC
>NZ_JBQFNY010000011.1:0-118869 GCF_056532905.1 Ruegeria sp. H8 | reverse complement strand
AACCAGGAGCTCGGCGAACCCTTCCGCCGCGACGCAATGAAAAAACCCGTCGCCGTCGCAGGAATCTCGGCCGAAGACATGAAAGCTCAGGAAGCGTGATCAAAGGACGAGGCCAGAGCGTATGACAATGACACCAATTGAACTGTTGCGTCAGAACGCCCCGGCCTCGCGCCCTGTGATTTCTTTATGCGAAGGCAGTGATCCCCGCGTCGTTGCGGGGGCACTGGCCGCCCACCAGGCCGGACTGGCTGATGTCATTCTGGTCGGTCCACAAGCCGACGTCGAAGCCACCCTCAAGAACCAGAATGCCGCTCGCTCTGACGGCGTCATGGTTCACGACCCGGCAACCTCGGACCTGACCGAGGAATTTGCCCAAACCTATTTTGAACTGCGCCAACACAAGGGCGTCGATCCGGCCAAAGCCCGCGCCGCCGTTGAAACACCGCCAGTCTATGCCGCCATGCTGGTACGCAGCAGGCGGGCCACTGGAACCGTAGGTGGTGCCGTTCACACGACCGGAGACATTGTACGCGCGGCCATTCAGGTGATCGGCATGGCCCCAGATGCCGGAATGGTATCATCCTTTTTCCTGATGTACCCGCCGGAAAACGCTCAGCCCGGAGCGCGGGCGATGCTCTATTCGGACTGCGGCCTGGTCATCGATCCCAGCGCTGACGAGTTGAGCAAAATTGCCGTCGCCTCGGCCAGATCGGCGCGGGCACTGCTGCGGGTTGACCCCAAGATCGCCATGCTCAGCTTTTCGACCAAGGGCAGCGCAAAGCATCCCGATGTCGACAAGGTGATCGAGGCCACTGAAACACTGCGCCAAAGTTCCCCGGATCTCGAGGTCGACGGCGAGCTTCAGTTCGACGCGGCCTTCGTGCCCTCGGTCGGGGATCGCAAATCGCCCGGATCTTCGGTCGCCGGTCAGGCCAACGTGATGATATTTCCCAATCTCGACGCGGGCAATATCGGCTACAAGATCACGCAACGACTGGGGGGTTACACCGCGATCGGCCCGGTTTTGCAGGGGCTGGCCCGACCCGCCAACGATCTTTCCCGCGGATGCAGCGCCGAAGATGTGACCCAGATGATCGCCGTGACGGCACTGCAAGCTATCAGGGAATAAAACTCAGAACTCGCGTCGTTTCCAGAACGATGTTCTCAAATCGGAAGGAAAGTGACAAAGTCCTCCCGACACAACCGACAGGACCCGCCAATGACCCATCAGCAGCCGATCCTTGAAACGTCTCCGAAAGTTTCGGACGAGGTCCGCAAAACCACCTGTTATATGTGCGCCTGCCGCTGCGGCATCAACGTTCACATGAAAGACGGCAAAGTTGCCTATATCGAAGGAAACCGGGACCACCCGGTAAACAAGGGTGTGCTCTGCGCCAAAGGCTCTGCCGGGATCATGCAGGTCAACGCCCCTTCTCGCCTGCGCAAACCGCTGAAGCGTGTCGGCCCACGTGGCTCGGGTGAATTTCGCGAGATTGAGTGGGACGAGGCGCTCAGCACTGCTGTGGGCTGGCTGAACGAACTGCATGAAACCGCACCGCAGAAGCTGGCCTTTTTCACTGGCCGCGACCAGAGCCAAAGTTTCACCAGTTTCTGGGCCCAGAATTTCGGCACTCCGAACTACGCAGCCCACGGCGGCTTCTGCTCGGTCAATATGGCGGCCGGTGGCATTTACACGATGGGTGGCGCGTTTTGGGAGTTTGGACAACCCGACTGGGATCACACCAAACTGTTCATGCTGTTCGGCGTCGCCGAGGATCATGACAGCAACCCGATAAAAATGGGGATCGGCAAGATCAAGGCGCGCGGCGCACGGGTGATCGGAGTGAATCCGATCCGGTCGGGCTATAATGCTGTTGCCGACGACTGGGTCGGCATCACACCCGGAACAGACGGGCTGTTCATTTTGTCGCTGATCCACGTTCTGATGAAAGCCGGCAAGATCGATCTGGATTACCTGAGCCGCTATACCAATGCGCCGGTTCTGGTGAACGCAAGCGAGGGTGCGGAAAAGGGCCTGTTCCTGCGCGACGAGGACGGCAAGCCGCTGGTTATTGATCGCAAGACGGGCGAGCCAACCGCATTCGACAAGCCCGGCGTGCGCCCGGACCTGTCGGCGACCTATGACAAGGACGGTGTGACGCACCGCCCCGTTTTCCACCTGATGGCTGAAAAATACCTCAGCGACGAACACGCGCCCGAGACGGTGGCCGATCGCTGCGGCATCCCGGCCAAACGTATCCGGGCTATTGCCGCCGAAATCGCCAGGGTCGCTTTTGACGAAGCAATCGAACTGAATCAGGAATGGGTTGATTTTCGGGGTGAAAAGCACTCGAAGATGATTGGTCGTCCCGTAAGCTTCCATTCCATGCGGGGCGTATCAGCCCATGCCAACGGATTCCAGACCTGCCGCGCACTGCATGTGCTGCAGATCATGCTGGGAACAGTCGAGGTGCCGGGCGGTTTCCGCTTCAAGCCACCCTATCCCAAACCAGTCGAAGCACACCCGACGCCTCATGGCGACAGGCGTCCGGGACGTCCGCTGAACGGCCCGCATCTGGGCTTTCCACGTGGTCCCGAAGACCTGCTGCTGGACGACTGCGGCACGCCGCAACGCATTGACAAGGCATTCACCTGGGAAAACCCGATGTCCGTGCACGGGTTGATGCACATGGTGATTTCGAACGCTGCGGCTGGTGATCCCTACAAGATCGACACCCTGTTCATGTACATGGCGAATATGTCGTGGAACTCCTCCATGAACACCAAAGGTGTGATGGAGATGCTGACGGCCAAGACCGATGACGGCAATTACGTCATCCCGCGCATCATCTACTCCGACGCCTATTCTTCGGAAATGGTGGCGTATGCCGACCTGATCCTGCCCGACACCACCTATCTCGAGCGGCACGACTGTATCTCCCTGCTGGATCGCCCGATCTGCGAGGCCGGCGCCGCAGCAGACGCCATTCGCTGGCCGGTAGTCGAACCCGACCGAGACGTGCGCGGTTTCCAGTCGGTTCTGATCGAGCTGGCCAACCGCATGAGCCTGCCGGGTTTCACGAATGAAGACGGCAGCCCAAAGTGGAAAGACTACGCGGATTACATCGTAAACCACGAACGACGCCCCGGCATCGGCCCGCTGGCCGGCTTCCGGGGTCCAGACGGCGACAAGGAAGGCCGCGGAGAGGTCAATCCGGATCAGCTGAATCGGTATATCGAAAACGGCGGATTTTATGTGGCGCATATCCCGGAAGGCGCGGATTACTACAAACCGTGGAACACCGCCTATCAGGACTGGGCCGTCGGGATGGGCATCTATGACAGCCCTCAGCCCTATCTGTTCCAGCTCTATTCCGAACCGATGCGCCGGTTCCAGCTGGCTGCCGAAGGTCACGGAGACCGCCAGCCGCCCGAGCACCTGCGCCAGCGCATCAAGGACACCATGGATCCGCTGCCGATCTGGTACGAAACCGACCAGCAGGGCAATGAAGGCTTCACCGTCAACGCCCTGACCCAGCGCCCAATGGCCATGTATCACAGTTGGGGCACACAGAACGCGTGGCTGCGCCAGTTGCACGGGCAAAACCCGCTGTACGTCCCGACCAAACTGATGCGAGAACACAACCTGCAAGACGGCGACTGGGCAAAAGTCAGCTCCCCCCACGGTGAGATCACCGTGCCGGTGATGGAGATGGCCGCGCTGAATGACAACACGGTCTGGACATGGAACGCCATCGGCAAACGCAAGGGCGCCTGGGCCTTGCAGGACGACGCGCCAGAAGCGACCAAAGGTTTCCTGCTCAATCACCTGATTCACGAATTGCTGCCGTCCAAAGATGATGGAATGCGCTGGGCCAATTCGGACCCGATCACTGGTCAGGCGGCATGGTTCGACCTGAAGGTCAAAATCGAAAAAGCCGACGCACCTGCCGATGCGCAAAGCCAGCCGAATTTCGACCCGATCAAATCGCCTGTCGGAACCGGCCCTGAGAACCTGGTTTGGAAGGTGGGCAAATGACCCGGATCCACACTTCATCTGGCCAAAAATATCCCGGGGATGAATTGAGCCGCAGGCTCAAGAGGGGGCCGGCCCCCTCACCTGCCCTCCACAGCAGAGGTTCACTGACATGACCCAGCTACCAAACTCCACTGACCGCAAGATGGGCCTGGTCATCGACCTGGACACCTGTGTCGGCTGCCACGCCTGCGTTATTTCCTGCAAAGGCTGGAACACGGAAAATTACGGGGCCCCTCTTTCGGATCAGGACGCCTATGGTGCAAACCCTTCGGGCACCTTTCTCAACCGCGTGCATTCCTACGAAGTGCAACCTGCCGACGGGCATGCCCAGCTGATCCACTTCCCGAAGTCCTGCCTGCATTGCGAAGACGCGCCCTGTGTTACCGTTTGCCCCACCGGCGCCAGCTACAAACGGGTCGAGGATGGCATCGTCCTGGTCAATGAAAGCGATTGCATCGGATGCGGCCTGTGCGCCTGGTCCTGCCCCTACGGTGCGCGGGAACTGGATGTGGCCGAGGGCGTGATGAAGAAATGCACACTTTGCGTGGACCGCATCTACAACGAAAACCTCCCCGAGGTCGACCGTATCCCCTCCTGTGTTCGCACCTGCCCTGCGGGCGCAAGGCACTTTGGCGATCTGGGCGACCCTGACAGCGATGTCAGCCAGCTGGTTGCAGAACGGGGTGGCATGGACCTGATGCCGGAAATGGGCACCAAACCCGTCAATAAATACCTGCCCCCGCGCCCCAAGGACACCGTGGAAGACCAGATCGACATACTGGCCCCCCTGCTGGCCCCCATCGCTGACGAGCCCAAAGGGTTCCTCGGCTGGCTCGACAAGACGTTGGAGAAACTCTGATGCATCCCGCACCCTCCGTCATTCTGTTCACCACCCTGTCCGGTCTGGGATTTGGACTGCTGTTCTTTCTTGGCCTGGGGTTTCCGGCTGTCTCGGGTTGGGTGGCTTTTGTGTTCTTCGCCATTGCCTTTGGTCTGGCCGTCGGCGGGCTTTTGGCTTCGACCTTCCACCTGGGCCATCCGGAACGGGCCTTGAAGGCCTTCACTCAATGGAAAACCAGCTGGCTCAGCCGTGAAGGTTGGTGTGCCGTCCTCGCGCTGGTCATCATGGGGCTCTATGCGATTGGCGTGGTGTTTCTGGACCAACGCTGGGGTTTCCTGGGCTGGATCGGCGCAGGGTTGTCGCTGGCCACAGTGTTCACGACCTCGATGATCTACACGCAGCTCAAGACCATCCCACGCTGGAACATGAACCTGACACCTGCCATGTTTCTCAGCTTCAGCCTGGCCGGTGGCGCATTGCTGGCAGGTCAGACAAGCGCAGCTCTGCCGCTGCTGCTGATCGCGGCGCTGGTGCAGATACTGTACTGGCGCAAAGGGGATCAGGCGTTTGCGTCATCGGGAACGGATCTGGGAACAGCCACCGGGCTTGGCGCACGCGGATCCGTCCGCGCCTTTGAGCCGCCCCATACCGGCACCAATTATCTGCTTCGAGAATTCGTTCACGTCGTGGGTCGCAAACACGCCGAAAAACTGCGGCTGATCTCGTTCACTCTGGCATTCGTGCTGCCGGTTCTGCTGTTGTTGCTGCCGTTCAATCACGTCTTCGCCCTGCTGGCCGTGGCCTCGCATCTGGCAGGTGTTGCAACGTCGCGCTGGCTGTTCTTTGCGCAGGCCGAACATGTCGTGGGGCTGTATTACGGCAAACGCTGAGGGGGCTCTGCCCCCGCCGCGGCAAGCCGCGACTCCCCCGGGATATTTTTTGGCCAGATGAAGTCTGGATACATGGAAAAGAAAGGGCGGCGCTCAAGGTTCGAGGCCGCCCTTCGTCGTATTCTGAAATACCAGTCAGATCAGGCCGGCATGGGCCATTGCGGCCTCGATTGCATCCTTGGTGCTGTCTTCCAGCTCGGTCAGGGGTGAACGCACTTCGGTACTGCAAAGGCCCAGTTTGCTGAGTGCATATTTGGCACCGACAAGGCCCGGCTCGATGAAGATCGCCTCATGCAGCGGCATCAGTTTGTCCTGATACTCCAACGCTTGTGCGTAATCTCCGGCCAGCGTGGCCTGCTGGAATTCGGCGCAGAGCCTGGGGGCCACGTTTGCGGTGACCGAGATGCAGCCAACACCACCATGGGCGTTAAACCCAAGGGCCGTGGCGTCTTCGCCGGACAATTGGCAGAAATCTGCGCCGCAAGTTGCACGCTGCTGGCTGACACGGGCCAGATCGCCCGTTGCATCCTTGACCCCGACGATGGAAGGAAGCTTGGCCAGTTCGCCCATTGTGGCAGGTGTCATGTCAATGACTGAGCGGCCCGGAATGTTGTAGATGATAATCGGGATATCCGCGGCCGCATGCAGCGCCTCGAAATGCGCGATCAGGCCACGCTGAGTTGGTTTGTTGTAATACGGCGTGACGACCAGTGCCGCATCCGCTCCGACTTTTTCCGCGAACTGAACGAAGCGGACAGCTTCGACCGTGTTGTTCGACCCGGCACCGGCAATGACAGGAACGCGGCCCGCAGCGGTTTTAACAACCTCTTCGATCACCGTTTCATGCTCTTCGTGGCTGAGCGTCGGGCTTTCACCGGTTGTTCCCACAGGCACCAGCCCGGTCGAGCCTTCGGATATCTGCCAGTCCACCAATTGTTTGAGCGTCTTCAGGTCCAACTCGCCGTTGTTGAACGGGGTGACGAGGGCTGGCATCGAGCCTTTGAACATGACACGCTCCTTCAAGGTGCATTTTGCAGTTTTTACGCCGCGGTTCCTCACGTTTCCAGCTTTGTGAGTTGATCCCAGCGACGCACGGTTTATCCTCACAGGCTCTATCCTCGGTTGGTTGGGAAATGCAAGGGATGACACGCTTTCTGGCACTGTTGACTGCTGTGATTCTGTATTCGGTGACTGCGACGCATTCAGCACGGGCAGATGCTGCTGCTGATTTGCGCGCTGGACTTAACGAAATGCGCAAAGGCGACTGGAACGCAGCGTTGCGCGTATCCGGCCAGCGAGGTTCCGTATCGCGCGATATCATTGTCTGGCACTGGCTGCGCGAGGGCTTCGGCAGCTCTGGCGACGTTTTGGTGTTTCTCGAACGTCGCCCGGACTGGCCCGGGCTGGCATGGCTGCGCCGCAAGAGCGAGCCTGTTTTCACCGGTGCCGATCCAGACAGGGTTCTGAAATTCTATGCCGGCATTCCACCTCAGACGGCAGAGGGCGCCTTGAACTATGCCGTCGCCCTGAAATCCAAGGGACGCATCGGAGAGGCGGAGGCCGACATTGTGACCGCTTGGCGCACCATGCCAATGGGTTCGGGTCTGCAAAAAAGCTATCTGGAGAACTTTGCCAAACTTCTGAAACCGCATCACGCGGCGCGGCTGGACAGAATGCTTTGGGACGGTCATCTTGTAAGCGCCGGGCAGATGTTGCCTTTGGTCGGTCCGGACGAACGTAAACTGGCCGAAGCGCGCATAGCATTGCAGAAACGCCAACCCGGTGTGGACACCAAGGTGGCAGCAGTTCCCAAGTCTCTGGCGGATGCGCCCGGGCTGGCCTTCGATCGTTTTGTCTGGCGCGACAAGAAAGAACTGGATGACAGCGCCGTCGATCTGATGCTGGCACGCTCTACCGGGCCTGACGCCCTGGGTGAGCCTGACAAATGGGCGGAGGGACGGCGCCGTCTTGCACGGCTTGAGATGCGATCGGGCCGTGCGGCGCGCGCATATGACGTGGCCGCCAATCATCACATGACCCCCGAAATGGGTTATGGCTATGCCGATCTTGAATGGCTGGCCGGTTTTCTGGCGCTTCGCAAACTGAACGATCCTGCCACCGCCGTTCGCCACTTCCAGAACTTTTCGGACGCCGTGAAATCTCCGATCTCGAAAGGCCGTGGTGGCTATTGGCTTGGGCGCGCTTACGCGGCATTGGGTGACGCGGACAAGGCGTATGACGCCTATGCAATGGGGGCCGATTACCAGACCTCATTCTACGGTCTGTTGGCCGCAGAACGGATCGGGCGACCGTTTGATGCGGAACTGGCCAATCCGCGTCGCGCGCCGCATTGGCGGCAGGCGGAGTTTGCCGATTCCAGCGTTTTGGAGGCCGGATTGCTGTTGTTGAAAGCCGGAGAAGCAAACCTGTCCGAGCGGTTCCTGACCCATCTGGTCGAAAGCCTTGATCCAGTGCAGGCCAATCAATTGGGCGACCTGGTTATCGAACTGAAACAGCCGCATCTGGCCGTGATGATCGCCAAGCGGGCGGCGACCACGGGAACCGTTTTACCCGCAGCCTATTACCCGGTCCATCCAGTGGCAGATATGCGATTGCCGATGGCCAAGGAAATGACATTGGCCATCGCGCGTCGCGAAAGCGAGTTCGACCCGGTTGTCGTAAGCGGTGCGGGTGCACGCGGCTTGATGCAGGTAATGCCCGCCACGGCCAAGCTGGTTGCGGGCGAGCTGGGCATTCTCAGCGGCCATCAGACGGGACGATTGACCACAGACTGGCAATACAACGCAAAGCTTGGGGCCAACTATCTTTCTGGTCTGGCGGCCGATTTTAACGGCAACGTTGTGATGATGGCGGCGGGGTACAATGCAGGGCCAAGGCGCCCGATCTCGTGGATGGAACGCTATGGTGATCCACGCACAGGCGAGGTCGATATCGTCGACTGGATCGAGACGATCCCGTTCAGCGAAACGCGGAACTACGTGATGCGCGTGACCGAAAGCCTGCCGGTCTACCGTGCCCGCCTGGGGCAACCCGCCCTTCCGATTCCGTTCTCGCAGGAGCTGATCGGATCATCTCTGGCGGCGTTCGCGCCATAAGGTGAACAAACCTGCGGCTACGACGATGGTTGCGCCCGCCACGACTTCGGGGCGCAACGTTTCGCCAAAGATCGAAATACCCAGGATCGCGCTCCAAACCAGGTGGAAATATGCAAAGGGTTGAACCGCACTGGCTTCGGCCACTTCGTAGCACTTGATCAGCAACCAATGCCCGAACACCCCACTGACGCAAAGCAGCGCCATCCAGAGCCAGTCGTCGTGCGCCATCGGCTCCCAGAACCACATGCCAAACACGGTCATCGCCACGGCACCGGCGACACCGGTCCAAAAAAAGCTGGTCGCCGCGCTGTCCTGGCGGGCGACATATCGCGTCAAAAGACCATAGATCGCAAACAGCAATGCAGAAATCAAAGGTATGACAGCCCACGGGTTGAAGACCCCGGCGCCCGGTTGCAGGATGATCAGAACGCCGATGCAGCCGACACCGATCGCAGCCCATCGCCGCCATCCGACCTTTTCGCCCAGCACCGGCCCGCTCAGCGCGGCGACAAGCAAAGGATAACAGATGAAAACCGCCATACTGTCGATCAGGCCAAGGACCGTAAAGCCGAACACCGCAATGCAGATCTCGGCCGCCAGCAACAAGCCCCGCACGATCTGCAAACCCAACTGACTTGTCTTTGTGGCCGCCTTCAGCCCACCGGGGGCCCGCGCGGCCAGAGCGATGACAAAAGCCGCAAAGAACCAATAGCGGATCATGACCACCATGTAGGTGTTGTAGGTTCCGGCCAGATGGCGCGAGATACCGTCCTGCAACGCAAAGACAATTGTCGCTCCCACCATCAAAGCGATGCCCGCGCCGACATTGTTCTTCTGGGTCATGCTTTGTGTGCCCGTGTCATGTGCCGCTTGCGACCATAGCCAGGCGTGCGGGTTACCTTGAAACCGGCGCTTTCAAGTCCCCGGCGCACGAAACCCGCGGCCGTATACGTGGCCGCGGTACCGCCTTTGACAGTGTGGTTTGCCACGTCCTGCAACAGGTCCGCGCCCCACAATTCGGGGTTCTTGGCTGGTGAAAACCCGTCGAGAAACCAGGCATCGGCCGTTCCGTCCCAGTTCGGCAATGTCTTGCGTGCATCGCCGATCACCACCTCAAACCGAAGCGAATCCAACATACATGTGCGCCCTGTCCAATGCGCCAAAAACCGGCTGCTCCACGGATGCAATTCGGGAAAGGCCCCAAGCGCGCGCTGCATGTCGTCCGGTGCCATGGGAAAGGCTTCGAAACTGGTAAAGCGCAATGGCCCTTTGTGACCGGATGCCTCCCATTCCGACCAGGCGGTCAGCAGGTTCAGGCCGGTGCCGAAACCCAACTCGGCAATATGAAACCCCGGTGCAAACCGCGCAGGCAAATCATTTCCCGCCAGAAACACATGGCGCGTCTCTTCCAGCCCGTTCTGCAACGAGTAATATGGGTCGTCGAAGCGGTCCGAGACCGGTATCTGATCTTCGGTCCACGTCAATTCGGCGCGCTGGTCTGCCATTGGGGAATCCTGTAGCTAAGCGGCGCGACACTGAACAAGGAAAAGGGAATTGGCAATGGTCGATGTGACGGTTCGCGGCGCAGGAATTTTCGGCCTGTCCATCGCCTGGATATGTGCGCGCCGCGGTGCGAAAGTGCAGGTTGTCGATCCGTCCGGTCCCGGCGCCGGGTCCAGCGGAGGTCTGGTCGGCGCATTGGCCCCGCATGTGCCGGAAAACTGGAACGCCAAGAAAGCATTTCAGTTCGACAGTCTGATCATGGCTGAGCCATTCTGGCGACAGATCGAAGACACTGGCGGGGTTTCCCCCGGCTATGGCCAGCTGGGCCGCCTGCAGCCGATCCCGGACGCGCGTGGTCTGGAACTGGCCCGCCAGCGCGAAGGCACCGCAGATGAGCTTTGGCAAGGCCGGGCGGAATGGCGTGTCATCACCACGGCCCAAGCGGGTTCTTGGTGCCCACCCAGCCCCACAGGCTTTGTCATTCGCGATACGTTGACGGCACGAATGCACCCCCGGCGGGCCTGTGCCGCGCTGGTCGCAGCCCTGGAGGTCATGGGCGTTCACATTGTCAGTGAAGCCAGGGACAAGGGGCAGGTCATCCACGCCACGGGCCTTGCAGGATTGCAGGAACTGAACGACGCCTACGGCAAGACCGTCGGAAATGGTGTCAAAGGGCAGGCCGCCCTGTTGCGCTTCGACGCGGGGGAAGTGCCGCAACTATTCGCCGACGCGATTCACATTGTCCCGCATGCTGACGGAACACTTGCGATCGGATCGACCTCGGAACGGAATTATGAGAACCCGACCAGCACGGACGAAGCTCTGGACGACGTGATAGACCGCGCCACGCGCGTCCTGCCCCTGTTGCACGGGGCCGAGGTGATCGAACGCTGGGCTGGTGTGCGCCCGCGCAGCAAAAGCCGTGCGCCGATGTTGGGCGCCCATCCCCTGCATCAGGGGCAGTTCATCGCCAATGGCGGGTTCAAAATCGGTTTCGGCATGGCCCCCAAAATCGCCGAGGTCATGGCCGATCTTATGCTTGAAGATCGGGATACGATCCCTGATGAGTTCCGGCCCGAAGCCTCATTGTGACTGCGCGACGGCTTGCATGCATTGCCGCCCGTCAGGGCCGCGCACCCACATGTTTTCACCCCTCCGACACAACTGGGCAGTTTCGAAATGCATCAATGGCGAAGTCGCGCGGAACGAAAACGAGGCGAGCGGACCGATCAGGTCAACCGCGAAAAGCATCAGAAGCTGCGCCAGAAGCGGCCCGTGCACGACCAGCCCGCCATATCCTTCAACATCGCGCGCATAGTCCAGATCATAGTGAATACGGTGGCCATTGAAGGTCAGGGCCGAGTATCGAAACAACAACGTTGAATCGAACCCGACTTCGCGGGAATCGGTCTCATCAGTGCGCGCTCTGGGCGGTTGGGGCATTGCAGCATCCGGCGCAGGATCTTCGCGATAGACGAGATCCTGCCACTCTGTCACGCGCAACTGACCGTTCTGCCAGATCTCGTGCCGCAAAGTGACAAAGCCCAACGGGCCGGACCGCCCCACCTTGGCGCTTTGACTTTCAAGAACCGATTTCTTTTCGGCGGTGATCCCTGCGATCAGAGGAACGTGAAAGGTCAACCGCCCGCCGGCCCACATTCTGCGCGGCAATCCCATATCCGGGATCAGGCCCCCAACCTTGGGATGCCCATCCCGACCCAATTCGGCGGCCGGTTGCGGGGTCCAGAAATAAAGCTGATGGAAGAAGGGCGGCAATTCCGAACCACTGGCGATCGTTGCCACACCGCCCAGCGCCACCTGAAATGCCGCCGCGCGGGCCGGATCCAAGAGATCGGTCTGTCGCTCTTGCGTCATTTGCCTGAACCGCGATCAGAAACCGGCCTCGGCCCGGAGTTTCTGCATCAAGTCATGCAAAGACTTTTCGTACCGGTCCGAACGCAGCTTTCCCTGATCGTCGAATTCGTTCGAACTGTTCGCCAGATGGATTTCGGGCCCTTGCAGGATGCGCGGCTGAAATGGAACCATACAGGCCCGCAGGATCATCTGCGCCCGTTCCCCGCCTGCACGACCAGCGGCCGCCGACATTACCGCAACCGGTTTGTCGGCCCATGGATTGCCTTGCGTTCGGCTGACCCAGTCCAGCGCGTTTTTCAGAACGCCTGATGGACCCTTGTTGTACTCAGGTGTCGAAATGATCACCGCATCGGCCTGTGCGATCTGATTGGCCAGCGTATGAACCGCCTCGGGAATCCCTTCTCCGTCTTCCAGATCACCATCGTAGAGGGGCAGGTTCAAATCCGCTTCGACAAAGCTTGCCGGATCGAACAACCGTGCCGCCTCGCGCAGAAGCTTACGGTTGGTCGCGTTCTGGCGCAGGGAACCGGACAGGCCAAGAAGGGTCGGTTGAGACATCGGGAAAGCTCCGTTTCTGTGTTTCCCGCAAGTTAGACCGAGATCACCCCGATCCAAACCCCATTTGACGCACAGTCATTGCGCAAACCGAGCCGCCCATCGGGCGGCCCCGCTGTTCACGCCGCGCAGTGGTTACGCGTTCCCGCTGGGCACCACGACAATCTCGACACGCCGGTTTTGCGATTTTCCTTCGGGCGTCAGGTTGGACGCGACAGGGTTGTTTTCGCCCTGCCCGATCGTGCGAATGCGGTTGTAGCTGACACCATTGGCCTGAAGGATATCGGCCACGGCATTCGCGCGACGCTCTGACAGGCCCTGATTGTAGGTTGCGTCGCCGTCGCTGTCAGTGTGCCCGATGATCTGCACGTTCGAATTCGGGTAGTTGACCAGGTTCTGGCCCACTTTCACCAGGTCAGACCGTAACGCCGGGCGCACGGTCGAACTGTCGGTGTCAAAGGTGATGTCATTCGGGACCGTCACAATCAGGCGATCGCCTGCGTTGACGATTGTAATTCCGTCATTTGCCAGTTGTTGACGCAGCTCCGCAGCCTGCTTGTCCAGTTGATTGCCGATCACGCCGCCCCCAGCAGCACCGATTGCAGCACCGGCCAGCGCGCCCAAACCGGGGTTCGAATTATTGGCAATCGCCCCGATTCCAGCGCCGACCAGCCCACCCAGAACGGCGCCCTGTTTGGCGTTCTGGTTCGGGTCGTCTTGTACTGTCAGCGTGCCCGGGTCGGTACAGGCCGCCAACACAAGGGCTGAACACAAACCTGTGGCCACGAAAAACTTGGAAATCGTCATGATATCACCTTCTGCTCCAGCACCCGTTATTCGGGCGTGCTTCGTTTTCCTCAGTATATCACTGTGCAGGCTTGGCGGCTCAAGCAACAATGCGGTGAAGTCGGCGAATACCCGCCAAACACGTATTCAAACCGCTTCAACGAACGTTTCTGCATTCTGCTGTTCCTGCCAGAGCTCGCGCAACGACCTGCTTTGTCCTGAAAAGCTATCTTCGGTGCATTCACTGGACCAGATACGGTCGGTGCGGAAATGGCGAAACCCGTTACGCAATTCGCACCAGCCTGCCAGCATCGTGCATTCGATGTGATAGATCAGCGCCAAAGGGCGCACGACCCGAATCGTGCGTTCGCCTTCGCCATCTTCATAGGTGATACGGATTTTCCGCTCTGCCCTGATGGCTTCGCGGTAATGCGCGATCGAAACGCAACCCTTGTTTGGATCATCCGCCGGGGCACCCCATGGGGCAACCTGCAACCAATCCGCTGGGCAATGCAGCGCGTCGATCTTCTGGCATATCCGGCTGGCGGCCCTTTGCAGGTGACTGTCGCCGGTACGCGCAAGAAGAGACAGGCCGACCCACAAGGCTTCAACCTCTTCTGCATCGAAATTGAGCGGCGGCAGATCATAGCCGCGCCGCATCACGTACCCGATACCGGCCTCACCTTCGATGGGCGTCCGTTGCGCCTGCAACTCGCCAATATCCCGATAAACCGTGCGCACGGACACCTCCAACCTTGCGGCCAACGCCTCTGCCGTGACCGGAGCGCCCGCAGCCCGCAGGATCTGGATGATTTCAAACAATCGGGTCGAACGGCGCATTGCATCCTCCTGTCAACATGCTGACACCCTAGCACACCCCACTGACAAGAGGGTGTCAGGAGTGATGGGCCAGATTGGAATAGCATCGAAAGAAGGAGCACGAAAAATGCCTTACCTCGACACCCATGTCATGATGACACTCAGGCTGGGGCAATGGTCTCAGGACCATACTCTGCGCGCCTTCGAGATCGAGCGCGAAATCGCCATGGCCCGGCAGTGCAAGCAGCCCGTTTCACAGAAACGATCCAGACGATTTTCTTTGGGAAATCTGAAGATGCTCTGGACCAGCACGGCCTGAGATCAGAACTCGGGCCGGGCCCGAAACTTCATCGAAACCCCACCTTCCGGGTGTTTCAGACGCAGTTCTTCCGAATGCAGCATCAATCTGGGGAAGTCCAGCGCATCGCCCGTCGCATAGAATGGATCGCCCAGGATCGGGTGGCCCAGCGCCTGCATATGAACGCGAAGTTGATGAGACCGGCCCGTTTTGGGAAACAGACGCACACGCGTCGTATTGCCTTCGGTCTTCACGACACGCCAGTCCGTCACGGCAGGTTTGCCCGTCGTATGGCAAACCATCTGTCTGGGCCGGTTGGGCCAGTCCACGATCAGAGGCAAGTCCACGGTGCCGGTCTTAGGTTCCAGCTGCCCCCAGACACGGGCGACATAGGTTTTGCGGGTCTGACGCTGCTCGAATTGCATGCTCAGGTTGCGCTGCGCGTGCGGCGTCTGGGCAAAGACCATGACACCGGACGTGTCCCGGTCCAGCCGGTGCACCAGCAGTGCTTGTGGAAATGCATCCTGCACCCGGGTCAACAGACAATCTGACAGATTCGCGCCCCGCCCCGGAACCGAAAGCAGGCCCGATGGTTTGTTCACCACGATCAGCTGTGCATCTTCATGCAACACATCCAGTGGGGTTTGAGGGGGTTCATAGGTGTCGCTCATGCAGGGTGCCTATCGCAGCTCGTGACCTCCCGCAACGTCGTCCTTGCATGCCCGCCCATGTTCGGTGACCTTCTCTTCAAAAGCGGAGGAGATGCCATGCACCCGACAATTGAACGCATGCAAGAGGTTGTCGCAAAGGGCGATGAGGCCTTGATCCATCAGCTCCTGGCCGAAGATGTGCAGTTCCTGCCACCCACATACTACAGCACCTGGACAGGGCGCGCACCGGTCGCTGCCGTTCTGGGGCATGTCGGGCAGGTGTTTTCAGATTTTCGTTATCGGCGCGTCATGGGCGACGGGAAAGACTGGGCATTGGAGTTTCAATGCAAAGTCGGTGATCTGGATGGTATCGGCGTGGATCTTGTTACGTTGAACGACGATGGGTTGATCCAAGTTTTCGAGGTCGTCATGCGCCCTTACAAAACGGTAGGTGCCTTGCGCGATGCCATGATGGCGCGGGTCATGACAGACGCTCGTTTTCTGGAATTCAAAAACGCGCTGAGCTGACAATGCCTCGTTCACTGGCTGCCGATCAGATTTTGCGGGTTCCGTTGCTTCCGGTGCTTGCCGCGCAGGGCCTATCGGTACGCAGGAACGCGCAGTTGCTGCCGGAACCAACTGGCCCGCGCGAAGGCCGCACAGGGCGCGGGCCGCGTCTGCGGCTTCTGATCACCGGTGACAGTTCGGCAGCCGGAGTAGGCGCAGGCACGCAGGATCAGGCATTATCCGGCCATCTGGTCAACTGTCTGGCCGGGCACTATGCGGTCGAATGGCGGCTGGAAGCGACAACCGGGCACACCACCCAGGACACGATCGACCGTCTTTCGCAAATGGAAGGCGAATTCGATGCTGTCGTTACGGCACTCGGCGTCAATGATGTCACCCGGGCTGTGACACGCCAGCAATTTGCGCGCCGCCAGACCCGCCTTATCCGCTTGCTTTCAGAAAACCTGGGGACTCGTCGCATCGTCGTAACCGCAGTCCCGCAGATGAACAGGTTTCCGGCCCTGCCTCAGCCGCTGGCCTGGGTGCTTGGACGCCAGGCTGCGCGCCTGGATCAAGGGTTGCAAGAGGTTGCGGCTGCATTTCCGCATGTTCAACACCTGCCACTCGACCTGCCGGACGACCCGGCATTGGCTGCACCGGATGGCTATCATCCCAGCCCCCGGGCGTATGCGCTTTGGGCGGATGCAGCCGCGCGCCTGTTGCTTCAGGCCTGACCGCGAGCCTGCCGGATCATAGGGATCGAGTAAACGACCAGAGCCGCCCAGATCAGTGGGAATGCGATCATCCGGCCCGTGTCTATCTTCTCGCCGAACAGGGTTATCGCTGTAATGAAGATCATGGTCGGTGCGATGTATTGCAGGATGCCCATCGTGGACAGGCGCACCAGTTTGGCGCCGTTTGCATAGACCAACAACGGCACCGCCGTCACGACCCCTGCACAGGACAACAACAAGGTGTCCGACATCGCGACACCGAAATGACCAGTGCCCCGCACACCCAGAAAGGTGACATAGACCAGTGCCGGAATCAAAAGGATCAGGACCTCAAGCAGGAAACCCTGGTTCGGCCCAATCGGCAGCGAGCGCTTGAAGAACGCGTAGAATCCCCAACTGATCATCAACCCAAGAGCCGCCCAAGGCAACCGACCGGCTTCCACCACAAGTACCACCACACCCAGCGCGGCCAATCCGACCGCGAACAATTGTGTCCGTGTCAGGGGTTCCCTCAACAGGATTGCCCCCAGCGCGATACTGAACAGGGGGTTGATGTAATAACCCAACGCCGCATCCAGTGCGTTGCCCGTGGAAATGGCCCATACGTAAATCGCCCAGTTCACGGAAATAAGCGCTGCTGTCAAAGCGGCCATACCCAACATCTTCGGATTGCCAAGCGCGGCCTTCAGATCTCGGGTTCGGCCCAGGACAACCAGCAACAACCCGGCCACAGGCACTGACCAGATAACACGGTGCGCTACAACCTCAACCGCGCCCATATGATCCAGCGCTTTCATGTACAGAGGCAAGAACCCCCACAGGACATAGGCCGTGACTGCCAGCGCAAGCCCCTTTGGTGTGTCCGTGTTCTGTGAAGGTAGAAGCGTGTCTGCCACATCGGGTCTCCGGTTGATACCGGTTCGGTTTAAGGCAGAAATGAACGGGTTGAAAACTCTGAAAACAGTGAAGTGTCACATAACAATGTTTGATGAGTTGTCAAACCACGCTTTTTAGGTCAGGTCTGAAATGCGAGGCTCTGCCTCGCGCTCCGGGATATTTGTGGCCAGATGAACAAGGGACCCGCTCTTCATCTGGCCACAAATATCCCGGGGGAGTCGCCGAAGGCGGCGGGGGCAGCGCCCCCACCAAACCCCGTGGTCACACCTTCACCCGTTCGGATTTCGGGTCATACATCGGCTTGAGCGACGCCTCGGCCCGAACTTTCGTGCCACACACGTCGATTTCGTAGGTCGAGGCCAGAACGTCTGCGGCCTTCTCCCCTTCGCAGGGCACGTAACCCAAACCGATGGCGCCTCCCAGCGTGTGGCCATAGTTGCCCGAGCTGAGATAGCCCACATACTCGCCATCGCGGATGATCGGTTCATTGTGGAACAGCAGCGGCTCGGGATCGGTCAGGCGGAATTGAACCAGGCGCGATTTCGGCCCGCTTTCCTTGCGCGCGATCACCGCCTCGCGGCCGATGAAGTCGCAGCCCTTGTCCACCTTGACGGCAAAGCCCAGCCCCGCATCCACTACGTGATCCTCGCAGGTGATGTCATGGCCGAAATGGCGGAAACCTTTTTCGATCCGGCAGCTGTCCATCATGTGCATGCCACAGAGTTTCAGCCCTATGTCCTGCCCCGCATCGTGCAGCGTTTCAAAGACGTGGCCCGCCATGTCGGAAGAGACATAGATCTCCCATCCAAGCTCGCCCACATAGGTGACACGGTGGGCGCGGGCGAGGCCCATGCCGATCTCGATTTCCTGCGCGGTGCCGAAGGGGTTTGCCGCGTTGGTGAAATCGTTTGGCGAAACCTTTTCCAGCAAGGCCCGCGCATTCGGACCCATCACCGCCAGAACGCCTTCACCCGCCGTGACATCGGTGATGACCACGTTGAAATCGCCCGAATGACGCATCATCCAGGTCTGGTCCGCCAGGCGCGTCGCCGCCGGGGTGACCACCAGATAGGCGGTCTCGGAAAGGCGGGTGACGGTGACATCTGCCTCGATCCCGCCGGAACGGTTCAGAAACTGCGTGTAGACGATCTTGCCATTGGGCACGGCATAGTCGCCGCCACCGACATAGTTCATGAACTTCTCGGCATCGGGGCCCTCGACCCGGATCTTGCCGAAGGAGGACATGTCGTACATGCCCACGTTTTCGCGCACAGCGTGGTGTTCAGCGGTCGAGTTCTCGAACCAGTTCTGACGCTTCCAACTGTAGTTGTATTCGCGTTCCTGCCCTTCGTTGGCGAACCAATTGGCGCGCTCCCACCCGGCCAGTTCACCGAACACGGCACCGTGTTCATTCAGGTGGTGGTGGAATGGCGTCCGGCGCACGCCGCGCGCGGTGGCTTTCTGGCGATAGGGGTAGTGGTCGGCATAGAGCAGGCCCAGCGTCTCCTTGGACCGTTCGAAAAGATACTGCTTGTTGCCCTGGAAGGGCTGCATCCGGCTGATGTCCACATCGCCCAGGTCAAAGGGTTTTTCGCCTGTGTCCATCCATTCGGCCAGCGCCATGCCCGCGCCGCCCGCCGACTGGATCCCGATCGAGTTGAAGCCGGCGGCGACCCAGACGTTGTCCATCTCGGGCGCAAGGCCAAGGTGATAGGCGTCGTCGGGCGTGAAGCTTTCGGGCCCGTTGAAGAAGGTGTGGATGCCCGCCTCGGCCAGCATCGGCATGCGGTTGCAGGCGGCTTCGAGGATCGGTTCGAAATGGTCGAAATCCTCGGGCAGCTGATCGAACTCGAAACTGTCTGGGATGCCCTCCATCGCCCAGGGCTTGGCGTTGGGCTCGAAGGCGCCCAGCAGGATTTTCCCGGCGTCCTCCTTGTAGTAGGCGCATTCATCCGGCACCCGCAGCACCGGCAGCTGCGTCAGGCCGTCGATGTTCTCGGTCACGATGTAGAAATGTTCGCAGGCGTGCAGCGGGACGTTGACGCCCACCATTCGGCCAACTTCGTGCCCCCACATGCCGGCGCAGTTGACCACTATGTCACACTCGATATGGCCCGAGGCGCTGCCGTCATCGGCCACCCAGTCCACGCCGGTCACGCTGCGGCCCTGTTTGACGATATCGGTAACCTTTACCCGTTCCTTGACGATGGCGCCGCGCTGGCGGGCGCCCTTGGCCAGAGCCAGCGCGATGTTGGCCGGATCACCCTGCCCGTCCAGCGGCAGATAAACTGCACCCTTGACGCCCTCGAGATTGATATGCGGATACAGTTCCTGCACGCGCTCATTCGAGATTTCTTCGACCTCGACGCCAAACGCCCGCGCCATCGCAGCCTGACGATAGATTTCCTCTTTGCGTTCCTCGGTCAGCGCCACGGTGATCGACCCGCAGCGCTTGAAGCCCGTGGCGACACCGGTTTCCTCTTCGAGTGAGCCATACAGCTCCTGACTGTACTTCGCCAGCTTGGTCATGTTTGCGGTGGCGCGCAGCTGTGCGATCAGACCCGCTGCATGCCAGGTGGTGCCACTTGTCAGCTGCTTTCGTTCAAGCAACACGACGTCTTTCCAACCCTTCTTGGTCAAATGATAAGCGACCGAGCATCCGATGACGCCACCGCCGATGATGACCGCTCGGGCCTTGCTGGGAAGATCAACCATCCTGAAATCTCCGCTGTGTCAGGTTTGGCATAGGTTGCCACGGAAGATCGACAACAAATGCACCAAAAGCGTCACGAAATCCGCAGTTTTCACCGATGTGATGCCGCTCGCTTTTGCCGACGTACGACAAAGGGCGTGACCCCGAAGAAGCTTTTGTAAACAGACGAAAACCCGTTCGGAAAACCACAGGCCAAACCAATTTCGCGTACGCTCATCGTGGTGTTCAGCAACAGGTTATTTGCCTTGGCCAGTCGCATTTCCCGGTAGAATCCGTTGGGAGTGGTTCCAAAAAAGGTTTTGAACTTACGCTCGAGGGACCGGTTCGACAGGTGCAGCGATTCGACGATCTGATTGATCGGCAGGGGGTCTTCGATATTGGCCTGCATAAGCTTTATGCACTGATCCAGCTTCGAATCGCCTGTCGCCGTCAATTTGGCGCCCGAGAATGGCTGCATCGAAGCGAAATCGCGGATATTCTCATGCAGCATGATGTCGGCCACGGTCATCTTCGCAGGCCCCGAGATATGGCGCCCGATCACCGCCAAGGCGATATCCGTCGTGGCCTCCATCCCGGCACATGTCACAACCGCGCCCTGTTCGGTTGCAATCGACAGTTTGGCTTCGAACCGGGCGCCGCGTTCCCGCAGAAACGATGCGTTTTCCCAATGGGTTGCCAGGTCGGCCGTTCCCTGCTCGTCGATATAGCGGCTGGCGGCTTCGGCCAGCAGGAACACCTTGGCGTCCCGGAAGGTATAGTCCGACACCACCCGCCCCAACGACAAATCCGGATGGTCCGGGTCTGAATTGCCAATTACGAACAGGTAATCCGCCCTTGGCTGTGACGGCACTGCTTCTGTTTGAACCACGGCGTCACTGCTGCTGGCAATCGGGCCACCTTTGAGCGAGCGATAGGTGAAGGTGAACGGAGGGCTTGGGCATACGCGGTTGGCCAGCCTCAATACCTCTACCAACGACGCCAGCTCCAACAGCACGAAACCCGGCGCGACAAGGATGTCGAAATGCCGGATGGCCTGTTTTGGAGCGTCCGAAGTAGATTTTGCCGCCATTTTCTTCAAACGATGTTATGACCGGCGGCCCGCAACCGGTTCGCCAGTTCTTCGATATGATCCGGCCCGATTTCGCAGCATCCGCCAACAATCGTTGCCCCCTGATCGATCCACCGCATCACCTGATCCGCATAAGCCCCGGCGCCAAGGTCATGCCGTTCTTGCAGAGCATCCACGGTCGGCGCGTCCCGAAGGAAATCATCCGAAATATGCGTGAAGCCATTGGCGTAGGCCCCATAGGGCCGACCCATGCCGGACAGAACCTCGAGCGCTGCCGGGATTGCCTCGGGGCACGAACAATTGATCAAAACGGCATTGGGTGAAAACTCTTCCACCAACGGAGCAATGTCCGCCAACGGTTCGCCGGACCTGAGAAGGCTGCCATCGTCATCATTGACTGACAGGGACAGCCAAACCGGTTTTTCGCATCCGACCGTGCCACGCAATGCGCCCTCGGCCTCTTGCACCGAGGACACGGTCTCGATCAAAAACAGATCGACCCGCGCGGCCATCATGGCCACAAGTTCGGCGAACTTTTCAGCCGCATCCGCAGGGTCTGGGTTAAGGTCGGGGCGATATGAAGCGAGCAATGGCCCCAGTGCACCCGCAATCCGCCCCCCGGTTGCCGCGCGGGCACGTTCGGCCTGTGTCAGGGCAGTGTCGATCAGTGTGGGCATCTGATCCTCCATCCCCACCCGCACCAAACGAGAGCGATGCACGGCATAAGTATTGGTTGTCGCAACCGTCGCACCCCGGCTGAAATAGTCGCGGTGCACTTCCGCGACCAAATCGGGGTGATCGATCATCACGCGCGTCGACCACAGCGGTGTCGCCTGATCGCCACTGCGTTTTACCAGTTCCTGCCCGATAGAGCCGTCCAAAAGAGTGATATCTGCCATGTCATTACTCCTCAGGGCACCAATACCAGTTTTCCCGGAAGAGTCTTTGACTGAAAATCAGCCTGTGCGATGCCAATTTCCTTCAACGGATAGGTCCGGGAAACCAGCGGCTTGATCCGTCCGGTGTTCACCAGTTCCACAAGACGGGCAAAGACTTCGGGTGCCTGGTGCGTGCACCCATGTATGGTGATGTCGCGCAGATAGATGTCTCGCAGGTCAGCTTTGACAATCGGGCCTGCTATGGCCCCCGAAACGGCATAGTGCCCGCCGGGTTTCAGGGAAAGGATCAGCGATGGCCAGGCCGGGCCACCCACAACGTCGATCACCACATCGAACATATCCTGCGGAAGCGGGTCGTTCCGGTCAAACGTATTCTCGGCCCCCTGGGATTTCACGATCTCGGCTTTCGTGCCCGCTGTTACAGCCCAAACCGACGCCCCGCGCAGGGCGGTCAGTTGCACCGCCGCCAGCCCGACGCCGCCTGAGGCACCGGTGATCAGCACCTTGTGCCCGGCCGTCACGCCTGCGCGGGTCAGCAGGTTTTCCGCCGTCCCGAAGGCGCAAGGAATGGCGGCGATTTCCACATCCGAAAGGGGCGAGGCGCTGACGTCATAGAGATCATCGGCTTCAACCAGACAATACTGCGCAAAAGCCCCGTCGATTTCGGAACCCAGCGCAATGAAGCCCTGTGGGTTTCCCGGGCGCGGGCGCGGCAGGTTTATCGGACAGGTCACGCGCTGCCCGGGTTTGAAGGCAACACCCGGCCCAACCTGTTCCACGATGCCGCAAAGATCTCCGCCCTGAATGCGGGGAAAGTGCAATGCACCGCCCCAACCGCCCGCTTCGACCTTCTGATCAACGGCATCCGTCGCGCCGGTGACGTCCGAGGAATACCAACCGACCCGTGTGTTGATATCCGTGTTGTTCACGCCTGCGGCGGCGACCCGAACCAGAACTTGCCCTGCCCCGGGTTCAGGAACCGGGATATCATCTCGCCATTCCAGAACTTCGGGGCCACCGTGACCCGTCAGATAGACACCGGACATCGTCTTTGGAGCATTCATTTCGCTGGCTTCTCAGGTCTGGTCGTCGGGATGGGGCGGAACCGGTCCCATCGGCACGATGTCATATCGGGCATTCAGGTCGGCCATCTTGGCCTCGTCCTCGAAATCCGCCGGGGTCATGGTTGCCAGTTCCGCAAGGAAACCATCAAACCCGGATGGTTGAAAGATCATGAGCATCCGTGCCGGTTTTTTGTCGGCAACCCGGCAGGCATGCGGCACACCCGCCGGAACATGCATGGTGGTGCCCGGCGTGCACGGGTGCCAGTCTCCGTCGACATAGAAGTCCACGGCGCCCTCCAGGAAATAGAACGTCTCGGCATGGCTGTCGTGGCGATGAAGGCCAAGCGCGAAGCTGGCCTTCAAGTTGTCTTCCATCAGTGTGTAGGCTCCGCCCGTGTCCTGACCGGAAACCTTCACGAAGGTATGGTCGTTTTCCCAGTCATAGTTGGGACCTTCACCAGGTCCCATCTTGGAATATCGCGGGCGCATGGGGGCCTCCTTTTTGTCAGGCGCGCAGCCGCTCGTTTGCGGGATCCCACAGCGGCTGATCCTCCTGTACCACGGCGCGGCACTTCTGGCCGTAGATTTCCACCTCGAGCTCGGTACCAGGGTTTGCAAGTTCTGACTTGATCATGCCCAGCGCGATGGATTTGCCGACGCGGTACCCCCATGCGCCCGAAGTGGTCTCGCCCACGATCTGATCGCCCTGCCAGATGCACGACATGTAAGGCGCATCGCAATCACCTGCATCGACAGTCAGGGTGACGAACGACTTTTTCACACCCTGCTGCTTTTCGTTCAGGATTGCAGCCTTTCCGGGGAAGTCCTGTGGCTTGTCCAGTTTGACAAACCGCTCCAAACCCGCTTCCAGCAGCGAGTAATCGGTGCTGAGGTCGCCCTTCCACGCGCGATAGCCCTTTTCGATGCGCAGAGAATTCAGCGCATACATGCCGAACGGCTTGGCCCCGGCGGCGAGGATCGCGTCGTAGATCGCGGGCATGTGCTCGTTCAGCGCATGCACCTCCCAGCCCAGTTCACCGGCGAAGGACACGCGGATCAGGTGGGCGGGTTGCCCGGCCACGGTGGCGGCCTGATGGGTCAGCCAGCCCAACGAAAGGTCGGCATCGGTCAGACCCGACAGGATCTCGCGCGATTTCGGCCCGGTCACGATCAGCGTGTCGCGGGTGGTGGTCACGTCCTCGACGGTGACGCCCGCGGGCATCGCGTTCATCAGGATGTCGCGGTCGTGCCATTGCGCGGTGGCCGCGGTGATCATCACGAAATCATCCTCGCCCAGTCGCATGCAGGACATCTCGGTCAGGATGCGGCCACGGTCGTCAGCGATATAGACGAGGTTGATCCGCCCCACCTTGGGCAGACCACCGGTGACCAGCCCGCGCAGCGCCTCGGCCGCGCCTTCGCCCTTGACGACGAACCGCGAGAAACCCGGCAGGTCGAGCACGCCGCAATGGTCGCACACAGCTTCGCATTCTTCTTTGATCCGCTGCTCCCACGGACCCGAGCGGCCCCAGGTGTGGGTGCTTTCCTCGGAGGTGTCATCGCCCGGCTGCGCGAACCAGTTGGCGCGCTCCCAGCCATTATAGGCCCCCATGACGCCACCCAGTTCCTTGACCTTGGCATGCACGGGCGACAGCTTCTTGTCGCGCGCGGCGGGCCATTCGTGATGGGGGAAGTGCATGGCGTATTCGTTGCCATAGACCTCCATGCCCTTCTGATTGCAGTAGTCCTGATCGGTGTAGTCGGTATAGCGGCGCGGATCGACGGCCCACATGTCCCATTCCGTGGCGCCATCCACGATCCATTCGGCCAGCACCTTGCCCGCGCCGCCGCCCTGGGCGATGCCGAAGGTGAAGGTATGCGCCTCGAAGGCGTTCTTGACGCCCGGCATCGGGCCGATCAGCGGCAGGCCGTCGGGCGCATAGGGGATCGGCCCGTTGATCACGCGGCCCACGCCCGAGGTCGCCATCAGCGGCACCCGCTCCATCGCGTCGGTGACGATGTCCTCGATCCGGTCCAGATCATCGTTCCAAAGCTGGAAGCTGAAATCCTCGGGCATCGGGTCATCCTCGGTCATCCAATGGCCCTTGCAGTTGGGCTCGTAGGGGCCGAGATTGAAGCCGTTCTTTTCCTGCCGCAGGTAGTACGAGACGTCTACATCGCGCAGCAGCGGCAGCTTCCTGCCGCCGTTCTTCTTGGACCATTCTTCAACTTCCGGCACTTCGTCGGTCAGCAGATACTGGTGGCTCATGACCATCGCCGGCACGGTGCGGCCGCCATAGGGTTTGAACCACTCGCCGACGCGTTGCGCATAGTATCCGGCAGCGTTGACGACATAGTCGCAGTCGATGTCTCCCTTCTCGGTATGCACGGTCCAGGTGCCGTCGTCATGCTGGGTGACGCGGGTGGCGGGGCAGAACCGGATGATCTTCTGGCCCATGTCGCGCGCGCCCTTGGCCAGCGCCTGGGTCAGCTGCGCGGGGTCGATATCGCCATCGGTCGGGTCATACAGGACACCCTCAAGATCATGAGTTTCCAGGAACGGGTAGCGTTCCTTGGCCTGCTCCGGCGTCCACATTTCCATCGGGATTCCCTGATAGCGGCCCATCGACATGGCCCGCTGGAACTCCTGCATCCGCTCTTTGCTGTGCGCCAGACGGATCGACCCCGAAACATGGTAGTTCATCGGATAGTCGACCTCTTCGCCCAGACGCGAATACAGCTCGGTCGAATAGCGCTGCATGTTCATGATCGCCCACGAGGTCGAAAAGGTCGGAACGTTACCGGCCGCATGCCAGGTCGAACCTGCGGTCAGTTCGTTCTTTTCCAGCAGAACGCAGTCGGTCCAGCCTTTCTTGGCCAGATGATACAGCGAGGAAGCCCCCACCACACCGCCACCGATAATGACCACGCGGGCTTTTGTCGGAAAATCACTCATGTGTCTTGGTCCCTGTTACTGTGCCCGTTGGGGCAGATCGTCCGTGATGTCGTAATAGTCGCCCTTGTCAGCCACAAAGATGTGCTTCGAGAGCTTTTGGCCCGTGGGCGCATCGAACGCGCCCATGGCAATCGAAATCGTGTCCTCTTCGGTATGTTGCCAGAAGAGAAATGAACCGCATTTGCTGCAAAACGCGCGCCGTGCGATGTCTGATGCGCGAAACCAGTTCAGCGTGTCGCGGGCCGAGAAACTCAGGTTGTCCTGATGGGTCGTGGTCGAGGCCCAGACATGGCCGGATTGCTTTCGGCACTGCCCGCAATGGCAGACCGAAGGCGGAGAAAGGCCTCCGTCGATGGTGAAAGCAACTGAACCGCAAAGGCAAGACCCTCTGTACATAAGATTACCCCCTTGCCGCAGGCGCGGTGCTGGTTCCCAACAACACGCCGTAGATTATGAAACAGGCCGCCATCACCCGGCGCACCCAGATGTTGAACACTGCGCCCAGCGCCGCCTTGCCCATCAAAGCGCCCAACACGGTAAAACCGGTATAGCTGAGCGTTGTGATGAAAAGTGCGGTTGGCATGATCACGACCATCTGCTGCCAGATCGGCACGTCCGGCTGCACGAATTGCGAAAACGCGGCCAGATAGCCCGCGACGCTTTTTGGGTTGATCGTGGCCACTGCCAGCGCGTGCAGATAAACGTGCCGGGCCGGGCGTTCCGAGACCGGAGCGGGCTTGCCGGCGTTCATCCATCCCCGCACGCCCAACCAGATCAGAAAGCCCGCGCCGACCAGCTTGGCCACGAAAAACCCGGTCGGAGAAGCGGCAATCAGGGCTGTGACGCCCAGCGCGGACAGAATCAAAAACATGCTGGCCTGCGTCAGTATGGCCAATACACCCATCATGGCCTTCGGAAACGGCAGGCTCATCCCGTTCGAGATGCAGTTGACTGCATTTGGCCCCGGTGTGGTGACGAATACCACCCAGAACAGCGCGAATATGGTCCAGGCCTCGAAGCTCATCAGTACACCGGCGGAGCAATGACCCAGATGGCCACGGCGGGTTCGTCATAGGGGTTGGCCCATTGATAAGGCTCATGTTTGATCCGAAAACTGTCACCCGGCCCCACCAGGAATTCACGTGACCCGATCGTCAGGTTCAATCGACCTGAAATCATATAGCCCACTTCCTGCGTCGGGCGGTTGGCCGGCGTCTGCATCCGTGATTTAGGCTCGAACGTGGAATGCACCATTTCGAAATCATCGGTCAGATCCGGCGACAGCAACTCTTCGATCAGCCCTTCTTCGTTCGACCCCATCGGGCGACGCGACCCAGCGCGCACAACGTAGCCCAATTCGTTCGCAGGTGCGGCTGAATGCGCAAACAGCATCGACATTGGCACGCCAAGGCATTCTGCAATCTGGCGCAGGTCCGAGATTGAAGGCTCGGACAAATCGCGCTCGACCTGGCTCAACCAACCGACAGAGCGATCCAGCCGAGTTGCAATCTCGGTCAGGGTCAACCCTCGGGCCTTGCGCAAGGCCCTCAGGTCAGCACCAAGGGTCGCGCTTTGGGGGGCTTGGCTGTTCACAGGCCACTCCGAATCTCGTGAAATTCTTCCTTCGTTTTTCACGATGGAGCAAGCTGGTGAAATTTCCAAGCATTTTTTCACGCTCGGTTTCATTTGGGTGTCGATCATCATCGTGTGCGAAAGACAGAATTGAGGACCAGCAGGCGCACAGGCCCCTGAAACACCAGAAAAACCGCAGGGGTGCAGCAGCCGAATTTCAGTTTTTGCCGTACAAGGACTTCATTTCAAAAAGACAGCACATATCGCTCCCCCGTGGCGCTGCGGCGACATGGGAAAACCTTCGCGACAGAGACAGCTCTGGAAAAGCCTGAATCGTGCAAAGCCCGCCTGGCTTTAGAGTTGAAGGCCGGCAAAAACCTTCACTTCATCCAACACATGTTGAGGCCAACGACGGGTGAAACTGTCGGCGATCGTTTCACGCTTTTCCGGCTCCAGCCCGGCAAGCAAGCTGGGAAAGCGGCGGCGATTTCTGGGCAGCGTCCACATTTCGATGCCGTTTTCGAAACAGTAACGGGCAAAACGCACGTCGACGAACTTCTCGCTGCCTTCCATGAATTCCAGTGTCGGGAACAGCGACCCGGACACCATGACGGTTCCGGTTCCCAGCTGGTGTACCCTGGTCGAGTAGGTCAGCCGTTGGTTCATACGCAACAACGTGCGCTGCCGTATCGACCTGGGCGTCGGGTTTGTGAACGTCGTGGCATGATAGCCGAAGACACGTTTTTCCAGTCCGACCCCCCGCGCCCGGCGTATGGTCTGACGGACATAGTTGTCCGCATATTCGATATCATCGTCGACCAGAAAAACGGTATCTGCCGGATCCGGCTGGAAAATGAACTTGCCGACATCCTTGTAATCCCGGTCAGGGATCACGGCGGTGACGTTGTCGAACTCGCCCAGAAAATCGGGAATTTCCTGATATTCGTTCAGGCAGATGAAAACTCTGTCGACCTGATGCGCGATGCTTGCCACCGAATGGGGCAATACGCCGATGCGATCCGGGAATGTCGCCATATGGGCGCGTCTGATCCCTTTTGGAGGCGCTTCATCCGCGACCGTCGGATTGATGTCAGACTCTTGCATCCCTGAGAAACACCCCAAAACGAAACTTCACTATGGATTTTGATAGGAGATCGCTTCGAAGCCTGCAAGACGAAGTCAGCCGGGCCGTTCAATCGCCCGGGAATCCCTTGGGTTGATGCACATCCGCAACGACCGCAGCGGTCAGAGCCCGGCAAACACGGCGGTCAGAATGTCTTCCAGATTTTGCGCATCCTGTTGCGTGAAAGCATCCGGCTGGTCGCTGTCAATGTCAAAAACGGCGATAACTTTTCCCGACGAATCCCGCACGGGCAGAACCAGTTCGGACCGCGTTGAGCTGGCGCAGGCGATGTGACCCGGAAACGCATCGACATCCGGCACCAGTTGCGTTTCGCCCGTTCTTGCGGCGGCACCGCAGACGCCCCGTTCGAACGGGATGACCAAACAACCATGCCCACCCTGATAGGGGCCGATCTTGAGAACGCCCGGTTCAGTGACACGGTAAAACCCGGTCCAGTCGAAACGATCGTCGGAATGGTGAACTTCGCAGGCGACAGTGGCCATAAGAGCAACCTGGTCCGTTTCGCCTTCGGTCAGGGCCGCGATGGTTTTGGCAAGCGTTTCATAATCGGCAGTCATTGATTGCAACCCCTTCGGATGGTCGGGGGCACGGCCCCCGAACCCCCCGGAGTATTTGGAAAAAGATGAAGGGTCAAACGCGTTCGATGGCAATGGCCGTGCCTTCCCCCCCGCCAATGCAGATCGCCGCGACGCCCCGTTTGAGGTTACGTTTTTCCAGCGCATTCAACAACGTAACGATGATGCGGGCACCAGAGGCACCGATGGGATGGCCCAGGGCGCAGGCGCCGCCATTCACATTCACCTTGTCTCGCGGCAAGCCCATTTCGTGCATGAATGCCATCGGCACAACCGCGAAGGCCTCGTTCACTTCCCACAGGTCGACGTCATCCTTGCTCCAGCCAATGCGCGACAAGAGCTTCTGCGCCGCCGGAACCGGAGCCGTCGTGAAAAGGCCGGGGGCCTGAGCATGACTCGCATGACCCAAGATCCGGGCCCGAACTGTCATGCCCTGCGCTTCGGCGGTTTCTGCCGACGCAAGAACCAGCGCCGCCGCGCCGTCCGAAATCGAAGAGGAGTTGGCCGCCGTCACCGTACCGTCCTTGCGGAACGCAGGCTTCAGCGTCGGGATCTTCTCGGGGCGGGCGGATTTCGGCTGCTCATCTGTCTCCAGCAGAGTTTCACCCTTGCGCGTCCGGACGGTAACGGGCGTGATTTCCTGATCGAATGCGCCATTTTCCTGTGCAGACAGCGCGTTGGACAAAGATTGCAGCGCGTATTCATCCTGTGCTTCACGGGTGAACTGATACGCCTCGGCACAGTCTTCGGCGAAAGTCCCCATCAGACGACCTTTGTTATAGGCATCTTCAAGGCCGTCGAGGAACATGTGATCAACCACCTGGCCGTGGCCAATGCGGGCACCGCCGCGCATCTTGGGAAGAAGATAGGGCGCGTTGGTCATGCTTTCCATGCCGCCCGCAACCATCGTATCTGCGTGACCCAATGCAATTTGGTCAAAGGACATCATTGCCGCCTTCATCCCCGAACCACACATTTTGTTCAGCGTCGTGGCGGGAACCTCTTCGCCCAATCCCGCCGCGAATCCGGCCTGCCGTGCAGGTGCCTGGCCCTGCCCCGCCGGCAAAACGCAGCCCATCAGCACTTCGTCGACCGTCTGCACCCCTGCCTGCTGCAAAGCCGCGCGGATTGCTTCGCCCCCGAGGTCAGCCGCAGCAACACCGTCAAACATGCCCTGAAACCCGCCCATCGGTGTACGGGCGGCCCCTGCTATAACAACGTCTCTCATCCGGGTTTTCCTCCTGCTTTCGGGCTCTTGAATACCGAATGGTAAGAATTGCCGTCTAGCGTATTTCTACGACTCAATTTCAGTTTGGAAGGCGGCAGGATCATGGGGCTGACCAGCAAGACAACCGGCGAAACTCAGATCATCACCGTTCATGCCGACCGGATCGATGCTGCAATGGCCATTCAGTTCAAGGAAGACATGCGCGCCAGTACCGAGGACAGCGCTCATCGCGTTGTGCTGGATCTGTCCGATGTCGAGTTCATTGACTCCAGCGGTCTAGGTGCAATCGTTGCCTCAATGAAACAGCTGGGCAAGGACCGGAGGCTTGATCTGGCCGGATTGCAGCCAGTGGTCGAAAAAGTTTTTCGCCTGACACGCATGGATACGGTTTTCAGGCTTTTTGAAACACTGGATGACGCGTTGTCAGAGACAGACGCCTGACGGCAGCAGGGGATAGATGGCGTGGAGCCGATTGAAAACAAGACCTGTCTGGAATTGACCTTCCCTGCGACGGAATCAGAGGCCAGCGAGGGCATTGCAAAGCTCAGCGTCGGTCTGGCGGAACGGGGATTGCCCCCGCATAAAGCCGGTGATGTGAAGATTGCTTTGGCTGAAGCCATCAACAATGTCGTGGAACACGCTTACAATGGCATCGCCGCGGCCAAGGTTCAGGTCACCTGCCGGCTGGACAGGGATCTTCTGGACATCTTGATCTCGGATACGGGGCGCCCGCTGCCTGGATACCGACTTCCGGATGGCACCCCTGCTCCGATTGGAACGGATCTGCAAGACCTCCCCGAAGGTGGGTTCGGCTGGTTCCTGATTCATCGCCTCACCAGTGATATCAGGTACGAGCGGCGCGGGGGATGCAATCGTCTGTCCCTACGGTTTGACTTTGAACCCAACGGGTGATCGACCACAATTGGTCACAATAAGGTCATTTTCGAAACATTGTAGCGCCGCAAACAACCGCCATACAGTGACTCGTAGCTCAGATAGCTTCCCTCGGCGCCACATATCACAGCCCCCACCCAGTGAATGGCGCCGAGGAACTTCCCATCCTGAAATCGCTGGACAATCGCTGATCAGTGAATAGCTTTCTCTTGTTCCAACGAGAGAGAATTCGCCATGCGTGATCTGCATAGTCCGGGCCGATCCGAAGTTTTTGCCACGCAAGGCATGTGCGCAACGTCGCATCCGCTGGCGGCCAAAGTGGCCATCGATATCTTGGGCCAGGGCGGCAACGCGATGGATGCCGCGATTGCCGGGGCTGTTCTTCTGGGGGTTTGCGAACCTCAGATGACCGGATTGGGCGGCGATTGCTTCGTTCTGTTCAATCGTGTCGGCGAAAGCAGGATACGCGCGCTCAACGGATCGGGTCGCGCGCCGGCTGCCGCGCATTCCCAGGTGTTGCGCGATCAGGGCCTGTCATCCGTACCTTTGAATGGGCCGGATGCCGTGACCATTCCCGGAGCCGTCGATGCCTTCTGCCACCTGGCCCAGACCGAGGGTCGCCTGGGGCTGGGCGCGATTTTGAAACCGGCGATTCATTATGCTGAAACGGGTGTTCCGGTGGCTCCTCGGGTCGCTTTCGATTGGAAATCGGGTGCCGCAACACTTCAGGGCGCCGCCCGCGATCACTATCTGATCGGCGGGCAAGCCCCGTCGATCGGGCAGGTTTTCCGTGCGCCGGGACAGGCGGAGGTATTGTGCCAGATCGCGGCCCACGGGCGCGACGCGTTCTATTCAGGTGAAATCGCCGACGATATGATCACCGCGCTTTCGGAAAGGGGTGGTGTCCATTCCGCTGAGGATTTTCATCACACGAGATGTACTGAAACGCAGCCGATACATGGGGCCTACAAAGGTGTGGATCTGGTGGAACATCCGCCGAACGGCCAGGGCGCAACCGCGATTTTGCTGCTGAATATCCTCAAGCATTTTGACATGGCCTCGATGGATCCATTCGGAGCGGAGCGTATTCATATCGAAGCCGAGGCCACCAAACTGGCCTATGACGCTCGAAACCGGTTCATCGCGGATCCCGACCACATGGCAAGAGTGGAGCGCTTTCTGGATCCGGATATCGCTGCCAGACTGGCTGCTTTGATCGATCCCCAAAAGGCGATGCCTGCTGCGGCGCCTCTGACCGAAGCGGTTCACAAGGACACGGTTTACATCACAGTCGTCGACCGCGACCAAATGGCTGTTTCGTTGATCTATTCGATCTTTCACAGCTTTGGGTCCGGTATCGCGTCGGAAAAATACGGCATATTGCTGCAAAACCGCGGGGCTGGATTCACATTGCAACCCGGCCACCCCAACGAACTGGGCGGCGGCAAACGCCCGATGCACACGATCATTCCGGGAATGTTGGCGCAGAACGGTCGGGTCACGATGCCGTTTGGTGTCATGGGCGGTGCCTATCAGCCAACCGGACACGCGCGTTTCGTGTCAAATCTTACCGATTTCGGGCTTGGGTTGCAGGAAAGCATCGATGCGCCGCGCGCTTTCTTCGACGGATCGGTTCTGAAACTGGAACGTGGGTACAGCGAGGCAATCGCGAAACAATTGTCCGATATCGGCCACAATATTGAAGTGCCGGAAACACCTCTTGGCGGAGCGCAAGCGATCCGAATCCGGAACGACGGCGTTTTGGAAGGCGCCAGCGACCCACGCAAGGACGGCTGTGCGCTTGGATATTGATCTGCGGCAGACCTATGCCCGCCGGTTCGGCTCTGCTAGTTCAGGTGGAAATGCAGGGGGTATGCACCATCTTCGAACGGTCCGAACATATTGGGAATATCCGGGTGCTCGACCGGTTCGCCTGAATAGTCTGCAACCAGATTTTGTTCTGAAACATAAGCAACATAGAAGGATTGGTCGTTCTCGGCCAGCAGATGGTAGAACGGTTGCTCTTTCCTTGGGCGGCTGTCTTCCGGAATGGCCTGATACCATTCTTCGGTATTCGAAAACTCGGGATCCACGTCAAAAATCACCCCTCGAAAAGGGTGTTTCTTGTGACGAACCACCTGGCCCAAGCCGTATTTTGCACGTGTCTTTAGCATTGTATCAGCCCCCAACGCTTTTTTTACCCGTTTCCGGGCGGAAAAGCCAATCATTGATGTGAAAATCAGGGAAACAGTCTGTGAACCTTATACTGACAGTGTTCGAAATCGTGGCGCCGGTTTTTCTGTTGGCGGCTGTTGGTTTTACATGGGTTAAGCTGGGCTTTGAATACCGCCTGCAATTCGTTACCCGCTTTGCAACTATGCTGGCAATGCCCAGTCTGATCTTTGTTGCCCTGATGCAAACCGAAATCCCGGGCAATGATCTGTCGCGCTTCACGATGGCGACGCTGGTCGCAAATCTGCTGCTGGTGGTTGTGTTCTGGTTGATCGTTCGAGGGCTGAGACTGGACCCGCGAACTTACCTGTCGCCTTTGATCTTCGGCAATACAGGCAATCTGGGCCTGCCGCTGTGTATCTTTGCCTTTGGTCAGATTGGTCTGGGATATGCTGTTGTCTTTCTGTCAGTTACCGCATTGTTTTCTTTCACTTACGGGATTTATCTGGTCGCCGGGAAAGGGGCGTGGGGACAGGTTGCGCGCCAACCAATGGCCTGGGCGACGATCCTTGGCGCAGTGTTTTTGTGGCAAGGATGGCAGACGCCGACATTTCTGACCAACACGCTGGAGCTTTTGGGGCAAATGGCTGTTCCGCTGATGTTGGTCACGTTGGGTGTGGCAATCGCCCGCCTGACCTCGCACAGCCTAGGGCGGGCGCTGTGGCTGTCAGCGCTGAAACTGGCGGTGTGCTTTACGCTGGGATGGGGAATCGGACGATGGTTTGATTTGGATACGATCGCATTTGGCGTTCTGGTTCTTCAAATCTGTACGCCGGTTGCCGTAACCTCTTACCTGTTGGCCGAACGGTTCGGGGCCGAGTCCGATGCCGTCGCCGGCATGGTCATGGTGTCCACACTGCTTTCCGTAGCGGCGTTACCGGCTGTTCTGGCTATCATTTTATAGCGATTGTGATTTCCTCAGCGCTCAATCTGCGCTAGAATACACAAAAAAAGGCACGAGGCACATGAGCAGAATTCTTTTCGTACTCCTAGGGGTGCTGCTTCTGGCATCCTGTGGGGGCGGCTCTAAACAGCCGCCCAGCAGATTAAACGATGCGTGCAGTATTGCGCGTGAAAAACCCGACTATATCAAAGCCTTCAAGAACACCGAGCGCAAATGGGGCGTTCCGGTTCACGTTCAGATGGCGACCATCTATCAGGAAAGCCGCTATCGGCACGATGCGCGCACTCCGCATAGATACGTATTGGGCGTCATCCCGATGGGTCGTCAAAGCAGCGCTTACGGCTATGGTCAGGCACTGGACGGCACATGGGAACAGTACCAGCGTGAAACAGGAAAACGCCGGGCCAAGCGCGATCGCATCCGCGACGCCTCGGATTTTATCGGCTGGTACATGAACAAAAGCTACGAGCGAAACGGTATCCACCCGGCAGATACGCGCAATCAATACCTGGCCTATCACGAAGGTCACACAGGGTACGCCCGTGGCAGCTACAACAGCAAATCCTGGTTGTTGAACGTTGCCAATGACGTAGACGCACGCGCACAACTATATCAGGCACAGTTGGCAAACTGTCGGTATTGACACATACAAGCGAGTCAGCGATTGCCTGACCCGCTTCTCTTTTTGTCCGAGAACAGCTTCTGATCAAGGCGACCGCCTTCATTCATGGCGCCCAGCAATACCGTTGTCTGGCTGCCCGCATTGTCGTAAATCACCCACTTGCGCAGCTCGACCGGATTGTCCGTGAACATCAGTTCGATCCGGCCCGCTTCGGGGTTCTTGGGATCCTGCGCGGTGACGACGGTGGCCGTGCCGTCAAAGCTGTGACCTACAACCATATTCGCCTGGCTCAGGTTCACGTTGCGCGCCAGCACGATGGACAGTGGTGTGCGCTTAAGCGGGTATTGCTCGGGCGGCTGGTTCGATTTCGGATCAAAGATCTGAACACTTCCGGATCTTGCCAGCACCACGGAACTGTTGGGCGGGTCATATTCAAACCGCATCTTGCCGGGGCGCTGCATCCACAGCTTGCCGGTGCTCAGCGAGCCATCGTCATTCACCTGGGTGAATGTCGTCTGAACCGTCTTCAACCCGTTCAGGTAATTGGAAATCTGCGAGAGCGGCAGCTTCTCCGCCGCCCATGCGGCGGGTGCGGCCAGTGTCAAAGCAAGGGCAAAAGCAATCTGTTTCATGCCGTACAGATAGGTCTTTTGCCCTTGTTATTAAATATCCTATTGCTCGGGGACGAGGATTTCGCGTTTCCCGACATGATTTGCTGACGAAACAACACCTTCGTCTTCCATTTGCTCAACCAGCCGCGCAGCCTTGTTGTAGCCGATGGCAAGTTTTCGCTGAATATACGAGGTCGAGCATTTGCGATCCTTGATCACGATTGCCACCGCCTGATCGTACAACGCGTCCTCTCCGTTCGTATTGCCGCCAGTGTTCAGGCCCAAAACGGCATCGATATTGTCAGCCTTTTCCTCGGCCGGACCTTCGACGACACCGCCAATGTAGTCCGGCGGACCGAACTGTTTCAGGTGGTTGACGACTTCCTCGACCTCTTCATCTGAGACAAAGGGTCCGTGGCAGCGGGTAATCTTGGCACCCCCAGCCATGTAAAGCATGTCGCCCTGCCCCAGCAGCTGTTCGGCCCCCATTTCACCCAGAATGGTGCGGCTGTCGACTTTCGACGTCACTTGGAAGGAAATCCGCGTTGGGAAGTTCGCCTTGATCGTACCGGTGATCACGTCGACCGAAGGGCGCTGTGTGGCCATGATCAGGTGAATGCCCGAGGCCCGCGCCATCTGCGCCAAACGCTGGATGCAGGCTTCGATTTCCTTTCCCGCCACCATCATCAGGTCGGCCATCTCATCGACGATGACGACGATATAGGGCATCGCTTCGGGCGCGAATTCTTCCGTCTCAAATGTGGGTTCGCCGGTTTCATCGTCAAACCCGGTTTGCACCGTGCGGCTGAACATCTCGCCTTTGGCCAGCGCATCCTTCACCCGACCGTTATAGCCCGCGATGTTGCGGACACCCATTTTGGACATCTTGCGATAGCGATCTTCCATCTCACCCACGACCCATTTCAGGGCGACCACCGCCTTTTTCGGGTCGGTCACAACGGGCGACAGCAGATGCGGGATACCGTCATAGACCGACAGTTCCAGCATCTTCGGGTCGATCATGATCAGGCGGCATTCATCCGGCGTCAGCTTGTACAGCAGCGACAGGATCATGGTGTTGATCGCCACCGACTTACCGGAACCGGTTGTACCAGCAATCAGTAGGTGAGGCATCTTCGCGAGGTTTGCCACGACGGACTCGCCGCCGATATCCTTGCCCAAGGCCAACGGCAGTGCCTGGTTGCCATCGCCAAAATCGCGGCTGGCCAGGATTTCGCGCAGAACCACCATTTCGCGGTTTTCGTTCGGTAGTTCGATGCCGATCACCGAACGGCCCGGAAGGGTCGAAACCCGCGCTGACAGTGCCGACATCGAACGTGCGATGTCATCGGCCAGGCCGATCACGCGGCTTGCCTTCAGCCCCGGAGCGGGCTCCAGTTCGTACATGGTGACGACCGGGCCGGGGCGAACGCTGACGATCTCACCCTTCACGCCGTAATCATCCAGCACATTTTCCAGCATCCGCGCGTTTTCTTCCAAGGCTTCATCGCTCAGATGGTGGCGCTGAATGCTGGCCGGATTCGACAAAAGGCCCAGAGGTGGCAGTTCGAAGTCCGAGTGCCGCTCTTCAAAGGATAATGCAGGCTGTGCCTCGGCCTGTGCGCGGCGAGACGGTTGCGGTGTGCGGCGTACCGGTTGCGCGACCACGGGCTTGCGCGGCTCGGCCACCGGGATTTTCATCGCCGGGCGTGGTTGCAAAACAGCTTCTTCGGCATCCTCGAATACCTCGTCCTCCAGATCCGGCTCGGGTGCATAGTGGTTCCGCATGGGTTCGGGCGCATTTTCAAACGGCGTGAATTCTTGCCAGTCTGGCATGTCACCCGCTGTTACGGGCGGCTCGGGCGGCAGTCCTGCTGCTGTCACCGGCGGTTCCATTGGCAGGCCATCCGGCTGGCTTGCGTTCAGGATCAGCGGGCCCGGGCGACGGCCACGGCCCTTGGTCAGCGGAAGGTTCGGGTCGGGTTCGGGCGTCAACTCGCCGGTGGCCACTTTGCGATTGCGCACAGCGGCCGAGATTTTCGATCGGATGCGGTCCTCGCCCGGCATTTCGGCGAAACCCGCGATCGGTTCGGGATCGACCAGCTCTGGCTCGGGCATCGGTTCCGGGCGCCGGATCAGCGATGGCATGCGCGCCAACAGACCGGTTTTGGCCACAGGCTCGGGACTTTCCAGTTCGGGCTCTTCAAAGATTGGATCGGCATAAGCCAGATCATCCTCGAACACGGCTTCGGCCGCTGCGGTACGTGCAAGTTTGCGCTCTTCCCATTGTGCACGGCGATCCCGTGCTGCCTGCGCAGCCGAAGCTGCACCACGGCCCATCAGGGTCATCAGTATGTCGTATGCCATCACAAGCCCCAGCAGGAAGGCGCGGAAACCCCGCTTGACATCGGTTTTGGTGAAACCCAGCACAAAAATACCCAGCGCAATCATCCCGACCGCCATGGCCAGCGACATCAGCTTCACCAGAAAATGTGACGAAATCGGCAACAGCGTCAGCAACGCGCCCATGACCGTATCGCCGAACAAACCGCCCAGACCATAACTGTGAGTCGCGCGCCAGTCTGCATCAGGAACGAGGGTTGCGGCATAAACCGAGACGACGGCGATCCAGATCGGCGCAAAGATCAGACGCGCAATGGCGCGATCTTCGCCGAAATGGCCCGCAAACCGAAATCCCCAACCGATCAGAACCAATGCGATGCCCCAGCTTCCCCAGCCGACGATCATGAACAAGGGAGCGGCGATCGAGGCCCCAATCCGCCCCATCCAGTTTTGCACCGGCGCGTCGGTGGACACCATCCAGTTCGGATCATCGGGCGTGTAGGACCAGATCATCGCGGCCGCAGCCAAACCCAGCAGGATCAGGGCGATGCCAATCAACTCCTTGCTGCGTCGCTCCAGGGCTGCCTGCGTTGTGCTGTCCAGCAATGGATCGCGGTTGCGCGCGTTATATGATGCCATTTTGCCCTCGTACCTCACGAATAGATGCAGTCGCGGAGTGTGATCAGACCACGCTGCAACTCTGTTTTTGGGGCCACCAATGCAGCCCGGATAAATCCTGTGCCCGGGTTTTGCCCCGGATCGCCTTGTGAAAGATATGCGCCCGGCAGGACCCGGACACCGGTTTCCTTCCAGACTTTCAATGCGGTGTCTTCACCATTCTCGACCGGCAGCCACAGAAAGAATCCGGCCTCGGGCGGCATATAGCCCTGCACGCCTGCGAATACCTCATCCGCAATGGCGTATTTTTCCTGATACAGCGCGCGGTTTTGCCGAACGTGTTCCTCATCCGCCCAAACCTTTGCGGCGGCAGCTTGCAAGGGCAGAGGCAGAGGCGACCCTGCATAGGTGCGCAACTGCTTGACCTGTTTGATCGTCTTTGGGCCACCGGCGACAAGCCCCGACCGCAAGCCGGCCAGATTCGAACGTTTGGACAGCGAGTTGAACAGCGTGATCCGTTCAGGATCAGCGCCCAGCTCCTGCGCGACAGTCAGAATACCTGTCGGGGCTTCTTCACGGTAAATCTCGGAATAACATTCATCCGCAAAAATACGGAAATCGTACTGCTCGGCCAGACGGATCAGGTCGGCCCAATACTCGCGCGAGGCAACCGCCCCCTGCGGATTGGCGGGTGAACAGATATAGGCCACGGCGGTGCGGTTCAGCACGTCCGCAGGCAGGCCGGCATAGTCCGGCAGATGGCCTGTCGCGGCGGTAGCGGGCACAAAATAGGGCTGCGCGCCGACCGACAGCGAGGCGACCATGTAGACCTGATAAAACGGGTTCGGGCACAGGATGATCGGCTGCTGACCGTTCTTCTGTTCCGGGCACAAAGCCATGGCGGCGTTGTATAGCCCCTCGCGCGTGCCGTTCAGCGCCATCACGTTGGCATCAGGGTCCATCTGAACCCCATATCGCCGCTTGATCCAATCCGTAATCGCCGTGCGCAGGTCATCCGACCCTTCGTTCGGGGGATATCCCTGGAACCCGGCGGCGTTTTCCATGATGACATCCGTCACCCAAGCCGGAAAATCATGTGTCGGTGCACCAATGGTCATGTGAACGACATCACCGCCCGGCTGGTGGTGATCCAACAGGGCGCGCAGACGCGGGAATGCATAAGCCGGTAGGTTCGAAAACCGCTCGGGGAAAACCATGGTACTGCCTCAATATCGGGGTCATTGGCGCCCCGTTTTTTTGGCAGATTACAGTCCGTGTGCCTCTTCGTCCAGACAAAGAGGTTCCGAATCAGGGGATTGTGGCATTCAGGCCAGCACCGTTTCCGCTGCCGAACCCAGCCGCAACAACGCCTCTTCCGAGCCGGGATAGCCCAGCATCATCAACCCGCAGCCGGGCGTTCCGGTGGGCAGGCTCAGTGCCGCCAGCCCCATCAGATTGCCAATCCGCGTGTTCCGCAAGGCCAGAAGATTCTCGGTTACGTAATAGTCGTGATCGCTGAGCAAGCGCTCCAGATTGGGCGGCAAAATCGGCGCTGTCGGCGCCAGAACCGCGTCAAACCCGGCGGTTGCCGCGTCCCAGGCGCTGCGGCATGCCTTGAGTTTGGCCCAGGCCGCCACATAGTCGGGGCCTGAATACCCCATGCCAATGCGGAAGCGTTCGAGAATCTCGGGATACATTGCCTCGGGATTGGCTTCGATGACATCGCGCCACAGCCCATAGGCCTCGGTCGTGTATACGATGCTGGTCAACGTCATGGCCTCGTTCAACTCGGGCACTTCCAACGGCACGATCTCGGCCCCCGCGTCGGCAAGTTTGGCAACGGCTTCGTCATATGCCTTGCACGGTGTGTCGCGCAGGTCGTCCTTGGCAATGTTCTGCAAATCGGCAAAACGGCGTCCTTTCAGCGAAGCGCCACGCAGATCAGCAGGTGTTCCCCCCTCGAGCAGAGCCAGCACATGCGCTGCGTCCTCGACCGAACGCGCCACAGGTCCAACCGTGTCGAAACGCAGGCACAGCGGCACCACACCTTCCAGGCTGAGCCGCCCCGCAGTGGTTTTCAGCCCCACCAGATCATTCCAAGCCGCCGGGATACGCACCGAACCGCCCGTGTCCGAGCCGATGCCACACGCTGCCAACCCCCAGGCGACCGAGGCCGCCGCCCCCGAAGATGACCCCCCGGGCACTGCTGCCTCGTCATGAATGCAGGGCGGGGTTTCGGTGATCGGATTCAACCCAAGGCCGGAAAAGGCCAGCTCGCTCATATGCGTCTTGCCCAGGCAAACGGTGCCCATCTGAGTCGCATTGCGCAGCACCAGCGCATCCGCATCCGGCACGCGATCCTTCAGCAGAGCCGAACCCGCCTCGGTCACGGTGCCGGCGGTGTCGAACAGATCTTTCCAACTGATCGGGACCCCGTCCAGCAGCGACCGGCGCAGGCCCAGTTGCGCGCGTTGCCGAGCGGCTTCAGCCTCAGCCCGCGCGCGGTCATGGGTGACGCGGGCATAGATGCGGTCCCGATGCGGATGAGCGTCAATAGCGGACAGGTAGGTTTCCGTCAGTTCGACGGGATCGATCTGACCCATGCCAATGCCACGGCCCAAATCACACGCGGTCATTGTCAACCAATCCTGCATCTTGCCCCTCCGGAATTTTCGGCTTTGGGTGACGGTAGCGACAGGACTGCACATGGACAATCCCGAAAGGGCGCGCATATTGCAGGGCATGACACAGGCTTCTGACATTCTGATCGTGGGCGGCGGGTTGAACGGCCCTGCTTTGGCGCTGGCACTGGCACAAACCGGTCATTCGGTCACGGTGATCGATGCGCTGGCCGAAAAGGTGCGCAAGAACGCGGCATTCGACGGGCGCGCCTATGCGCTGGCTCTGGCCTCACAGCGGTTGTTGGATGCCATCGGCATTTGGGACCGCGTCGCGCAGCACGCCCAACCGATGCTGGAAATCAAGGTCACAGATGGCCATGCCGGAACAGGGCCATCGCCTTTTTTCATGCATTTCGACCATGCCGAAATCGAAGAAGGCTCGATGGGATATATGGTCGAGGATCGCCACCTGCGCCGTGCTTTTCTGGACGCGATGGCCGAAGAACCGCGCATCACCCAGGTAAGCGGCAAATCCGTCGTTTCGCAACAGGCCGACGCGGCCAGCGTGACCGTGACGTTGGATGACGGCACAACCCTGGGCGGCAGCCTGCTGGTTGGCTGTGACGGTCGCCGCAGCGGAACCGCGTCACGGGCCGGCATCAAACGCACCGGTTGGGATTACGGCCAGACGGCATTGGTCTGCGCCATCGAACATGAGCTGCCACATAATGGCGTTGCACATCAGTTTTTCATGCCACCCGGTCCGCTGGCGATTCTGCCGTTGACCGGCAATCGCAGTTCCATCGTCTGGAGCGAACGCGCCGACACCGCACAGCACATCAACGCCCTGCCCGGGGATGACTACGTGCAAGTGCTGCGCCCGCGATTTGGCGATTTTCTTGGTGAAATCAGTCTGGCGGGTGATCGTTTCACTTATCCGCTGAACCTGACCATCGCCAATTCCTTCATCAGCGATCGCATGGCGCTGGTCGGGGATGCCGCGCACGGAATGCACCCCATTGCCGGTCAGGGCCTGAACGCTGGCCTGCGCGATGTCGGCGCTCTGGCTGAGGTTCTGACCTTGGCGGGACGGCGCGGCGAGGATATCGGCTCGTTGATGGTACTGGAGCGCTATCAGGAATGGCGCCGTTTCGACACGGCCTCGCTGGCGATGGCGACGGATGTCTTCAACAAGCTGTTTTCCAACGACAACCCGCTGCTGCGGCTTGGGCGTGACATTGGCATGGGGGTTGTCGGCGCTTTGCCCGGCCTCCGTCGCGGTTTCGTTCGCGAAGCGGCCGGGCTGACCGGGGATCTGCCCAAGCTGTTGCAAGGGCGCCCGATTTAGTCCAGCTGCCGGGCCTCATCGACCAGCATGACCGGAATGCCGTTGCGGATGGGAAAAGCCAAACCCGCCGCTTTTGAAACGAGCTCTCGCTTTTCGGCGTCATAGTGCAGGGTCGTATGTGTCTGCGGGCAGATCATCGCCTCGAGCATGTGGCGATCAAAGGCGTGTTCAGGGTCGGTCATTGCAGTTTTTCCTCGTTTGATCCGCCGCGCAAGGCGAACTCAATCAGCGTCACCAACGTTTCGCGCCGGGTGCGCAGGCAGGGGGCTTCCAGCAGGGCCTGTTTGTCCTCGGGGTCGAAATCCAGAAGCATCGACAGGGAATTCACCAAAAGTTCATCCTCTGCGTCCTTGAGCGAATCCCAGTCGGTGGACAATTGACGGGATGAAAAGAAACGCTCTAACAGTGTCAGGAACGCGTTGCGGTCAAACCCGTTGTCTTTCTCGGCCTTTCCCAGATCACGGTCGAACCCGTCCCACGAGACCGCGCACCTCCGGTAGGGCGTGAACGAATCCAGCTCTGACATGACCCTGAACCGGGATATACCGGTCAACGTGATCAGGTACCGGCCATCTTCGGTTTCCGAAAACTGCGTCACCCGCCCTGCGCATCCAATACGGTGCAGCTTGTCGTCGTCATTGACCGAAGGATTCGGCTGAACCATTGCGATCAACCGTTCCTTGGTTTTCAGCGCGTCGTCCAGCATCTGAAGATAGCGCGGCTCGAATATGTGAAGCGGCAAGCGCGAACGCGGGAGCAGCAGCGCCCCGGGCAAGGGAAAAACTGATACCGTTTCCGGCAGGTCGGCGGGATGCATCATGTACCCGACTCTAGCTCTGATGAGAGATTAGGCAAATATCATAGAACTGAGTTTGCGACGTCCGTTCAGAACAATCGGGTCATTGGGCTTGAGCGCATCGAAGATGGTGAAAAGCTGTGTCTTGGCTGCGCCTTCATTCCATTCACGATCCCGGCGGAACAGTTCCAGCAATTGTGCCACGGCTTCTTCCACATTGCCGTTCGCATGCAGCGCCTGCGCCAGATCAAAGCGGGCCTGATGGTTGTCCGGATCCGCCTCGACTGCTGCCGTCAGCTCGGCGACGGGGCCGGCATCTGCCGCCTGCTTGGCGAGCTCCAGCTGCGCATGTGCGGCCTCCAGCTCGGCCGATGTGGAGATCTCGGCCGGAGCGCCGTTCAGGATCGCTTCTGCCTGCTCCAGATCACCGGTGGCGATATGCGCCCGCACCAGCCCACCGTACGCCGCGGCGTGGTTCGGATCTTCGCCCAGAATTGCGACAAAGGTCTGAGCCGCGTCCGCAGCCGCGCCTTCGGCAAGCATTTCCTCGGCGGCCTGCACAGCATCATCCAGTTGGCCCCCCGGGCTTTCCCCCCCTGCGGCTTCGATCACACGGTCGACGAAAGCCTTGATCTCGGATCCCGGCAACGCGCCTTGAAACCCGTCCACAGGCTGGCCTTTGAAAAAGGCATAGACGGTCGGGATCGACTGGATGCGCATTTGCGCGGCAATTGTCTGTGCCTCATCCACATTGATCTTGACCATCTTCACCGCGCCTTTCGCGGCTGTCACAGCCTCTTCCAGCATCGGCCCAAGGGTTTTGCACGGGCCACACCAAGGTGCCCAGAAATCAACGATCACAGGTGTTTCCTGCGAGGTTTCCACCACATCGGCCATGAAAGTGGCCTCGGTCCCGTCTTTGATCAGATCGGTTGCTGGGGCGTTTCCGCCGTTCAGAAGGTCCATGGCAATCACTCTTTCGTTCGAACTTGCGCCCTATATGCAGCCGCTTGCCGCGGAAACCAAGGGCTGAGTTGCGGATCAGACGTCGAAACTGGCAAAGACCGGAGCGTGATCGCTGGGTTTTTCCCATCCACGGGCGTCCCGCAGAATACGGCTGGAATGGCCCGCGTTCGAGATATCGGCCGTGGCCCAGATATGGTCCAGCCGGCGCCCCTTGTCCGCCGCATCCCAATCCCGGGCGCGATAGGACCACCAGCTGTAAAGCTGCCCTTCCGGAATATCCTGACGGGTGATATCGACCCAGCCGCCTGCTTCCTGTGTGTCGGCCAGATGCTCGACCTCGATGGGCGTGTGCGAGACGACCTTCAGCAGTTGTTTGTGTGACCACACATCATCCTCGCGCGGGGCGATGTTCAGGTCGCCGACAAGGATGGATTTAGCCGGCTTTTCCGCACGGAACCAATCGCGCATATCAGTGAGATAGTCGAGCTTCTGGCCGAATTTCTCATTCACGTTCCGGTCCGGCACGTCGCCGCCCGCCGGGACATAGAAATTGTGGATCGTGACACCGTTTTCCAACCGCCCGGCAATATGGCGGGCATGTCCGAGACCCGCGAAATCCTTGTCACCCACCTCTTCCATCGGCAGGCGCGACAGGATGGCGACGCCGTTGTAACCCTTCTGCCCGCGCGCGATCATGTGGGTGTAGCCCAGTTCGGCAAACCCTTCGGTCGGGATCTTCTCAACCGGTGACTTGCACTCTTGCAGGCACAATACGTCAGGGGCTTCTTCTTGCAGCAATTTCAAAACGATAGGCTCACGCAGGCGAACGGAATTGATGTTCCATGTGGCAAGGGTGAAAGGCATGTCGGGGATTCCTTTGTCGCGATTGGCGCAGGTTAGCGTGGCACAAAGCCAGTTGCCACGAGAAAAGGCGGCTTCATCCCTGGACTATCCGTTGGCAGGTCAACGAGCTTCGCCGTCGAGCTTCCTCTTGCCCTGATACCTCGCCTGATGCAGACTTGTGTGCGAATGAGGAATGTCTGTTTCACCGCTGGGTCTGTTCGCGAACAGACCGGCCCGGCACGATGCTTTGGGAGGAGTGTGTCATGGCATCCGAATCCGCAGGTTCTACGCCGCCGGAAAACCTGACGCCACAGCAGCAGACCATGCCCAATGTCAACAGGGTCACTGTAGATGATATCACAGCGTCACTGAAGGCAGGGTTTTCCGACTTTCTGGCCCGCCCTGTCATGAGCGGTTTCTTCGGCCTTTTCTTTGCGGTTTTCGGAATTCTGTTGGTTTGGGCCCTGATCTGGCTTGGCCAGATCTGGATGATTATCCCTGCCATTGCAGGCTTTCCGCTGATCGCCCCTTTTGCCGCCGCCGGGCTTTATGAAATGTCGCGCCGCTTGCAGAAAGGCGAAAGCTTTGGCTGGTCTGAAATCCTGACCGTTATGGCCAATCAACGCAAACGCGAAATGGGCTGGATGGCCTTTGTCACTCTTTTCATTTTTTGGGTATGGATTTACCAGGTTCGGCTTTGGCTGGCGATCATCCTCCAGAACGCATCCTTTTCGGATTTCGACGGGTTTTTGAACGCCGTATTCTTCACACCGCAGGGTTGGATATTCCTTGCCATAGGCACCTGTGTCGGCGCATTCCTGTCGGCCGTACTGTTTTCGGTGACCGTCGTCGCCATGCCCTTGCTGCTGGACCGGGAAACCAACTTCATTTCCGCCATGTTGACCTCTTTGCGCGTCGTATCCGAAAGCCCGGTGGTCATGCTGGGCTGGGCGGCGATCATCTCGGTCACCATGCTGTTGTCGCTGGTTCCGGCGTTTCTGGGTCTGATCTTGACCCTTCCGATCCTTGGCCACACCACGTGGCACCTTTACCAGCGCGCCATTGCCCCGGCGGAAGGGTGAACGCGGCAGAACTCACCTCCATCATTGGTCGAATATCGGTCAGTGCTGCTGTCTGCCTTCGTGTGGAAACCGTCCCTCAGCAACGAAAAAAAGCCGGGCCATTCGGCCCGGCAGTCCAACAGGGAGGTACATGTCATAACCCGGACATGCACGGGTTGGGAGTAACCTAATTATGAGTGCAGAGTATCACTTTGATCCACATCAATCCACAACCAGTTAAGACACCAGCCTATATCCACCCGATTCTGTGACCAAAAGGCGCGCATTGGACGGATCGGGCTCGATCTTCTGACGCAGACGATAGATGTGGGTTTCCAGCGTGTGGGTCGTGACCCCGGCATTGTATCCCCACACTTCGTGCAACAGCACATCCCGTGCCACGACACCGTCGGTTGATCGGTACAGAAACTTGAGGATGTTGGTTTCCTTCTCGGTCAGACGGATCTTGCGGTCTTCTTCCGTGATCAGCATCTTCATCGCCGGCTTGAACGTATAGGGGCCAAGAACAAATACCGCGTCCTCGGATTGTTCGTGCTGCCGCAACTGAGCGCGGATCCGGGCCAGCAATACCGGAAATTTGAACGGTTTGGAGACATAATCGTTCGCGCCGGCGTCCAGGCCCAGGATCGTATCGGCATCGCTGTCATGACCGGTCAGCATCAGAATCGGGCTTTTGACGCCCTGTTTGCGCATCAGGCGGCACAGTTCCCGCCCGTCGGTATCCGGCAAACCCACATCAAGAATAACCAGATCATAGATCGCTTCGCGTGCGCGCTCCATCGCGGACTGGCCGTCTGACGCTTCGAAAACGTCAAAGTCTTCGGTCATGACAAGTTGCTCGCTGAGCGCCTCGCGCAGATCCTCGTCATCGTCCACCAAAAGGATTTTCTTGAGTTGAGCCATTTCCCGATCCTCCAAACGCTTTTCCATCACTTGCGCGCGGAATATGCAATCAACAAGATTTGCTGCAACGGTTTCACGCCTTCGTGTCAGAGTTGGCAGAAATGTTTCACATTTCCTTTCGAAACAGCTAGGAGAAGGGCTGAGCGTTATAGGGTAACATAGATGAGCCTCATTCCCGATATCACCGAACTTCTTGCCCGGGCCCGGGCCGACCTGCGCATGGGCGTTCCAGTGGTGCTGACCGATGACAGTGGCTTTAGCGTTGTGGCGATCTCTGCGGAAACGCTCAACCCGCAGCGCCTGGCCGATCTGAAAAAGCTCGGAGACCCGGTGGTGGCCATTACCGGGCGGCGGGCCGAAACACTCAAGGCGCGGGCCTATGACGGCGATCTCGCGCGCGTTTCGCTTCCCGCCGATGCAGACATCACTTGGGTGCAGGCGGTTGCTGATCCCTCTGACGATCTGAACGCGCCGATGAAAGGCCCGTTGATGACCGAGCGCCACGGCAACGCCAATTTGCACCGCATCGCGATTGCGTTGGCCAAGTCCGCGCGCATTCTTCCCGCCGCGGTCGTCGTACCGGTCGAAGACGGTCGGGCCTTTGCCGTATCGCACGGCCTGACCTGCATTGACCACACGCGCGCCGCCCCGCATCTGGCGGACCGCAGCGCCCTGCATGAGGTGGTTGCCGCACGTCTTCCGATGGAAGTATCCGAGGCCGGCCGTCTGCATGTTTTCCGCCCCGAAGATGGCGGAGAAGAACATTACGCGGTCGAAATAGGCCGCCCGGATCGGGACAAACCAGTGCTGGCCCGATTGCATTCCGCCTGTTTCACGGGCGATCTGATGGGTAGCCTGAAATGCGACTGCGGTCCGCAATTGCGCGGCGCGCTGGCACAAATGGGGGCCGAAGGGGCTGGCGTTCTTCTGTATCTGAACCAGGAAGGGCGTGGTATCGGGCTGGCCAACAAGATGCGCGCCTATTTTCTTCAAGATCAGGGTTTTGACACGGTAGAAGCAAACCACAGGCTGGGTTTCGAGGATGATGAGCGCGACTTCCGACTCGGGTCGGATATCCTGAAATCTCTGGGTTTCAATTCGGTGCGCCTGCTGACGAACAACCCTGCCAAGATCTCGATGATGGAACGCACGGGGATCGCCGTGACCGAGCGCGTTCCTTTGAAAGTGGGTGAAACCGCGCACAACCGCGGATACCTGGCCACGAAAGCCGCGAAATCTGGGCACCTGTTGTGACCCCAAACGATCTTGTGCTCACCCCGCGTGGCGTTCGCTTTCTCGGCAGGACGTTCCCCTGCTCGATTGGCAAAGGCGGATTGAGCAACACGAAACACGAGGGTGACGGGGCGACACCTACCGGATGCCATCGAATCGTTGGCATGCTCTACCGGCCCGACCGGCTGGTCGCCCCCAACTTTTGGGCGATCCCGATTGGGCCGCAGGACTTGTGGTCGGATGACGTCGAGGACAACCACTACAATCACATGGTGCCGGCCCCTTATGCGTTCAGTCATGAAAAACTGCGCCGGGCTGATCCGCTTTATGATCTGGTCCTGTTGACCGACTGGAACTGGCCGAATGCCGTTCCCGGCAAGGGATCGGCGATTTTTCTGCATCAATGGCGCAGGCCCGGCTACCCCACCGAGGGCTGCATTGCCTTCCGTCGGGACCATCTGCACCGGATTGCAGGGCGAATCTCCCTTGGAACGCGCCTAATCATCCCTGAGGTTTGACCCGCTCACCAAAAATGGCCGACCCGATACGAACATGGGTCGCTCCCAAGGCGATGGCCTGCTCGAAATCACCGCTCATCCCCATCGACAACCCCTCAAGCCCATTGCGCGCGGCGATCTTGGCCAAGAGGGCGAAATGCAAAGTGGGTTCTTCGTCGACCGGCGGGATGCACATCAACCCGCGTACCGGCAGGTCCAGCGATCGGCATTCCGCGATAAACCCGTCCGCCTCCGCAGGAAGAACGCCTGCCTTCTGCGCTTCTTCACCCGTATTGACCTGAATGAACAGGTCGGGGCAGTGTCCCACCTCTTGCGCCAGCCGCGCCAAGGTTTTGGCCAGTTTGGGGCGGTCGACCGAATGGATCGCATTGCACAGTTCCATCGCCTGCCTGGCCTTATTGGTCTGCAACGGGCCGATGAGATGCAGATCGACGGCATCGAATTGCTCTTTGAAAGCGGGCCATTTGCTGGCCGCCTCCTGTACGCGATTCTCACCAAAACACCTGTGGCCCTGCTCCAGCACCGCCTGAACCCGTTCGTTGGGCTGCACCTTGGACACGGCAATCAATTTGACCGAACCGGCCTTTCGTTGAGCTTTGGCTTCGGCTTTGGCGATACGTGCGGTGATTTCTTGCAACGACATGGGGCCCTCAATCTGTCTTTGGCGCAGAAAAACACCAAGTCGGCACAAAAGAAAAGGGCGAGTCCGAAGACCCGCCCTTAAACCTTACGGTTCAGATCAGCTTAGAAGTTGAACTGAGCACCGAAGTCAGCAACGATCTGGTCGTTTGCGCAGACAGAGCAGTCGTTGCGGCCGATACCACCACGCAGCGATGCACCGCCACCCAGGTCGTAGATCGCACCGAGCGCAATCTGCTGTTTGTCACCATCTGCACTACCGTCACCATAAGTGAACAGCAGAGTGGTTGCGGCGCCCAAGTTGTAGGCTGCCGACAGACCCCATGCCGTGCCATCTGTGGCCGCACCGGCAGGGCGGAAGTCCGTTCCACGGGTTGCCCCAGTGTTGTCGTCGTCTGCGACGAACAGAGTACCCGAGAAGTCGCCGAATTCAGCACCCAGTGTCAGAACGGTCAGGCTTGGGTTCGGGCCAGTGGCCGAGTCGGTCTGACCGTAAGCCAGAGCAGCGGTCACGTTGTTGAAGGTATAAGCTACGCTGATGTCCCAACGGTCGTTGCCATCGTTAACAGTGACAGGGCCCGGAGGCGTGCCAGGAGCGGGAACGGTTACGGTAGTCGCGCCAACATCGTACGACGCGCCAAATGCGAAGTCGCCAACCGAGTATTGGAAGAATACGCCATTGGAACCTGAGCCAGTAGAATCATAGGCCAAGAAGCCGTAGTCAACACCCGAATACTGACCTGCGAACAGCTCAAGGCCGACTTCGTTACCGTAGTAGTTTGCAAGGTTGTCGAACGAGCCAGCCACGTTGCCCGCGTCAACACGCAGACCGCCATAGATGACCGAGAAGCGCGCGCCGTTCAGACCAGCTTCGCCAGCTTCACCGTTCGCGTTTTCATCAGCTTGCAGACGAACACGGCCTTCAAAACGAACGCCGCTATCGGTTTCAACGATACCGTCGATGTTCAGGCGGAAACGCGATACCAGGATGGTATCGTCGACGTCTACGCCGTTAACGTCAGCAGTAACGGCATTGGTGGTTGTTACAGTACCGCCGTTCTGGGTTGTCCATACAGTCGGAGCAGCTGCCGGGCGCACCGAGCCTGTGACAGTACCTGTGCGATCTTCTTGGTAGCCAATACCAAAACGGCCGTAACCGCTGAAGTTAACTTCAGCTGCTGCAACGCCTGCGGTCGCAATCAGCGCCGTCGATGCGAAGAGAACTTTTTTCATCTTGTTTCCCTCGGTTTCATTCAAAAGAGTTATCTACTCGACACATGCCTCGGCATATGTCTCAGCACGGACACCGTTTCGCTCTTTTTGCCCCCATTGCGCAAGCTTGGCATAAACCCGGTCACGTCATTGGGGTCAGATTGGTGCAAGGATGCCACAGTTCCTTTTTGCCCGGATCAGGCTGACACGCCTACATTTCAGAAGAATAGGCTTGTTGCAGCGAGGGTCCTTGGCTAGGAGTATGCCCTGAATACTGCACAACAAGTGAAAACAGGACCTGCTGACAATGCGCCTGCCTACGATTTTGGGATTAATCATGCTGACCACCACTATTGCGGCATGCGGGCAGAATCGAAGCACTTCGACTTATTCCCCCAATCCCGCCAGCGGTAATTCCGATGAACGCGAGTTGAACGACCCTGAACGTACCACGCTTTGGGACATTTTCGATCGCAGCACGGCCGAGCAGACCACCAATGTAAACCGGTACTTGTGGGCAGCTTCTCTGGACATATTGAACTTCTTGCCTGTGCAGGAAGTCGATCCGTTTACCGGAGTGATCGTAACGGGTTACGGCACTCCTCCGGGCGGAGGACGGTCATACAGGGCGACCGTACACATCAGTGATCCGGCGCTTGCGGCCCGGTCTTTGTCCGTCGCCCTGCAATCCAGCGGAGGCGCCCCGGTAAGCGCGGCAACAACCCGTGCTGTGGAGGATGCGATTCTGTCCCGCGCGCGTCAGCTGCGCATCGCGGACAACAAGTTCTAGCACTCCGCCGAAAATCACACTAATACCACGCCGGGTTCCTACCCGGCGTTTTCATTCACGAAGGACCGCACAATGTCGCGCTATTCGGCCACCGAAATCGAAGCAAAATGGCAAGAAGCCTGGGACAAGGCAGGAATCTTCACCGCCAACCACAAGGCGGACAAGCCGAAATACTATGTGCTTGAGATGTTCCCCTACCCGTCCGGCCGAATCCATATGGGGCATGTGCGCAACTATACGATGGGCGACGTCATCGCGCGGCACAAGCTGGCCACCGGGCACAATGTTCTGCACCCCATGGGCTGGGACGCGTTCGGAATGCCAGCGGAAAACGCTGCCATGGCGATCGGCGGCCACCCCAAAGAGTGGACTTACGGCAATATCGCCGACATGCGCGCCCAGATGAAGCCACTGGGCCTGTCGATCGACTGGTCCCGTGAATTCGCCACATGTGATCCGGAGTACTACGGCCAGCAGCAGGCGCTGTTCCTCGACATGCTCGAGGCCGGGCTGGTCTATCGCAAGAATGCCGTGGTCAACTGGGATCCGGTCGACATGACCGTTCTGGCCAATGAACAGGTGGAAAACGGGCGCGGCTGGCGCTCGGGTGCTCTGGTGGAACGGCGCGAGCTGACGCAGTGGTTCTTCAAGATCTCGGATTATTCCGAAGAACTGCTGAACGCTCTGGACACGCTGGAAAACTGGCCCGCCAAGGTTCGACTGATGCAGGAAAACTGGATCGGCAAGTCACGCGGCCTGCAATTCGGGTTCGAGCGCACCGATGGTGGGGAACCGATCACTGTCTACACGACGCGCCCCGACACGCTGCTGGGCGCGTCCTTCGTGGGGATCTCGCCCGATCACCCGATCGCCAAACAGCTTGAGGCCGAAAACCCGGAAGTCGCTGAATTCGTCGCCGAATGCCGCAAGGGCGGCACCACGGAAGAGGCCATCGAAACCGGCGAAAAGCTGGGTTTCGACACCGGCATCCGCGTCAAGCATCCGCTGGACCCGAACTGGGAACTGCCGGTCTGGATCGCCAATTTCATCCTGATGGATTACGGCACCGGCGCGATCTTCGCGTGCCCGGCCCATGACCAGCGCGACCTTGATTTCTGCCGCAAATACGATCTGCCGGTGATCGACACCTTCTTTGCGCTGGACGACGACACACCGGTCGACAAGATCGCCTTTGTCCCGCCAAAAACCGAGAAAGTCCGCTGGGTGAACCATTTCGCGGGCCTGACCGAAGCAACCGGAGAAGAAGCGATCAACACCACCATCGATTTCGCCGAAAAAGCCGGTTGGGGCGAAGGGGTCACGAAATATCGCCTGCGAGACTGGGGCTTGAGCCGTCAGCGCTATTGGGGGTGTCCGATTCCTGTCGTTCACTGCGAAAGCTGTGGTGTGGTCCCTGAAAAGAAAGAGAACCTTCCGGTTCGCCTGCCCGATGATGTCACCTTCGACAAACCGGGCAACCCGCTGGACCGCCACCCGACCTGGCGCGACTGCGCCTGCCCAAACTGTGGCGCCCCTGCCAAGCGCGAGACCGACACGATGGACACATTCGTGGATTCGTCATGGTATTTCGCCCGGTTCACCGCTCCGCGCACGGAAACGCCCACCGATCTGGCCGAGGCGGAATACTGGATGAATGTAGACCAGTATATCGGCGGGATCGAACACGCGATTCTGCACCTGCTGTATTCGCGGTTCTTCGCCCGCGCGATGAACATCACCGGGCATTTGCCGGACAAAGCCATCGAACCCTTCGACGCGTTGTTCACGCAGGGCATGGTGACGCACGAAATGTATCGCGGCGCGGTCATGACCGATCTGCCTGGAAAAAAAGTTTCACACGGCTTAGAGGTGGAATCCGGCGGGGGAACTCGCTTCGAGTTCTTTTTTCCCGAAGATGTTATTCGGTTCGAGGTTGAAGGCAAACCGCAAGCAATCCTACGCAGCTATGTGGAGGCAAAGGGAGTAGATTCGAGCGACATCAATGCTGTGATTGATTTGTGGAGGAATGCTCGCTTTCATGAACTATCAAGTGTCGGCGAATTGGAACCGACGTTGGAAGTCATCCCATCGGCCAAAATGTCGAAATCCAAGAAGAACGTTGTCGACCCGGTCAGTATCATCTCGGCCTTCGGCGCCGATACCGCGCGCTGGTTCGTGCTGTCCGATTCGCCACCCGAACGGGACGTGGAATGGACGGCTGCGGGGGCTGAGGCCGCGTACAAGCATCTCAACCGAGTCTGGAACCTCTGCGACAAGATCGGCGCCATGGACACGAACGCCACAGGCGAAGGCGATGAGGAGCTTTTGCGCGAGATGCACAAAACCATCCGCGATGTGACCTTGGGTGTTGAAAGCTTTGGCTTCAACGCGGCCATCGCCAAGCTTTATGCCTTCACCAACACTCTGGCGAAATCCAAAGCGGGTGCTGCGGCCCAAAAGCAGGCCATCAAAACGCTGGCACAGCTGATGTCGCCGATGACACCACATCTGGCGGAAGATATTTGGGCCCATCAGGGCGGCGAAGGCCTTGTGGCCGTTGCGCCATGGCCCGTCGCCGACGAGGCGATGCTGGTTGATGACACCGTCACCTTACCGATCCAGATCAACGGCAAGCGTCGCGCGGAAATCAGCGTGGCCAAGGATCTGGACAAAGCCGAGGTTGAAAAAATTGCGCTCAGCACCGAAGCTGTTCAAAAGGCGCTGGAAGGGAATGCGCCGAAGAAAGTGATCGTCGTTCCGGGCCGGATTGTGAATGTTGTCGTTTGATCGCAGAACGTTTTTGCTGATGCCGCTGGCGCTGGCCGCCTGCGGCTTTGAGCCCGTCTATGCACCTGGCGGATCGGGTTCGGCCTTATATGGCCGCGTCGAGGTGTCGGCGCCCAACACCGTGGAAAGCTATTTGCTGGTCCAAAACCTGGAACAGCAACTGGGGCGAAGTGCCGGATCGGTCAACGATTACAAGCTGGATGTTCAGGTTTCGACCGTAACGCGTGGCGCAGCAATCACCACCACAAACGAAACGCAGCGCTACACGATCGACGGAAGCGCGCAATACACGCTGCGGTCCAACGCAACCGGTCAGATCATCGCCTCGGGCTCGGTGGCGGATTTTGTGTCATATTCTGCCGCAGGATCGACCGTTTCCACCTTGGCGGATGAGCGCGATGCCAAGAGACGGCTGATGATGATTCTGTCGGGTCAGATCATGAACCGACTTTACGCCACACCGGATCTGGCCGCATGAAGCTGAGCCCGCGCGAGGCTGAGGGGTATTTTGCCAAGCCGGACGCGGACAAGACCGGGCTGCTGATCTATGGCGCGGATGCGATGCGGGTTGCGCTCAAGCGGCAACAGGTGCTGGCCGCTCTGCTTGGCCCCCAAGCCGAAGAAGAAATGCGCCTGACCCGCATGCCCGGTGGCGATCTGCGTGGTGATCCCGCCCTGCTGCTGGACGCGGTCAAGGCGGTCGGCTTCTTTCCCGGTCCACGTGCCGTTTTCGTGGAAGACGCAACCGAAACCGCGGCGTCGGCAATTCTGGCCGCGCTCGAAGATTGGGCCCCCGGAGACGCCCAGATCATCGTGACCGCGGGGCAATTGAAACCCAGCTCGAAGATCCGCAAGGCGTTCGAAGGCCACCCTGCCGCCTATGCCGTCGGCATTTATGACGACCCGCCCTCACGCGCCGAAGTGGAACGGGTTCTTGCCGAGTCGGGTATGAAAAACGTGCCCCAAGATGTCATGTCTGCAATCAGCGAATTGGCCGTCAGCCTCAGCCCCGGTGATTTCGCTCAAACGATTGAAAAACTGTCTCTTTACAAGCGCGGTGACAGCTCTGATTTGACGATCGAAGATATCGAGGCCTGCGCTCCGCGCTCGACCGAGGCGGCGCTGGATGATGTTCTCAACGTCGTGGCCGAAGGCCGCGCCGGTGAGATCGGGCCGCTGATCCGGAGGTTGCAGGCGCAGGGCACCAATGGCGTGACTCTGTGCATCGGAGCGATGCGGCATTTTCGGACACTCTATGCCTGCGCGTCCGATCCCGGCGGTGCTGCGCAGGGCATCGGCAAGCTGCGTCCGCCGGTTTACGGCAAACGGCGTGACCGTATCCTGCGACAGGCACAAGGTTGGGGGGCGGCCAAGCTGCAAACCGCGCTGACGGTTCTGACCGATACGGATTTGGCGCTGCGGTCTGCGGGGCAGACAGCCCCCGCAATGGCGCTGGTGGAACGCGCGATGATCCGTTTGGCGATGTTGGCGCGATCCCGCTAGGTCACTCAGCCTTTTCCAGCCAGTCCGCGGCAGACCGACCGGCCCAGCGCCCGGTCGCCAGGCAAGCCGTAAGCAGATAGCCCCCGGTCGGGGCTTCCCAATCCAGCATTTCCCCGGCGCAGAACACACCCGGCAGGGCCGTCAGCATCAGCCGGTCATCCAGCGCTGTCCGTTTGACACCACCTGCGGTCGAAATGGCTTCGTCCATCGGGCGAAGGCCGGCATGCCGGATAGGCAGCTTTTTCAACATGCTCACTTGCACGGATTGAGGATGGCCGCCGCGTTTTGCCATTTCATGAAACAGGGCGATTTTCTGAGCAGACAGGTTCAGCGATTTTCTCATCCACTGGGACAGCGTTGTTTTCGACCGTTTCGCGGACAACCGCGCCAGCAGAGCCTGTTGGTCCAGATCAGGCGTCAGATCAGCAAACAATGGCTGCCCCGCGCGCAAGGCCGGTGTCAGCGAATACAGCCCTCCGCCTTCCAGACCGGTTCTGGAAATCGCAGCCTCACCTCGGCTTACCAAATCGCCTGCCATCCATCGGATCGATTTCAATGCGGCCCCGAAATGGGGTTGCATATGTGGGCTCCAATCAACGGAAATGGCTGAGTTTGCGGGTTCAAAGGGTGCCAAAGCCACGTCTTTTCCGGCCAATATCTGCGCCCAGTGACCGTCCGAGCCAAGGCGGGCCCAGCTTGCACCGCCCAGTGCCAGCACGGTGACATCCGTCGAAACGCTGCGCCGCCCGTCCGGAGTGTCGAACACCGGCGCATCACCATCCCAGCCAGTCCAACGCCAGCGGGTTCTGATCTCGACCCCGGCCTTGCCCAATCGTGCCAACCAGGCCCGCAACAAGGGTGAGGCCTTCATTGCTTCGGGAAACACGCGCCCCGTCGAGCCGACAAACAGCGTCTGCCCCAACCCGCGCGCCCAGTGCTGAACAGCTTCGGCATCAAAGTCAGACATGATCGGACGCAACCAATCTGCTGCTTCACCATAGGCGCGGATCAGGTCGTCAAGCGGCTCGTCCTTGGTCAGGTTCAGCCCCGATTTCCCGGCCATCAGGAACTTGCGCGCGACCGACGGTTTGGCCTCGGCCACCAACACGGAATGCCCGGCTGCGGCCAGCTGTTCTGCCGCCATCAACCCGGCGGGGCCTGCTCCGATCACCACTGCCTGCGCCATTCGCACCCTCTTGCCTTCGCCCGTCACAGGCGCAAGTTTCACATCATCATGACGAACAGCGATCCGATCTGCCCGCTTTGCGGCCGCCCGATCCCCGACGGGGCTGGCAGCCTGCATCATCTGATCCCAAAACTCAAAGGAGGCAAGGGCGGACCTACCGTTCTGCTGCATCAGATCTGCCACAAAGAGGTGCACGCCACCCTGACCGAAGCCGAACTGGCACGCAGTTTCAACACGGTCGCGGCCCTGCGTGCGCATCCAAGGCTCGAGAAATTTCTGACTTGGGTTCGCAAACGCCCCCCCGGATTTCGTTCGAAAGTTCCGGGCAAGCGGCGCGGGCGCTGATCAACCTGGCAGGATCTGGTCGCCGACAATATCTGTGAGAGGTTCGGACAGACCTTCGATCTCGATACCCTGAAAGTCCGGCACATGGGCGAATTGTGCGCCCGCAACATGCTGGAATTCCAACGTCGTATAGGCGCGTTTCCACAGCCATTCGCGGTTTTCAACAGCCCAAAGGTCAGGATTGGGCGGGGTTTCGTTGGTAAAGGCATAGAAATGCAGGTCAAAGCCGTAAGGGGCGACCTCCTGCATTGACAGCAACGACATGCCCCGGGCGCGCCAGAACGCGTCTTCGGCGGCAATATCGCCGGTTCGAAGGGTAATTTGACCGATCCGAGCCTGCGCGAAAGGCGCGTCGGGGTCTGCTGCATGCGGCGGCCGGTTGCCTTCGAAATCATGTTGCAGCAGCTCGATGACGAACCCTTCGGGATCCGCAAGATGGCACATGTAGCCGATGTCCAGAAACTGGTTCGGCGTGCTCACTGGAACGTCGAACCTGCGCAGATGAGCCGCAGCAAGATCGACATCCGGCACGGTGATTCCTATCTTCCAGTACCGCTGCCCCGTGTCGTGGGTGTACCCTCCTCCACCCGGCAGCAACACAATTTCTGCGTCTGCACCGTCATAGCCGACACGGTGGCCGGTTTCTGCTGGGCCGACGGACATGCCCAGAATGTCGCGATAAAACGCGGCCAGCCGACCCGGGTCAGCGACCCGCAGGCGCAGTGCAGACAGCCTCATGAGCACAACCTTGCGATTCCCGCCGCGATCTCGGGGTCGGCGTTCACGCTGTCGGCCACCAGATCGCGTGCGGTTTGCATCAGATGTTCGGGATCGACAATCCGGTCCACCAGGCCAAATTCATACGCCTCCTGCGCGGTGATTTTCTGACCGGCCATAAGGATCAACTTGGCCCTGGCCGGTCCGACCAGAGCCGCCAGCCGCGCGGGGTCGGACGGTTGTGGCAGAAACCCCAGCTTCATCACCGGATAGAAGAACTTGGCCGACGGCACGGCAATGCGCAGATCGCAGGCCAGCGCCATACCGTTGGCCCCGCCTGCCAAAGTGCCGTTCAGCGCGGCAACGGTCAGACAGGGCAACGCGGCAATGGCGCCGGACAGCCTTTCCCAGACATCCGATTTGGCCAGACCGGCGCGCGCTTCGTCCAGATCTGCCCCGGCGCTGAACACTTTGCCTGCGCCGGTCAGGATCAACGCCTTGGCCTCTGTCGCGGATTCGGCGATCTCGGCCAGTTCCGCGAGCATGGCCCCGGTCAGGGCGTTCGCCTTGCCGGGATTGTTGATCGTGACGGTCCACAGGCCGCCTTCTTTGGTCAAATCGATCATATCAGCCCGGCCCGTTTGCGAATGTCTTCAAGCCGCAGCGAAATTTCAGTGCCAAGAAACTCATCGGCATCATCCGAGCACATCCACAACAGCGCCCGTGCGGGCCAATCAGCGGGGATATGCACATCCCAGTCCAGCTGACTGACGGGATTTATGCCGCTGGCCTTGATCGACCGCTGCATATCGGTGGCCACCGTCCCCGGTGACAGGCCCATGGCGCGAATACCATTATGGGCTTCTTCCAGATGCAGACATTCCGTGAGCATCTTGGCCCCGGCCTTCGAGGCGCAATAGTGGCTCCAGGCCTCGACCGGATTCGATGCAGCACCGGACGAGATCGTCAGAATGCTCCCTCCTCCCGCAGCCCGCATCACTGGCAACGCCGCGCGCATCCCGTAGAAAATACCTTTCAGATTGATGTCGATGGCCTTGCTCCACGCCTCGGTGTCAGCATTCGAGAGATGAAAGATCGGATCGATCACACCCGCGTTGCCGATCAGAACATCCAACCCACCGAACCGGTCCACGCATGTGGCCACGGCTTGTTCCACCTGCGCGAAATCGCTGACGTCACAGGCCAATGCGATGGCCTGATCGCCCAATGCGGCCGCCAGAGCGTCAATCTGGTCCTGGCTGCGAGCCACCAATGCGACATTGGCGCCGGCTGCGGCAAAAACGCGCCCTGCCTCGGCCCCAATTCCTCGGCTGGCCCCGGTTATGAGAACAGTTTTTCCCTGCATTTGCCCTTCCTCACGCATTGCAATCTCGGTCGGCTACAGCCGTAACGCGTAAACGGGGAAAGGGTCCAGCCCTTGCCCCCTTGACGATACCCGCCACAAAACCGACCATGCGCCACAAATTGATCAAGAAGGGTTACCTTATGTCCGTTTTCCTTCGCCGCAGCTGCGGCGCTGCTCTGGCTTATGCCGTTGCCACCCAAGGGGCGTTTGCCGATCTGTCCGCCGATGACGTCTGGTCCGATTGGCAGAGCTATTTCACCTCGATGGGTTACACCGTCACAGGAGACGAAAGCACCTCGGGCGACGTCACCACGATTTCCAACATGACACTTTCAGTGGCCCTTCCCGAAGAGGACGGACAGTTTCAGATGGTCATGCCAGAAATGACACTGACCGAAAATGGTGACGGGACCGTTACCATTGACCTGCCGGAAAGTTTTCCCATGGAAATCACCGGTCAGGCCGAAGACGAAAACTTCGCAGCCACTGTCACCTATTCCCACAGCCAACTGAACATGGTCGTGTCGGGCACACCGGACGACATGACCTATGACTACAAGGCTGACAATCTGGGCGTGAAACTGGATTCGATTGAGGTCGATGGTGAGGCTCTGCCCAATGAAGTGTTTGGTATCGATGTCCAAGCAAGCGATCTGTCCGGCAGCTCGCGGATGCAGATCGGCGACAATCGGAACATCAGTCAGACATTCAACGCAGCCACGTTAACTTATGATCTGAACTTTCAGGATCCTGAAAGCGGCGAAAACGGGTTGATCAAGGGTCAACTGGATCAACTGGCATTTGAGGGCAACAACGTGGTCCCGCCGGATTTTGACTTTTCGGACCCAGAAGCCTTTTACAAAGCCGGTTTTTCCTTTGACGGCACCTTCACCTATGCCGCGGGCAGCACGGATCTGAGCGGGACCAGCGAAGGTCAGGCGTTCTCGATGAACAGCACGTCCGAAGGCGGGCGTTTTGCAGCCAGCATCGATGCAGAGCGTATCGTCTATGACATTGACCAGAACAGCACGAAGATGGCCGTTACCACGGCGGGCCTGCCATTCCCGATCGAACTTTCGATGGCCAAGGCGGGCCTGAACTTCGAATTCCCCATCCAGCAATCGGACGAGGTTCAACCCTTCGGCTTTGGGCTGAACCTGACCGATTTCACCATGTCGGACGTATTGTGGGGCATTTTCGATCCTGCGGGTGCGCTGCCGCGTGATCCGGCGACGATTGCGCTGGATGCGACGGGAACCGCGAAAGTGCTGATGAATATCTTCGATCCTGAAATCGACGTCGAATCCGACGAAGCGCCGGGGGAACTGCACTCGTTGAAGATTAACGAACTGCTGGTTTCGCTGGTTGGCGCCAAGCTGACCGGTGACGGAGATTTTGCTTTCGACAACACCAACACCGAAGAGTTTGATGGCCTGCCCAGCCCAAGCGGCGTGGCGAACCTTCAATTGGTTGGTGCCAACCAGTTGATCGACACCCTGATCGGAATGGGAATCATCTCGGACGAAGACGCGCTGGGTGCCCGCATGATGATGGGTCTGATGGCAGTTCCGGGCGAAGAACCTGACACACTGAACTCGAAGATCGAGTTCACCGAAGACGGCCAGATCTTGGCGAATGGTCAGCGTATCAAGTGACGATCAACGGAAAGGGCCGCGCAACATGCGGCCCTTTCTCTGTCCTGCCAACCCCTGCCCAAACCTCTGAAACGGCACGGGTTCACCGCGATCCTCAACGCACAATCTGGTCACAGGTCTTGCGAGACGGGCGGTCCAAGGCTAGGTCCTTGGCAATCAACCCGGAGGCCTCATGACCTGCTCACCAGAAGAAATCAGCCATCACTTGCTTGACGTGGCCCGCAAGGCAGGCGCGGACGCGGCGGATGCCATCGTTATCGACGGATCCTCTGTTTCCGTCGAAGTGCGGGGCGGCGCGCTGGAACATGCCGAACGCTCGGAAGGGACTGATTTGGGATTGCGGGTGTTTCTGGGCAAACGATCCGCCATTGTGTCCAGTTCCGACAGCCGCCCTGAAACCCTGCGCGCCATGGCGGAACGCGCTGTCGCGATGGCCAGGGAGGCCCCCGAAGATCCGTTTTCCGGGCTGGCTGACAAGGACCAGCTGGCCACAGGCTGGGACATAGAGTCACTGGAATTGTCAGACCCCGCCCCGGCCCCGTCCGCCGAAGCCCTGATGCAGGATGCTCTGACGGCCGAGGCCGCAGCGCTGGCCGTCGCCGGCGTTACCCAGGTGTCGGATGCGGCCGCAAGTTACGGAACCCACCATGTGCATCTGGCCGCGACAAACGGGTTCACCGGCGGGTACGCGCGCAGCAGCCGGTCGGTTTCCTGTGTTGCGATCTCGGGCGAAGGCACCGGGATGGAGCGGGACTATGACGGCGACAGCCGGACGTTCCAATCCGACCTGCGCAGCGCGGAGGAAATCGGGCGCACAGCGGGTGAACGCGCCGTGCAACAGGTTGGTGCGCGCAAACCTGAGACAGGAAGTTTTCCGGTGCTCTTCGATGAACGGATCTCCTCCTCGCTCATCGGCCACCTTCTGGCCGCCAGCAATGGCGCGGCGATCGCACGGGGCGCATCCTGGCTCAAGGATTGCTTGGGGCAGGACGTTCTGCCCGCGCACCTGTCCCTGATCGAAGACCCGCACCGCCCGCGTATCTCGGGATCGCGCCCTTTTGATGCCGAGGGTTTGCCGACACAACGCCGGGCAATCGTGGAAAACGGCGTTCTGACCGGCTGGACTCTGGACCTGTCAAGCGGGCGAAAACTGGACATGGCGTCCACGGGAAATGCCGCGCGTGGGGTCTCGGGCCCGCCATCGCCCAGCAACTGGAACCTGAGCCTGACACAAGGTGACCAAAGCCGCGCCGACCTGCTGCGCGATATGGGAACCGGGTTGCTGGTCACATCCATGATCGGATCGACGATCAACCCCAATACCGGTGACTATTCAAGGGGTGCATCGGGCTTCTGGGTCGAGAATGGCGAGATCACGCATCCGGTCAATGAATGCACCATCGCGGGCAATCTGCGGGACATGCTGCGCCGGATCATCCCGGCGAACGATGCCCGCCCATACCTGTCGCGCGTGGTTCCGTCGCTTCTGATCGAAGGAATGACACTTGCCGGCAACTGACCTGCCCCTGCTGATCGAGGCGGCGCTGGAGGCCGGCAAGATCGCCACGCGCTATTCCGGCACGCAAGCACAGCGCTGGGACAAACCCGATGGCGCCGGCCCAGTGACCGAGGCGGATCTTGCCGTGAACACGATGCTGGAGGAGCGGTTGTGTTCGGTGCGACCGGGCTATGGCTGGCTAAGTGAGGAATCCGAGGATTCCACCGACCGGCTGGACCGTAACAGCACTTTCATCATCGACCCGATCGACGGCACCCGGAGCTTTGCAGAAGGCGCGCGCACCTGGGCACATTCCATAGCCGTCGCCGATAACGGCGTGGTGACGGCGGCGGTCATTTACCTGCCGATGCGGGATTTGCTGTACACGGCGGCACAGGGTCAGGGCGCCACTCTCAATGGTAAGACGATCACGACCTCGGATACCGGAGAGCTTTTGCAATCAGAAATTCTGGCCGCCAAGCCAAATCTTGACGCTCGGCACTGGCGCGACGCGCAGGCGCCAGATTTCGAACGCGCGTATCGCCCGTCACTTGCCTATCGCATGGCTTTGGTCGCGCAGGGGCGGTTCGATGGCATGCTGACCCTGCGCCCCAGTTGGGAATGGGACATTGCCGCCGGCGACCTGATCATTCGAGAAGCCGGTGGCCTCTGTTCCGACCGTACGGGTCAACGGCTGATCTTCAACAACTTGCGTCCTAGGTTGAACGGCGTGATCGCCGCCAGCGCCTTGATTCATCAGCAACTGTCGGCACTGCTGGATCCGGCCGGGCCGGGAATCGGAACATGAGCAAACCGCGCTCACTCAGCCTGGCCGCCTACAGGGTGTTGTCATGGGGGATGCGCAACGGGGTTGCGCCGCTATCCAACCCGCCGCGCCCCGAAGGTGAGCTGCTATGGATCCATGTTGCCACCCCGGATCGGCTGCGGGCTGTGACCGACTTCTGCCGTCGGCTGTCGCAGGTCAGGGCCAAGCTGAATTTCCTGCTGACAGCCCCCCCGGATGAGGATCTGTCCAACTGGCCGGACAGCAGGTTCCCTTTGATCAACCTGCCACAGGAGCAGAGTGGCGCCGCCCGCGAGTTTATCGAATACTGGCGTCCGAACATGGGGTTGTGGGTCGGTGGCGATCTGATGCCCAACATTGTCACGCGCGCTGACGAACAGGCGATCCCGCTGGTCCTGTTCGACGCCCAATTCAGCGTCACTCTGTCCCGGAACGCCCGTTGGTTGCCGGACATCACACGGGTGACCTTTGACTGTTTCCGCAAGATTCTCACGCCATCCGCCGAGACGGCTCGGCAGATCCGCCGCCTCGGAATCCAATCCGGAAAAGTTGCGGAATCACCGCCTTTGCGGATCAGCCCCAACCCCCGGCCCTGGCCAGAAGACGAACTCATCGAGACCACTCATACACTTGCCGGGCGTCCGGTTTGGTTGGCGGCATGGGTTCAGGACAAGGAATTCATCTCGGTTCTGACAGCCCACCGTCAGGCGCTGCGGATGCTGCATCGGCTGGTTCTGGTGTTGCACGTGGCAAACGAGCCGGAAGTCACGCCGCTGAGACGGCGGCTGGAATCGATGGACCTGCGCTGCATCAACTGGGATGAAGGGGACATGATTGAAGACACCACTCAGGTCGTCCTGACATCGGACCCCGAAAACCTGGGCCTGTGGCATCGCATGGCACCAGTGACCTTCATGGGCAGTTCGCTGGAACGCAGCGCGGGCGGTCAGGACCCGTCCGAAGCAATCGCGCTGGGGTCTGCGATCATGTTCGGACCATATGTGCACCGCCATCAGGAATTCTATTCCAGCCTGCAACAGGTGAACGCCGCCAAAGAGGTAAAAACGGCCACCGAACTGGGCGACGCCGTTGTGCAGCTTCTGGCGCCGGATCAAGCTGCCGACATGGCGCTGGCTGGCTGGCAGTTGTTGACCGAAGGCGCACCACAGGCTGACGCCCTGATCGAAATGGTGCAGGATATTCTGGATCAGCGGAGTGCGGATCATGCGGGCACCTGATTTCTGGAACACGCCCCCGGACCAACCGGATCCGAGGGCGCGTCTGCTGGCACCGTTGGGGCGCCTATATGCAGCGGCAACCGCCCGAAGGATCGCCTCGGAATCCGGCGAAAAGCCGGGTGTGCCCGTGATCTGTATCGGCAACCTAAACGCTGGTGGAACCGGTAAAACACCAACGGTGATCTGGACTCTTGAACAGCTTAGGGGCGCATGGCACGAACCACATGTCGTCACGCGGGGGCACGGAGGCTCTTTGGACGGGCCGGTGCAGGTCGATCCGGCCCGGCACACGGCTGCCGAAGTTGGGGACGAGCCGCTGCTTCTGGCGATGTTTGCCGAAGTCTGGGTTGCCAAGGACAGGGCGGCGGGCGCGCGGGCCGCCGCGGCTGCGGGTGCCACGGTAATCGTTCTGGATGACGGTTTTCAGAACCCCTCGGTGGCCAAGGATTTCTCGATCATTGTTGTCGATGCTCAACGCGGGTTCGGAAACGGCTTGTGCCTGCCCGCCGGTCCGCTGCGGGAACCGGTCGACATTGGGTTGAAACGGGCCGACCTTGTGTTGTCTCTGGGCGATGAGGCTGCACAACAGGCTTTCACCGGTCAGTGGGGCGACAAGTTGTCCGTTCCCCATGTCACCGGTGCAATCGAACCCCTGCAAACCGGCATGGACTGGACCGGGACACGCGCTTTGGCATTTGCCGGTATCGGCCACCCCGAGAAGTTCTTCAGAACCCTGCGGCAGTTGGGCGTAGACCTGGTCCGCGCCGAAGCCCTGGACGATCACCAGCCTCTGACTCAGGCACTGATGGCCCGTCTGGAAAACGAGGCGCGCCAACTGGGTGCTCAGATGATAACGACCGAGAAAGATGCCGTACGTCTGCCCCCGGCTTTTCGGAGCAAAGTGATCACTCTGCCGGTGCGTCTGCGAGTCGGCGAAACTGACAAGGTCCGCGACATGCTGCTGAAGGCAGCACCTGCACCCCAATAGGCCCGGTCGGCCCAGACAGGGCCAACCGGAAAAGGGTGTTTAGCCACCCAGTTCGTCTTGGATCAGCTTTTTGAAGTCAGCGTAGGACTGGTTGTCGACCTTCTTGCCGTTCACCACAAATGATGGCGTCGCCTGGATACCATCGCGTTCGGCGTTTTCCTGATACCACGCAGCCAATGTCCGCGCCTTGGTACCGTCTTGCAGGCAAGCCTCGAGCTGATCGCCATCGATGCCGGCCAAACGACCGATCTTGCGCAGCTCGTCCACGATCTCGGCCGGACCACCTGCGCGTGTCCATTCTGCCTGCCCTTCATAGATCAGGTCTGTGATACCGAAGAACTTTTCGGGGCCAGCGCAGCGTGCAACCATCGATGCCCAAAGGCCGTAGCGGTCAAAATACACCTCACGATAGGTAAACTTGACCTTGCCGGTGTCGATGAAGTCTTTCTTGAGTTGTTTGAAGGCGCCCTGATGGAAACTCGCGCAATGCGGGCAGGTATAGGACGCATATTCGATGATTTCGACAGGTGCATCCTCGGCGCCCAGCACCATCTCGACGATCGTCGAAGTATCCAGGTCGGCCTCCTGAGCTTCGGCGGCACTGACCAGTGGAATGGTGACATTGGTGTTCGACCCTGTCAGCCAATAGCCGCCAGCGGCCACGGCGACGGCCGCACAGATTACGGTTGCAATACGGCTCATTTTCAGCCCTTTCTCAGCGTTTCTGTTTGGATAAAACGTTGCGCCCGAGACGTTCAAGAGCCGCGCGCAAATCTTCATCATGTACATCGCGTGACATTTTGTCGGCCTCGGCGGCAATGTCAGGCGCAATCTGGGGTTTGGCTTGCTTCGGCTTGTGGTCGAAACTGGCCTGCCCCTCGGCAAATCCGGTCGGAGCGGTCTGGGTGATACGGACACGGCTGATGGCGTTATAACCATAGACCGCGTTTACCTTGCCGCGCAGCTGTTCCTTCTGCATTTCCAGCATCGGAGCCTGCGGCCCGGTCGTCAACACGGTCAGGGTGGCACCAAATCCGCCCTTGCCATAACCCACTTTGACCGGGCGCGCGATGGCGGCGGTTTCCTGGCCGACAATCTCGGCCCAGTGGGTCAAAAGCCGCGACACGGCAAACCCCCGGCTTTCCCCGGCGCGCCGGATCTGATCGTTCAGCAAGGATGCGGTGCGTTTGAACCCGCGGGTCGAAGAACGTCTGCGTTGCATCTGGTTTCCTGCTCCTACGCCTCTATTGTACTGGGCAGGCCACCATGTGCCAGCGAAACCCGACCGGGAGTTGAATAAAACTTGCGTGACTCTGCTGAAATCGCCGTCAGTGATGCGTTGCTGGCGTGGTACGACCGCCACGCCCGCGAAATGCCATGGCGCATCGGTCCGGCAGATCGCGCCGCCGGGATACGCCCCGATCCCTATCGGGTCTGGCTGTCCGAAGTGATGTTGCAGCAAACGACAGTTGCCGCCGTTCGCGACTATTTCCTGCGCTTCACCACCCGCTGGCCTACGGTTCAGGCTCTGGCCGCCGCACCGGACGAGCAGGTCATGGGGGAATGGGCCGGGCTTGGCTATTACGCCCGCGCCCGCAATCTTTTGAAATGCGCCCGTGCCGTCACGCAGGACTACGAAGGCCGGTTTCCCGACAGCTTTGAAGCGCTGCTGAACCTACCCGGCATAGGCCCCTATACCGCCGCTGCGATCTCGGCCATCGCGTTTGATCGGCCTGAAACCGTGCTGGATGGAAACGTCGAACGGGTCATGGCCCGGCTCCATGACATTCACGATCCGCTGCCCGGCTCCAAGCCCCTGCTGAAGGAAAAGGCGTCGGCCCTGACCCCGGCCATACGTCCCGGCGATTACGCGCAGGCGGTCATGGATCTGGGGGCAACCATCTGCACGCCGAAGTCGCCGGCATGTGGCATCTGCCCCCTGCGTGCCCCCTGTCAGAGCCGCATCGCAGGCACCCAAGCCGACCTGCCAAGAAAAACACCCAAAAAGCCCAAACCCACGCGCCGTGGGCACGTGTATGTTGCGCAAAGCGCAGACGGGGCCATGGTGCTGGAACGCCGGCCTGACAAAGGTTTGCTGGGCGGAATGCTGGGCTGGCCCGGATCAGAGTGGAACGATGCCCCGGCCGAACGGCCTCCATTCCCTGCGAATTGGACGATGTTGCCGGGCGAAGTGCGCCATACGTTTACGCATTTCCACCTGATTTTGCGGATCTGGACCACAGATGCCGCCGATCACGACATACCCGAACATCTGACAGTTGTAGACAAACACAGCTTCAGGCCCGGCGACCTGCCAACCGTGATGCGCAAGGCCTATGATCTTTGGCGAGGACAATAAGTCCGCTGTGCAAGTCTTCGGGCCATGGCTAGGATATCTCCGTAAAGTCGGAGCAGAAAAGATGATCGCAACAGGCACATTGTCCCGCTGGCAATCTGCATCCCCTTTCTGGGTGTCGCTGCTGCTGATTCCGCTGGTCTGGTTTTCAGCTGCTACCGGTGGATGGTCACTGCTGCTGGTTCCTGCCGCAACCTGGTGGGCTTTTGCAGTGCTGGACCGGATCACCGGGCTCAACACTCAAAACGCCGACCCCGAGACGCCGGACACGGCGCTGCAATGGTACATATTGCTGACAAAACTCTGGGCCCCGATCCAGTTCGTTACCCTTTTTGGTCTGATCTGGTACGCAACCCACGGCACCCATATGTCAACGCTAGAGAAAATCGGCCTCTTCTTTGGCATGGGCGTCATTTCAGGCACGATTGGGATCAACTACAGCCACGAGTTGATGCACCAGAAAAGCCGCCTGGAACGCTGGCTGGGGGATATTCTTCTTGCCATGGTGCTGTATTCCCATTTTCGGTCCGAGCACCTGTTGGTCCATCACCGCCATGTCGGCACCCCGCGCGATCCGGTAACGGCGCGCTACAACGAAGGGTTTCATCGCTTCTATCCCCGCGTTCTGTGGCAATGCTGGGTTTCGGCCTTCAAGGCCGAGCGCGACAAGCTGGCCCGCATCGACAGACCGTGGACAGATCGTTCAAACCCGTTCTGGCGGTACTGGGCGCTGCAAGGTGGGATGCTGGCACTGGCCGGCCTGATCGGAGGATGGTCCGGCGTGGCGCTGTTTCTGCTTCAGGCTGGTGTCGCAATATGGCAGCTCGAGCTGGTCAATTACGTCGAGCATTACGGCCTGACCCGAAAACACCTGGGCGAGGGACGGTACGAGCATGTCCTGCCACGCCATTCCTGGAATGCCTCGCAGAAAGCTTCGAACTGGTTGCTGATCAATCTTCAACGCCATTCGGACCACCATTACAAACCCAATCGCCGGTTTCCGCTGCTGCAACATCACGCGTCGGACACGGCACCGCAATTGCCCTATGGCTATCCCGTCATGACTGTGGCCGCGATGATACCGCCGCTTTGGCGGCGGGTCATGAACCCGCGCGTTCGCGCGTGGCGACGCCACTACTATCCCGAGATCACCGACTGGCACCCCTACAACAAATCTTTGAACCCCATGCCAAAATCGTGACCGCAGCGCGCACAGGCGCGCTGCTTGGCCCAACTGTCAGCACGGCATCTGCGATGCTGTTCTGACGGGCGGGAGGCCCTCAGCTTTTCATCACCCAGACATCCATCGGCGCCTCGACCCCTCGCACGGTTTGGTCACGACGGGCAACAAAACCGGCCATGACCTCCCGCACCTGCGGGTTTTCTTCCTCAACCCGCAAACGCACGGCATCGCTGACAACGATACGCGCCTTGAATTCACGCGTCAGTGCCTCAAGCTTGGCCGCCACATTGACCGCATCGCCAATCACCGCGAATTCCAACCGGTTGGCACCGATATCCCCAAGTACGACCGAGCCGTAATGCACCCCAACGCCGACATGGATTTCGGGCTCTCCCACCCTGCGACGTTCCAGATTCCAACGGTCGATCACACCCACCATCGCACGCGCGCAGTCCAGGGCATTGCTCGCGTCCAGGGGCGTTGGCACCGGAGTGCCGAAGGTCGCCATCAAACCGTCGCCCAGATACTTGTCCAAGGTCCCGTGGTGCCGGAATACCTCGGTTTCCATACGGGCATGAAACCCGCGCAGAACCTCGATCACTTCATAGGGATCCCGCCCGGCGGCGTATTTGGTGAACCCGACGATATCGATGAACAGTACCGCCACATCTTCTTTGCGGACCTGTTTCAACGGCTCATCGTTCTGGCTCAGCTCATCCACCACATTGGGCGAGAAATACCGCGACAGGTTGGCCCGTTCCCGTTCCAATCCCGCGTTGTTCATCAACAATTGATTGAGACGCCGCATCGAAATGCCCAGCGTTACCGCGACCATTATGAATACGATCACTTGCTGGATACGTTGAGGGACCATGAAACTGTTGGGGTCCAACAGTTCGGCAACATCCGGATAGTCCTGCAAGGCCTCTGCAACCTTTTCGCTGATGCCCGGAATCGGCGTTGCCACCCACGAGGCAACGATCCAACCGATCGTCCACATCAATGCCGTCCACGAACCGATGGCAATGACCGTGCGCCAGGAATAGGCCAGGGTTCCAGCCGCCAGGATGACGAAAAAGTACTGAAAGTTGTCAAACCGGTATTGCATGGCCAGAGGGCGGACATCGTCACTGAACGGGTTGGGCACGATCATTCCTAGGGTCATGATCAGCAGATCCACGAAGATCAAAAGAAGCTCGACCCGCGATTGCCCCACCCGACCGGAACGGCGGATCAGCCAACCGTTGGCGCAGATCAGCAGCAGAATGAAGTGATACCAAAGCACCTCCCAATGCGGATTCAGGAATACCAGAAGAACCCCGGTCAGTGCCATCGCCACCCAGCGCGCGCGGACGGCCAGTTCCAACCCTTCTCGCTTGTGCCGCTCCAACGCGGCCTCGGTGTATTTGTTGTCCATATCGAACGTGTCAGGTTCCGTGAAAAACAGACTGCGGCGGGGCTGCGCGGTTGTCTCGGTCATGGCCGTGATCTTTCTTGCAGTGTCAGGGTCAACAACATGCAATCACTGTTGATCCGAAAACAAAAGACCCCGCCGTAGGATCGGCGGGGCAAGGCGTAGTGCCTTGTGTCAGGCCACAGGCACCGGCGGTGTTCTTTGTATCAGTTCATCTCGGCCCGGATCTGCTGGCGCAGAACGTCGATCGGAACCGTTTTGCCGTCACGCTTGAAGCACCAATAGGTCCAGCCATTGCAGGACGGCGCATTTTCCAGATGGGCGCCCACCTGATGGATCGAGCCTTTGACGTTGTCACCGACCAATGTGCCATCGGCCCGGACTTTGGCCTTGTGACGCCGGTTCATGGAATAAAGCTCTTCGCCCGGGCGCAGCATCCCACGCTCGACCAGCTGGCCGAAGGGAACGCGGGGTTCGGCGCGCTTGCTGGCGCTGACTTCCAGAGCCTCACGATCGAATTTGCGGACCTTGGCAATGCGCTTCTCGGCCACCTTGCGATAGCTTTCCTCGCGTTCGATACCAATGAACTCGCGGCCCAGCATCTTGGCGACGGCTCCGGTCGTTCCGGTGCCGAAGAACGGATCCAGCACCACGTCCCCGGGATTGGTCGAGCCGATCAGAACACGGTGCAGCAGTGATTCCGGCTTTTGCGTCGGGTGTGCCTTGTCACCGTTTTCATCCTTCAGACGTTCATGCCCGGTGCAGATCGGCAGCACCCAGTCGCTGCGCATCTGCACGCCTTCGTTCAGGGCCTTCAGCGCCTCATAGTTGAAGGTGTACTTGGCTCCTTCGCGCTTGGATGCCCAGATCATCGTCTCATGCGCGTTGGTAAAACGTTTGCCGCGGAAGTTGGGCATCGGGTTTGATTTGCGCCAGACCACATCGTTCAGAATCCAATAGCCCTCGTCCTGCAAGGCCGAACCCACACGGAAGATGTTGTGGTAAGAGCCGATCACCCAGATCGCACCATTTGGCTTGAGCAGACGGCGCGCCGCCTTCAACCACGCGCGGGTGAATTGGTCATAGGCACCAAAGCTGGAAAACTGATCCCAGTGATCATCCACCGCATCCACCTGAGAATTGTCCGGGCGATGCAGCTGACCTTTCAACTGCAAATTATAGGGCGGATCCGCAAAAATCAGGTCAACGGATGCCTCGGGAAGACTGTTCATCACTTCGATGCAGTCCCCGGATAGAATCGTGTTTAAAGGGGGCGCTATTGCGCCCTTTTTGGTGGTTGTCGTCATATCACTGCCTCAAGTGTCCACGGCGCTTTTGCGCTCATTTGGTTGAGACAAGGATGAGTCAAAGACGAATCGGCGTCAATTTCTTTTTTGAATCAGCGACTTACGATTTACTCTTGATACAAGATATTGTGCACCGGCTTGAACGAACGTCTATGGTGTGGGGTCACGCCAAGATTTTGCAGTGCTTCCTTGTGTTGTTTTGACGGATAACCGGCGTTGGTTTCCCATCCATATCCCGGATGCTGTTGCGCCAAATCCACCATCACCTGATCGCGCCAGTTTTTCGCAAGGATCGACGCGGCTGCAATCGACACCGATCGGGCGTCCCCCTTCACGACGGCCTGCGACGGGGTTTTCAGGCCGCGTGGAATCATGTTCCCGTCGATCAGCAGGAAATCGGGGGCCGGTGTCAGTGCCTCGACTGCGCGCAGCATCGCCAGATGCGATGCCCTGAGGATGTTGATCTCGTCAATCTCGGCGACCGAGGCTTCGGCCACGGCAAACTCGGCGCTGTGCCGGATCTCGGCATCCAGCGCGGCCCGACGTCTGGCCGTCAGCTTCTTGGAATCATTCAACCCTTCGGGGATGGCCTGTGGGTTCAGGATCACCGCTGCCGCGACGACCGGGCCGGCCAAAGGGCCGCGCCCGACCTCATCCACACCCGCGATACGGCAATGGCCCCGGTCCAGCAGCGCCTGTTCAAGTTCGAAATCTGGTTTTGTCATCCTTTTGGAAAACAGTGTTTCACAAAGCGCCGCAAGAAAAAAGAGAGAGGGCAGCCCACACCGCCCTCTCTCACGCGGCGCGTCTTTGGCGCCGCTCCTGCTCAACCGGTGTTACTGGTAAACGACACGGTATCCTTTCTGGCGCAAGCACGCAGGTTCATATGCCCGCTTGACCTTTTGGCCATTCCAGAAACCGACTTTGCACTCTTGCGGCAGGCTATTGGCATGTTTGTAGTGCTTCTTGAGGCATTTCGGCCCAAGCAACGGATGATCCTGTGAATACCCGTTGAATGTGCGCAGGCAGCGCTGGGGCAGATCATAACGCGCCACGCGCGGCGGCAGAGGGCGCACCGGCTGCGGCGTGTAAGGTGCCGGTGTATAGGTCTGTTGGCGAGTCGCCCGATCCTTTTTCTTTTCCTTGTTGTAATAGTGAACCCCGGCCCCGATGATCGCGATGGCCGCCAGCCCGCCAAGAATGTCCTTTGCGTCCGCAGCCCGTGCCTGAGACGCAGAAACCCCGGTTATTGCGACCGCGGTCGCAACGATGAATGCGATGAATTTCCTGTGCATGATGCGTGTCCTTAATAGTGTTTGGGCGACCGTGTGACGGAGCGCGTCCTGATTGCCCTGACACTTGGGGGCGACCGGTCCAGACAAGCAATAACGGCCCGGTGTTATCGGATATCAGAGCCCGCAAACCCCTTGGGTTATTGAATATCGCGGCAACTCATGCGCAGGATGCGGCCTATGAAACAGATCCTCTCTTCTCTGACCTTTGCGGTCCTGATATCGCTTGGCTCTGCTGCGTCTGCGGCGGATTGCTATGCGGATTACAAGGCCAAGAAAGACAACCCGTTGCGTCTGCACTATGGGGTCATTCAGGTCTCGAACTGCGACAAGGGCCAGGCCCAGGCAGAAATCGCCCAGCGCCTGAGCGCGTCAGGCTGGACCTTGCTTGAAGTGCAGTCCGTTTTCGGGCCGGAAGGGTTGGATCAGAGGAAAGGCAATGCCGGAAAATTCTATCTCCGTTTCTGACGCACGCCGGTCGGGGGTCCGTCTGGTCGTGCTGGGCGTCGCAGCCATTGTCGCCATTCTGATCACCGCCGCCGTTTTCCTGTTCTGGACCCTGCCGGACGCCAACGCATTCAACGCGCGGGTCGAGCGATTGTTCATCGAGACCGATCTGACCTCGCAAACCGAAATCCGGTTGCTTGAAATTCTGGCCCAGTCCGGCACCGCCTTCGCCGACACCCTGTCCAGTTATCGGATGGTGATTTATGTGCTGCTGGTTTTTGCCTGCGCCATGATGGCCTCGGCGTTGGTCTTTCTGGTTATGCTGGTACTGCTGAACCGACGCATGGCGCAGATCGAACGCACCGGCATTCAGGTGACCTCGTTGCTGATCAGCCGCGAGGAAAACACCGTCTACCTCAACAACATGGATTTCAAACTCACGCCCGCCGCCATGGAAACCCTGTCTGTTCTGGCTGAATCCCGGCTGGATGATGAGGTTTTGTCCGGCGCCCAGATCGAGGCGATGATTTCCGGCCGCAATGAGGCCGATTGCGACGAAGCCGCAGGCGCGACGCGGATCAAACGGTTGCGGGATGCGCTTGGGAACCAGATGGTCAGTGAACTTCTGGTCAAGAACATCGCCAAAAAAGGGTATATGCTGTCCATCGAAAAAGACGTGATACAAATGGTCTGAGCCTTGCTGCATGACCGTATGCGTTGGCACTTTCCCCTTCTGCGCCTCTTGGAATGTGGGATGCAAAGCCCCATTCTAGAAAAAACCCAGGCAAGGGAGGTCGCATATGAACGTCCACGCCGCACCAAAAATCAATGGGTATGGAATCTCGGTTGAATCGCTGAATGGCAGAATTGCCATTTACCGCAATGATGTGCTTATGGCTGAAAGCACAGATGCCAAGGTCATGTATGAAACGCGCCTGCCGCCCACGATCTATGTTCCCCGCGCGGATGTCTGTGTTGATCTGAGCGAAGAAACAGACCTGCAAACATTCTGTCCGTTCAAAGGCACTGCCACATATCACGACATCAATCTGGGTTCCGAAAACCTGGCCAATTCTGTCTGGGCCTATGAGGAGGCTCTGCCCGAAAGCGCGGCCATTCAAGGCTGTATCGGCTTTGTGCCCGGTGCCTATACGAAAATCGATCTGGGCGACAACCGCCTTCGCGAACCAGAAGACGGCAACATCAGCGGCCCCCTGATCGATTGGTTGATGCGTGGTGCTTCGACCGCGGCAACGCCCGAAAGCTTTACCAAAGCGCTGGCCGAAAAGATGCTGGAGCACGGCATCGCAATACAAAGGCTGAGCATTCTGGCCTGGTCCCTTCACCCCCTGATCGCGGGAAAACACTATATCTGGGAAAAAGATGAAGAAGAGATTCTGGCTAGGGCTCCGACATACGAAATCTATGATCACCCAGCTTTCATAAACAGCCCCTTGCGGCATGTTTCGAACGGCCTGGGTGGCGTGCGGCAAAGGTTGAATGATGAAAACCCGCATAACAGCTTCCCGATCATGGAAGATCTGCGGGCGAAGGGCGCAACAGATTACGTGGCCATGCCCTTGCCGTTTTCCGACGGGCGCACCAATGTTCTGACGCTGACCTGCGATCACCCGGACGGGTTTACCACCGAAAATCTGGGCCTTGTCTTTGAATGTTCCTCGGTAATCGCCCGTTTCTACGAGGTGTTCATGCAGCGCGAAAACGCGCAGGTCCTGCTGGAAACCTATGTCGGCAAACGCACCGGCGCGCGCGTATTGGGCGGCGAAATCAGGAGGGGTGACGGGGATGAGATCGACGCCGCCATCATGTTCTGCGACCTCCGTAATTCAACGAGCCTGGAAGAGAAGCTGGGCCGGGGCGAGTATATCAATCTCCTGAACGAGTTCTTTGAAACGGTCTCGGGCATTGTTCATGACAACAACGGAGAAGTCCTGAAGTTCATTGGCGACGCTGTTCTGGCCGTTTTCCCGGCAACGGACGAGGATGCCAGTACGGCCCGCACCAATGCCCAGCGCTCGGCGATCAAAATCGTCGAAACTTTGGGAGAGCTGCGCAAAGAAGGTACGGACAGGCATTGCGACTGTTCGATCGGCGTCGCGTATGGGCGTGTCACCTACGGCAATGTGGGATCTCGCGAACGGCTTGATTTCACAGTTATCGGTCAGGCCGCAAACGTCGCCGCACGTTTGGGCGAGTTCGGCAAGTCGCAAGGGCACCGCATTGTCGTTTCAGAAGACATCGAACCGGCCTGTTCCAATGCTGTACCGCTGGGAGACGTCAATCTGCACAACGTGTCCCGACCCGTCAGATCATATGCTTTGCGAACCGCAGCCGATGAGATTCTGAACGGTTGAGGCCTTTCGTTGCAGTTCTGAAGAAAACCGCATTGCCTTGATCAGCGTGATGCCCTTGCGATCATGCTTCACCGATCACTTCGATCCGGAGGCGCTCTGCTCAAACGGCCCCCAACAAGATCAATGCGGTCTGCGCCGGCGAGATCGTGTTCTGAAGTCGCGCAATCTGACTTCTGGCCAAATAGGTGTCGGTCAGTTTCTCGATGGACTTTGGGTTCGAAAACTGTGCCAGGTCATCCGAGCCGGTCAGTTTGAGCAACCTTGCCTTGAACTCGACCAGTTGTTTGTCAATGTCCAGCTGTGCAAAGGATGACGGCAGTCCAAGTGCCGTTTCCATCATGCTGCGCAAGGGCGGCAACCCCATCAGATCGAACCACTTTGTGTCTGCACTTGAGGTCTTGTTGGCAAGATCCGAAAGCTCTCGTTGTGCATAGAGCGAAATACGCATCGTTTCATCCGACTCGCCAACGGCAATTTCAAATCGGGCCGTCAAATTGGCCTGGGCGATTTGTTCCATGTCGGACGTCAGCGCGGTTTTTCGGACAGTACCGGGACCAAACCCAAAGGCGTCAGAAAATTCCCGGTATCGCTTGTCGGCCAATCGATTGGACAACGCGTCATCCGCCTGTGTCCCATCCCCGAGGATTTTGCGTATGAAAAACCGGTTGTCCAAATCTCCTTCCAACCCGAACGCACCCAAAGCGACCTGCAACAACCTGCGATCCGAAACCAGCTCTTCAGCGGATTGGATTTTCCCGATGTTGTCCAGAAAGTACTTTGTTTCTCTTTCATTTGCTGCTGACGACGAAAAACTCTGGAGCTGACTTTCATAGGTACGTTTCAGGAACCGCCAGCCCACGATTCCGCCGCTTGGGATGACGGGTTGGAATGTCATTGCTGGTAAGCCATCAACCGCTCTTCGCGCGGCAGAAGCGAGCGAAGCGATTTGAGGCATTTGTAATAATGCTCTGCAACCAGGGCATCCGTGGCATCGGCCAAGACCCGGCGGCTATCTGCATCCGTAAAAACCTGGCTCAGCTCTTCCACGCGGCGCAACAATTGCTGACGTGCTTGGCCAGGTTCGATGTCCCCCGACAATACAAGCTGCGCGGCATAACAGACGCGGCGCACCGGCGTATTCACCTCATCCGGATGAATCGCATCCCGCAGTCGAAGTACATTTGCCTGTGGCGTCATGATCGAAAACCGGCCGCGGCGATCGCCGTTCTCAATCACGACCCCGTTGATCAGAACCCTTTCTTTCGGGGCAAGTTTCAGGACCAGACCACTCATCAAGTTGCCCTCATCTGGCGCAATCCGCGCAATACGGCCGTGTTGATTTCCACCAACGGTTCAACGGTTGCGCCGTCTCCCAGAACGCGGCTGCTGTGTTGTTCGGTGAATTCGGCAAGGTAGAAGATCCTGGCTCTCAGGTCGTTGGGCAGGGCATTCTCGGAATCGGCAACGCCGGTGGCGAGCACCCCCCATAGCCGCCGGTTTTCGTGCACGGCCTGTACAAAGCCCGAAAAATCCGTTGCCTTTTGCGCTGTTGCTGCCTTCAGACGCCATGTGATCCTTGAAATCGCTTCGTATTCCGTGTCTCGAGGCGTCCGAGTCGGCGCGGCGGTTTGCGCATAGGTTTGATGGGCTAGGGTTTGCGGTGTCACTTGAAATCCTTCCAAAGGGCCGTCATCAGGCAGTCATTGATGGGGCGCGAAGACCGCGCCCCAACCGATTTCGCGAATTAGCGGAACAGCGACAGAATCGACTGCGGTGCCTGATTGGCGATCGAAAGCGACTGTGTCGCCAACTGTTGCTGAACCTGAAGCGCCTGCAACCGTGCCGAAGTCTCTTCCATGTCCGCGTCGACCAGCGACCCGATGCCTGACTTGAACGAGTCGGACAGGTTCGAGATGAACTCTTTCTGAGTTTCGATCCGGCTTTGAGAGGAACCGAAAGCAGCCGACGCGTCGATCGAAGTATCGATCAGCGACTCAACGGCGGCCAGGGCAGCGGTCGCACCCGCACCGGTCGAAACATCAATGCCGGCCAGCGCGCCCAGACCACCTGCACCGGCGTTCACGAATTGAGCCGAAAACGAAATGTCCGAGCCCGTACCGTTGGTGACAGACAAGGTTCCGGCTGTACCCGAGTCATAATCGACGGTCAGACCGGTAATCCCAAGCTCTTCAATCTTCGATTTCAACCCAACGGCAACCAGATCACCGGTTGTTGTCGCGGCAGCGTCTTCCGCAGACACGGTATAGGATACGACCTGATCGTTGATGGCGACGACGACCTTGTCCCCGGCGGCAAAAACACCGCTGGATTCGTCGGTGACCAGCGCGGTTGCGGCGGTTGCGCCGTTATCGATGGTTGCGCCGACGCGATCGTTGCCTGTCGATGCGCCGGTCGAACCGTCAAAAACCTGCTTGGTGACATAACCACCGGTCGACAGGTTCTGCCCTGCAACGGTGATGGACGACGAGGTCACAGCACCTGTGTTGTCACGATCCAGCGATGCAAGGATCGAAGCGGAACCGGCAGAGCCGTCAACCAAGTTCAGACCATTGAACTGCGCCGCACTGACAACGGACGCGATCTGATCTTTCAGTGCAGTCACATCATCATTGATTTTGCCGCGGTCAACGTTGTCTTCCTGCGCCGCGACGATCTTGCCTTTCATCTGGGTCAGCAGATCAGTGACGGTTTCCGCGGCGTTCCGTGCTACGGCAACGGTCGATTCGCCAAGCGCAAGACTGTCCTTGATGGCGTTGAAACCTTTGACGTCCGACTCCATCACTTTGGAAATCGCCCAAACTGCCGAGTTGTCCTTGGCCGTCGCGACGTCCTTGCCGGTCGAGATTGCGTTCTGGGTCATCGCCAGGTTTTTGTTGACCGACTTGAGAGTTTGCAGCGCAACCATCGCGCCATTGTTTGTCAGAATGCTGGACATAGCTTTCATCCTTTTCCGTTCGGGCCATTTTGCCCATGTTCACCCCGCACTATTTGCGGGCATTGGTGTCTTTCTGACCTGTGCGACGCGCCGCGTGGCCGTTCGCGCCACCTGTTGATCTCAGGTGCAACACCACTTTTGAGCTCGATCCCCTAACGGAGTGCTAAAGCGCCCGGCCCAGAAATTTCGGATTTGAATCAAACTTCTGCCTATGCCCGCTTTTCCAGCTTTGCCGTGCTGCGCACCGCGAATTCACTTCGCTGTCCGTCTGCACCATAGGTGCTGAATTCCTGCCGAACGCGCCGCAATTCAGCCATTCGGCCGGCGACCGCCCGGATGCCTTCAGCCGCGCTGTTCAGCAGCGCCTGATTGCGCTCGGCTTTCTGTTGAACGCGAATCAGTGCCTCACTTTCCAGCACCTGAAGATCATTGATTGCCCCGATCAGCTTTTCTTTTTCAGGCACCATGCTGGACAAACGGTCCAGATCCCCCTGCACAAGCGCGGCACGTTCCAAATCCAGGATTTCTTCCAAAGACTTGATCAACGCTTTGTCGGCCTTAGACGTCATCGGTTTTCTCCATCAGTGACTTGAACAGAATTTCGGAAAGGCCCACGCCACCGGACCGGGCCAGTTGCTGCGCCTGATGTTGAACAAGCATCGAAGAAAACTGATCCTCACCGGCGCCACCGCCAAAGGACTGACGGGTCTTTCCCAACCCGGCGGATTTCAGCATTTCGGCCAGAAACGCGGCCTCAAGCTCTATGGCGGCGTTTTTCAGCCGGGTCTGGGGTGACTGTGATTGAGATACGTGAGGAAAGGTGGAAACCTTCATGGCATTCTCCGAATTTGCTTCGAACTTTCTCGATCAAAGGTGAAAGCGGTTAAAATAAACGTAACTTCCTACAGGCAGTGTTCCGACCAGTCACACGGAGCCGGAGCAAAATGCCCAACCCCATAACGCTGGCGAACGCAACGCCGACCACGCCTGAGAAAGCCGTCACATCGCGTAAGGCTCCGGGCCAAAACACTGGCTCGGAGAGCTTTCAGGACGTCCTCGGGCAAGAGGTTGGTGCCACCGGCCACCCAGAAGGCGAAAACGCTGCCATCAATGCCAAGCTGAAAAGTGTCGAAGCAGAGCCCGAACCTGTGCCGGAGACATCGGCCGAGGCATCTGCAACGGCCCATCCCACCCCGATTTCAGAACACATAGGCGAACAGCAACCCCATTCTGCATTCCTGGAAACCCCGGACTTGGACAAGGTAAAGGTGGCGCCGGTTCAGATGGCGGAGGTAAATCAAGCACCCTCTGAAACACCGGATCAACCACCGGTATCGGTACCAAAAGGTTTGCCCACACAAAGCGACACGCCTTCCCCGGTTCCGGCGCTCTCGCAGAAGGCGCAGGGTCCGACGCCCCAACTTGTGCAAATGACAGCCATGACCGAAATCGTTCAGATGTTTGATCAGCTTGCAAAGCCCAAAGGCACGGTCGAACAAACGGGGGCCGTCCCCCTCCCGCTGGGCCCTGAAAAGAAGCTTTTGCCCGAAGTGAACATTCTGACGCCCAAACCGTCAGCGCCTGACCGGGCGCCCTCGGTGGCGCAGCTTCAGCTGATGGCAACTGCCGTTGAAGCCGAACCCGTGGCACCCGTAGTCGATGCTGAGGCCCTGCCTGCCGCCAGAGAGGAACCTTTGCCGCTGACCTCGCGTGAGTCCGTGCCTCAACTCGCGGCTCCGTCCACTGCCGCCCGAGCGGAAATCGCCCGGGCGATCGCTGGTCAGCTGTCGGCAGCTGTCCAGACTCGTATCGGATCAGGAGCAACGGAAATAGCGCTGAACCCGGAAGAGCTTGGACGTGTATCCATTGTTCTGAACGGCCGGGAGGACGGCCTGCAAATCACCATTGCGACCGAGCGCCCGGAAACCCTCGATTTAATGCGGCGTCATTTGTCCGTTCTGACAGAAGAGTTTCAGAAGCTGGGTTATGGGGATCTGAGCTTTGATCTGGGAACCTCTTGGGGTTCTGGCGCACATCAAAAGGACGCAAACGACGCTGACACACAATCCCCTTCACATTCAGAAGCTGCGCCGCACGAACGGATCGATCACACAACTTCCCATCCACAGTATTCGGCCTCGGGCCGGGGCATCGACATGAGGTTTTGACCAATGATTACGCCTGTCAACACCACGCAGCACGTTACGGATCAACAAAAGGCCGGGGCATCTCAGAAATCCGCGATTACGTCGGACTTTGAGACATTCTTGCTGATGCTAACGGCGCAGGCAAAGAATCAGGATCCGTTGGAGCCGATGGATTCGACCGAATATGCGTCTCAGTTGGCGCAGTTCTCGATGGTCGAGCAACAAGTCCAGACCAATGACCTCTTGTCCAACCTGGCCAACGCATTGGGCGGCACGAAACTGAACGAGCTTGCAAGCTGGGTGGGCATGGACGTCCGTTCGACGTCAGCTTTTCACTTTGACGGCCAGCCCGTGATATTGTTTGCCCAGGCCGACCCTGATGCGGACGCGACGGAATTGGTGATCCGCGACAGTGATGGCACGGTAATCGATAACGTCATCGTACCCACGACAACCGAGGAGTTTGTTTGGGCCGGAGTGGGTTCCTCAGGCAATCCATTGGCATCAGGCAACTACAGCGCAACCCTGGAAAGCTACAAAGGCGACAAGTTGCTCTCTGAAAAACCTGTCGCCGCCTACAATCGCGTTGTCGAAGCACAGGTTGGCGACGATGCTGTTTTGCTGACCTTGCAGGGCGGTCAAGTGATTCCCGCAACTCAGGTCACCGCAGTCCGAACTGGTGCTTGATCTGTCGGGCGGGACGGGCCAAACCTTGGCAAATCGACTCGCCATAAGAAGTGATGGAACCTCTGCCCGACCTGCCTGCCCCCCCTCGTGATCTGGTTGACCATCTTCACGCGCAAGGATTGGTCAACGCGCATCCTCGGTTCGAGACCTTGTATGGCGGGCGCACCAACAGGGTGTGGAAGGTCAAGGGCCGCGACAGTGACAAAGTCCTGAAACTTTACAGCACGGCATTGCGCAATCCTTTGTTTCGCAATGATGCAGAGTTGGAGGCCCAATGCCTGAAGGCGCTTGGCACCACGGGTTTCGTGCCTAGGCTGCGGGCCACAGGGCAATACAAGGAAGCCCGTTGGGTGTTTTACGACCACGCCCCCGGAACCCCCTGGCGGCAGGATTCAGCCCAGGTCGGCGCCTTGCTGCGCAAGCTTCATACCCTGCCCATTGCCGTCCAGGCGCCAGCCGGATGCAATGGCAGCGCAGACTTGCGCGCTCATGGAAAAAGAATTCTGCAAGGCTGTACGTCAAACGGGCGCGACAAACTCGCTGATTTGCAACCTACGAATCCGGTCGCACCCACGGAACGGACGTGCCTGATCCATGGCGACCCCGTGGCAGGCAATATCCTGGTGGCGACCGGTGGTCTGACCTTGATCGACTGGCAATGCCCGGCCCTGGGCGATCCCTGCGAAGACCTTGCGCTGTTTTTGTCGCCTGCAATGCAGCAGCTTTACCGAGGCTCACCGCTGTCGAAGAAAGAGGAAGACCAGTTTCTTTCGGCCTACGGCAGGCCCGAAATCGTCGCGCGCTATGAACAGCTCAGGCCATGGTATGCTTGGCGCATGGCGACGTATTGCCTCTGGCGGGCTGAAAATGGTGCGCCCGATTACGCGACAGGGTTGAACTTGGAAACCGCAATTCTGTAACGCCCCGCCTCATCGCAGGTCGGCCAGCGCCAGCATGGCGTAGGCTGGCGGCATGAGCACACGGCGCCAGCGACCCAAAGGAAACCGACCCGGTGTTTGCGTCATCACGACCGGCAGCCTGGCGTCCTGCCCCAGAACCAACCGCGCCAATGCTCGACCGCAATACGTGCCCATGGCGACGCCATTGCCGTGATATGCAAAACCGGCAAACATCCCCTGCTGATCCGGAACGGGGCCGACAAAAGGTGTCAGGGCCCGCGACAGGCACACCAAACCGGACCAGATATGAGTGACCTCGACCGTCGACCAAGCACGAAACATATGTTTGAAATCCTGCTGAACCTTTCGCCGAATGGCTGCTTCAGCCTCGGCCGATGACCGCAGGCCGCCCCTCATACCAAACAGAAAGCGCCCGTCCGGCATCAGGCGGAAATAGTGCAACAGATTGCGCGTATCATAGCACATCTGATCCGATGTCCACCCCTGTGCCATCTGCTCGGTTCTACCAAGGGGTCGCGTTACCATGACGGTCGACTGAGCAGGCATGTATCGTCCGGACATCCAGGCCGGGATATCCTCGCTGGAATAACCGTTGGTGCACACCAACACCGCCTGCGCTTTGACTGTCCCGCTCTGCGTTTGCAACACAAAGCCGGACGCCGTTTTTTCAACGCTCAGAACCGCGGAATTCTGAAACAGATGCGCGCCCATTGCTTCGGCGGCTCTGGCAATCCCAAACAGGTATTTGCGGGGATTCAACCCGAAACCAACCGGCGAAGTGTATCCGCCATAAAACGCGCCACCCATGCCCTTCCCGGGCAGGTCTCTGGTTTCGTGCAGGGTTCCCGCCTCGTCGGCATTGCGGCGTAGCATGTCCATCGCCCGCCTGGAATGCGCCAGCTGGGTTTCCCCGCTGGAGTGGGTATCCGCATCGATCTGATGTTGTGCCAACAGATCGGCGACCAGTCGGACCGCTTCCTGTTCCGCTGCCGCATAGTCCAAAGCGGCATCGCAGCCAAATCGGCGCTGCATGGATGCGTGGCCAAGTTTTGAGCCGCCAAGACAGCAAAACCCGCCATTTCGGCCCGAGGCTCCCCACCCCGGTGCGCCGGCTTCGAACACCGCAACCGAAGCTTTTTCAGCCAAATGCAGAGCAGCCGAAACGCCTGTAAATCCGCCGCCAATGATGGCCACATCCACATGCATGTCACCCTGGAACTCTGGCCAATCCGGGCTGGCAACAGTTTCGTCCCACCAACAGCCGTCGCGAGGGTCGCTGCCATAGGCGTAGTCTGGAAAAATCCGCTTCATTCGGTGCGCGCTGCGGCCATTTCATCCTGCTGCTGCCGTACCATCGCGCGTTTGGTCACAAGCGAGGCCGTGATTACCCCGACCGTCACCACAGCGATCATGATCGTCGACAACGCGTTGATTTCCGGGCTGACGCCAAGGCGCACGGCCGAGAATATCTTGATCGGCAATGTCGTTGCCGACGGCCCCGAAGTGAAGGATGCAATCACCAGATCATCAAGTGACAAGGTGAAGGCCAGCAACCAGCCCGAGATTACCGCAGGCGCAATGATCGGCAGGGTGACAAGACGGAAGGCTTGCGCGGGCGAACACCCAAGGTCCAGCGCAGCCTCTTCCAGCGACCGGTCAAAGGTGATGAGGCGAGAGGATACGACAACGGAAACGAAACACATCGAAAAGGTCGTATGCGCCAGAACGATGGTCAGAATACCCCGATCCAGGCCGATGCCGATAAATAGCAAAAGCAGCGACAGGCCGGTGATCACTTCGGGCATGACCAACGGTGCATAGATCATGCCGGAAAACAGTGTCCGGCCAAAGAAACGCCCGCTGCGGACCAGCACATAAGCGGCGGCTGTTCCAAGAATAGTCGCCAGGGTCGACGAAAAGACCGCGACCCGGATCGTGACCCAGGCGGCATCAAGGAACGCTTCGTTCCGAAGCAGCTCTCCGTACCATTTCGTCGAAAACCCGGCCCAGACCGTGACCAGCTTGCTTTCGTTGAAGCTGAAGACGATCAGGATGATCATCGGGATGTACAGAAACGCAAAACCCAGCGTCAGCGAAACCGTGTTGAACCAGCTCAATCTGTTCATCCCTCGGCCTCCGCCTGTTTCTGCTGGTTGCGCTGGAACAGCACGATGGGAATGACGAGGATCAGCAGCAGCACGATGGCCACCGCACTTGCCACCGGCCAGTCACGGTTCGAAAAGAACTCTTCCCACAGAACCTTGCCGATCATCAGCGTACCGGAACCACCCAGAAGGGATGGGATCACGAATTCACCGATCACGGGGATCATCACTAGGAAACACCCTGCAATGATACCGGGTTTGGACAGCGGGATGGTCACCAGCCAGAAGGCCTGCAAACGCGAACACCCCAGATCCTCGGCCGCTTCGATCAATGATCCGTCCAACCGTTCCAACGCAGAATAGATCGGCAGGATCATGAAAGGCAGGTAGGTGTAGACGATGCCGATATAGACGGCAGTTGACGTGTTCAGGATCGTCAGCGGCGTCGAGATGATGCCGGTCCACAGTAAGATCTGGTTGAGATACCCTTCGTTCGACAGAATGCCCATCCAAGCGTAAACCCGGATCAGGAACGAAGTCCAGAAGGGCAGGATGACCAGCATCATCAGTGTCGGTCGCCATTCCTGAGGCGCGCGGGCCATGCCGTAGGCAATGGGATAGCCCACCAGCAGTGTCAGGAATGTCGAAATCAAAGCGATCTTGACGCTGGACAGGTAGGCTTTCCAATACAGATCGTCCTCGGTCAGCCAGACATAATTCTCCAGATCAAGCTGGCTGAAGAACTCTTTGATTCCCGCCCAACCGGCAGACAGGTCCAAAGTCGGAGTATAAGGCGGGATGGCAAGCGCGGTATCCGACAGCGAAATCTTCAGAACGATGAAGAACGGCACCAGAAACAGGGCCAACAGCCAGACGTAAGGAATGGCGATCAGAACGGCGCGGCGCATCAGTTGGCCAGCAGAACCGCAGCCGTGGCTGTCCAGGACAGCCAGACCGGGTCTTCCCAGGTGAAAGAGCGGCGCGAGATGCGGCGGGTGTTGGCCGTCTGCGCTTTGATGATTGTGCCGTTCGCCAATTCAACGTGATAGGTGGACAGATTGCCCAGATAGGCAATGTCGTGAACCTTGCCCTGCACGGCGTTGACCGCATCGACGGGCCGTTCGGCAGAGATCGTCACTTTCTCGGGGCGGATCGCCAGATGGCAGGGCTGACCGTCTGAGAAACCGGCAGGCGAAGATGCCGTGAACGGGGCCTGACCTTCGGCCCAATCGATCTGATAGGCGTCCTCTCCGGATGGTGTCGCGCGGCCTTCGATGATGTTCACATCTCCGATGAAGTCAGCGACATAAACAGATTCAGGGTTTTCATAAATCCGATCCGGGGTGGCCACTTGCTTTAACTGGCCCTGATCCATCACCGCGACGCGGGTGGCGACTGTCATCGCCTCTTCCTGATCATGGGTGACGATGACAAAAGTGGTGCCGGTCTTTTCCTGGATATCCATCAATTCGAACTGGGTATCCTGACGCAGCTTCTTGTCCAACGCCCCCAGCGGTTCATCTAGCAGCAGAAGCTTGGGCGCTTTGGCCAACGAGCGCGCCAGTGCGACGCGCTGCCTCTGACCGCCCGAGATCTGATGCGGTTTGCGACGGGCGAACTGTTCTAGCCGGGTCAGGCGCAGCATCTCTTCGACCCGATCTTCCAGATCGTGCTTGGGCACGTTGTCTCGGCGCAGACCGAAAGCGATGTTTTCCCAGACACTCAGATGCGGGAACAGGGCATAGGACTGGAACATCATGTTCACGGCCCGCTTGTTCGGCGGGATGGGGTCGATATCCTGCCCGCCCAGCAGGATATGGCCTTCGGTCGGGGTCTCGAACCCGGCCAGCATCCGCATCATCGTTGTTTTGCCGCACCCTGAAGGGCCTAGCAGGGCAAAAAACTCACGTTCGAAGATATCCAGAGACAGGTTGTCGATCGCCGTGAACTCGCCAAAGCGCTTGGTCACGTTCTGGAACTGGATCAAGGGTTTCGCCTGTGGGTCATTCCACGGCGCAAAAACGTCAGAACTCAAAGCAGCCCCCGCATGGTCAGTTTGGACAATGGTGCGGCGGGGCGATCGCCAGACCGCCCCGCGCTTTTGACCGGATCAGGTGCCCGATTTGACCTTGGTCCACAGGCGCGTCACGACCCGCTGTGTTTTCGCGGGGTAGGGCGATTTAGTGTAGAGGTTGTTCATTGTTTCCTCTGTTGGGTAAATGGCTGGATCACCGATTACATCTTCAACAAGGAACTCCTGAGACGCTTTGTTGCCGTTGGCGTAGTAAACGTAGTTCGAGGCTGCCGCCATATTTTGCGCATCCATTATGAAGTTCAGAAACTTATGCGCACCTTCCGGATTCGGCGCGTCGGCAGGAATTGCCATCTGGTCAGACCACATGAGAGAGCCTTCTGCGAAAGCGTTGTAGGCTATCTCCACACCGTTGTCCGCCTCGATAGCACGATCCCGAGATTGTAGAACATCGCCCGACCAACCGACGGCAACACAGATTTCGCCATTTGCCAAAGCATTAACATATTCCGAGCTGTGAAATTTCTGAATGTAAGGACGTACAGACAACAAAGGTGCTTCCGCCTTAGCAATAACTTCTGGATCGGAACTATCGGGATCTTCTCCCAAATACTGTAGGACCATTGGAATAATCTCTGTGGGAGCATCTAAAAAATGCACTCCACAAGAAGCTAGTTTTTCCATGTTCTCGGGCTTTAGGACCAAGTCCATGCTGTTTAGCGGAGCGTCTTCACCCAACACCTCTTTCACTTTGTTGACATTGATGCCGAGCCCCGTGGTTCCCCACATATAGTTAATCGAATACTCGTTCCCGGGATCGTATCTGGATGTCCTTTCTTCGATAACGTCCCACATGTTTTTCAAATTGGGCAATTGGGATTTGTCCAATTTTTGGTAAACACCCGCCTGAATCTGCCTTTGCATAAAGTCGGCCGTAGGCACCACCACATCGTATCCCGAACCACCGGCCAGCATCTTGGTTTCCAGAACCTCATTGCTGTCGAACACATCGTAAATCAGGGTCAGACCGGTTTCTTCCTCGAATTTGCTCAGCAATTCTTCGTCGATATAGTCGGACCAGTTGTAAACACGCACCTCTTCGGCGAATGCCGCCGAAGTCCCCAATGCGATGACCGCTGTCATGGTCAGCGTTTTGATTGTCATATTCTTCTCCCTGCAAGTGTACGGCTATTTTCCCGTTTTTTTGGATTTGATCAAGTTTTGCGTTTTTCCTCGATCCAGCGTATGGTTTCACGAGGTCTGTCACCTGACAAGTCAGGGTTAGTCGAAATGGGAAGAACCAATTGGATTTGATCAAAAATAAGGCATCTGCGTCGACAATCGACAAAGGGAAACAGCCCGCGCATGAGCAGGTTTATCAAACGCTCAGATCACAGATCCTGTTCGGCGAATTGGTTCCGGGCCAGCCTGTCACGATCCAGGGCCTGACTGATTCGCTGGGTGTTGGCATGACACCGGTGCGCGAAGCCATCCGCCGGTTGATCTCGGACGGGGCATTGGTGTTCCAGGGCAATCGGCGTGTAAGCGTGCCGCTGCTGTCCCCGGGCGATATCCAGGAAATGATCTTTGCCAGAACCTCAATAGAATCAGAGCTTTCAAGGCGCGCGACGTCGAATTTGCAGGCCGAGGACATCGATCATCTTGAGCGGTTGGATACCCATTTGGACCGTATGATCGCCGACGGGGATGTGGGCGGATATCTGCGTCTGAACCAGGCGTTCCACGAAACGCTGTACTCTCATGCAAACGCACCGATTCTCAGTGATCTCGCCGAAAGGCTTTGGTTGCGGTTCGGCCCTTCGCTGCGTGTCGTGTGTGGTCGATTCGGGACTCAAAGCCTGCCGGATCGGCACAAGGATATCATTTCCGCCTTGCGTGAAGGCGACGCCGAAAAAGCGGCAAAGGCAACGGCTCAGGACATTGAGCAAGGTATGGAATTGATGTCGGACGCTCTGACTTCCGCTTAACTCAGCCTGATTCGATTGACAGCGATGAATTTGATCATATTGTGATCCGCAACCGCGTTCTTGTAGGAGATTCTCCGATGTCCACCATAACCAACCATATGCCGACCGCCGAATTGCAGGCGCTGGATGCGGCGCATCACATCCATCCTTTCTCGGCCAATGGTGCGCTGGGGCAGGAAGGGGCCCGCGTGATTACACGCGCCAGCGGGGTTTACCTGACCGACAGCGAAGGTGAGGAAATTCTGGACGCAATGGCAGGTCTTTGGTGCGTCAACATCGGTTATGGCCGCGATGAGCTGGCCGACGTCGCGGCGCGTCAGATGCGCGAACTGCCCTACTACAACACCTTCTTCAAGACGACCCATGTGCCGGCAATCGCACTGGCGGCCAAAATCGCCGAACTGGCACCAGGTGATCTGAACCATGTCTTTTTCGCAGCTGGCGGGTCCGAGGCAAACGACACCAATATCCGCCTCGTGCGCACATACTGGGCCGAGAAGGGGCAGCCGGACAAAAATATCATCATCAGCAGGAAAAACGCGTATCACGGGTCTTCCGTCGGGTCGGCTTCGCTGGGCGGCATGGCAGGTATGCATGCGCAGGGCGGCATTCCGATCCCGAACATTCACCATATCAACCAACCCAACTGGTGGGCCGAAGGCGGCGACATGTCGCCCGAGGAATTTGGCCTGGCCCGCGCGCGCGAGTTGGAAGAGGCCATACAGGAGCTGGGCGAGGACCGTGTCGCGGCCTTCATCGCCGAGCCGGTTCAGGGTGCAGGCGGCGTGATCGTGGCGCCTGATACCTACTGGCCGGAAATTCAGCGCATCTGCGACAAATACGATATCCTGTTGATTGCGGACGAGGTGATCTGTGGGTTCGGTCGAACCGGCAATTGGTTCGGGTCGCAAACCGTGGGCATCAAACCGCATATCATGACCATCGCCAAGGGGCTCAGCTCGGGCTATGCGCCGATCGGCGGGTCCATCGTGAATGACGAGATCGCCGAAGTGATCGGCGGGACGGAATTCAACCACGGTTACACCTATTCCGGCCACCCCGTCGCCGCTGCCGTGGCGCTTGAGAACCTGCGCATTTTGGAAGAAGAGAAGATCGTCGAGCATGTGCGCGACGTTGCCGCCCCCTATCTGAAACAGAAATGGGAGGCGCTGGCCGATCACCCGCTGGTGGGTGAGGCGAAGATCGTCGGAATGATGGCCTCCATCGCTCTGACACCTGACAAAGCCAGCCGCGCCAAGTTCGCGTCCGAGCCCGGCACGGTCGGCTATATCTGCCGTGACCGTTGCTTTGCCAACAACCTGATCATGCGCCATGTGGGCGACCGCATGATCATCTCGCCGCCGCTGATCCTGACCCCGGCGGATATCGACGAGATGTTCGTGCGGATTTACAAATCTCTGGACGAAGCACAGGCGGAAATCATCGCTCAGGGGCTGATGAAAGCCGCATCCTGAGATCAGAAAACGGATTCTACAAAGGGGCGGCCCGTCTGGGTCGCCTCTTATCGTTCACCGCAGCCGCTCCAAAAGTGTTGCAGTTGGATAGCCGTCCGGCACCAAACCCTGTGCCAGTTGGTAGGCGCGAACCGCATTGATGGTGTTCGGCCCTGTACGCCCATCGATACCCTTTGTATCGAACCCCGCATCAGTCAGGCGGGTTTGCAGCTCTTTCTTCTCGGTGAAGCTCAGCGCCCGTTCATCTCGGGGCCAGTCGGACTGAAACGGTGCACCACCCGCAAGCCGGTCGGACAGGTGCCCGATACCGATCACGTAAGCATCGGCCCCGTTATAGGCCTCGATCACGCTGAAATTGTCGAAAATCATCAGCGCCACACCCTGCCCCCCGGCGGGCAAAAGGATTGCGGCTTGCCCGTGATCCGGGACAGGTTTGCCGTCACGCCCCACCACGCCACGCGCCGCCCAATCTGACGGCAGCAGGGTGTAGTCCCGTTTGGCGGTGGCATAGTCGAACCCTTCGGGCAAGCGCACCTCGACGCCCCAGGGTTGCCCCTTTTTCCATCCGTGCCGCGCCAGATAGGACGCGGCCGAGGCCAGCGCATCCGTCGGATCATCCGACCAGATGTCACGCCGACCATCGCCATCGAAATCAACCGCGTGATCCAGATACGAGGTTGGCATGAACTGCGTGTGCCCCATCGCGCCTGCCCAACTGCCCAGCATGTTTTTGGCGCTGACATCGCCTGCCTGCACGATCCTCAGGGCGGCGATCAACTGCGTTTCAAAGAACTGCGCCCGCCGTGCATCAAAGGCCAGTGTCGCCAAGGAACTCAGCGTCCGGTTGCTGCCACGATAAGAGCCGAATGATGTTTCCAGCCCCCAGATTGCCGTGACCACTTCCTTTTCAACGCCATATTCCGCCTCGATTTGCTGCAACACCTGCCGATATCGTTGCATCGCGGCACGACCATTGGAAACGCGCATGTCCGAGACGGCGGAATCCAGATACTCCCAGATCGGTTTCGAAAATTCAGCCTGATTGCGGTCTTTTTTCAGGATGTCCTCGTCAAAGATCATGTCCGAGAACACTCTGTTCAATGTTCTTTCCGATATACCCTGCTGCTTGGCGCGCTCCTGAAACGCGCCGAGCCAGGCCTGAAACCGTGCGGTCACGGCCGCGGACACCCGCAAAGCCTCAACCGCCGGGCGCGGGACCGGACGGATCGAAACCGCCACATCCGCCGAGACCAGCTGTATCGTTTTGCCGGACACTGCACTGTCTGGCCAAGTCGTTTTTTCTGATATGTCCGCCTGCACCATGGATGCCCACAATGCGACGGTCATGACGCCGCCTACGCATTTTTGCATTCCGATTTTTCCTGATTACTGCTCGACCTCAGGGTAGCGCAAAATCGGCGAATCACAAAGTCTCAGGAGTCCTCATCGCATTCTTGCGCGTCGCGCGCTGCGCGGATTTGCGCCAAAACTTCGCGCAGCATGGGCACCCGGCTCGGTCTAAAGCTTTGATCTGTCACGGACATGTCCTGAATGCGATCCAACCGGAAAACGCGAAAATACTGTCTCAGGTGGCACCAGCCGAGCAACACGTTTGATCGGTCCATATAAACGATGCTCAGTGGGTTGACCCGTCTTTGTGTGGCATCGCCTTTTGCGTCCGTATACGAGAACTCGACCGCGCGTTCGTCCCACGTCGCCTGCCTCAAAATGGCCACGTCGATTGTCGGCGCGGGCGGGCGATTGAACCGCGTTGCCGCCAGAACCGCGTGGCTCAGCCGATGGGACTGTCGCTGTGGCAATCGCCCCTGCAATTTCCGCAGGGCGGCGCTGGCTGCATCTGACAAGGCCGGGTCACCAATCACCTGAACTTCGCGCAGGCCAAGAACCAAGGCCTCAAGCTCGTCATCGGTGAAACCCAATGGCGGCAATGTGGCATCTTCGATCAGGGTGAACCCAAACCCTGCCTCACCGTCGATAACGGCCCCCAGACCACGCAGCGCGTCAATATCCCTGTGTATCGTTCTGGCAGAAACACCCAGATCCTGCGCCAGTTGTTCAGACGTTCTGGGCGATGGGCCAGAACGCAGGGCTTGCATCAATTGGAACAATCGGGCGGTGCGGGACATGATGAACCCTAACCTATCCCTAATGACAAAAACTGTCATCAGGCCGGTTTACTCATCCGGCACGTCAAAAACACGGAGCCACGCGATGCTGACCCTTCTCACCTATCCTTCCGCCTTCGGACTGTTCAGCGCCAGTCCGTTCTGCGTCAAGACAGCCTTGATGCTTCAGCACTCCGGTCAGGTCTGGCAGCGTTCGGACATGCTTGACCCGCGCAGGATGCCGCATCAAAAACTGCCAGTGCTGCGCACGCCAGAGCGGTTGATTCCGGACAGCGATCTGATCCGCGATTGGCTGGAACAGAAGGGGGCGGAGTTCGATCAGGGGCTTTCGGATGTGGAAAAAGCGCAATCCCGCGCGCTGGTACGCATGGCCGAAGAGCATCTGTATTTCCACATCGTTCTGGACCGCTGGGGAAATGACGAGGTCTGGCCGATCCTTCGCGAAACCTTTTTCACTGGAATTCCGGCTCTGATCCGAAAGCCGGCGTCCAATGCGATCCGAAAATCCGTTCTGAAAGGGATCACGTCACAAGGGATCGGCCGGTTCTCGTTGCCCGAGCGCATGGACCGGGTCGAACGCGATCTCGAGGCAATCTCGGCCCATCTGTGGCAATCCCGCTTCCTGCTGGCGGATCAACCGACTTCAGCAGACATGAGCGTCGGCCCGATGCTCGCCGCCATGCGCGCAACACCTGCCGATACCCCACTGACCCGCAGGATCAAACAGGATAATCTGTTGAACAGTTACGTAGACCGGATGGAACAGGCGATACCGATTGCATGAAACCTTTTGATGACCCCTCGGTCGCCTCGGCCTTTGAAGCCATGCCCCCGCAAGCACGCGCGGGGGCCCTGGCGCTTCGCGATCTGATACTGAACACAGCAGAGTCTCTGCCCGCCGCCAATCCATTGCGAGAAGAGCTGCGCTGGGGCCAGCCCGCCTATCTTGCCCCCAAAGGATCAACGATCCGGCTGGGGGCTCACAAATCCGCGGATTTCGCACTGTTCGTGCACTGCCAAAGCCGATTGATCGGTGATTTCACCACGGCCTTTCCGGGCGAGGACCGGATTGACGGAAACCGGGCCATTCTGTTCGATGACCCGAGCCAGATCGATGAAACCCGCCATGGCTGGCTGATTGCCCGGGCGCTGACCTATCACCTTTGACGGCGCTTGCGTTCGACCTTGCGCTTGATCTTGTCCTTCTTGCGTTTGGTGCTGGCGGCCTTGCGTCGCGTCGACCGCTTGGCGGGCCCGCGCCCGCGCGGCAGCGCCTGATCGTCGATGGACAGCAGCTCCAGCTCCAACCCGCCGGTCACAGGTGTCGCCTCGGTCAGTCTCACCGTGACCCGCCGGCCGATGGCGATGATCAGCCCGGAATCCGAGCCCATCAGCGTTCCGGCCTCTCGATCAAAATGGAAGAATTCGCGCCCCAAAGACCGCACCGGCACCAGGCCATCCGCGCCCGTTTCTTCCATTTTCACGAAGGCCCCGAACCGGGCAATGCCACTGATCCGACCGGTGAATTCGTTGCCCACACGTTCGCTGAGATAAGCCGCCAGATAGCGGTCGGTCGTATCGCGCTCGGCCATCATCGAGCGGCGTTCGGTATCTGAAATATGCGTGGCCGTTTCTTCGAGCCGGGCAATTTCGTCCTCGGTCAGCCCGTCCTTGCCCCAGCCATGGGCCGAGATCAGCGCCCGGTGCACGACCAGGTCGGCATAGCGCCGGATGGGCGAGGTGAAATGTGCGTAGTTGCGCAGCGCCAGCCCGAAATGGCCGAAGTTTTCCGGGCTGTAATAGGCCTGCGCCATCGACCGCAAGGTGCTGAGATTGATCAGCTCGGCATCCTCGGTGCCGGCGGCGGCATTCAGCAGCGCATTCAGGTGACGGGTCTGGAGCACCTGCCCCTTGGCCAGATTCAGCCCGGCGGCCTGCGCCGTCTCGCGCAGGCTTTCCAGTTTTTCGGGCGCGGGTTCTTCGTGCACCCGGAACAGCAGCGGGCTGCGCTTGGCGATCAGCGTCTCGGCGGCGGCCACGTTGGCCAGGATCATGAATTCCTCGATCAGCCGGTGCGCGTCCAGCCGCTCGCGGAAGGCCACGCTTTCGACCTCGCCCTTGTCGTTCAGCACGATCTTGCGTTCCGGCAGGTCCAACTCCAGCGGCTGGCGATCAGCACGGGCCTTTTTCAGCGCGGCATATGCAGCATAAAGCGGTTTTAGAACCGACTCCAGCAGCGGGCCAGTCCGGTCATTGGGGGTGCCGTCGATGGCCTCTTGCACCTCGGCATAGTTCAGGGACGCGGCCGAGCGCATCAGCCCGCGCACGAACCGGTGGTCGATCTTGTTGCCGTTTGCGTCGATCTGCATCCGCACCGCGATACAGGCGCGCGGCACTCCTTCATGCAGCGAACACAGATCACCCGACAGACGGTCGGGCAGCATCGGCACGACGCGGTCGGGGAAATAGCTGGAATTGCCGCGCTTGCGCGCCTCGCGGTCCAGCGCGGTGCCGGGCCGCACATAGGCGGCGACATCAGCAATGGCGACCCAGATGACGTGCCCTCCGGGGTTCTTGGGATCATCGTCTGCATGGGCATAACAGGCGTCGTCATGATCGCGCGCGTCCGAGGGATCTATCGTCAGCAAAGGCATATCCCGCAGATCCTCGCGGCCTTTCAGGCCAACAGGTTTGGCCTTGTCGGCCTCGGCAATCACCTTGTCGGGGAAATCATCCGGGATGCCGTGCTGATGGATCGCGATCAACGAAACGGCCTTGGGCGCAGTCGGGTCGCCCAGCCGTTCTACGATACGCGCGCGTGCCAGCCCCATGCGGTTTTTCGGCCCGGCTTGTTCAGCCTCGACCAGTTCGCCATCCCTGGCGCCCAGCGCAGCGCCTTCGGCCACCAGCCATTCGGTCGATCCGGCCTTGTCGATCGGCACGATCCGCCCGCCTTCAGCCCCTTTGCGGAAGATACCCACGATTTTCCGAGGGTTCGTCCCGATACGGCGGATCAGGCGGGCTTCGTAATTGTGGTCTTCCTCATGCACCACGGTCAGACGAGCCAGAATGCGATCACCTTCGCCCAACGCCGGGTCGCTGGCACGAGCAATGATCAGAACGATGGGCTCGACCCCCTCGCCATGCCATTCCAGTGGCCGCGCGAACAGGTCGCCATCGGCATTCGGCGCCTTTACCTGTAACACGCTGACCGGTGGCAGGCGATCCGGGTCGCGGTAACTGCGCTTGCGCTTCTCAAGATGGCCTTCGGCCTCAAGCTCTTTGAGGATACGTTTCAGATCAATCCGATCCGCGCCCTTGATGCCAAAGGCTTTGGCGATATCGCGTTTTGAGGTCAGGGTGGGGTTCGCCGAGATCCAGTCCAGGACCTCCTGCTTGGTAGGGATGCGAGTCATACGTCCGGCCTAGCACGCGTTTGCGACCGCGTCATGACCAAAAAGCCTCAGGGTTCAAGATCGGCAACCGTATCCACATCGCGCAGCTGATCAAGCAATGACACCCGACCGCCAGAAATCGAGGCCAGCGTGTCAGCCAATGCGTGTTCCGTCGACCAGCGCACGTTTTGGAACAGACTTGCCGGCAAGGCTGCATATCGTTGCGCGCCGACCAGCCAATAGCCACCATCCGGGGCTGGCCCAAACACCATTTGAGAACGCCCCAATGCGTCGAAGGCACGGGCAATATGGCGGCGCGAAATGCCCGGAATATCCGCACCGATCAGGCAAACCGGCCCCTTGGGCATCCCGCGCAGCATCCGCCCCATGCGATCCCCCAGGTCCCCACGCCCCTGCGCGGCGCGCGGCAGGTCAGCGGGCCAAACCCGACTGTTCAGACCCTGCTGATCGGGTGAGACGGCCAAAACGATTCGCCAACGGGGATCACGCAGCCGCCGGATCAAGGACCGGGTCTGGTGCCGAAACCACCACGCCGCCGCGACCATGCCGATTTCTCGTCCAAGCCGCGTTTTGACGTAGCCCGGTTGAGGTTCCTTCACCATGATCACCAATGTGCGCTGCATGGATCAGGCGAAATAGTCGGTCAGGATTCGGGTATAAATCGATTTGAGCTGCCGGATCTGGGCCACCTCGACGCATTCGTCGATCTGATGCATCGTGCGACCGACCAGACCGAACTCTACAACCGGGCAATGGTTCTTGATGAAACGCGCATCCGACGTACCACCGGTCGTCGAAAGCTCGGGCGTTGCGCCTGTTTCCGCCTCTACCGCCTTGGCCACCAGATCCGACAAGGGCCCCGGCGGGGTCAGAAAGCTTTCGCCTGAAATCTTGATTGCGACATCTATTTCAACGCCGAACCGAGCGGCCACCTGATCTGCTTCCGACTTCAGCCAGTCGCTCAGGCTGGCCCCGGAATGCAGATCATTGAAACGAATATTCACCGTTCCCTTGCACTGCGCCGGGATTACGTTGGTGGCCGCATTCCCGGTGTCGATTGTCACCACTGCCAATGTCGACGCGTCGAAGTGGTCCGTGCCCTGATCCAGTTCGTGCCCAGCCAGCCGATCCATCAGCCGCGCCATGGCTGGCAAAGGGTTTTTGGCACGATGCGGATAAGCCGAATGCCCTTGAACACCGGTGATCGTAAACCATGCGGTCATCGACCCGCGACGGCCGATCTTCATCATTTCACCCATCTTGTTCGGGCAGGTGGGCTCACCCACCAGGCAGACTGACATATGTTCATCTGCGCCGTCCATGTAATCCAGCAAGGCGGTCGTGCCATCCAGCGCGTCGCCTTCCTCGTCGCCGGTTATGGTCAGGATGATGGCTCCGTCCGGTGGGGTGTCGCGCACGAAATCAATCGCCGCAGCCGCAAATGCCGCAACACCGGATTTCATATCCGTTGCCCCACGCCCATACATCACACCATCGCGTATTTCGGCCCCGAAAGGCGGCATCGTCCACGCGGCCTCATCGCCGACTGGCACAACATCAGTATGGCCGTTGAACCCGAAACTGCGCGGATGGCCTTTTTGGCCCCATCGTGCGAACAGGTTGCTGACGCCACCACGGTCGACACGCGTACATTCAAACCCCGCATCCGCCAGCTTCGATCCCAGCAGAACCAGCGCGCCGCCCTCGGCTGGTGTGACCGATGGGCAACGGATCAGATCGGCTGTCAATTGGACGGGGTCGGTCATGCAATGGCCTCTGGAACTGTATCTTTCGCGGGTTCGCGCACAGATTCAACGAATTGGCCGGTTTTCCAACCCCAATTCGCAAAAATATCGTTGCGACCAAATGTGCAGATATCAAAGCGACACCCTAACAAATCATGGCGGTTTACCCGGCGACCATCTTGCCGCCCGCTGCACAATCGCGTTACAGGGCCGCGAAACAGGTGAATGAAAATGAAGCGCGCATTCTACGCACTGATCTGCCTGACTTTCGCCGTCCTAGCGCAGCAGAGCATGGCACAGTCCCTCACGGTCACGACGGTGACCCGCCCCCCGTTTTCTTATGTCGAAGACGGTGCGGAAACCGGCTTTTCAATGGATCTTCTCGCCGCGCTGGCAGAGGCGCTGAACTGGGACTATTCCATCAATCGGGTCGATTCATTCTCAGATATGCTGGAGGCCGTTCAGAACGGGTCCGCCGATCTTGCGGTCGCCAATATCTCGATAACCGCGCTGCGGGAAACGCAAATGGACTTCAGCCAGCCGATCTTTGAGGCGGGCCTACAGATCATGGTGCCATCGGAAGCCGCGCGCCAGCCTTCGCTGCTGCATGCGCTGCTCTCAAAAGAGCTTTTTATCGCCATCGGCCTGGCCTTCGCTATTCTGTTGGGCGGCGGCATGCTGATGTGGAGCTTTGAACGTAGTGCTCAACCCTATTTCGATCGCAAGCTGAATGAGGCTTGGTTTCCCTCGTTCTGGTGGGCGCTAAACCTTGTCGTGAACGGCGGGTTCGAAGAGAGGATGCCGCGCACGCCGTTCGGCCGGCTTCTGGGTGTCGTTCTGGTTGTTTCGTCACTGTTCATCGTGTCCGTTTTCACGGCCCGCATCACCTCGGTCATGACCGTGGATGCGATCACAGGCAGCGTGAATTCGGTGAATGACCTTTATGGCAAAAGTGTCGGGACAATCACAGACTCGACCACGGCAAGTTTTCTGAACCGGCGTGATATTGAATTCACCGGCTATCCCGGGCTGGAGCAGATGCTGGATGCGTTCCAGTCCAAACAACTGGATGCCGTCGTATTCGACGCGCCAATCCTGTCCTACTATGCGGCCCATGAAGGCCGGCGAACGGCGTCGATGACAGGCGGCGTCTTCCTGCGCGAGAACTATGGCATCGCTTTCCCGACCGGGTCGCCTCTGGTCGAGGATGTCAACCAGGCCCTGCTGTCATTGCGCGAAGACGGAACCTATGACGAAATCTATCGCAAGTGGTTCGGTATGCGGAACTAGGCCTGCGCCTCGTCTCCGAAGAACGGTGTCATCTGCGCGACGATCACGGCGTTTTCATCCAGCGCGCGCTGCATCAGGGCACGTTCGTCAGGTTCGATGTCATGTCCCTGCGCCTCACGCTCGGCCAGGGTCCCATAGCCGGTGACATCCAAAGGCGCGGTGTCGGCCTGTTTCAGAATAGCCACCGTCTCGCGCACGGCCTCGGCTTCGTCAACGCCGCTGGCATAACAGATCAGTGCCGCCCCGGTCGCACCGTCCGGCAACCCGTCGCCATCCTTCCGGCCGATCTGGACCAGAAGGGTATAGACTTGCTGACGTGAGGGCTTGTTTCGCTTTTCCATGGGCCCTGCATTACGCGCGGTGTTTTGAAGGGTCAACTGCTTCCATCGATCCTGGCTTTGAGCATGGGATCTTCCGCAGCCACTCGCCCCGCCCATAGGCCCTGAGGACTTGCAGGAATGCGACTCAGCGAAGCCCTTTTCCCGTTTTCGCCCAAAAATTGAGCAGCGCTTCTTCTCCATTCCTCAAGTTGAATCGGGCACATTTTTGCCACATTCGAATCGCGATTCTAGCCATTTTCTGCTGAACTTGCCGCGTTTTCCGCCTTTCACAACGATGAAGACAAGCCATCTCTACGCTGGTGCCACTGCGAAAGTCATTTTTTACAGGAGAATTAAAATGAGTGTTCTGTCCAAGTTAATGATGACAACTGCAAGTGTGATTGTGCTTTCCGGAGTACCTGCTGTCACCGTGCTGTCTTTTGTGACGCCAAGTGCAGCTTACGCCCAAGACGGCGGCGGTGAAAGCGAAGGCGGTAGCGATAGCGAGAGCGGTGGCGACAACGAAGGCGGCGGCGATAACGAAAGCGGCGGCGACAACGAAGGCGGCGGCGACAACGAAAGCGGCGGCGATAACGAAGGCGGCGGCGACAACGAAAGCGGCGGCGATAACGAAAGCGGCGGCGATAACGAAGGCGGCGGCGACAACGAAGGCGGCGGCGATAACGAAAGCGGCGGCGATAACGAAGGCGGCGGCGATAACGAGAGTGGTGGAGAAAACGAAGGCGGCGGCGACAACGAAAGCGAAGGCGGCGGCGACAACGAAAGCGAAGGCACGGAAACCAACGCAGGAAGCTCAGAAGTTGACGCTATGCAGGGTGAAAATCGCTGATCCACACAGAGCGTTCGTCCGAGCCTGGACACAATCTCAGGACCGGCTCTGACCAAGGTTCGGTCACATACGCGTAACACCCCAAAAACTGGAAAGGCCGGAGCGGTTCAGCTCCGGCCTTTCTGTACAACCGGGGCGATCAGTCCCGCAGCAATTCGTTGATGCCGGTTTTCGACCGGGTCTTTTCATCCACCCGCTTCACGATCACCGCGCAATACAGGCTGATGTTGTTCTTTGACGGCATCGAACCCGCAACGACCACGGAATAGGGCGGGACTTCGCCATATGTCACTTCGCCGGTTTCCCGATCCACGATCTTGGTAGATTTGCCGATGAAAACGCCCATACCCAGAACCGAGCCTTCGCGGACGATGCAGCCCTCGACCACCTCGGAGCGCGCGCCGATAAAGCAGTTGTCCTCGATGATGGTCGGGCCGGCCTGCATCGGTTCCAGCACGCCGCCGATACCTACGCCGCCCGACAGGTGGACGTTTTTGCCGATCTGCGCGCATGAGCCGACGGTCGCCCAGGTGTCGACCATGGTGCCTTCATCCACATAGGCACCAAGGTTGACGAAGGATGGCATCAGCACCACGCCCGGCGCGATATAGGCCGACTTGCGCACAACGCAGTTGGGAACCGCACGGAATCCAGCCGAGCGCCATTGATCTTCACCCCAACCTGCGAACTTGCTGTCCACCTTGTCCCACCAACCGCCGTCCTGCGGACCGCCAGTCTGAATTTCCATGTCCTTGATGCGAAAGCCCAGCAGAACCGCCTTTTTGGCCCACTGGTTCACGTGCCAGTCGCCGTTTTCCAGCTTTTCGGCAACACGCAGCGACCCACTGTCCAGCGCGTCCAGCGTGTCTTCGATCGCTTCGCGTTGTTCACCTGCCGTGGCGGGTGTGATCGTGTCGCGTGCCTCCCAGGCGGCTTCGATGGCGGCTTCCAGTTGCGCGTTGGACATGGGGCGTCTCCCTACAGAATCTGTTCATGTTGGTTTGGCCTATACGCAAGCCGGGCCAATGGCGCAATGCGACGAACACGGGCCGTTTTGCGTCTGAAAGGCCCGCAATCAGCTGGCGCGGCGTATATGTCGGGTCAGAATACCTTTTGCCGTGCTCAGGTCCTTCCGCCTGAGCGCCTGAACAAGTGCGGCGTGATCCTTGTCAGTTTGTTGCACCCATTTCGACCGCCAGTGCGCAAACAAGTGGCGTGCGCTTGCGATATGCAGATCGTCGATGGTGTGCAACAGACGGGGCAGCCCGCAAGGTGTCAGGATGGCGCGATGGAATGCTCTGTTCAACGCTTCCCATTGGGGCATCGTCTGCGCCTCGTCACAGGCGATGCGTGCGCGATCGATCTTGTCCAATGCGACCGGAGACATGTTCTGAACCGATTGCTGCAACGCCAGTGTTTCCAACGCCACGCGCATTTCGATGACCTCTCGCACCTCTGCCGGGTCCAGCGCCGTGACCCGCATGCCCCGGCGTGGCTCGTGCCGGGCCAATCCATGCGCCTCAAGCCGCAACAGGGCTTCACGCACCGGAACATGGCTGGTGTCAAAGGTGCGGGCAATATGATCCTGCCGCAGCTTTTCCCCGGCGCTCAGCTCTCCGGTGATGATTTGCTGGCTGAGGTTCTGGTAAATCGTGTCCGAGATCGTAGCGGTCATAAATTATAGATAAAATCTGCGACAGCTATCCTCAACCAGATAATTCACCCCGCAAGCGGGTCCGGCGCGATATTCGCGCCGCACACCAGAACGGCCACGCGCTCGCCTGGTTCGGGCCGATACACGCCCGAGGTTAAGGCTGCCAACGCTGTGGCGCCCGCCGGCTCCACCAGAATACGATGCGCCTGCCACAGCATCTTCTGCGCCGCCGCGATCGCATCATCCGACACCAGGACCGACGTCATCCCCTGTGCCAGGTCGAAACAGATCTGCCCGATCCGGCGCGCGCCCAGCGCGTTTGCCGCGATCCCGGATACGGAAACATCCACCGGTTCACCGGCCTGCAACGCTGCATTCAATGCGCAAGAGGTCTTGGGTTCGACCGCCACGACCTTGCGCGCTCCGTCAAACCAGGCCAACGCCCCGGCGATCAGCCCACCCCCGCCGACAGCGACCAGAACCGTATCTGCCTGTAGCCCCTGCGCATCCCATTCCGCAAAGCAGGTCCCCTGCCCCGCCACGGTAGCCGGCGCATCATAGGCGTGAATCTGCATCGCTCCGGTTTCCGCTTCATGCGCCTGCGCCTGTGTCAGCGCATTGGCGTATTCGCCGGGCACAACGCTCAGATCCGCTCCGGTTTGCCGGATCAATGCAATCTTGGATGGCCCCGCCAGTTCGGGCACGAAAATCTTGGCCGGATATCCAAGCGCCTGCGCCGCAAAGGCCGCCGCTGCACCATGATTGCCGCCGGATGCAGCCACGACACCTGCATCGGGTACGTCGAGGCTCAGCAACGTATTGAACGCACCGCGCGCCTTGAAACTGCCGGTGTGCTGCATGTGCTCCAGCTTCAGTTCAATGGGATGGCCCGGAATTCGGCTTTCGATCACCGGCGTCACCTGCGTATGTCCGGCGATACGATCCCGCGCCGCTGATATTTCGCTCTTCCAATTCATTCTTGTCTTTCCGTGACTGGCACTCTGCCCGCGAACCCTATAGCTGTTTGGAAAACACGCAAGCAGGGATCGATCACCCATGAGAGAAGACCGCCACAATCCGTTTCGCGATGCGCAGACAGATCGCTCGACCGCGAGCGAAGTGCCGGACACGCCGCAAACGCGATCGTCCGCCTATCGCCTTGCCTTTGCCGATGACGAATTCCTGTGCCGGGACGAGCTGCGCCCGGTGCGTCTGCAACTGGAATTGTTGAAACCCGAGATGATCATGAGCGAACGCGAGATCACCTCGACCATAGTGATGTTCGGCGGCGCGCGCATCCCTGAACCATCGCAGAAACACACCGCACGAACGGAAACGCTGGCTGGTCTGTCGGCCTATTACGACGAGGCGCGCGAGTTCGCGCGGCTGATGACCGTGAAATCGAACGAGACCGGCTGCCGTGAAAACGTGATCGTCACGGGCGGCGGCCCCGGTGTGATGGAGGCAGGCAACCGTGGGGCACAGGACGCGGGCGGATGTTCTATCGGGCTGAATATCGTTCTGCCGCACGAACAGGCCCCGAACCTTTATGTGACGCCGGATCTCAGCTTCAACTTCCATTATTTCGCCATCCGCAAGATGCACTTCCTGATGCGCGCCCGCGCGATCACGATTTTCCCCGGCGGTTTCGGAACCATGGACGAGCTGTTCGAATCCCTGACCCTGATTCAGACCGGCCGGATGGACCGCGTGCCCTTCCTGCTGTTTGGTCGCGAATTCTGGGAAAAGGTCATCAACTGGAAAGCGCTGGCCGATGCCGGAACCATCTCGGACGAGGATCTTGATCTGTTCCGCTTTGTGGACACGGCGCAGGAGGCGGTCGAGATCATCGAAAACTGGGAGCCCGCCCCGCCCCGCGACGAAATTCCGGGGCGCTGAACCATGGCACCCAAGACCGGAGAGATGCTGCATCTGCGTGGAAATGCCCTGAGCAAGGGCGAACCCGTAGCGCTGCCACTGACCCAAAGCAGCATGTACCACCTGCCGGGCACCCCGGACGGGCGGGCGAGTTACGGTCGGGTGGACAACCCGACCTGGGTGCATCTGGAGCATGTTCTGTCGCATTTGGAAGACGCGCCCTGCCTCAGCTTTCCCTCGGGCATGGCGGCGATTTCCGCGGCACTGTTTGCCACCGTAAAGGCCGGATCACGCCTGCTGATCCCCTCCGACGGCTACTACGTGACGCGCCTTTTGGCCGATCGTTTCCTGTCGCGGCTGGGTGTGATCGTTGAAGAACGCCCCACCATCGCCTTTGCCGAAGGCGGTTTTGACGGGTTCGATGTTGTCTTTGCTGAAAGCCCCTCGAATCCGGGGTTGGACATGATCGATCTGACCGAGGTGGCGGATCGGGTGCGCGCTGCCGGGGGCATAACCATTGCCGACAATACGACGATGACTCCGCTGGGTCAGCGTCCTCTTGATCTGGGCATCGACGTGGTCGTCTCGTCCGATACCAAGGCGATGGGCGGGCATTCCGACATGCTGATGGGCCATGTGGCCAGCCGCAACGGCGACATCATGGAACGGGTCGGGGAATGGCGGAAAGTCTCTGGCTCCATACCGGGGCCACATGAAGCATGGCTGCTGCATCGCGGCCTTGAAACGCTGGACGTTCGGTTCGACCGGATGTGCAGCTCGGCCGAAGTATTGGCCGAACGCCTGGCGGCACATCCCGCAGTGAAACAGGTGCGCTATCCCGGGCTGGCCGATGACCCGTCGCATAAACTGGCGCAAGAACAGACCACACGTTTCGGCTTTCTTCTGTCGCTGACGCTGAACAGCGAAGACCAGGCCGAAGCCTTCATCAACAATTGCCCGCTTCTGCGCCCGGCCACGTCATTCGGAGGCGTCCACAGCTCGGCCGAGCGGCGCGCGCGCTGGGGCGACGACGTTGATCCGGCCTTTATCCGCCTGTCCGTCGGGTGCGAACCCGTGGAAGAATTGTGGCACGCTATCGAAGCCAGCCTGAACGCTGTGTGATTACTTTTTGGGCTCACGCAGTTCTTTGAACACGTAGATCGGCAGCACCACGCTGGCGATCAACGCCCCCAGCCAGACCAGCAATGTTGCCGCAAGCAGGTTCGAAACCCCGCCAACGGTCAGCCCGGCAGCAATCAGGTCGGTCACGAAAAGGCCCACGAAGGTCACGATCAGGGCGATCCCACCCTTCAGGGCGGGCGCTTTCTTTTCGCCCAGTTTCAGGATCAGGGGTTCAGCGACAACTTGTACGACGGTGAAGACTATCACCACCACGATGAACGAGATCGGCTTGATCGCAAATCCCGACAATATCAGCGCGGCAAGCAACAACCCAATGGCATTCCCGGCCAGCAGGGCCAGGGCGGATTTTATTCTGCGTGACATGCGGCGGTCTCCGTCATTCGACAATTATAAATATGCAGATACTATCAGGTCTGCGGGATTTTACGAAACAATTCAATCGCCTCTTTCGTTTTACCCGTTGAAATCTCATGGTAGAACACCTTCATCCTGATCAGACCCGTCCTTGACCTGAGAGAGTGATATGAGCGACGACCCCTACACCGTTCTTGGTGTCTCGAAGGACGCCAGTACAGCCGAGATCAAAAAAGCCTACCGGCGTATCGCCAAGGATTGCCATCCGGATCTGAAACCGGGCGATGACGCGGCTGAGGCCAAGTTCAAGGCCGCCGCGGCTGCTTATGATCTGTTGAAAGATCCTGAAACACGTGCGCGTTTTGACAACGGGGAAATAGACGCCTCGGGTCAGGAGCGCCCGCAACAGCAGTATTACCGGGACTATGCCGAGGCCGCTGGAAACCCCTATCGCGGGCGTCAGGCCGATCCCGACGACATGTCAGACGTCTTCGCCGAGTTCATGCGTGGTCGCGGCGGTTTTGGGGGCCAGCGCGGCCACCAGTTTCACGCACCGGGTCACAATCTGAACTACTCGCTTCAAATCAGCTTCCTGGACTCCGTGTTCGGCGCCAGTCAGAAATTGACCTTGCCGGATGGAGACCGGATCGAGGTCAAAATCCCGGCCGGGATCACCGACGGCCAGACCATCCGGTTGCGCGGCAAAGGCGCGCCGGGATATGGCGATGGCCCTCCGGGTGACGCACTGGTGACGGTTTCGGTCGCCAAGCACCCGGTTTTTGAACGTCAGGGCGACGACATCCATATCACGCTGCCGATCACAATCGACGAGGCCATTCTGGGCGGAAAAGTCCCAGCCCCCACAATAGACGGCGGTGTGAATGTCAACGTACCAGCGGGCACCAGCAGCGGCAAAACGCTTCGGTTGCGCGGCAAAGGCGTGAAAAAGCGCGGCTCGTCCGCCCGTGGTGATCAGCTGATTGAGCTGACCATTGCGACACCGGACAAGATCGATGATGAACTGAAGCAGTTCATGGAAACCTGGCGTCAAAAGCACCGCTATGATCCGCGTAAAGGAATGCAGCTATGACCCTTACCGAAAAGGAACTGATCGAAACGGTCACCCGCCTGACCTCGGACCGCCTGACCGAATACCTGGCGGCGGAAATCGTGATTCCGGAACAGTCGGATCAAGGGCTGGTTTATCAAAATATCGACGTCGCCCGTCTGGAACTGGCCTGCGAGTTGCACGAACAGTACGACATGGAGGCAGATGCGCTGTCGATGATGATCTCACTGATCGACCAGATGCATGGGCTGCGGGCCGAACTGCGCGAAGTTCTGAACGCGATCGAGACGCAACCCGAGCCTGTGCGACAGCAACTGGTCAAGGTCATCGGTACAGCGCGATTCCGTCGCAGATAACGGGGTTTTGGACTCGAAACATTTGGATTAGAAGGCCGGCTTGATCCTTTTACAAGTGGCGCCATGACCCAGTCCAGATCCGAATTGCTGATGCCTGCGGGCAATCTGCGCAAGCTGAAACTCGCTGTCCTTTACGGGGCGGATGCGGTGTATCTGGGCACGCCCGATATGTCGCTGCGCACGAAATCCGAGTTTTCGCTGGAAGAGGTGATCGAGGGCGTCGAGTTCTGCCACAGCCATGGCCGGCGCGCCTATCTGACGCTGAACCTGTTCTCGCACAACAAGGACATCCCGAAGCTGGACGAATATATCGACACGGTCCGCAAAGTGCAGCCAGACGGGTTGATCATCGCCGACCCCGGCGTGTTCCAGTACGTGCGGGACCGCGCGCCGGAACTGCCGCTGCATATCTCGACCCAGGCCAATATCTGTTCGTGGCTGTCGGTGAAGTTCTGGCAGGATCAGGGCGCGGAACTGGTGGTTCTGGCACGCGAGGTTTCCTACCCCGAACTGGTGGAGATCCGCGAAAAATGCCCCGACATCAAGCTCGAGGCCTTCGTCCACGGGGCCATGTGCATGACCTATTCGGGCCGTTGCCTGCTGTCGAACTTCATGGCGGAACGCGGCGCGAACCAGGGCAACTGCGCCAATTCCTGCCGCTGGAACTATGCGCTGAAACTGCGCCTGAAGGATGGCACCCATCAGGAGTTGCGCATTACCAAGGAAAACGCCGACCTGTTCGAATTCCTGCTGGAAGAAGGCTGCCGCCCCGGTGATCTGATGCCGATCGAGGAAGACGACCGCGGTTCCTACATCCTCAATTCGCGCGATCTGTGCATCATGCCCAAGCTGGACGAATACCTGAAGATCGGGGTCGACAGCCTCAAGGTCGAGGGGCGCGGCAAGTCGGAATACTACGCCGCCATCGTCGCACGCGCCTATCGCATGGCCATCGACGATTACTATGCCGACCCCCAGAACTGGGACCCGAAACCCTATATGCGCGAGTTGGAGACCGTGGGAAACCGCGGCTATACGCTGGCCTTCCACGAAGGGCGTCTGACCAACTACGCCCATGATTACGAGCACACGGCGTCCATCGCGCAGTGGGAATATGCCGGGATCGTCACCGAAGTGACCGAGGATGCCTTTCTGGTCGAGGTAAAGAACAAGCTGGAACCGGGCGATGTGCTGGATTTCGTCTCGCCCATCTCGCGCGAGACGGTTCTGCTGCGGGTCTATGATTTCGAACGCGCATCCGATGGTGCGCAGATGGACGTGGTGCATGGCAGCACCAAAACAGTGATCCGCCTGCCCTTCACCCTGTTCGACCACGAGGATATCGACGATCTGCGCGCCCGGTTCCCCGCCTATTCCGTTCTGCGCAAGGAGCGCGCCCTGACCAACGAACACTGGAGCCGCATCCGCTTTGACAAGCTGGTGCAGGGTTTGGAAACCTCGGGCCGTGACAACCCTGGCGCCTACGCCCGCCGTCGCAACGCCCTGGTTGAAAAGATCGGCGAAGACGGCACCGAACGCCGTTTCAAAACCAACCGCATCGGCACCGAGGGTTGCTGTGGCAAAGGTTGCAACGGCTGCTTGATTTTCTGGCAGGACGACAAATACGCGCTGGCCCGTGAAGTTCTGTCAAAGCGCAAGCAGGGCGAACAACTCAGCCGCCGCGAGGCGACGGAACTGAAGCTGCCGGGCGCGCAACAAGCCTGAGCCGGCTCAGTCGCGTGTTCGATACTCTTCCGGCACGTAAAACGTATAGTCCCGATCTGCCACCTGTTCGTGGCAGACATGGCAATAGGCCACGGCACCGGCGCGGTCGCCCATAGTGTCCCCAAAGACCGAGCCGTCCGGCAAGACCATGATGTAACGCCAATCCGCCGTGTCCGGGCTGGCATCTTCTGCCAGTTTCTCCATTACGAACATGGCACCGGGATGCACGTGACCTTCATCCGTCACGGTCATGCTGTCCTTGGCAAGAACCGACCCCATGGGAAGTTCTTCACCTTCCTGCAATGTCGCGTAGTTATGCGCCATGCGATTGGCATAGCTGTTCACATACCTTTGCCCGTGGGTTGCCGAAATATAGGGCGCATCGTTGAAAAGCGGCCAGCTTTGGTAGTTGAGGATCAGGTCCAGTTGCGCCACGGCGTAGCCACGCGCCATGCGGCGATTGAGGGATCGGTAGTGTTCCAAAGCCTCTTGTTTGCTCAACTCGGCAGGGTTTTCGATTGCTATATGAGCGTCCTGGCCGTCAGCAAAGGCCAAGCCTGAACCCGAGACGATAGCAAGCGCAGCGGCACCAAAACGGATGATCGAAAAAGAACTTGCATTCATAATCGTGGCCCACCTGAAATTCAGTTCACCTGAGCGCTTTCTGCACCACTTGGAACAGTCTAGCGGAATCGCAAAAACTCGCCATCTCTGACCCGGACACCTCACCGGCTTGTGCATCGAATTGAAGAGGCAAATTCAGCGACGGGCACAGCAAATATAGCAAATTGTGCATGTGGTTTCAGCATCTGAAACATTAAGTTTGAACAAAACAATTGTGGCGTGCAGTCAGAGCCAAAAAAACACTTAAGGCGCGATCTGATCAAGCCTGGCCCAGATGGACTAAACCCTATCGGCTCAGACCTGTTTCGGCCTCGATTTGTTTGCGTGATTTGCGCGCCCGTTCGGTGGCCGACTTCAACTGACCGCAAGCCGCCATGATGTCCTCACCGCGTGTCTTGCGGATGGGCGAGGCATAGCCGGCCTGATAGATGATGTTGGCGAAGGCGCGGATGCGGTTGTTCGAGCTGCGCTTGTACGGTGCGCCGGGCCATTCGTTGAACGGGATCAGGTTGATCTTGGCCGGAATGTTGTGTCGCTTGATGTGATCGATCAGACGATGCGCATCTTCGTCACTGTCATTCACACCATCCAGCATCACATATTCAAACGTGATCCGTTCGGAATTCGAAGCATTGGGATAGCTGGCCAAAGCTGTCAGCAGTTCCTCGATATTCCAACGTTTGTTGATGGGCACAAGAACGTCGCGGGTTTCATCGGTCGTGGCGTGGAACGAGATCGCCAGCAGGCACCCGATTTCCTCGGCCGTGCGCGCGATCTCAGGCACCACGCCCGAGGTCGACAGGGTAATCCGCCGACGCGACAGAGAAATGCCCTCGGGGTCCATGGCGATTTTCATTGCGTCGCGCACGTTTTCGAAATTGTAAAGCGGCTCGCCCATGCCCATCAGAACGATGTTCGACAGCAGGCGGGTTTCGTCCTTGGGTGCGCCGGGGGTTGGCCATTCTTCAAGATCGTCGCGCGCCATCATGATCTGGCCGACGATTTCTGCTGATGTCAGGTTTCGTACAAGTTTTTGGGTTCCGGTGTGACAGAACGAACAGGTCAGCGTACAGCCCACCTGAGACGAGATGCACAGGGTTCCGCGATCTTCTTCGGGGATATAGACCACCTCGACCTCATGCCCGCCGGCGATGCGGCACAGATACTTGCGGGTACCATCCTCGGACACCTGACGCGTCACCACTTCGGGGATTTCTATCACGAAATGCTCGGCCAGTTGTGCGCGATAGGCTTTGGCGAGATTGGTCATCTGGGCAAAATCGCGCACACCCCATTGATAGATCCATTGCCAGATCTGGCCGGTGCGCATCTTGGCCTGTTTCTCGGGCGTGCCGTGTTCAATCAAGGTGTCGCGCAACCTGTCGCGCGTAAGGCCGACAAGGTTGATCTTCCCGTCGGGCAATTTGCGCGGGATGGTCATGACGTCTTGGGTGATCGGCGCTTTGGGCGACATTGGCGTATCTCAAAGGAATCGGGCTTGGGATGCGCCTCTATATAGGAACCTGCGCAAAGATCAAAAGGTTTCCTAAGCCGGCAGGCCCGGCACGATGCACATGCCGGGCCTTTTTGATCAGTTTACCGGCGGCGGTGTGTAGCAATCACTGGCGTCCAGGGTCTGAACCGGATCTTCCGGGCCACATTGCTCGCCCGATATCGGATAGGAATCAGCGTTCTTCTCGCAAGCGCTCAGCACGGCGACGGATGCGGCAAGAACCAGAGTGATCCAAGTTTTCTGTTTCATCACGATGTCCTCTATAGGTGGCTGAACGACTTAGTTCACATTGCCGAGTGCGAAACTTTGATACGGATCAAAACTGGCAGATGACCAAACGTCAAAAGCCCCGCTACGAGGCGGGGCCTTTTCAACACTCGACGCGACAAGATCAGTTGGTGCAGCGCTTCTCAGCGTCTTCAATCGCTGCGGTAAAGCCCAGCAGCGAGAAGGTGTCTTTCGTCTGCGTCCCGCGCTCGGACCGGGCGGTCAGTACCGCCTCGGTTCCGCGCTTCAGGGCGGTGATGATCTTTGCATCATCCGCATCCGATGCGGCCCAGGCCCATTCGCCTTCTGTGAACAGTTCGAACTCGGTCCCGTCCACATTCAGGTTCACCGTCGAACCCGCGGCAAACGGGTAACCGCCAGTAAAGGTCAATTGGCCTTTCACCTCGGCATTCGGACGATAGAACACAAACAGAAGGATATCGCTGCGCCGTACGGAAACCACACGTCCTCCGCGGGTGTTTACGGTTTCCTTGGGTGCCGAGACGCTCCAGCATTCGGTGGGATCGTCTTCGACAAAAACGCTCCAATCCGTTTTTGCAGCAACGCGGTTGGTGCTTGTCGCCTGTTGGGCGATTGCAGATGTTGCTGCGATGCCTGCCACACACAGGCCCGCTATTGTGCGAACGAGCATTGATCCCATTTGTCCAGCCTCCTAGCTCGACCCTTACCTCATACCCATCGGACACGTCTGCGAACCCTGCCGGTTCGTCTATTCGTTTGCGTCTTCCGATGATTGCCGACATACACACACTAACGCAGATTTCGCCACAGGCGAAAGGGCGATTGGCAGAATTTTGCGCATAAATTTCGGAGGTCCAGATGACGCAGCCCGTACCCATGACAGAACTTTGGCGCGGCCCTCTGCTGGAAAGTCTGCATCTGGGTCATGCGGTTATTTGCGATGACACGGGCCAGATCGTGCGCAGTTGGGGTGACCCGCAATCCGTCATATACCCGCGGTCATCGGCCAAGATGATTCAAGCGCTTCCGTTGGTCACATCGGGGGCGGCGGCGAAATACGGGCTGACCAGCGAACACCTCGCGTTGGCCTGCGCCTCGCATAACGGGGCGGCGATCCATACAGATCGCGTGACGGCGTGGCTGGACCATCTGGGGTTGAACGAGCACGATCTGCGGTGCGGCCCACAGGAGCCCGCCGACACCGCCGCGCGCGACCGGCTGATTTTGGCGGACGACACGCCTTGCCAGATTCACAACAACTGTTCCGGCAAGCATTGCGGCTTTCTGACTCTGGCACAGCATATGGGCGCCGGGCCGGAATACCTTGAAATTGATCATCCGGTGCAACAAGCCTGCCTGTCCGCCGTCGAAGAAACAACGGGCGAGACCAGCCCGGCATACGGCATCGATGGCTGCTCCGCCCCGAATTTCGCCACATCTCTTTTCGGTTTGGCACGTTCGATGGCTTGGTTTGCTTCAGCCGCAGACCGGTCCGACCGTTCCAGCGATGCAGCGATGCAGCTGGTGGCCGCGATGGTGAAACACCCGGAACTTGTTGCCGGTGAGACCCGGGCATGCACCGAACTGATGCGCGCGATGAACGGACGTGTGGCCATCAAAACCGGGGCCGAGGCCGTGTTCGTGGCCATCATCCCGGAAAAACGCATGGGCGTTGCGCTGAAGATCACCGATGGCACCACCCGCGCCAGTGAATGCGCGATTGCCGCGATACTGGTAAGCCTTGGCGTGCTGGAGGCCGATCACCCGGCCACCCGCAAATTCATGAACGCCACGCAATACAGCCGTCGCGGGCTGGAATGCGGCGTGATCAAACCTGCGACGGGTTTCCCCGACTAAGGTCCTCACATCTCGATTTCGTGGATTTCGGCCACTTCGACCGAGCCTGTGCCGTTGATGACCATCGGACAGCCTTTGGCCATCTCGGTCGCAGCGTCGATATTATCAGCTTTGATCACCGTGAAGCCCGAGGCCGGGTTTGCGCCGCCGTTATCGACCACTCCGTTGTTGCTGACGGTGTAAGACTGCCCCACCGGGTTTCCGGGGATGTCGAGGGCCTCGCCCATATCCTGAAACCAGGCGCCCCAGGCCGCCATGGTCGCCTCGATCTCGGCGGGGTCGGTCGGGGTGTGACCCCCGTGATAGACAAACAGAAACTTGGGCATATCGCTCCTCCGTGACAAAAAACCTAAGTGCAAAGTGCTTCGAGTTTGCGCAGCGAAGACGTCCAACCCTGAGTGTGGTTCGCAGCTGCTTCGGCATCGGCCAGTTCTCGGTGGTCCAGCACAAGGCGGGCACCGTTTTCGGTTGCGGCAACGGAAAGGGTCACGTGGCTTTCGGCACCGCGTTGATCCTGATCGTCATGCCAACCCCATGTAAAACCCACTGATTTAGGCGGGTCGACATGCGTCACGTGGCCCGAGACCTTGTATTGCTGGCCCTCGCCATTCTCCATCACCGAATACCAAGGACCGGTGCGCGAGAAATCCAGGTTGTGGTCCGGCACGTGCATCCCTTCGGGCCCCCACCACTGAAGCAATCTGGTGCCGTCACTGATCCATGCAAACAGTTCTTCGGGGCTGACGGGGAATTCCCGTTCCAGTTTCAGGTCGGCCATGAATTCTCCCTTTCGATTATTTCACTCAGACGATCCAGGCTGCCTTCCCAGAATTGCCGCTTGGAAATCGTCCAGTCGGCAATCGCCCGCAATCCTTCGGATCGGATGGAATACATGCGCTGGGTTCCTTGCACGCGCTGCTGCACCAACCCGGCCTCGCGCAACACCTTGAGGTGGCGCGAAATCGCGGCGCCGGACATGCCGCGCCCTTCGATCAGATCACCGGCAGGCAGTTCGCCCTGCTCCATCAGTTGCTCGACAATCGAGAACCGGGTGGCATCGGACAAAGCGGAAAACGTGGTCAGAAGTGTGTTCATACCCCTTATTTAACACAAATGTTAAATAAAAGATAGCCCTGATCAGCCGCCTGCGAAATCGGCGCGGCTATAGCCTTGCAGGTAAAGCAGCGCCGTCAGGTCGCCGTGATTCACCCGCACATCACATTGTGCGGCCACCGACGGCTTGGCATGAAGGGCAACCCCGGTCCCAGCCCGGCCAAGCATTCCAAGGTCATTGGCCCCGTCACCCACGGCGATCACGTCACTTTCCGACAGGCCTCGACGCGTTGAAATCTGCGCCAGCGCTTCGACCTTGGCCTGACGCCCCAGAATAGGACGCGCGACGTCTCCGGTCAGCTTGCCATCTTCCGCCAGCAAAGTGTTGGCGCGGTTTTCATCGAACCCCAAAAGCTCTGCCACCCGGGCGGTAAAGGCCGTAAAGCCACCGGATACCAATGCTGTATAGGCCCCGTTGGCCCGCATCGTCGCCAGCAATTCCCTGCCTCCGGGCATCAGGGTGATCCGTTCCCGCAGAACTTTGCCGATGACGCTTTCATCCAGATGCTTCAGCAAACCGACCCGCTCGATCAGGGCGCCTTCGAAATCAAGCTCTCCGTTCATGGCGCGGGCCGTTATGTCCTTGACCCGGTCGCCGACGCCGGCCTCATCCGCCAGTTCGTCGATACATTCCTGCTGGATCATCGTGCTGTCCATATCGGCCAGCAGCATCTGTTTGCGCCGTCCTTGCGCAGGTTGCACGATCAGGTCCACCCCCATCCCTTGCAGGTCTGCCCAAACGTCCCAGCGATTGTCGGGGATGGCGTTCAACTCGAACTCTGCCGCCTCATCCGGGTTGAGCCAGAGGATGTTCCCGCCACCCCACGCATTGCGCAATGACTCCGGCAATGCGCTGTCCAGCGAAGGCGCTGCCGGATTGGTCAGCAAAGTGGCGACATACATCTTCAATCTCCAAATTTCTTGGCCGGGCGAGATGATCTAGGGGGTCAACTGCAAACGGCCTTGATCGGTCAATTCCCAGCAGGTCTGCCCTTCGAACACCGCGACACCCACCGGCCGCCCATATCCGGCACCTGTGTCCAGATTGACGCGATTTCCATAATGCGTTGCCTGATCCACCGGAGTATGCCCATGCACGATCAGCTTGGGATGCGGGCCCGGATGGGCATGGAAATCCTGCCTGATCCAGACCAGGTCGTTGTCCCGCTGCGCGTTGAGCGGCACGCCCGGGCGAATGCCTGCGTGAACAAAGGCAAGCTGGGGCGTCTGATGCATCAGAACCAGATCTCGCAAAAAGGTCAGGTGCGATTTCGGCACCGCCGCCTGCGCCATCTGATGCAGATCTTCCAGACGAATCTGGCCTTCGAATTCCACCCCATAACTGCGCAGGGTCTCGACCCCACCCAGCCTTTCATGCAGCCAATGGTACCCGACAAGCAAATGCGGATCGTGACGCGGCGTATCCTCCATGAACCAGGCGAACATGCGATCATGGTTGCCCAGCAGAGTGATCCAGTTCAGGCCCGCATCGCGCCCGGCAATCAGACGCTCGATCAGCCCGCGGCTGTCCGGGCCGCGATCCACGTAGTCACCCAGAAACACGATCTGGGCGTCCGGGCCGCCATCGCCCCGGATCAGAGACAGCGCGCGTTCCAGCTCGGCCACCTGCCCGTGCAGATCACCAACAACGTAGACTGGCTGTGTCATAGATCCTCCGACGGTAAGGTTCAGCTCGCTTGTGCCGCAGATTGCAGCCCGAGAAAACAAAGGACCCGGGCCTTCGGTCAACCGGGTCCTGAACTGTTTCTCAAACTCAACAGGCCACGTCAGGTGACATCAAATTCCAGCGGCTTGATCTGCGTGAACAGACCCGTTTCCGCCAGCCTGGCGCGTGCCTCAGCCGGAACGGGTTCGTCGACATAAAGCAACGCAATCGCTTCTCCGCCAGCCTCGGATCGACCAAGGGTAAAGTTCGCGATGTTGACGTTGTTTTCGCCCATGGTCTGCCCCAAAGCACCGATGATGCCCGGCACGTCTTCGTTGGTGGTGTAGAGCATATGGGCACCGACCTCGGCGTCGATATTGATGCCCTTGATCTGGATGAACCGCGGCTTGCCGTCGCTGAACACGGTGCCACCGATGGAACGCTCGCGCTTGTCGGTCACAACGGTGACTTTGATATAGCCTTCGAAGGCACCCGATTTGTCCTGATTGGTGGTCGAGATCTTGATCCCACGTTCCTTGGCGACAACCGGGGCCGACACCATGTTCACCTCGGGGTTGAACTTCTTCATGATCCCGGCGACCACCGAGCAGTTCAACGCCGCCAGATTCATTTCAGCGGCCACACCGTCATACAGGATATTGATTGCCTTGACCGGCTCATCCGTCATCTGGCCGATGAAGCTGCCCAGATGGCCGGCCAGCTTGATCCACGGCCCCATCACCTTGGCTTCTTCCGCCGTCACACTGGGCATGTTCAAAGCGTTCTCGACCGCGCCTGTCAGCAGATAATTCGAGATCTGCTCGGCCACTTGCAGCGCCACATTCTCCTGCGCTTCGGTCGTTGCCGCACCAAGATGCGGCGTGCAGACCACGTTGGGCAGGTTGAACAGGGGGTTGTCCTTGGCGGGTTCTTCACTGAACACGTCAAACGCGGCGCCCGCAACGTGACCGGATTGCAGCGCCTCGGCCAAGGCATCCTCATCGACCAGACCGCCCCGAGCGCAGTTGATGATGCGCACGCCCTTCTTGGTCTTGGCAAGGTTCTCACGGCTCAGAATATTGCGGGTCTGATCCGTCAGCGGCACGTGCAGGGTGATGAAGTCGGCGCGGGACAGCAACTCGTCCAACTCAACCTTTTCCACGCCCATCTTGGCGGCTTTCTCTTCGCCCAGATAGGGATCATAGGCGATGACTTTCATCTTCAGGCCAAGCGCGCGCTCGCACACGATGCCACCGATGTTCCCCGCACCAATGACGCCGAGTGTCTTGTTCGTCAGCTCGATCCCCATGAACTTGGACTTTTCCCACTTGCCCGCATGGGTCGAAGTCGAGGCCTCGGGAATCTGTCGCGCCACGGCAAACATCATCGCAATGGCGTGTTCGGCAGTGGTGATCATGTTGCCGAATGGCGTGTTCATCACGATCACACCTTTTTTCGACGCCGCTTCCTTGTCGATATTGTCAGTGCCAATTCCGGCGCGGCCGATCACCTTCAGCTTGTCGGCTCTTTCCAGAATGGTCGGCGTGACCTTGGTGGCCGAGCGGATGGCAAGACCGTCATACTGGCCGATCACCTCGGCCAACTTGTCCTTGTCCTTGCCCAGATCGGGCATGAAATCCACGTCGATGCCGCGATCACGGAAGATCTGAACGGCGGTTTCGCTGAGTTTGTCGGAAACGAGTACTTTGGGAGCCATGTTTGTGGTCCTTGAATGTATTGAGAGGTCCGGGCCGATGCGGCCCGGTAAAGATGGGATGCGATCAGGCGGCTTCTGTCTGCGCCGCGATTTCGGCCTCGAAGGCCCAGGCCAGCCAAGGCAGCATCGCTTCGATGTCCGAGGTCTCGACCGTACCGCCGCACCAGATCCGCAAGCCCGCAGGCGCGTCGCGATAGGCACCTACGTCCAGCGCGACATTCTCGGATTCCAGCCGTTTGGCCACGGCCTTGGCAAAGCTTGCGCCGTCCTGAATTCGGGCATCGGTGAATTTCAGACAGACGGATGTGTTCGACCGCGTCGCAGCGTCTTCGGCCAGGTTTTCGATCCAGTCGTTCCGGTCGCAGAAGGCATGCACGGCATCGGCATTGGCGTTCGCGCGGGCAATAAGGCCCTTCAGACCGCCCACCGAACGGGCCCAATCCAGTGCAAACAGATAATCCTCAACCGCCAGCATCGACGGCGTGTTGATCGTCGCCCCCGTGAAGATGCCTTCGATCAGCTTGCCACCCTTGGTCAGGCGGAAGATCTTGGGCAGCGGCCATGCAGGGGTGTAGCTCTCCAGACGTTCAACGGCGCGCGGCGACAGGATCAGCATCCCATGCGCGGCCTCACCGCCCAGAACCTTCTGCCAGCTGAAGGTGGTCACATCCAGCTTGTCCCAGGGCAAGTCCATCGCAAAGGCGGCCGAGGTTGCGTCGCAGATCGTCAGACCCTGACGATCATCGGCGATCCAGTCGCCATTCGGTACGCGCACGCCCGAAGTCGTGCCATTCCAGGTAAATACGACGTCATTGGCGAAATCGACCGATGCCAGATCCACGATCTGTCCGTAATCGGCGGTCTTCACCTCGGCGTCGATCTTAAGCTGCTTGACCACATCGGTCACCCAACCGGACCCAAAGCTTTCCCACGCCAGCATCTCGACCTTGCGTTCGCCCAATAGCGACCAAAGAGCCATCTCAACCGCGCCCGTGTCCGAGGCGGGAACAATGCCGATCCTGTAATCTGCCGGGATGCCAAGCACCTCGCGCGTACCTTCGATGGCCGCTTTTAGCTTGTCCTTGCCAACGGCGGCACGGTGCGAGCGTCCCAAGGCGGCATCGGCCAGTTTGGTCAGATCAAATGTGGGGGGTTTGGCGCAAGGGCCCGAGGAAAAACGCGGATTGGCCGGCCGCGTCGCCGGTTTTTGAGTACTCATCTGTATTACCCTTCCAGATACACGCCCCTCGTTGGGGAGGGGTGTCCCACGCACAGAGCTATGAGCCCTTCGCACGCGCAGCAAGCGAAAAAGACGCTTCACTGGGTAAAAACGACATCCCAAAAGGGCTCAAATCAGAACATGAGTTTCCGATTGGCGAAAAACCCCGCGGAAACTCGGCGGGGTTTTTTGATGTTATTCCGCGGCGTCTGCGTATGCGTCCATTGGGGGGCATGTGCAGACGAGGTTTCTGTCGCCATATGCGTTGTCGACGCGGTTGACGGGGG
>NZ_JBQFNY010000010.1:0-127963 GCF_056532905.1 Ruegeria sp. H8 | reverse complement strand
TTCGTTTTGGAAAATCAGGAAGGTAGGCTCTTCTCGCCACTCGCTTATACCAAGACCTACGCCATGGCTGCAGCCGCCATCCTTTCGATAACGCTGGTCCCGGTTTTAATGGGTTACTTTGTAAGGGGGCGTATTCTACCTGAGCGAAAAAATCCGCTAAATCGTTTGGTCGTGTTCGTGTACCGCCCATTTCTGGACGCGGCAATTGCCTGGCCATGGGCAACAACACTTTTGGCTGGCGTTTTGGTGACGTCCATGTGGTACCCGTACCAGAGAATTGGCTCTGAATTCATGCCCGAGTTGAACGAAGGTGATTTTCTCTACATGCCGAGCTTCTACCCCGGGATCTCGACGGGAAAAGCCCGTGAGGTACTGCAGCAGACCAACCGCCTGATCGCGACCGTGCCAGAAGTCGAAACTGTTCACGGTAAAGTTGGGCGTGCGGAGACTGCAACCGATCCAGCACCTCTAACGATGGTGGAGACCACAATCCAACTCAAGCCGGAAGAAGAATGGCGCCCCGGCATGACAATGGAGAAAATCCGGAATGAGCTCGATCGTATCGTTCAGGTTCCGGGCGTTACAAATGTTTGGATCCAACCTATCAAGAACCGCATCGATATGCTTGCGACAGGTATCCGTACTCCTGTCGGTGTCAAAATATCCGGCACCGACTTGGAGGTCATTACAGATATAGGGATCGAAGTAGAGCGTGCGGTCGCTGATATTGATGGAACGGCTTCCGCCTACGCAGAGCGACCTGTTGGCGGGCGTTTCATCGAAATCGACGTCAAACGAGATGCCGCCTCCCGATACATGATGAGTGTTCGAGAAGTTCAGGACGTAGTGCAGACCGCAATTGGCGGTATGCAAGTGTCGGAATCTGTGGAGGGGCTGGAGAGGTTTCCTATAAACCTTCGGTACCCTCAGGCATGGCGAGACAGCCCGGAACGGCTCGAAAATCTTCCTGTCGTCACGCCGTCGGGTGCTCATGTGCCACTGTCCGCTCTCGCCGATATTCGAATAGTTGACGGGCCGGGAATGATACGATCAGAGAACGCTCGACGAACTGGGTTCGTGTTCATCGACATCGCGGGGCGCGACCTGGGCGGCTATGTGGCCGAAGCACAAGAGGTGGTTACAGAAAAGGTCGACCTGCCTCCAGGTTACTCGCTGACTTGGTCAGGGCAGTATGAGTACATAGAGAGAATGCAGGACAGGTTGACGATCGTTGCTCCTGCAACCCTGCTAATTATCACGCTCATGCTTTTCTTGGCGTTCAATCGGGTGATTGAGGTCGGGATAATTCTTGCGGCGCTCCCGGTCGCATTGGCAGGTGGGGTTTGGTTCTTATGGTATCTTAACTTCGATATCTCAATTGCTGTGCTCGTGGGCTTCATCGCGCTGGCGGGAGTTGCCGTGGAAACAGCGATTGTCATGTTGTTGTACCTCAATCTTGCTTGGGAGAAACGTCGAGGGCTGGCGCAATCGGAACAGCGAAAGCTGACACGTGACGATATCGAAGACGCGGTGTTCGAAGGAGCCGTTCTTCGGGTTCGGCCGAAGGTAATGACTGTAGCCACGATCTTTGCAGCACTGATACCCATCATGTACGGCACCGGTACAGGCTCTGAAATCATGCAGCGGATCGCTGCGCCGATGATTGGGGGCATGGTGACAGCGACCCTTCTTACGCTTTTTGTCATTCCCGCAATATTCGTGATTTGGAAACGGCTCGCGCTCAATCGCGTGAACCGAGAGATCTCCCACACGATCCAGGAAGTGCCCCCTGCGCTTCCGGCAGAATAATACCCACAACCTTGAAACAGGAGCATCTGATGAAAACTTTGACTGCAATTTTGGCCCTATTGGCCGTGTCTACAACATCCGGCATCGCGCAAACGAACCACGGCATGGACCATTCCAACATGCCCATGTCTTCCGAACAGATGGAAGGTGCGGTCCACGCAAAGGCTTTGGTGAACTCAATTGGCGACGAAACCGCTAACGTCAGCCATGATCCGATCCCCGAGATCGGGTGGCCCGCGATGACGATGGATTTGCAGCTTCTTGAGAATGCCCAGATGATGGGTGAGATCAGCGCAGGTGACGAAGTCACACTGATGTTGGTCAAAAGCGATGATGGTATGTATGCGATCGGCGCGATCATGAAAAACTGAGTCTGTTGATGCGGCAGCTATTCACCAATGATGTGATTGTTCGCCGTTTCAACGACTGTAGGAAATTCTATGAACTAAGAGAAATGGAGTAGGAGCCACTCAAGAACCAAATCGTATTTCAACGATCTGTGGCTCTGCTCATAAGTTATCAGTCCATTGTCGGTTAAAGGCGCTTTAAGCAATTCGTTGACTGATTGAAGCTCCAAAGCTCAGAAAATCTTCCGGCTATACTGATTGAACAGAGCAATCCAGGCAAGCAGTACACAAACTGCCAACGCTTCGGTATCTCCGGCCCGCGCCACTGCAGTTAAACTGCGCAAAATTCTGGAGCTACTTGCGCAGCCCAGTGGAAATCTGACCGACAAGCAAATCCCACCTAAAACATTTCACAATTGGAATGTGTGTACTACATTGTCGCCGAGATGACTTCACGCGGCCATTCAACGGACCAGCGTCGAATTGTCTGGGGCGTTGCCTTGTTGGTTTTTGCTTCAGTCGAAAACGCAGCGCGGAGCGGTCAAAATGAGGATATCTCCAGGGCGACGACTTGGGAAAACGATACGACATGACAGCTAACACAAGAGAGCACTGGGACGATGTCTATGGCGAGAAGTTTGACACCCAATTGAGTTGGCACGAGGATGATCCAGAGATATCGCTTGAACTCATCGAGTTGATCAGAGTGTCTAAGCCTTCATCCGTCATCGACATTGGTGGAGGTACATCTCGTCTTGCTGGAGCGTTGCTTGCGAAGGGGCTCCATGACGTGACAGTTCTCGATCTATCGCAGGTCGCGTTGGACACGGCCCGGGAAAGGTTGGGGCGCGCCGCTGAAACAGTCACTTGGATTTCTGCAGATATAACTTCTTGGGTCCCCGATCGCAGATATGACGTCTGGCATGATAGGGCGGTTTTTCACTTTCTCGTGGATACATCGCAACGCGCGGCCTATCTGGAAAGCGTGAAGAAAGGGGTAAAAATTGGCGGCCATGTGATCATTGCTACGTTTGCACTTGATGGGCCGGAGACTTGCAGTGGTCTCCCTGTCGCCCGCTATAGTCCGAGCGATATCGCCGTGCTTTTTGAGGAACACTTTGAACTCGTCGCGCATCGCCATCACCTGCACCAAACCTCTTGGGGGGAAAGTCAGTCTTTCCAGTTCAGTGTTCTCCGCCGCTGCGTTTGAGCCCACACCTGAAACTGGCCCAAAGCGGTACGCTTCCAATAAGCTTTCGGGGCATGCCGATTGTGTTCACAAGTTACGTTTGGCCCTCAAAAACTGGCAGAACCACCTTAGCGCACAAACCGCCAGTTTCCCCGTTTAGCAATTCTATCGTGCCACCGTGCGACTGGATGATCGTACGTGCGATCGACAGCCCCAAGCCGGTTCCGCCAGTCTCTCGCGAGCGGGATGTTTCAAGCCGCACGAATGGGTCGAATACCGCATCGAGCATATGCTCGGGGATGCCGGGCCCCTGATCCTGGATCAATATTTTTGCCTCATTCCCCTCTTGCATGACTGAGACGTTGGCCCGGGCACCATACCGGCAGGCGTTTTCAATGATATTGCGCAGAGCTCGCTTCATCAGCATCGGCCGAAGCGTGACGGCCGGATTGTCTGCGACCGATACTTCAACCGTGTCACCGGCTTGCACAATGTCTTCGGTCGTTTTGGTTACGAATTCACCAATTGGGACGGTACTGGAAGGTTCGCGCGTGGCCACGCCCTTGGCAAATGACAGGGTGGAGTCCACCATCTCCTGCATTTCCTCGATGGTCTCGATCAGATGGTCACGGGTCTCCTCTTCCTCCACCAGTTCGGCGCGAACCCGCAATCCCGTCAGTGGCGACCGCAAATCGTGACCCAGCGCCCCCAATAGTCTGGTCCGATCGGCAACATAGCGAGTCAGCCTATCACGCATATGGTTGAACGCCTGCGTCAAATCTCGCACCTCGGTCGGACCAGAAACCGTCAGTTCCTGGACGTCTTCACCGCGACCAAACTGGTCTGCAGCCAGTGACAGGCGGCGCAACGGGCCGGTCAGCCGTGTCAGTAGAAACCAAATGGCTGCTCCAAGAATTAAAGTTGCAGTGAAACCGAAGCTGACGAAGGACTGCAAAGGCCATTGCAGAGGAGGGTTATGGAACCGGGTATCCACGTTGAGCCATTGATCGGTCGTCAGAGCGATCGACAGCTGCATTTCAATTGCGGAAACGTGATCACGCATCATTGCCATGTGCATTTCAGCCATTGTAGACGGAACACCTTCAACCGGCAGCATATCGGGAGAGAACTCATGCAACTCTACCCGGATGGGACGGTTTTCATAGCCTGGCAGAATTCTGCGGATTGTGTTTTCGACCGTCCCACCAGCGCTATGTCCGGTGTGATCGACTGCGGGCGTATCTGTAAGGCTGAAACGCACCAGTGGAGAACTTGCCGCCCGCAGGATCGCGTCGTGCATCTCGGGTGGAGCTTCTTCAATCAGCCGCGCGATGTTTGCGGCGCGTCCGGCGGTTTCCAGGCCAAGGGCCATGTGCACTGCCATTGAGCGTTCGTCGACGAACAGCCACAGGCTGACCAGTTGCGCGGCAGCCAGCGCGGCGATGATCAAAAGGATAAGCTGACCGCGCAGACTTTGGGCAAAGGCTTTCATCCCGTAAGCTCGCTCACGTCGGTCGACAGGCAATAACCGCCACCTCTTATCGTGGTGATGAGCTTCGGCCGCGTTGGGTCAGCTTCGATCTTGCGACGCAAGCGGCTGACCTGGTTGTCGATCGTACGGTCGAACAAGTGCGGGCTGCGGCCGGCGGTCAAATCCAGCAGTTCGTCTCGCGACAGGAGTTTGCGGGGCCGCTGCAGGAATACGGCCAGCAGCCGGACATCGGCGGTGGTCAGACTTTCTTCGGCCCCTTCGGCGGATATCAAGGTGCGACTGTCGGCATCCAGAACCCAGCTTCCAAAGGCGATCCGTTTGCCGCTCAGATCGCCAGCCGGGGGGACGGTGGTTTCGGAACGCCGCAGGATCGCCTTGATCCGGGCCAGCAATTCACGTGGGTTGAATGGTTTGGGCAGGTAGTCATCGGCGCCGATCTCTAAACCCACGATACGGTCGGTGTCATCGCTGAGGGCTGTCAGCATCAGGATCGGCGGGCCACCGGCCGCGGACAGGCGGCGACAGACCGACAATCCGTTTTCGCCCGGCATCATGATGTCGAGTACGATAAGATCAATCCGACCGGCCGCCAGTCGTGCGTCCATCTCGGTTGCGTCGCGCGCGGTACTGGCGCGCAACCCATTCTTTTCCAGATAGCGGCTGACAGCATCACGGATTTCGCGGTGGTCGTCGACAATCAAGATATGTGGTGCTTCAGTCATGGCGCAATCATAAGCCCCGGCGCGGTACAAATCCCGGCTTTTTTGTATCCCTTTGTATCAGTTGGGCGGGCTGCGACACAACGATACAAACCGGGTTGAGCAGGGGGGTGGTGGCGCGACCGAGGGCGGCCATATGCTTTGTGTAGAAACAAAAACCCGAGAGGTGAAAGTCATGAAACGTACCTTCACGCTGGCCGCTGGAGCCATTGCCGCGACTTTGATGGCGCTGCCCGCGCTTGCCGCCGGTCAGCATGGCAGCAGCGCGCAGATGCAGGGCCATGAGGGCGGCATGATGCAGGGTGCGCCCGGCGGCATGATGGGCGATCACGCAGGCATGATGCAAATGATGGTGAAAATGCATGGCCAGATGATGGGCGGCAACTGGCTGGCGGTTCTGGACATGGACGAGGACGGTCGCCCGAGCGAATCTGAGATCGCCGAAGGTCTGAAGGCCCGGATGCAGGCGCATGACGTCAATGGAGATGGCAACCTGTCGATTGATGAGTTCGAAGCGCTGCATTCCGGGATGATCCGCGAAACCATGGTGGACCGATTTCAGCATCTTGATGCCAATGGCGATGGCGTTGTGACCACAGGGGAAATCGAGAAAGGCGCAAAGACGATGTCGCCGAAACACGGCATGAAGGCCTCGAAACCTGTGACAAAGGCTTCTGAAACCAACAACTGAAACGCAACCGTGTAGCCGGGTCATCGCACTCGGCACAAACCACTGAGGAACAAAGCGATGATGGGCTATGGCGCTGGAATGGGGTTTGGAATGATCTGGATGTTGCTGATCGCAGTGTTGATCGTTCTGGCGATCGTAGCGCTGATCAAATACATCGCTAAGTGACCTCGGAATCCGTCACTCCCGTTTAGGGGTGGAGGGCTATGTCATAGGAGGAACGAAAGCTGGAGGGCCTGCACAGCAATAGCCGTTTGGTTTTCATCGCGGTTTTGATCGCGTTGCTGATCGCCACCATCTGGTTGTGGCTGTCTGGCGCGTTGGACGCAGGACTATCGCGCGAAGTCATTACTGCGTGGGTGGATTGGGCCGGCCCGTTCGGACCCGTTGTCATCATCGGCTTCATGACAGCCGCAGTGGTTGCCAGCCCAATCCCCAGCGCTCCGATCGCTGTCGCTGCCGGGGTGGCATATGGGCATGGGCTGGGAACCGCATTGGTTGCTATCGGAGCGGAGTTGGGGGCGCTGCTGGCGTTCCTGATAGCCCGTTGGTTGGGGCGCGACGCGCTGCGCCAGTGGTTCGGCGACAAGCTGGACTTGGGGTTGCTTGGATCGCAGAATGCCCTGATGTTGACCGTGTTCACCAGCCGCCTGATGCCTTTCGTTTCTTTCGACATGGTCAGCTATGCCGCCGGTCTGACCCGACTTCAATTTTGGCGGTTCGCACTGGCCACCTTGGCTGGACTCCTGCCGGCCAGTTTCGTTCTGGCCCATCTGGGCAGCCAGATTACCGAAACCGCGACAGGCGGCACCAGCCTTGCGGTTATCGGGCTTGGGCTGTTGACGGGGGCGCCACTTATCTGGTTGGCTTGGAAACGCAAGATGCCTGTTGGCTCTTCAGACCACGAATTGAGCCAGATCAATGCGACCGGTCCAAGCGGCCCTAAACTGTTGGAGAATGGAGGAAACCCTAAGTGATCCGCGCACAATGGATATCAACTGCGACACGGACGGCCCGAGCCATGGGCCGGCTGCAGGTCCTGTTGATCTGTGCGTTGGTGGTTTCGATGCTGATCTCTGTTGTGCCGTCCCATGCCGGGCATGACATCGCGAAGGCCGCCACCCAGGCCGAGCTTGTGATCGATGACAGCGGTGGGTATCCCGCGTCTCATCCATCAGAAGAATTAGACTGCTCAGTGCACCCGGGCTGCTATGCGATGGCAGTTATGGCGGCACCTGAATTGCTCTCGATGCGTATTGCTACGCCCGTGGCGCCAGAACGGTTCCGGCCACGCGCAAGCCTGCCGGTCGCACCACTACCACATCCGCCAAACCTGTCCTGAACGTGACCGGCAATGGCTCCGGAATCGCTCCGGGGTCTTGCCCAAGCCGTTGATTGCGGCCCAACTCAGTTCAGGACACTTACCATGCTTACCATTCTGTACTTTTTCGTCACGGGCGTGGTGCTATTCGCACTGTTGCGCCTGACCTGTGGCCCCTGTGTGATGGGGACACAAGAACATCATCCCGGTGTTCCGGTGACAACCCTTGGCTGGGCGCTCAGCCTGTTTCTGGCCGCAACCTACCTGCTGTGCGTGGCCTTTGACCTGATCTTTCCAAGTTTTGCCATGTACCGGGCTTGGATCGGCCTGATGCCCGGAATGACTTGGCTCAGCCTGCCCTCATTCCTGTTGGGACTGTTATGGGCGTTTCTCTACGGCTGGTACGCCGCGTTGCTGTTCGGCGGACTGTTCAATGTCTTTGCGGCTCGCACAAAACTCAACTGATTGAAAGGACAAAGCCATGAAGGCCATCGCTCTGACCCTGCTTTTGACGCCCTTCCTGATGGCCGTCATCTACCGGATTTTTCTGCACGTGCCCGCCAATGCGCGCGTTTCAGTTGACGAAAGGAAACCTAAATGACCCTGTTCAATCTGGCCGCAGGCCTGTCCGTCGCAGCTTTGACTGCGCCTTCGCTCACGCTGGCGGCAACCGTGTTCATTCCCGAAGGCAGCGCGGACTCGGTTCTGGTGATCGACTCCGAAACCGGCAAGACCGTCGAGCGGCTGCCGAGGCTCGTGGCGGTCCATGGGCTGGCCGGCGCGCCCGGCTTTAAGTACCTGGTCGCGGGCAGCTACGCAGAAACCGAGGCCACAACGCCACCAAAACCCGAAGGTATGTCCAAGGATGAACACGCTGCGCACCACGCCAAGCGCGATGTCACTGCGTTGCCCAAAGACAAGGGGCGGAGCCTGCTGACGATCCTTGATGCGGAAACACGCGAGGTCGTCCGCCAGATCGAGGTTCCAGGTGCGGTGCATCACACTGCGGTGTCGCCCGACGGGCGGTTCGCGGTGGCGACCCATCCGGGCGGTGACGGTATTTCGATCGTCGATCTCGATAAGCTCAGCTTCCTTGGTTTCGTAGCAACCGGGCCAATGCCCAACTATGCGGTATTCGCGCCTGACGGCGACAGGGTCTATGTCACCAATACCGGCAATGGTACACTTAGCGAAGTGGATGTCGTCAAAGGCTTCGTCGTACGCAACATGCCCGTCGGCGAAGGCCCTGAGCATCTTGTACTTAACGCCACCGGCAGCGCCGCCTTCGTAGCCGACAGTGATGGTGGCAAGGCCTTCCGCGTAGATCTTGCCAGCGGTTCTGTCACCGAAACCTATGACATTGGAGGCGAGTTGCACGGGATCGGCCTGTCCGACCGCGAGGGCGTACTGTTCGTGGCCGCCAAAGGCACCGACCGGTTGTTGTCGATTGATCTTGCTACGGGCAAACAGCGCTCGACCAACCTGTCACCGGCACCTTATCACCTGACGACCATACCGAACTCAGGCAAAGTGATGGTATCAAGCCGAACCGAACCGAAGGTCTGGATCGTCGATCAAGTCAGCCTGACGGCTATTACCGAAATGCCGATACTGGGTGAGGGCCACCAGATGGTTGTTCTGCCCTGAAGGACTGTGCCCGGCATTGCGTAATTAAACGGCTCTACGACCAAAGCTTAAACCAGGGAGCAGAACATGACAGAAGACCACGACATCAGAATCCACGCGAACGGCCCGACCGAGGTCGCTTACGTCTGCCCCATGCATTCTGACGTGCGTCAATCTGGGCCCGGCGACTGTCCCAAATGCGGGATGCACCTTGTGCCCGAGGGCGAGGTGGATGCGCATGCGCATCACCACCATTCCGCGCATCATGGCGCGACGGACGAGAACGGTGAATATGACATCGTTCCGACAGGCTATGACGGACCCGTATATACCTGCCCGATGCATCCGCAGGTGCGGCAAACCCATCCCGGGTCCTGTCCACTCTGCGGCATGGGGTTGGAGCTGGAAAGCGCGGCGATGGTGGACGAGGGGCCGAACCCGGAACTGGTGGATTTCACTCGGCGCCTATGGGTAGGTGCGATTCTGACGCTTCCACTTTTGGTTTTCACGATGGGCCCCTACGTTGGGCTGTCTGGTGTGCGAGAGATTTTTGGTGAGCGAACAACCCTATGGATTGAACTGATACTTGGCACTCCGGTTGTTCTTTGGTGCGGTTGGCCATTTCTGGAACGAGGGTGGAATTCGTTTCGCACCATGAACCTGAACATGTTCTCGTTGATTGCCATGGGGGTTTCGGCCGCGTGGCTGTTCAGCGTTGTCGCCGTATTGATGCCCCACATATTTCCGGACGGTTTTCGAGATTCAGAAGGCCATGTTGGGGTCTATTTCGAAGCGGCCGCAGTTATCGTTACACTTGTTCTGCTCGGGCAGGTGATGGAACTGCGGGCACGCGAAGGCACAGGAAAGGCAATCCGCGCTTTGCTGGACATGGCCGCAAAGACCGCCCGCATTATCCGCCCTGACAGCAGTGAAGAGGAAATTCCGCTTGAAGAAGTACAGGTAGGTGACCGCCTTCGCGTACGCCCCGGCGACAAGGTGCCAGTAGACGGCATTGTACTCGAAGGGCGCTCATCTGTTGACGAAAGCATGATCTCTGGCGAACCGGTTCCGGTCGAAAAGGTACAAGGCGAGCCGGTCACAGGGGCCACAATCAACGGCACCGGTAGCCTTGTGATCGAAGCAACCCGAGTGGGCTCTGACACAATGCTGTCCCAGATTGTCGAAATGGTGGCCAACGCGCAACGCTCGCGCGCACCAATTCAGAAATACGCTGACAAAGTGGCGGGCTGGTTTGTACCGGCGGTCATAAGTATAGCTGCGCTGGCCTTTATTGCATGGGCAATTTGGGGACCGGCTCCGGCGCTCTCCTACGCCTTGATCGCAGCGGTGTCGGTACTGATCATAGCTTGCCCGTGCGCGCTTGGCCTGGCCACTCCGATGTCGATCATGACGGCCACGGGGCGCGGGGCGCAGGCCGGAGTGCTGATCAAAAATGCCGAAGCGCTGGAGCGGTTCGAGAAGATCGATACTTTGATCGTCGACAAAACTGGCACGCTGACCATGGGCAAGCCAAAGCTTGTGGCTGTATTACCCGAACCTGGCCATGACGAGGTCGAGGTGCTGCGGCTGGCCGCAACGCTGGAGAAGGGCTCGGAGCACCCGTTAGCTGAGGCAATCGTCACAGGAGCCGAGGAACGTGGCGTAGCCCTGTCCGACGCCAGTGACTTCGAGGCGGTGACTGGTAAAGGCGTGAAAGGCACGGTGGATGGCCGCCCCGTCGCGCTCGGCAATCTGAAACTGGTCACCGATCTCGGACTCGAGGCGGCCGAACTGACGGCCAAGGCCAATGCGCGTCGGGATGACGGCGAAACGGTGATGTTCGTGATGCTTGATGGTTCAGTGGCGGGGTTGGTCTGCGTCGCCGACCCGGTCAAGGAAACAACACCAGCCGCACTCAAGGCGCTGCACGAACTGGGTTTCCGGATCATCATGGCGACTGGCGACAACGAACGCACTGCAAAGGCGGTGGCCGAACGTCTGGGTATCGATGAGATTCGAGCCGACGTACTGCCCGAGGACAAGGCCCGCATAATTCGCGAACTGCAGGAGAAAGGCGCAAAGGTCGCCATGGCGGGTGACGGAGTGAACGACGCACCCGCGTTAGCGCAGTCCGATGTGGGCATCGCCATGGGGACCGGTGCCGACGTGGCGATCGAAAGTGCAGGCTTCACGCTGGTCAACGGAAGCCTTGATGGCATCGTGCGCGCCCGTAGGCTGGCCCGCGCTACCATGCGCAATATCCGGCAAAACCTATTCTTTGCCCTGATCTACAACGCCTCGGGCGTTCCGGTGGCGGCGGGTCTTCTGTTCCCGCTTTTCGGCATCCTGATCAGCCCTATGTTCGCCGCCTTCGCCATGAGCGCTTCGTCGATTTCAGTGGTGTTGAATGCGCTACGCCTGAGGGGGGCGAAGGTTTGAGCGCGCACAAGCATATGACGCACGAGGGCGTAGGCAACTTGAAATCAGGTTCGATATCGCTGACGGGTGCGGTCGCTATGGGCACCGGTGTCATGATCGGTGCGGGGATATTTGCTCTGACAGGCCAGATCGCTGGGCTCGCTGGGCCATGGTTTCCGCTGTCTTTCGTAGTCGGAGCCGTCGTGACGGTTTTCAGCGCCTACACCTATATTGCCATGTCCAACGCCTGGCCGTCTTCGGGCGGGATCGCGATGATCCTGACAAAAGCATATGGACCGGGTGCTGTAGCGGCCGCGGCTTCATTGTTGATGGCGCTGTCGATGGTGATCAACGAAAGCCTCGTGGCACGCACATTCGCAACCTACGCGCTCCGCCCATTCAACATCGAAGATGGGCCGTTGGTGCCGATGGTCGCGGTTTCGCTGATCGTCTTCGCCTACGCGGTCAACCGGTCGGGGAACCGCTCGGTGGGGTTGTGGTCCATTGTCATGTCTGTGCTCAAGATCGGTGGGATCGCAGTGTTTGGCGTTGCCGCGCTGTGGGCTGCGGGCGGCGACTGGCAGGCGCAAGGCACCGCCCCCGCCGGGCCGCTGGGTTTCATCGCGTCCGTGGCTCTTTCGATCCTTGCGTTCAAGGGATTTACCACAATCACTAATAGCGGTGCCGAGATCGTCGACCCACACCGCAATGTCGGGCGCACCATCATGATCTCGATCGCGATCTGCGCAGTGATCTATCTGTTGGTCGCCTTCGCCGTGGGTGCCAGCCTGCCACCCGACCAGATCCGTGCCGCACAGGACTATGCCTTGGCAGAAGCCGCCCGACCAGTCTTGGGGCAGGGTGGTTTCTACCTGACCGTTGCGCTGGCGATGGTTGCCACCGCCTCAGGACTGATTGCCAGTGTGTTCGCCGTATCACGGATGCTGGCAATGCTGACCGACATGAAAATGATCCCGCACAGCCATTTCGGCATGACGGGCAGCATCCAGTCTCACACGCTGATCTACACGGTCGTGATTGCGGGTCTGCTCGCGGTGTTGTTCGACCTGTCGCGCATCGCCTCGCTTGGTGCTTTCTTTTATCTGGTGATGGATATGGCCGTGCATTGGGGCGTTTGGCACCGGCTGCGCAGTCAGATCAACGCTCGGGGTTGGGTCTTGTTAACTGCCCTGGCGCTGGACTGCGTAGTCCTGACCGCGTTCACAATACTCAAGCTGCGCTCCGACCCGATGATCGTGGTATATGCCGTTGCTGGCATCGGCTTGGTCTTCGCCTACGAGCGCATCTTTCTCAAACAATGGATCATCGAAAAGGAGACAAATCAGCTATGACCCAATCAAATTTCGACGAAACCCGCGCCACACAGGAGACGACCGAAAGGGTCAGCTCTGACGTAACGGCCGAAGCGCCCAAAACCGAAGATCAGACGGCCAACGGTGCCAAGCGTAATTGGCTCCCGGTTGTCATTGCGATCGCGTTGGGCGCCGCTGTTCTGGGCTGGGAATACCGCGAGACACTCTATCCTTTGCTCAGTTCTCCGTTGCTGTTCTTGCTGGTCTGCGTGGGCATGCATTTCTTAATGCATCGCGGCCACGGCAAACACTGAGAACGGCGCCCTGTATGGCTGGCGGCTTTGCGGCAAGAACACTGCGCAACAAGGAGCAGCAACGGCCAACTGATCAGAACAAATTTGTAACCCAATAAGGAAGGGAAATTGCCATGTTAGCAAATCCAATTCGGAGAGCAGCAACTGAACTGCACCTGACGGCCGGTGCACTAACTGTAAAGGCATTGCACGGTGACACCGACGAAGATCACTCTGATGAATAGGGAATGGGGCATCGCGGTGAAGAAGAGGACCAAGGCGACTGATCCACCTCGTCCGAGTCCTATAATTCGATGAACCCGTCCTGACGCACAGGAGGAACAATATGTCTGAATTTTCTGAAAGACAGGCACCTTCAGAGCCTGAAACTCGGCGCGATTTCTTATACTTCGTCACCGGCGGTGCCGCCATCGTGGCCACGGGCGCGGCGGTCTGGCCACTTGTTAACAGCATGAACCCCAGTGCAGACATCTCCGCCCAAGCCGTTGTCGACATAGATCTTGAAGGTGTCGGACCAGGAACGAGGATCACTGTTAAATGGAAAGGCAAGCCGATCTTTATCGACCACCGGACTAAAGAGCGGATCGCGCTGGCGATAGCAGAAGACGATGCACCAATGATCGACCCGCAACCTGACGCCGAGCGCGTACAGCGACCGGAATGGCTGGTAGTTATTGGCGTTTGCACCCATCTGGGATGCATACCACTCGGGCAGGGCGGCAGCGAACCCACCGGAGACTGGGACGGTTGGTTCTGTCCGTGTCACGGTTCACATTACGACACGTCGGGCAGAATTCGGAAAGGCCCGGCGCCCCGCAACCTCGATCTGCCCCCCTACGAGTTCGTCACCGACACGCGGGTCAAAATTGGGTGACGGCGCGGTTAACTCTGTCCAAAGGCAAATGCCCGCCAAGCTCGTTTGTCAGTCCTCGAATATCCCTCGATCAGCGCCGCGATGACATGCGGCGCAGTTCGACATGGAACCTGCTTTCTGGAGTTTTCGGGACGAGACCTCGCCGTCATGTTCCGAGCGGAACCAGGGCATTTCGGAAATCCGCAGAGGCGTATCCTCTGGCGCAATCCGGTAGAGGAGGCTGGACGAACGCCCTCCGACGTCGGCGGCATTCTGGGTCAGGTAAGCCTCGATCTCTGTGCGAGTTGCGTCGTCCAGCATGGCGTTTTCGCCAAAATGGTCATCAAGCGTGGTCATGATCTTTGTCCACGACCGGCTGGGCAGGAATCCTGCCGGATAGGCCATGTGGCATTCGCTGCATTCGGCCTTGGTTGCGGCGTGAGTTACGGGCCGCATAAACTCACCTTCGCTGGCAAGAACCGGCGCCGAAATCAGAGCTATTGCAGCTACAGCAAGAATTCGTTTCATGGTGGTGTCCTTTCCTCAGAGGCTCATGAACCAAGAAATGATGTCGGCTTTTTCCTGCGCGCTGCAGTCGCGGCCGAGAACAGAGTTGCAGTTTCGCCCAAACCATTTTTCGACAAATTTCATGTCGGTGAACCGTTCTGAATTCACGCGCGGAACCAGGGGGTCGATCGGCTTTCCGGTGCGGGCCTGACCGCCTTTTGTAGGGTCTGCCGAATGACAGGTGACGCAGGAGGGCGTATGGGGTTTTCCGCTTGCATGGTTGGCCGTGAACAGCGCCCGTCCGTTTTTCGGTGATGGGGCAGCACCCGCCTCGGCACTGTATTGATCGACCAAGGCCTGCGGGGAAGTGTCTTGCGCCAAGACAGGCTGGGACAACAGGATGGCGGAAAGAACAAGAACTGGTTTCATTGCTTAGGCTCCTTCGGAACGGAAATCTGAAAAGGGCTGAACCAGCCGCTCTCGGCATCCCTGTGACAAGCGAAACAGTTCGAGCGGCTATGGATGGTGCGGCGGGTGAATGTGCCATCGGCGAGCGACCCGTGAAGACGTTGCCAGATGTCTGTGTTCGGTAGGGCAACCGGCAGGGTTTCTTGCAAACCCGTCCAGAGGGTCGCGGGCTTGCTGTCCACAGTTTCCGCGGAGTGCTTGACCAGCCAAACGGTAATCTCGTCACCGGTCTCCTTTGGCAGAGTGGCGTCCTCACCGAAATGACTGTCCAGCTTGTCCATCATCAATTGCCAGGATGCGGCAGGACGCAGGGACGGGTGATAAGCCATGTGGCAGGCGGCGCATTCATCGCTGTAGACCAGTGCCATACTCCCAACCGGCGGGAGCGGCAGTGGGCTTTGTGACATCCTGTTGATCGCGCCGGTGGCGATGATGACAAGACCCGAGATGAAAAGGGCGGCAAGCGCCCGCTGCGCAGGCCGTGGCGGCGCAGTCAAATCCCCGGCGCGCATCTCCTTGCGCCCGGTTATCATCGACCTGGCCAGGTTCTCTCGGCTGCGGCGGCTTTCCAGAACGACACCGCCGATATGCAGGGCAATGAAGCTCAACAGCGCGAAAGCGGCCAACTCGTGAATTTTGCTCCAGATGTGGCCCTGTGATGCTGGCAAAGAGGCAGCCATCGGCCCTGATTTTAGACCGCTGCCCAAGCTGGCGACACCTGTCAAACCAAGCCCGACGATCAGGGTAAGCAATACAAAGACCATCAAGGCAGCAAGTGGATTGTGCCCGATGTGGCGCGCATGAGCCGCTCCGGCCCTCAGATGGCTGATAACCTGCCGGTAGCTTGGTAAGAACTGCGAAAACCGCGCGTAGGTAGGGCCGGTAAATCCCCAGACAGTTCTGGCAGTAACCAATGCAATGGCAAGGGAACCGGAAACCAGGTGTAGGCGAATCCAAGATGCGTCCAGCAGGAACCCAGACACCAACGCGGTGGAAACGCACGCTACCAGCCCCCAATGAAATACACGAGTGAATCGATCCCAGACGAGATGTCCGTCATAGGCCAGCCCATCAAATGGCGCGGGAACTTCTCTCATCGCTTCTGCCTCTCATCAATCTCACCAGAAGTTTGTCAGAAGCGCACTGATGTCAGCCTGATGGGGACTGTCAGGTGATTGTCAGGTAGCAGCCAGAGGCAAAGTGATCCGAACCATCAGTCCCGGATCGCGGGAGATCAATTCCAGCGATCCGCCCAGTGCCTCGGTCAATTCCCGCGCGATCGCCAGGCCAAGCCCGGTTCCTGTTTCGTCCTCGCGCACGCCCCGGCGCATGAGAGTATCGATCTTGTCTGGTGGAATGCCCGGACCGTCGTCAAGAACGCTCAGAACTGCATGCGTCGCCTGTTTGCGTGCTGATATCCTGACTTGCCGCCTCGCATGGCGAGATGCGTTTTCCGTAATCGCACCCAGAATTGCGGATAAATCTTCCATATCTGCCGCAACCACGAGATTCGCTGGCGCGTCCAAATCCCATTTCAATGCGTCGTTCAAACTGGCTTTCTGAACTACTGCAATAACGCGACTTGCAGCCTCGGTGAGATCGGCCTTCGACGTGGCGGCTCGCGTCGCAATACGAACCCTGTTCAATTCACGCTCGACATGGCGATGCATGCTTTTGACGGTGCTTTCGATTGACGCTGCGGTATCAGTCAATCCGGCCTCGCGAACACGGCGCGCATCTCCAAGTAATGCTTGAAGTGGGGTTTTCAGGCCATGAGCGAGATCGCCCGCTCTGTGCCTTGCCTGCTCGATGTCCTTTTCCCTTTGTAGGAGCAGGGCATCCACTTCGGCTGCAAGGGGACGAATTTCCGTAGGGAAATCCTCGCCCACCCGGTTCACGTCTCCCGTTCGGATCCTTGATATCCGCCGCTCGACGGAATTTAGCGGTCGAAGACCGACAATGACTTGAACCGCCCCAGCGAAGACAATAAAAAGCGCCAGAAGAAGCGTAAAAGGCACAAGATCTTCCCGGAATTCTTCGGTGCTTTTCTCAAGCTGAGAGGCATCCATGGCCACGGCAGCGCGCATCGGAACGCCTCCAAGGCGTGTGGAAAGCACAATGCTCCGCTCCATGACAAGCAGCTGGTTTTCCCCGGGCCCGGAGAGATAGTGCACATGGACGGTCCCGCTCTTCAGATGATCCGGAGGAAGATCGAGAGCGAAATCCCATAGCGATCTTGAGCGTAACTGAAGCCCCTCAACTTCGATCTGCCAGTAGAGGCCCCCAAAAGGCTTTGAGAAACGGGCATCTGCCGGAGCCGATCCAATCCGAATTTTCCCTTTTTCATCCCGCTCCACTCCTGCGAGTATCTGGTCGAGCTGGACGGAGAGGTCATCAATTGCACGCCGTTCCACATGCGAGGCAAAGAGCAGCCCCAGCCCCCAGAACGCCAGCATCAGCGCGATGGAAACCGACAGCGCAGTGGCTACGAACAACCGAAAGCGGAGAGAGCCCGTTTTCACCCATCGCCCTCCACTGCCTCCAGAAAGTATCCAAACCCGCGTCTGGTGCCGATAATGCCGGCCCCAAGCTTCTTGCGAAGTCGGGTGAGAATGGCCTCCACCGCATTGGCCTCACGGGCGTCGTCATCACCATATAGATGCTCCAAGAGCTCGGTTGGCGGCACCACGCGGTCTCGGTGCAGCATGAGGTAGGACAAAAGCCGGTATTCCAGGGAGGTCACCGTTATCGGCACTCCTCGAACAGCTACGGACATCCTGTTCGTGTCGATGGTCAAATCGCCCAACGTCTGCACAGGAGCACTATGCCCGGCAGACCGGCGCACCAGCGCCCGAGCCCTGGCCACAAGTTCTTCCATCCGGAACGGTTTGGGCAGATAGTCGTCGGCCCCAGCTTCGATCCCTTCGACCCGTTCGTGCCAAGCCCCGCGCGCTGTCAGGACCAGAACGGGCATCTGCCGGCCGTTGGCGCGCCAGCGTTTCAACACGCTCAATCCGTCCATGTGCGGCAATCCGAGATCAAGAACGACGAGGTCATAATCTTCGGTATCCCCCAGAAACCATGCGTCCTCGCCGTCCTCGGCGATTTCCACGCGGAATCCAGAGGCTTCCAAAGCAGATTGCACGTCCTTGCGAATGATCGGGTCGTCTTCGACCGCGAGAAGCCGCATTATTCGTCCCTTTCCTGCCAGCCTTCCTGCTCAACTTCGAGTATCGCACCCGTGGTGGCATCCACCATGACTTCGATCATTCGGCCCGAGCCCGTGATCAACTCCAGTTCATAGACATACGCGCCATGCTCGCGTTCGAACTCTGCTTCGAGCAGCGACGCATCGAATCTCTCTAAAACGTCCGGAACAATCTTCGAGAGCGGAATGACCTTATGTTGGCGCACTGCATCACGTGCCGCATCGTGGTCCTCGGATGCGAGGACAGTGCTGGCAAGTGTGCATATCAGAACGATCAAAGCGTGTTTCATGTAGGCAAACTACCGTCTTTCCACTGACAGTTCACTGACACGGGCTGTCAGACCGGCATCAGGCGACATTTGAGAAAAAGGAATACCGACAGGGCAATCCCGCCCAATTCATCTTGGAGACCTACATGAAAGTAATCCTCTTTGCCGCCACCCTGCTTACCGCCGCCGCTGCGGCCTTTGCTGTCAACGCCGCCACCGATACGGTCACGTCGGCGTCACCTGAGACCGTCACTTGGATGCCCGTTGGCGAGGTTGCCGCCAAGCTTGAAGCGCAGGGCTACCAAATTCTGGAAATTGAGCGCGATGACGACCGCTACTACGAAGTCGAAATGCGCGACGTATATGGATACGAAGTCGAAGCCTACCTGGACGCAGCGACTGGCGAACCGGTTCCCCACATGTCCGATACGAATGACGACTACAGCGAGAAAGGCGACGACTAATCGAAACTTCTTGTGATGATTTGACCCCCACGGCGAAGCCTCGCTGTGGGGGCGTTCATTCTGGGTCAGCCTGCCCAGAACTCGTGCTTGAAGAACTCATTGAGATCGAGCAGCCAATTCGCGGGCGGAAGCCCAAACACCGTCAATGTGACCAAAGCGATCACGAAAGCGGCTCCGATCATCGCTTCGATCCGATGCCCCTGTGGACACATCCTGTTGTCGAGGATCAGCGTTTTGAAGGTTCGAAAATGCAGCGCCGCGTGCCACAGGGAGAATCCGACAAACAGCAACGCCAAGGCGATGTGGACGTCATCCCACCCTTGCCGGTCAAGGCCCAACACCTGCCAGTCGGTGGCATTGGAGATTTTACCTATTGGAGCGAAAAACAAAATGCCTCCGCTGACCAGCATGGCCAAAAAGGAAAAGGTCACACCGAACACAGCCATGGCCCTACCAGAAATCTTGGTTTTCACGCGCGCTGTTGATTCTGCATTGGCCATTATTGCCTCCATTCACGATGCCAAAATATTAGGCCAGAAACAGAAAGTTCGCCTTGACCCATCTTAAGTTCCCCACAGAGGAACAGCGAATTGTGCGACCGTGGTGAAACAAAGTGCTATATCAAACTTGGGACAGCCGCGCCGCGATCACGACCTGACCCAGCGCGGCCAGGATCGCAGCGATGAACACGGCTTCGATGGCGATTATGCTGACCACCACGCCGCCCACAAGTGGCGCCAGCGCCGCCGGGGCCGCAAAGCTGTTAAACCACGCGGAATAGGCCGGACGGCGGTCGTCGGGCGAGATCTCCAGCAGGTAGCCGAGATAGCCGATGGTCACCCCGTTCATCATCACGCCGATCAGGAAGAACAGCGCCGCGAAACCGGTCAGCCCCGAACTCGAGACCACAAGCAGCAACACCAGCACCGGAGGTCCGAGACGCACCAGTGCCACTATCCCCAGCAGGCGCAATTTGCCCATCCGGTCGCCGATACGGCCCCAGACCGGATTCGAGGCCAGCGCGCCGACGGTCTGCGCCGCCAACAGCGTTCCGACATCCGCCGCCCCGAGGCCGCTGCGGCTGGCGGCAACGACATAGAACGGCAACGCCATCAGCGTCGCTGCGCCAAGCCATTGGAAGATCAGGAACAGCCGGAACCGGCGATCCTGTTGTAGTGTCGAGACCCCTTCGCGCAGAAATCCAGACAGATTGGCCGGGCGGTCCCGTGGCGCCCTTGCAGCGGTAGCGGGCTCACCCGCGGCGACAAAAAGCGTCGCAGAGACGATCATCAGCACCGCGCCGAGCCAGAAGATCAGCGCATAGGCCCTGAGCGGCAGCATCACGTCGAGCGCAAGTCGCAGAACGCCCGCCACCAGAACCGCCAGAACACCGCCGCCGAAAAAGCGCCAGGCCAACATACGGCTGCGGCGCTCGGACGGGATCGCCCGGCCGACGATGTCGTTGTAGGGCACCGCGACCACGCCGCTGACAAAGGCGTAGATTGTCCACAGCCCCAGCATCCCGAGCGCCAGCGGAACCGGAGGCCAATCGACCTGCGGCCAGTCGGCCCCCCACCACAGAAGCATACCGATCATCGCGACCGTGATCGCCCGCCCATAGGCACCAAGGGCGTAGAACGGCATGCGCCGATCGGTGCGCTCGGCGAGGTAGCCCACCGCGAACTGGGGCAGCAGCCAGCCAAGACGCAGGACCGTGCTGGCATAGCCCACGGCCAGCGCGCTACCGGTCAGCATATGCACCAGACTGGCCACCACCGTCGCGCTGTCCACCGCCGCCGACCCGCCCTGAAACACCGCACCAGCACCGGCGATGCGCCAAAATCTCGTGTCTTCGGGATTACGCCTTGCCATTCGCCGCCTCTGCCTCCGCCCGGGCGCGGCGGATGTCGATGCCGCTCTGCCACAACACCGTCAGGCCGATCCCGACCACCAGAAGGATCGTCAGCACATAGTTGAACAGGATCATCAGAAGGGCGGTTTCGTCCGGAACGCCAAGCACCTTGAGCGCGAACCCCGCCCCAAAGACAAAGCTCGCCGGGATGCGCACGAAACGACCCAGAACCATGGCGAACCCGGCAAACACCATCAAGAACAGGTAATCCCACGCGCTCAGCACCACGCCAACCGCCAGCCCGGCCCACAGGAAATGGGTTGTCGCCACCAGCTTACCCGCAATGGCTGCGGCAATGGCGGCGATGCGGCGGGCCCGTGCCTGTGGCCAGACGATCCCTTCACCGAGCGCGGTGCGCAGATACGCGCCATCGGCCCCGATGCGGGCGGCAGCCCAGTCGAAGAGTCGGCAGACCAGAGGGTCCTCGCTGAGAAGTGACGCGCGGAACCGGAACAGAACCCAAAGCAGGCTGCCGAAAAGCATCAGGTTCAACAGGCCCGCAACGCTCAATCCCAGCCGCAGGTCACCCTCGATCTGTGGAATCTGGCCGGCGGCGGCCACCGCTCCGGCAAAAAGGGCGAAAACGACGCCGTCGAGGAACCGGGCGATGATCGCGGTTGCAAGCACGGTCGCCATCTTCAGGCGGTCGAGCCGGGCAACCAGCCAGGCCCGGACCAGCGGGCTGATGCCGAGCGGGACAAGGACATTTGCGCCATAACCTGCCAGTAGCGCCCCCGTCAGCCGCAGGGTGCCGACCGGTTTCACGTCGAACAGGATCTGCCTCCACTTCCAGCCGCTCATCAGCTGCTCCAGCAGGATGGTGGCGGCAAGAATCGCGATCCAGAACATGTTGGCTCCGCGCAGGCCCTGCAGAAACAGCGCAAAATCGAGGCTGCCGTAGAGCGCAAACACCAGATAGAGCGCCAGGGCGGAGCCGAATATCGGCAGCAGCCACCGTTTCAGGAAGGTCCGCATTTGACATCCTCGCAACCACCAAGACCCCAATGTTTTAACCTCCGTATCATGATACGGTGTCAAGATGACGGTGACGGAGGGAGACCGCGATGCAACCACTCAAGATCGGCCAGGCCGCGCGCGAGACCGGGATAGGCGTCGAGACGATCCGATTTTATGAAAGGAAGGGCCTTGTCACTCAGCCGCCGCGCCCAATTGACGGCGGCGCGCGGGACTATGGTGGTGACACGCTTTGGCGGCTGAAATTCATATCCGGCGCTAAGAAGCTCGGATTTTCGCTGGCAGAAATCGCGGAAATTCTGGAGTTGCGCACGGCACCAAATACCGAGTGCGTCGCGATGCAGGCCAGAGCGCGCAAAAAGCGGGACGAAATTCAGGAACGGATCGACGGGCTTGCACGGTTGAGGAACAATCTGGACGAGCTGATCGCGGCGTGTCCGGGGCGTGGTGGAATTCAGAACTGTTCGATCGTGGGTGCCATAGAACGCAGCAGTGAGAAATAGGCGCAATTCCGGCCTTGAACGGAGGGTAGCGGAGTTGCTTGCGAACCGGGTTATTGCCAAGCAGGACCCAGAGCGGCAGGTGCAGCGAAAAAAGGAGAGCGAGGGTTCCGTTTCCGAGCAGAGTTTGCGTCAGATCATTGTGAGAAATCCCTGCGTCGCCCAGAAAGCCATATCTGATGAGTATCGGAGGGTGACGGACAAGTCGGCCCTGTAATGCGGTCCAGCTTTAATCCTACCGGTGCGATTTTATATCGGTTTAAAACAAGTTTACCCAAGAGGGAACATGACAATGAATAACCTGAGCCGCCGCCGCTTGATGCAAGGAGCCGCGGCAATTGCGTGCAGCGCGGCGCTTCCCGCCTTAGCGAAAATCGGTCCCTCAATCCATGTCCTGAAGGATCCGAATTGCGGGTGCTGCGGATCGTGGATCAAAATCATGCGGGCGGAAGGTTTTGAAGTAGGCGTGGAAAACAGTGCTTGGGAGGCCTTGAACGCTTACAAAACTGCCAATGGGATTCCGGAGGGCATGATGTCATGCCACACGGGCCGCGTGGAGGGCTACATGATCGAAGGACACGTCCCGCCCGCTGACATTCGGCGCCTGCTGGGCGAACACCCGGATGCCGTCGGACTGTCGGTTCCGGGAATGCCTTTCGGCTCGCCAGGCATGGGGCCGGAAAGCGAACGCGAAGCTTTTGACGTCTTCCTGATCCGCAAGGATGGAACCACAGAGGTGTTCGCCAGATACCCGGCCGCATGAAGTTCCGATGGCGCTGGCAAGATCCTGAAAAACGCGGCGCTCGCTTCTTCTGCCCGGTTTACGTGACATTCTTCACGGCAAACCAGTTGATCCGTGACTTCACGCCTGCCTTGTCCTACCGGGCAAGTTCCAGCTTACGGTGAAAAAATACCCGCGTCCGCAAAGCCTGATGACCGGCTTTGCGGACAAAACCGACATCCCGGCCGCCGTATCAACCGCAGCATTTGTAGCCCGCCTGAATTGGCGGGCATGGAGCCGATCCGTAGGAACAGTAGACGCAGCAATCGCCGGGAAGTGGCTTCAGGACTTTTCCGCAAGATGTGCATTCGTAGAACCACTGGCACGCGTCTGTTGGCATCGTTTCAGGCCTTGAATGTCCACATTCCGGGCAGATGATCGTGCTGACAAGGTTCGGGCGCTTTTCACTCATGGCGTCACATCAAGGTTATCAGGAAATCATTTATTCGGATTTCGTTGAGCACGATAACCCAAGCGATGGCCGTCAACGCAAAACTGCCTGTCAGCCACCATTTGAGGCGGTCGAGCGAACCACGGCGATACGCGACGATGCCAGAGAGAAACAGCAGGGCCGTCGAACCGCCGAGCACGTAATAACTCGCGGCGGCGATCTTGCCGAATACGGCCAGCCAGCTCCCTCCCAAGCCAAGTAAAATCAAGGCCATCGGCAAGATGCAGCAGGTCGCAACGCCAAGTGCGGTAAACGATCCAATAAAACTCGCGCCAACAAACTTGCTCATGGTCAGCTTTCTCCGGCTTTGACGAACTCGAACGGAAGCCGGTTCGACTTCCTCGATTCTTGCTTCGCGCGGTTTGTGAAATTCGACATCATGACCGACAACATGCATCCTGTAGTAGCTACAGGTTCAAGGGAAAGGTCATCACATGATTGCGATTGGCGAAGCGGCGAGATTGATCGGTCTGTCGGTCGAGACGATCCGCTATTACGAACGGGAAGGCATAGTCGAGAAAGCCGGTCGAACCGCCTCGGGACGCCGCGCATACACGGAACGGGAAATCTCCGAGCTCAGATTCATCAAACGCTGCCGCGATCTTGGCTTTACCATTCAGGATGCATGCGCACTTCGCGAATTGTCCAAAGCGCCCGAGCAAGCTTGTCGTGACGTCGAATACGTTGCAACAAGACATCTCGACAACGTCAGGTCAAAAATCGCCGCCCTCCAACGGTTGGAGCAAGCACTGGCAGAACTTGTGCAGACCTGCACCGAGGGTGCGGCCTCATGCCCCCTGCTAACGGCGTTGCTCAACGAGCCTTTCGTCAAAGATGTCATTAGCGGCCACTAATTGCAGCGCCTGGAAAACCGAAACTGGCTATCTCAGCTTGCGGAGGAGCGGCTTCATTGTCCCGGTATTCCGTAACCCTCAGCGATGACGGCCGATCTCTGTTGTATTATTGTTGAATGAGAGAATTGCGATCAGCTTACCCTCTAATTCGCTCTGTTAGCTATGCCGGGCTGGTGATGGCGTGGATGCTCTGATGCTGTCAACTAAGGAAGAAATACCAAAGAATCTGCAAATTTTTGCCGCTTTACCCCTAGAGGCTAAGAAGCTGTTGCAATTCCCCAAGCACATGAAGGCTTGGAATAAAACACATTGGCCGGGGAAGTTTGGATACTTTAGAGGAACGAGCATGGAGAAGGCAGATATGACAAATCCCACTTTAGTTCAGGGAGTGTTATCGAAAAACCTGCTGGGTTATCTCCCAATGGTCTGTTTTATATGCAGCTTTTTTGTGTCTGCCGCTACATTGCAAGCCTCTGAGCTTCCCTCGATCGGTCTTGACAAAAAGATTGGAGCGCCATCCGGTGCCAAATCACTGTGCAAAGACTACTCGTGGGCGTGCGCGAGCGCTCGTAGCTCTGGTCTGTCCGTGGCAAAAGAAAATCAGATCGTTAAAACGATCAACACGCGCGTCAATCGGAGAATCCGAGCAGTTTCGGATCAAAGCCAATATGGGACAAAAGAATACTGGACACTGCCGACGCAAGGGTCAGGAGATTGCGAAGACTTCGCTTTGCAAAAGAAGTTTGAACTTGTGCAGAATGGTTTGGATCCTACGAAGCTACTAATTGCGACTGTCTTGGACACCAATCGCAATGGCCATGCTGTTCTAGTCTATCGCTCGAGTGAAGGCGATTTGGTTCTGGACAATGTTACCAACAGGATCAAAACGTGGAAGGAAACGAGGTATCTTTTCCTACGAATACAGGACCCGATTCACCCTGATCGTTGGGTACAGGTTTTTAGTGGCTAAAAACAATGTGGCGCGCCCTCGAGACGCGCCACAATAATCTTTGGAGCTGCGACTACCGGTTTTTTCGCGGCAACCCAATTTTAGGACACCGCTTCAAACTTTGGTCAAGCTTTCGCAGCGTTGTACAAACGCGGAGTCACCAGACCTGTACTGTTCAAACCGCGCATCGCCTTGGCTGCCGCAAGCACTGCCAGATCAGCAATCGGCTCAATGACGATTACCAGCATATAAGCACCGCCAAAGGATAGAACCGAAGCCATGGTTTCTGCGCCGAAACCCTGGCCGTAGAAGGCCCAGAACCCAACCCATGCGACTACTCCTCCCTGATACGTCGCACTCAGCGCAAGAGCTTGGCCATATTTGAGGTCAACATATGCTGTGCCGGGAGCGATGATGCGGCTGGCCAGTGCTTGTAGCGCAAATAGCGGCACCAGCAGAGTGGTCAGGTTGATGAAGTACTGCGGAAGATCGAACGGGGCAAAAAAAACACCCTGAATCAGGAGACCAGCTGCCAATCCAAAAGCCGCGGGTGCAGCACCGAGAAGCAGAAACAGCGTCGACCCCAGGATGAAGTGGACTTCAGAGACACCAACCGGGAAATGCGGCAGGACTTCGAAGAAAAGGAAAACCCCAACGGTGGCGAGCACCGAGCGCATAGCAAAAGATGCAGGTCCATTCGCACGCAATGTGGAAAACGTTTCTTTCGCTGCGTAAGTAGCCGCACCTGCGGCGGTAACATAGGAAAGCGCGATTTTGGCACCATTCACGATGCCCGGTTCGATATGCATGTTCTTTCTCCCTACCGCCTCACCCGGCGGCTTGTCAGGTTGAATCGACCGTAAGGCCGACAGGTTCAGTCTGGGCATAGCCCGGCGCTTTACGGCAGGTCTCCTGACTCGCGGGTGCTCGCTCCGCCAACCTTCCCGGTTCCATTACGAACCAGTGGTGTCTTGGCATCGCTCTCCGCTCACAGTTGCGGGGGCAGTTACGGAATTGGCGCCATTGAAAACACCGAACCGTATTCCCTTTTAATCCTTTTGGCTTCCGCCATCAGGAACCGAAAACAATTCACCGCTACAATGGCGGCTTCGTTTCTGTCAAATGTCTTTGCGACCTAGTCCGAAGTAGACTCGACCGATGCAGGATTCACGCAACCGGCGACATGGTCCATTAGGTAAACCAAGCGTTACCTGAAACCTCTTGAAGCTCTAGCTGCTAGAGGCTTTAAGACTCGAATTTGATCGCAAAAATGCGATGCAACCACATTACACTTGTGAACCAGGACGAGACTTATGCTGACACGGCGCCATTTCATTCAATCAACCACAGCGCTATTCTCGGCGTCTGCGGCCAGTCCATTGATCGCCAAAACATGGCCAACCTCGTCGCAAAAGACCTATTGGGACAGCCAGGTCACGCCATTTGACTACGATCCAGCGACCTCAAATCCATGGGGCGTTCATGACCGTTTTTTACCACGACGTGTCGTAGCAAATGATGGTTTGGTTCCCGGTGACATCCATGTCGATGCCGTCGCGCGCTATCTTTACCATATCGAGGAAGGCGGCACAGCAATGCGCTATGGCGTAGCGATCGCGCGTGGGAACCTTTACGAGCCCGGTACCTATGCTATCCGGCGCAAGGTCGAATGGCCACATTGGACGCCAACGGCTTCAATGATCGAGCTCAACCCCGAATACGCGGAATTCCGGGATGGCATGGAACCCGGGCCAAGTAATGCTCTCGGCTCTCGAGCCCTTTATCTATACGTTGGGGATCGAGATACTTATCTCAGAATCCACGGTACACCTCAGCCCAGAAGCATCGGTGGTCGCGCAAGTTCTGGATGTGTTAGAATGATCATGGCCCATATCAATGATCTCTACCCACATGTAAAAATCGGCTCGACCGCATACTTATACTCGGCCGAAGATAGCGTCACAGCCCGCTCATAAATTTTGGGCAGCGCAGGTGGATGTCGCTGCCCTCTTTTTTATCAGGCGTCACGCGCAGCGCAGATCGGGGCGCCATTCGTTGCGCGCAGTGGAACCAGCGTCGTCTCGACAGGTCCGCTGTGCTCATACCAAAAGCAGTTATCTTCTGGCATAAGGCGCGCTGTGGCCAGATCTTGCCCCGGTTCTGCCAGCGCAACAACTGAATCCGGCAGGTTACCTGGTTCGAATGCTTTGCTTTTGCCCCCTGTGAACTGGGCTGAGCAACCGGCAGTAATCGAGACTAACGTGATGGTAATTGCGATCCGTTTCTGCATTGACTTGTTCCAAAATTTATTACGTCTTCTGCGACTAAATTGCATCCACGCGACCGGCCCGCAAGAAGGAATGAAGCATCAATATCGCGGGCAACGAACCGGATTGAAAAAAATTGAAAAAGGTATTGAAGCTCTAGTTGCTGTAGGAACTATTTGCAAAGGACCGCAGAGATTCTTGAGGTCTAACTATGTCATCCGATACCCACAACCACGACCATGACCACGAAAATAGACAAGGTCACAACGCGTGCGGCAGTAGCGGGTGTGGTGACATCGCGCCCGCCGGTCCGATTCCCGAAGGTGGCAGAAGCTTTCAGGTCTCTGGCCTCGATTGCGCCGAAGAGGTTGCGATCCTGAACCGGGTTATCGGCCCGAAAGTTGGTGGTGAAGAGCATCTCGCTTTTGATGTCATCAACGGTCGAATGACGCTTCTTGAAAGTGCTGCCAAGCTTTCTGACGAAGATGTCATGCTGCTGGTTGCCAGCACCGGTATGACCGCCAATTCTTGGGATGACGGAAATGCCGCGCAGGATCAGGCGGCGCATATTGCACGTCAGCGGCGGTTCACCGCGCTCAGCGGAGGGTTTTGGGCAGCGGGTTTTGGCTGGCACATTTTCGAAACCGGCATGGGCGGTGCGCTTGGGCTGTTCTCGGGACATGGTGAGGTTCCGATGCCATTAGCCGAGGCAGCTTTGTTCGCAGTCGCGATCTTGTTTGGCGTCTGGCTGGTGGCCCCTAAGGCCTGGTATTCGGCGCGTCGACTTTCGCCGGATATGAACCTTCTGATGGTTGTTGCCGTCGCTGGTGCCATCGCTCTGGGCGAGTTTTTTGAAGCGGCAACTGTAGCATTTTTCTTTTCGCTTTCTCTTTATCTGGAAAGCTGGAGTGTCGGACGGGCTCGCAACGCAGTATCCGCGCTGCTTGATCTGGCCCCCCCGACGGTTCGGCTGGTTCGTGCTGACGGTTCCGAGGCAACGGTCCCGGCGGCGGATGTCTTTGTCGGTGACAGCTTCATCGTTCGGGGTGGGGATCGCATTCCACTTGACGGCGAAGTCATCGAAGGGGCCGGTGCCGTTGACCAGGCTCCAATCACAGGTGAAAGCGCGCTGGTTCCCAAAGAGCTGGGTGATGAGGTCTATGCCGGCACAATCAATGGTGAAGGCACCCTCAAAATTCGTGCGACGAAAACAGCGTCCGATACCGTGCTTGCCAAGATCATCCGGATGGTCGGTGATGCTCATGCTCGCCGTGCGCCGGTTGAGCAGTGGGTTACAAAATTTGCGCGGATCTATACGCCCATCGTTATGGTCGTTGCAGTGGCCATCGCCCTGATCCCACCGCTTGCATTTGGCGCATCGTGGGGCTTCTGGTTTTACAATGCACTTGTTCTTCTGGTTATCGCCTGCCCCTGTGCGCTCGTCATTTCCACACCGGTTTCCATCGTTGCGGCTTTGACCGCTTCGGCCCGGGCTGGGGTTCTGATTAAGGGCGGCGCATATATCGAGGCCCCCGGGCGTACCACCGCACTGGCCATGGACAAGACCGGCACGATCACCATGGGAGAGCCTGAAGTTGCCAATGTGTATCCGCTGGGCGACGCATCCGAGCAGGAGCTGTTGGCGAGCGGTGCCAGCCTCGAGGTTCGGTCTTCACACCCGCTGGCCCGCGCCATTTTGACCAAGGCAGAACAGACCGACATTTCGATATCTGCGGCTGAAGACATCCGAACCGTTCCCGGTCGGGGTCTTGAAGGCCGCACCGAGCGCGGAGATATCTGGCTTGGCTCTGACCGCTTCGCTGTAGAGAAAGGCTTTGGCGCGTCCATCCCTGCCGAATTGCGCAACCAAATCGAGAGCGCGGGAAGCACACTTGTGGTTGTCGGGGATGAGAACGGAGTCACCGGTTTGCTTGAGCTGCGGGACCGCATTCGCCCCGAAGCCCGAAGCATCGTTGCCCGGCTTCACGCGCAGGGCGTGAAGTCAATCATCATGCTGACTGGTGACAACGAACAAACCGCGAGAGCGGTAGCAGCCGAAGTCGGTATCGACGAAGTCCGGGCCCAACTTCTGCCGGAGGACAAAGTCGCTGCGATTGAGGAACTGGCAGAACAGCACGAGATGGTTGCGATGATCGGCGATGGCGTCAACGACGCGCCTGCGATGGCTCGGGCACATTATGCAGTTGCGATGGGTGCAGTTGGGTCCGATGCTGCGATTGAGACCGCAGACATTGCTCTGATGACCGACGACATCGGTAAAGTACCCTGGCTGATCGACCATTCACGTCGAACCATGTCGATCATCCGTCAGAACATCGGCTTCTCACTTGCGACCAAAGCATTGTTTGTCACTCTCACGGGTTTTGGTTTGGCATCCATGTGGGGTGCAATCGCTGCTGATGTCGGAGTGTCCTTGCTGGTCGTGGCCAATGCCTTACGGCTTCTGAAAGCTCCGGAAGATCATACCGCCCAGACTAAGGCAAATACCCTTGGCTCGCAGGGAATAGGCGCTGCGACCACATAAGAGCGAAAGCCGGACTCCAGGTGTCCGGCTTTCGCCTTGCTTACTGGCGCGTTACATCAGGCGCACAACTGCGATTGAAAGAAATAACGCCACCAGGCCAAAAGCGATGCCATATCCTGTAGCGTATTGAAGAATATCAAGGCTGTTGCCATTCCGGCGCTTTGCCAGGACCCCACCCCAAACCGCGCCAACCAAGGCCCCCGCGATTGCAATCATCTTACATCCTCTGATTTGGTTCTTCTGCAGTGCAGTCCGCTTCAGGCGCGCATACCCGCAAACTGATAGCCGCGCACTTGAAGCCGTTTAGGAAACTCTCACGAACTAGATTCGCTTTTTTTGGCGACGGGATTGCCCAGCTGTTTCTCAAGCTGTGCTCGAGCATTTCTTAAGCGTTTTCGCGCTGCTTCGCTTTCAACCTCGTTGTTCGCAGCGGCAGCAAGTCGGTTGTCAGAAAGCGGGTCCGTTGGGCGCCCGTCAACCAATACTTCATAATGAAGATTGGGGCCGGTCGCGGTGCCGCTCGACCCGACACGGCCAACCATCTCGCCAGCCTCCACGCGCTGACCTTTGGCCAGACCATCGGCGGTTGCGCTAAGATGCGTATATCGCGTGACCGTGTCCGATCCATGAGCGATTTCCACCACACGCCCATACCCCCCGCGCCAACCTACATAAGACACGCGACCCGGGGCCGTCGCATGTACCGGAGTACCACGTGCGGCAGCAAAATCGACACCGGTGTGCATCCGCACATTGCCGTAGACCGGATGTTTCCGCCGACCAAAGACTGAACTCAGGCGCGCGCCTTCGACGGGTTGGGCAAAGACGCGAAGAAGTTCACCATCAACATAGATCGTGGCGCGACCGTTGTCGTCGTCTGGCCATGCTATTTCGTAAAGCCGATCATCAACTTCCAGCGCCGCAAAAATGAGCTCGGACTGGCCCACCCTCTCGCCATCGATGCTCTTTTCGCGCCAGAGAAGCCGAAGCGTTTCGCCACCGGTCAGATCGCGTCGAAAATCCACTGTGCCGCTCAGCATCTGAGCGAGATCCACCGCAAAACGAACCGGGATCTTTGCGCTGCTCAGAGCATTTGAGATCGAAGTTTCGATCTCTGTTTTGCGGGCCAGAATGACAGTGTCGGGTTCTGGCGAGACCACGCGCGTGGACAATGTCTCGCTAAGTGTCACTTCAATTCTCACGCCATCTTCCACGGCGAGCTCCACACTCCGCAGTTGATCCGCTGCCGTTGCAACGACTGTTATCGAGTGACCCGGCCGCAAGCGCCGCAAGTCGTATTCAGCGCCAAGTGCAAGTGCGATTTCAGCGCGATCGGTTGCGTCAATCCCCGCGTCAGACAGCATACTGTCGAGTGTGTCACCCACCGCAAGCTCGCGCGTCCATGTTCGTGAAGGTGGTTCAACAGGAGGCAAAGGTTCCTCTGCCTGAATGGGTTCCGGCTGAACAGGTCGAAACGAAACGGGGCTTGGAGCGAGTTCTGTTGATGGTACGTTCAGCAACGGAGCCGATGTGATCTGCGGTTCCGCAGGAAGTTTGGGCACCTGAAAGACCGTGGGCGCAGGCACCGTCATTTCAGACCTGTTCGAGGCAATGAACATGATCGCAGCAATCGAGACGCTGCTGATCGCGATCGCCGAGGTTGCTAGAAACCGTGCGCTCATGATGTTGTATCCGCTCCACTTTTCAAAGCGCGGCGGATCTTGGGTACAGCAAACTCTCTCTGCTCATGATAGTCGATGGTGCTGACAAATTCGCCTGTGGGGTTAAACAGAAAAACACTTGCGGTGTGGTTCATTGTGTAGTCGCCATCTTCCATAGGAACTTTTTCATAAGTGGCGCGAAAGTCGTCTGCGGCTTGCGCGATTTGGTCCGAAACGCCGACCCAACCGCGAATAGCTGGATGAAAGTAGCTGACATAATCGGTCATGGCATCGACCGTGTCCCTTTCAGGGTCTACGGTTATGAACACGACGTTCAATTCGTCCGCGTCATTGCCCAGATCATCCAGCCAGAGGGAAATATCCGAAAGAGTCGTCGGGCAAACATCCGGGCAGTAGGTAAAGCCGAAGAACACCATTGTTGCACGTCCGACCAGCGATTGCGGGGTGACGGGGGTCCCTTCGTGATCAACCATGCGAAAGTTCATGCCCGACAACGCAAGGGGACGAAGGCGATCTGATTGAGCCGCTCCCGGCCCATCCACTTGCCACCATCCGACAAAGAGTGTCAGGCCGATTGCGCCAATTCCAGCAGCCCCAAATGTGAGAACACGTCGCCGCTGCATCAGTTCTCTGGGCCTCGTGCAGCAATACCGAATATCGGTATGTTGACGGTCTTTTCTGCTCCATCGGCAAAGATCAGGGTCAGCGCAAAACTCTCGCCTTCAGTCATCGGGCGTTGCAGCCGCATAAGCATTGCATGCAGCCCGCCGGGCTCAAGCGCGACGGAACCACCGGGCGCAATTTCCAGCTCGCCAGCTGGTGCCATGGAACTAACGCCCTCTGCATTGGTCGATGTCTGGTGGATCTCGGGCATCATCGCAAGATCGGTGCGGATAGAGGTCAGTGTGACGACCTCATCACTGGTGTTGCGGATCGTCATGTACGCGGCACCCGGCCGGTTGGTGCCGATAGAGGCCCGCGACCAGGCATCTTCAACGACAACATCGTCGCCCCCTGCCAGTACCGGTGCCGATAGAATGGCAGTGGTGCCGAATGCGGCAAGCACACCTGCCAGAAGTGTATTTTTTGTAGTGAGTCTCATAGTACCTCTCGCTACTGCTCAGCTTTGCAGTGCTGCAACTTCTGCAGCGACCAGACGTCTCAATTCAGCCTCACCAAACGGATCCAGAGATTTGCCATTGACGAAGAATGTCGGAGTTTGCCGTATACCGACTGCTTCGACATCAGCGCGATCCTGATTAAGAACACCGACTGTCTGGGGCGCGAGCATTTGTGCCTGCGCTGCATCGGCATCCAGTCCCGCCGCTGCTGCAATTCGAATAATAAGACCAGGCTCAGGCGCACCATGCGCGGCCCATTTGGGCTGCTCTCGCAGCACGGCTTCCAGGACCGGTTCAAAGACCCCCTGCATGCGTGCCGCTTCAAGCACGCGGATCGCCTCCTCTGAGCCTTCGCCATGGAAAGGGGTGTACCGGATCACAACGCGCACGGCGTCTCCATGCTGTGCCATGATGTCCTTCACGACCGGATGAAAGGCACGGCAGGCTTCACAAGCCGGATCGAAAAATTCGACAATTGTAACCGGTGCGTCTTTAGGGCCGAGAACAGGCGAGTAAGAACGGATAAGTGTTTCAGCGATTTCGGGTGCGACAGGCTCGGTGTTGCCTGAAGCAGCCGGGCGGTTCACGTACCAGGAGGCGGCTCCAAAACCAGCGCCACCAAATGCGAGAACGGACAAAATCAGGCCTCGTCTGTTCATACTTGTTTCTCCTTGAGTGAAAGGGCGCACAGAACGCCGATTAGCGCGAATGAAACGAGCGCCATCAGCGGAATCGGGACGCCCAAAACAGTTTGATTTGCGTCCGTGCAGGACGGACCGCTAGCTGAGCATGGTTGGATTTTTTCGGGGATCAGACCGGCATACAGGCCCATGTGCCACAAGGCGACAGCAGCGCCCCCCAATGCCAGTGCTATCCCGTAACGGCCCACGTTCTGGTCCTGCCACCACAGGCCAAGCCCCAGTACGATCGCCAATGGGAACATGAACGCGCGCTGGAACCAGCACAGCACACAGGGCGTCTGCCCCAGGATCTCTCCAATGAACAGAACAGAAAGAGAAGCAACCAGGGCAATCGCCCAGGCCAGGCCGAGAAGTGTATCTTTGGAAAACCAGGACATGGTGCTCAGAGTCTCTGTTTCAGATCCGCAAGAATTTCTTCGGGAGGCGTGCCATATGACCAGGACTGAACGAATCCAGCGTCCTCATTGAACAGAAACAGATGAGAGGTATGCCCCATCGTGTATCCGTCCGGTGCAGCGGCTTGTTCGATCCGTTCGTAGAATATCGGAAAAGTCTTGGACGTTTGCGCTATCTGTTCTGACGTGCCTGTAAGTCCAATGATCCCCGCATCGAAAAGTGGTACATACTCGGCCAAGACGGCCGGAGTGTCGCGTTCGGGGTCAATTGAAATGAAGATGGGTTGCACTTGGTTTGATTGGGTTCCCAGGCCTTCCTGCACTGCTGCCACCTCGGACAGTGTTGTAGGGCAAACGTCCGGGCAGTTGGTGAACCCAAAAAACACCAACATCCACTTGCCCGCAAAGTCGTTCTGAGTACGGACAACACCAGAGTGATCTGTCAGTTCGAACCTGGCCTCGAACGGGACAGAACCTTCTTCGGTCCGCACGGATCTGTTATCTGACCACAACATCAGATAGGCAAATGCCGCCGTTGCGACACCAGCCAGCACCCATAAGATTTTCTGAAATACAGTCAGTTTCAAAGTTAGCCGTCCGCCTGCGATTCTTGGTTCAGAACGGCGTGTACACCCTCTACCTGCTAGAGGTTCAAAGGTGATTTCGAGCCTGCGGCTGGGTGTCACAGGTCCACCGGCTGGAAGGTGCTATTGTGCGGTGCTGACCTGAACCTACATAAGCTGTAACTTTGCAAGGAGACCCAGATGCTGACGATCGGAACGCTTGGAAAAAAGACCGGAACCAAGGTTCAGACGATCCGCTACTACGAGCAGATCGGACTTATGCCGGAACCGGGGCGCACCGAAGGTGGCCAGCGGCGTTATGGCCATACCGAATTGGATCGCCTGGCTTTTATCCGTCACGCCCGCCAACTGGGGTTTTCGCTTGAGGCGATACGCGAACTGCTTGATTTGTCCGACGATCCGGATCGCCCCTGTCATGAAGCCGACAGTATCGCGCGCCGGCAACTCAAACAGATTGAGCAAAGAATGGCGCGGCTGGAAGCGTTGCGGACCGAGCTGGAGCGCATGGTGCATGAATGCAGTGGCGGCAACACCTCGGATTGTCGTGTACTCGAAGTTCTGCGCGATCATTCCGAATGTCTTACTGATCACGAAGAAATCGGCGCGTAACCCTGGGCAGCGTCGTTGCGAACTGGAATTAGCCCCTTGAAGCTATAGTCACTGTAGCAATTACAAGTCTTTCTGAGTTGATTCGACGAGAGACCAAATGCTGAACCGAGACCCGTTGCTAACCGCCACACCTCTGCTTGATTTTGAAACACCCGCAATTTTGGGACTCATAACGGAACGGCGCTGGCCCGATCTGCCTGTCTTGGATCGAATTGGCGCTATTTATGATTTCGTGCGTAACGAGATTGCCTTTGGTTACAACCGTGCAGACGATATCCCGGCATCAGAGGTACTCGCCAATGGCTATGGGCAATGCAATACCAAGGGCACTCTTCTGATGGCACTGTTTCGCGGCAGCGGTATCCGATGCCGTTTGCATGGCTTTACGATCCACAAAGAGTTGCAGAGGGGTGTGGTTCCCGAGCTTTTCTATCCGATGGCGCCGACGGAGATTGTGCATTCATGGGTTGAAGTCGAAGCAGAGGGTACGTGGCTAAAGCTGGAAGGCTTTATTCTGGATGAGCTTTTCTTACGCGTGTTGCAGCAGACATTTCCCAAAACAGAAAGCCTGTGTGGGTATGGTGTGGGGACGGATTGCCTGAGCGATCCCCAGGTCGAATGGGAAGGCCGTGACACATACATTCAAAGAAACGGCATCGTGCAGGATTTTGGGGACTTTGACTCACCTGACTCCTTTTATGTCCGTCACAGGCAGAACTTTGGCTTTTTTCGTGAACTGATGTACCGAGTCGTCGTGAGGCATTGGATGAACGCACGTGTAAGAGCACTACGCACTGGCAGGCTGGTGGCAAATGTTTCGGCAACACATTCCCATGGCAACTCCGGTGAATCCGTTTGAACGCTAGATTGGCACCAAGAATTTTCCTCAACGCAGGCGATTTTCAATCTAGCAAGCTTGAGGCCTTAACAAACCAGCGCGAGGGCGTGTGTAGCAGGCTACACCGGCCCGGTTTCAAGCGAAGCATCCAACCTTCAACCGCGATGGAAGAAAAGGAAAGACACGAGCCTTTTCTTTAGAGAATTGGGAAATTCCGGCTTAGTTGAACCGTTTTTGCAAGGCCATATTCAGCGCCTCTGACAATAAAACCAGAACAATGATTGCCAACGTCACGGTCGCAGCCTTTTCATACTGAAACGACCGTACATAGGTTTGCACATACAACCCAATGCCACCTGCACCGACAATGCCCAGTATCAGGCTTTCGCGCAGATTTAGCTCAAACCGAAATACGGTATCGCGCATGATCACAGGCGCCATCTGCGGCCAGATTGCCCAACGCAACTGTTGAATTCTGTTGGCCCCTGCGCTTTCAAGCGCCGCCACAGGAGCGGTGGCAACATTGTCGATGGCTTCTGCATAGAACTTTGCCAACATGCCGGTCGCGTGAAATGTGATTGCCAGTATACCGGGAAGCGGACCCAACCCAACAGCGCCCACCATTAGCATAGCGACCAGGATCAGCGGGATCGACCGGATAACCGCAAGCAAGGCACGGACGGGACGCCAGATCGCTGGTGGTACCATAGTTTCAGAGGCCAAAACGGCCAGTCCCACCGACAGGATCACGGCGAACAATGTTCCCAGAATGGCGATCCTCAGAGTCTCCGCCAGCCCGGTCAGAACCTCGCGCCAAACGGACAGGTCAGGTGGGATCATACGCCCCAAAAACTCTGCCAGACGGGGTCCCGCGCCTGGCAGCTTGCCCAATCCCATATCTCCGCTGGTCAGCGACCACAGGATCGCCAGCACCAGCATGACCCAAATGACGGATCGACCCATCAACTGACTACACGCAGCCCCGATGTGACACCGGCACCGTGATACAGTTCATCGATGTCCCCGCTGGTCAACTGAGCCGACGGTTTGTCGAACAATACCACGCCATCTCGCAGGCCTATGATGCGCTCAGCAAAGCGGCGTGACAGGTCGGGCTGATGCGAGCTGAAAATGACGCCGATTTCGCGGCTACGTGCAGAGCTGGTGATCAGGCTCAGAATGCGTTCTGCGTGAGCAGGGTCCAAATTGCTGACGGGCTCATCCGCAAGGATCAACTCGGGTTCTTGTGCCAGACATCTGGCAATCGCAACGCGCTGCCGTTGTCCACCCGACAACTGATCGGCACGGCGGCTTGCCAGATCGGACAGCCCCGTATCCTGAAGCGCCCGTGTCACGCACATATGGTCCTCTTCCCGGAACCGCCCCCAGAGTGAGGACCAGATATTCATCCGGCCCATCCGACCGTTCATCACATTCTGATAGACACTCTGCCGATCAACCAATGCGAATTCCTGGAAGACAAAGCCGATATTGGCACGGTCCTCGCGGGATGGAATTCCTGTTGCCAAAAGTGACTTGCCCAGCACCTGGGCCTCGCCCTGCCAACCGCTCGAACGACCATCCAACAACGCCAGCAACGTTGATTTGCCCGCACCCGAAGGACCGAGTAGCGCGACACTTTCACCCGGCTGCACCGACAGTGAAACATCTGCAAGAGCTGCCGCACTGGCAAAGTGCTGCGATACCGCGTTGAGTGAAATCACAGGGTTCATTTCAGAAACCCATACCGCCGCGCAGTCTCGCGTACGCCTTCGTAAACCGATGGATCAGCAGGGAGATAGCCGTCCGGGCCATAGAGGTAGGTGAGCAGGTGACGGTTCTCACTCTCGTTGAGGCGCAGCATGGTTTCAATGAACTTCGCCTGCAGCCCAGCGTCCAGGTCAGGGCGGGCGATGATTGCGTGGCTGGGAATTTGTTCTGATTCCGCCAGCACCTTGACCTCGGCCTGCTGATCCGGTGTCAGATAGAGATCGGCATACTGGCTTGCGCCTGCCGCATCGACCAGTCCGTTGGCCATGGCCTGCATCGCTTGCTGATAACCACCGGCAAAGAACTTCTGCCCGAAAAAACTGTCAGCATCGCCTGTGCCCGAGAACAGCCCGGCGCGCACAAACAGATCAAGCGGATAGATGTAACCGGATTCCGAGACCGGATCGGAAAAGGCAATGTCACGTCCCCGGAGATCGGCCAGCGTTTCGATACCGCTGTCACGTCGCACGAAGACGCGGCCCGAATAGCTGGGTTGCCCGCGATAAACCTCGGACAAGAGCGGTACGGCACCGATCTGGTCCTCGGCCAACACAAAGGGCAACGCTCCCATGAACGAGATATCGGCATCACCGTTGCGCAGCGCCTCGACGGCGGCTGCGTGGTCAAACGTCACAAACCCCGTGACCGGAACACCCATCTGCTCGGAAAGCCAGCCTGTGATGATGTTGATATCACCCAACAGCTTTTCGGGGTTCTCCTGCGGGATGAAGGCCAGCTTCAGCCCCTGATCAGTTGCGGCCATTACGGGCAGGGCTACAGATGCGGCTGCAGCGACCAGAAAATTGCGGCGCGACAGCATCAGAACATCCTCTCGTCAATTTCGGCCTGCATGGCCTTGAACAGCTCCCATTGGCGGGTGGCTTCGGTCCAGTTTCCTTCGGCGCTGGCATCGCCAACCGCTCGCAGGATGGCAGCGAATTCGTAGATTTCGGGCTTGGCGTTCTGATTGACCATGACACTGGCATCCGTCGCCAGATCAGGAGCTACCGTGTCGATCAGAACCGCTATGTTTTCAGCATCCTGCATAGGCAGCAGGGTATCGAGCGTGCTGGCGAATGTTGTCAGTTCTTCCCAGGACAAGCGGAATACGCTGTCACGGCCTTCGAATACTTGATAGGGGTCTTCACCGTCGCCAACGGCTTCGACATAGGCAGTCAGGTCTGCGCGCTGTGCTTCGTCCAACCCCAAATTCTTGGTGTCATTGAACCAGTCAACAACGCTGGCCAGCGTCGGCAGCGATCCGTCATGCATGTAAGGTGCAGTGAAATTGACGTTGAGCAGTGTCGGGGTTTCGAACGCCGTAGCCGTGCCCCCGGGGAATGGTGGTTCAGCGCTGCCCATGTCGTAGGTCAGACCATCGCGGAACTGACGGTCAGGCGTGTGACACGAAGCGCAGGATTTGTCACCAAGTCCGGCAAATTTGGTGTTGAACAGCACCTCTCCGCGCTTGGCGTCGTCCGAAGCCAGATCGGTCAGCTTGCCGTACCGGTCGATCTTTGGGTTGGGAAGGAAGTCGAACTGTTTGACATAGGCTTCCAGCGCATCCAGCTGGAACGGCGTTGGTTCCTTTCCCGCGAACTCGGTCACAATCACATTTCGGATGAACCGGCGCAGGCTTGGTTCGCGCCCGTCGCGGCCATAAGGTGCGGTAAAGCGGATGCCACGCATGGAAGGCGTGTCCAAGTGATCATCGGTCCGGTCATTGAACATTGGATTGAAGAACGAACCGTCCACATCCATCCCACCTGGATGGGATGAAAGGCCCGGAATGAAGAAATCCCGGTTCACGTCGGAGCGGTTGTGGCAGGTCGAGCAGGCGATGCCCAACTCGCGCGCCGGGCCGCCGAAGATTTCAGGGCTGTCGAACAGCATATCTCCATAGGCCACCAGCGGTAGATTGGCCTCATCCTCACCCGCCTCTTCAAACTGAAGAACCAGCCGCGGCAGCTGCGCCTGATCTCCGATGTTCGACCCTGGCGGCAGCGTGGCGGGCATTGTGATTTGTTCGCCTGAAAGAACTACTGTTTCAGGCAGCGGTGTTAACTTGTCGCGTTGGGCATACTCGGATGGCAGATAGTTGGCACGAATATAGGCAACAATAGTGGCCTGAGCTTCTGCAAATTGGTCGACATCCACTGTTTGTGCGCCATTGCCCAGTACTCCTGCGCTGCCAAGGGTGGAGTTCAGAACCAACCATGCCCGGCCCAGATCGCGAGACGCCGACGTGTCTGCAGCCTTGATACCATCCTCGAATGCGCGGAACAGAGCAGCCGCTTGCGCGACCTCGCGTGCCGCTTCAGGCTGACCCAGCGCGGTCTTTGCGACATCCAAATGGCGCAGAATTCCCTCAGCAATGGCAGTTGTGCTTGCTTCAAACAGCGCCTGCCGATCTTCGGCTTTCATAGCTTGGTTGATCGCAATCGCTTCGTTGCCGGAGACGCGTGACAAGGGAGCGACCTGAATGTCACTGCCAGGTGCGGGCGAAGTCCAACTCCTCTCAATTTCATCCCAGGGAACCGGGGTTAGATTTCCCATGAACAAGGTCAGTCGATACGCGGCAGCGCGCGGAGCCCAAGGAGATTCTTCAATCGCCGTGGCATCCGCGATCACGGGCAATGCGCAAAGTAGTGTGGACGCTATCAGGTGTTTCATAGCACTGTCTATCAAAGTTAGCCTTGTCTAATTTAATGATGAAGGCATGCTCATTGTCAAGCTCGGCTTTCAGGTGCATACACTGGAGACTAGACCAGCGACGTAATCGTGAGCCGATGACCGAAACAAAACCGGTAAATTCAGATCGTAGCATTGATACCCAGGCGAGTGGGTTTGAGGCTGTGCGACAGGCCCACCAAAGCGAAATGGTTGAAGACTACGTTGAACTTATCGCGGAGCTGATCCATCAGAATGGCACGGCGCGCCCGGTCGAAATAGCCGAGCGATTGGGCGTGACCCAACCTACGGTTTCCAAGAATTTGGCTCGTTTGAAACGAGAGGGTTTCATTGAGCAAATACCCTACCGCTCACTTCAGCTGACCGATGCCGGGCGTCAATTGGCGGAAGCTTGTAGAAGGCGTCACCGGATTGTCGTGGAGTTCCTGATCGCCTTGGGCGTTTCACCAGAAGTGGCAGAGCATGACGCTGAAGGTATTGAGCATCATGTAAGCGAAGAAACTCTTGCAGTGTTTGAACGGTTCGTTGGGCGGGCCGATGAAGCAAAGTAGAAACAAAAAGAGCCTCAAATATGGTTGCGAAATTTGGTAGATCTAATTTCACATAGACAGAGATTGTCCTAAGTTGCAGCTAGACAGTGACGCTATCTGAGGGTGGGTGGCCCGGCGCGAAACTACGTGGGTACCTGAAAATCGATACAGGTGCAGACGTAGTGAACGAGTCCTTAGAACAAGAATCCAATTCGGTAGATGATCTGGCTCACTTAGTAATCGGCGTCAAGATTTCCAGCGGCAAAAAACCTGACTACAGCAGCGATCTCCGTACTGAATAGGCGAAAACTGAAAGATTGCTTAAGAATAACATATGTCGAAATCATAGAGTTACTCATTGCACTTCTGACGAGGTGGCCACAACTGATCACTTTGTTTTCGGTTCCTGTCCTAGCGAGATCCAATATACCTTTGTTCAACTGGCCTTTAGTGATATTTTTTTGAAAAAATCAAAATGAGCCGAGCAGTTCCAATGAAAAGACGTCTGTTTCTCTCTGGCTTCATAGCCGCCTTTTTGTCCGGCTGTGCAAGCAAGTTCCGTACTTACAATGGGCCGGTTGTGACTCGGCTTCGGCTATACAAAGCGCAGCGCCTACTTATCCTCGATGGTAGTGAGCGTGTCTTGCGGGCTTTTCCAATTGGACTCGGATTTGCCCCCGAAGGTCACAAGCAATTCGAAGGAGACGGGCGAACACCTGAAGGCTCCTATGTAATTGACCGTCGCAATCCCGAGAGCCTTTTCCATCTTTCAATCGGAATCTCTTATCCGAACGAGGCGGATTCTGCGTTTGCCCGAGCTCGGGGTCGTTCTCCGGGCGGTGATATTTTTATCCATGGCGGCCCTCGCCCTGGAATTGATCCCACGAACAAGCGTGACTGGACTGCAGGGTGCGTCGCTGTCACAGATCAGGAGATTGAAGAGATCTACGCTATGGTCAAAGACGGGACGCCAATCGAAATCTACTCATAGAGGGACAGGTTCCGAATAGACAACGATTGCGGATTTGCCTTAGCGCTACGTTGATGGGGGCAGAAGCTATTACTAGAGCTTTCACGGCCAACGCCACACTCGCTGTTTCGACGAACGGATAAACGGATATAGGTCTGGATTGAGAACCCAATCCCACCAGCGCCGAGCATCGGTGGGATGACATGCTTATGGGCAAGCAAATTGATGACAGGACGAATGAACACCGCCGACGAGTCCAATAAAGGACGTTATTTGTATCCTTTTCCGACATCAACTCGCGTAATTCTGCCGTCGCCAGACCGCAAGTCTCATGCTCCAACAGGTGAGAAGTAGGACATGAGGTGTCCCATCACCGATCTGCAGCTTTCCGGTGCGCAGACGCGCCGTAGTAACCATCGCGTTCAGATGACAGGGTTCTGAGAAGACGTTTATTTGATCTCGCGATGGATAGTTGCCTTCGAGCGTTTCAACACATGTGCCATCTCTCGAACAGGGACCTTCGCATGCCTCCAGCGCTCAATCCTACGCCGTTTCTAAATGCCGAGTTGCGAATACACTGCGCCTGTGCCATTTTCTCCTCATTAGATAACCCATTGGTTTCTAACAGAAGTCGCACTTGGAAATAGCACACACCCCCTGCTTCAAACCAAAAACGCAGAAGCGAAATTATGTGAAACTTGCCCCTGCTCACAATTTTGCAAATCAAGCGGTGCACGTGGGCCGAACTCAGAGATGCCTGATCCACACGCATTGATCCCGGTTGGGCCCAAGTTCTTCGAGGATCCTTTCAGCATCCAGATTGAAGTCTTTGGCAATTTCCTGGACCTGAACCGCCTGAAAGCTATCCAAGTTCCGCACCGTTCGACCATCTTCAAAGGTGATCAACTCGTGTGATCTTCCAGACCAACGCACGATCCCGCCGCAAAGGGTCTGTCCTTCAACATCCGCAAGTTCGGCGACCGGGTCGGCAAAGAAATCGGTCCATTTAAGAATACCTGTGCTGACAGCTCTCGCCACTGCTTGTTCCGTTGTCCGGCACTTGAGTTTTGTGACGATCGAAGACGTCAAAGCATGCACCATTCTGGAGGAGAGCCCCGTCTGGCCAGCAACTACGGATGGGATCAATCCTGATGCGAGCATCTTCAGAACATCCATCTCCTGATCGGACAACGCATCCGTAGGAAAGTTGAAAACCGTATCAATCACATCGAGCGCGAGTAGATGCAGGACCTGCGCTTCGTGGCGAAGGGCAGGGAGCATACTCCCGACCAAGGCGTCCCAGTCGGAACGGCGCAGGTTGGAGGTAACCGTAAAGACGCCACGCTCCCCAAACGGATTGATAACCGGAATGGATAGTCCGTGCTGACCCACACCAAATTTTCTCGCTGCATCGAATAGCGGTGCGTGTTCACGCTGATCATCAAACACAGCCCAATCAATCGGGGCAATCATTGCGGCGCCAAATCGAATAAGGGGATCAATCAGAACCAGGTCGTTGTCGACGTAATGCCTGACCCATTCGGCCGGGAACGTGGTGCAACCGTGGACAACGTTGTGATGCTTGTCGATATGGGCGTAGGACGCATTCTCCAGCTCAAACCTGGAACAAATTTCCTGAAGGCGCGCCTCCCCGGTCTGTCTGAAATCCAGTTCAGAATTGCCAATGTCCGCGATTTTCATAGACCGTCTTCCTGTTCCGCGTTGCCGTCGAGGCCGATTAGCAACCTAAAGCTGAACAAACCACTCGGGATTTCCCGTAGCCAATCACAGATTTGAATACGCTTCTGTTCTGGAGGCGGAAACAGAGCAAAAACCTGCCGATGAGACACATGAATTGGAGAAGCTGGCAGCGCGCAACCCGACACGGTTAAATCCGCTTCTTGGGGTCTTGCGGAAACCCGTCTTCCTCCTCCCGGGCTCTTCGTGCCAACAAACCCATGAAACTGGAAATCAGGTTCAACTCCCCGCGCTCATCTGCGCGCACCATACCGCGAAGGTATCCGCCCGGATTAACCACGGGCGGCAGGCGCGGATCACTCAGCCTCGCGTCTATGATCAACCCGGCCAGGATTGCACCCATCACGGTCAAACGGTCAATCGCCGTATGCCATGCGGAGGCATTGGCGCCGATCTCCGACAATCGCGCCGAAACGCCGGTCTCAATCGCGTAGAGCGACGGGCTGGAATTCTGATCTCCGCCACCGGCGATATCGATATGCATACGCAGCTCGGGTGAGGCCAGTTCATATAGGATGCGGTTATTCACCTGCGGTAGTTTTTGGGCCTTGCTTGATGCCGTATCTGTCGGATGATTGCTTTCTAAGCAATGCGGAGGGCCGTAAGGCCCGGAGCCAGAACAATCTGGTTCCGAGGCTTCAGCCGAGGGCATTGTAACTTCGCCATCGGCGTTACAAGACAGAATTTCTTCTTCAATTTGGTCTTGTATATGGCACCCGAAACAGGCTTCGGGTTCACCCGAAAATTCACCGGGTTTTTTAACATATATTTCGATCCGCTTCCAAAGATCGTGAGCTGCCTGAACATGTGATCTGAGCCCATCCAGCGACATGTATTTCAGCTTGTCGGCACGCGGCCAGGATCGAAGTTCCCCCATCATGTCTTCCAGGCCTTCAGGACTGCAGGGGAGCGAGGCAAACACTGCCAAGCTGTGTTTCACATGTCGGTAAAGCCGTGATCGATCCCCGCGCAGCTCGTCATGTTCTTTCTTCTCGGCTTTGCTTTGCTCGTCTGCGTCGCGCATCTCTGAAATGAGGTTTAGGGCAGGGGTCAGAAAGAGGCCGAGCCCCTTGCGCTTACAACGCGCCCCATTTGCACCAAGCCTGCGTTCGAGCAGGCCAATCATTTCCAGTTCTCGTTCGTGATTGTGGATTGTCCGATCTGTCACGCCTCGACCGGCAATGAGGGTTTCCTGGCGCGCGTAGCAAAAGGGTTCCTGAGACGGGTCTCGAAAAGCACATGGCGTAATCATATCGATGATGATCTCTAAGGTGCGAATACAATGGGCTGATGCGCCTCTGATCTGCGCATATCCCACGCAGAGCTGCCGAAACCTGTCTCGATTCCAACCCTCGGGAAGGCCGTTGTGGAAGCGTATATTTTCGTGGTGATGGACGGATGCGATCTGCCGAAAGCTCATCGTATTGGCTTCCCTTGGCAAAGGTCAGTATTGGCATCGCAGCTTAGCGGGGCAGGGTGTTCGGTATGGTTAAGGGGTCTCATAGTCTGCTTCTCTTTGGGGAAGCAAGGCAGGTTGAACCTCAGCAAATAAACACAGAAAAACCGTTCGCACAGATGCGTTTGTCCTTGTCAGTAATTTTGGAGTTTCCTATAAATCAGGTGATCAAACGTGACTTAAGAAGATCCCCGCTGAGGCCCCGCCTTGCGGGGGTTTTTGTTTCTGGGATTAAGTTTTTCCTCCGGGCCAATCGGCCTGGTTTAAAAATGCAGCTGGCGATTTTTGGTGGCATAGCCAGGAGCAACGCGTTGTACCGCAGGTCAGCACCTCAATATCGGATGAGTTCGTAGTCGCTGAACCCGAATGTGTCGGTCCACTCGACGCCAACGCCGCGGAAGTAGCTGGGAGGTTCACAGCGATTGCCCAGTGGCAGCCAGTAAGGGATTGGGGCAGGAGCGCGCTCGGACCAGCGAAAATTCGTATTATCGTCGTAGGTGCCAACCACAAGATCAAGCGAACGCTCGCAATCTCCCTCCCTTGAACGACGGCGATAGCTGTAGTGGCGCACATCCCAAACCCTGATGGATCTCACAACGTCGAAATCGGAAGAAGAAAGATCGACGCTGATCGGGGTGGCTTGGAAACCGTCACCGTATTGGCCGTGATGTGCATCGATCCTTCCTATCGAGATCGCTGCGTCTACCAGTATTGGCTTAGCGGTGTCATCCGATGGAAGCTCTGGAACTGGGCTAGCACTGGTGCGCTTGATGGCTTCCAACCGTTCCATAGGACCCAAGTCCGAGGGGCTGTGTGACGTATTCATCGGACAGCGCCAGAGTTGAAGCGGCGGTTCGACCGGGTAGGGTGTGATGCGCCGAATGAACTCCGCCTTGGCTGCGACGCAATCAGCCGAACTTGGCCAACCCCCGGCGAGGCAAAGGAATATGGCACAGTCAATTGGATAGGCACGAGCCTGCGTGGCTGGCAGTGCAGCGAGTGCAACTGCAAGGGCCTTCGCGCGAGTTCGATTTCCGGATTTTGAGTGTTTCAAGATGGTCTCTCCTGCTTGCGAATCGCCTAAGCAATATCCGGCCAATATATTTCTGACAATCCAATATCGTATATTGGCGGGTTTTCTTATATTGACGTAGATTGTGTTTTAGTCCACAACTTTTGGATGTAGAAGACGGCCCATAGGGGGTCGTCATGGCGGACAACAAGAGACAATACACTGTGGTAACCATCGAGATGGTCCGGGGCCTGAAAGAGGATCAGGTTCCCTTTACATGCCGCTACGAATTTATCGGACTCGCTTCCCTTGGACGACCTAAGTACCACTGCATTTACAGCTCGCCGAACTATGTCGGGGCCTTGTGCAAGTCGAAGATCTCTCGAGCGGGCGCTGAGCCCAGAGAGTTCGATCTTTGGCCGGGCCTCTTCAAGCATCATCAGGAATTTGGTGATGGGCGCATTCTCTGCGTCAAATCAGACTATACGATCGAGTCGATTACCCCAGAGGGTCTCGAAGCAGCTCAGGCCCTGGACGCGAAATCCAAAACCTGATCGGTCACGTTCGAGAACCCGGCTCATCAAAATGCTGGGGCAGGGCGCATGAAACGGCTCTTGTTTCTCAGCGCTACACTCGCGTCTTTGTTTTTTGTTGCGGTCTGGATTGAACCATCAAAACAAACAATAACCCTGAGCGCATCCGAGGTGATTGCCGTTGATGGTGACACCATCGACCACGGTGATGACCGCTACCGCCTCATCGGTTTCGACACTCCTGAGACCTTCCGCGCACAATGTGAGGCCGAGAGAGCTTTGGGTCTGAAAGCCAAAGACCGCCTGACGGAGATCATTCAGACCAGTGGGCAGATAGAATTGGTTATCCAACCAGACCTGGACGTGCATGACCGTTTCCTCGCGGTCGGACGTTCAGGTGGTCAGGAGATAGGGAAAACTCTGATATCCGAAGGTCTCGCGCGACCCTATTCGGGCGGCAAACGCGGGTCCTGGTGCGGCTAGACGAAAGGACTGAGCGACGACTTGCAGAAAATGGAACAAAACCACCGAGCAGTGAGCGGTCCTGTCGATTGCGCCAACAACCGACAGGACAAGAAACGCCCCAAATCCATCCGGGCATTCCTCAAACATCAAGAGAGAACTGTACTATGGTAAAAACAGTAACCCTAGATGCCGATCTTAGATCGGACAGCACCGCGCCAGAGTCAATGGGTGCGACCCTGGACAACGTGCCTGCACCTCCGACCGCTTAGCGCTGTCTGACGATTTGGGCGAGCGGGACATCCGAACGTTTCAGCTAGGCCATCCGACTAAGAGATCCGAACCAGACATTGGTTTTTTGCGGCGCCTCTGAAGGTTCCGTGTTGTGTCCCGGCACCCTTTTCCCACGGCCCAGATGACCTGATGTCGAACCCCATAATAGTAATTATGTAAAAACTACTGACCTAATTTGGAGGACAAATTAGTGACCAGCTCCATCAAAAGCTTCACCGAAAACAGATGTCGGATCAACGCCGTTTGGCCGTTGTTGGCATTCTTGACGGCGACTTTGGGAACGGATGCCAGTGCACAGGTCATCGAATACGAACCGGACGGCAGCGTGTATCTGAACGGTGCGCGGGCAGAAATCGTTAATGGCATCGTCTGTCCAATCCGGATGCGCGAGTACACTCTCGATGAAAAACCGGAAGCTCCGAAGGCCAAGCCACAGAAAAAGATCGAGATTGCGGGCAAGGCACCGCGGCCTCGCAGATCCTCGGGCGGCTGGTCGCAGGAGCGGATCGTTAAAGAAATCCACGCAGCGGCGGAACGCCATGACATTCCGGCAGAGTTGTTCATGGCGCTGGTCTGGCAGGAAAGCCGGTATCAGGCTGATGCTCTGTCGCCCAAGGGTGCCTATGGCTTCGCACAGCTCATGCCCGGAACGGCGAAAGACCTGGGCGTGAACCCAAAGAACCCTGCAGAAAACCTCGACGGTGGTGCCCGCTATTTGGCGGCGCAGTACCGCGAGTTCGGAACCTGGAAGCTGGCGCTTGCCGCCTACAACGCCGGGCCTCACCGCGTCGTCGAATACGGCGGCGTCCCCCCCTTCACCGAAACCCGCAACTACGTGCGGATCATCCTAAGCAAAGTGAGCACTTCCTCATGAAAAGAACCCACTTCATCCAACAGACCGCGTTCTTCGCGCTGGCAATGATTATCGTCAGTGCAGCTCCCGCCTCCGCTGGCTGGCTGCAAGATGCCATTGGCGATTTTATCAACGAAACGCTGGCCGACTCCAAGGTTGTTGGCGTCAGCCTTGCCGCTGTCGGCTTCATCTGGGGCTGTCTTGCCTATGTGTTCGGTTGGGGCTCGCTGAAGGGTCCAGTGGTCGCGATTGTTGTGGGTGCCGTCATTGGCCTTGCCGATACATTCATCGGAGCCTGATCGATGCCGCGCCGAAATACCGTCTTTCGCGGCCTAAGCCGTCCCGCAGAATGGGGCGGCCTACCCGTGATCTATCTGCTGGTGATCCTCGGGATGACCATGCTTTCGTTCTTCATGTTCGGAATAGCGCCAGCAATCATTGCGGGTTTTGCTTTCTACACCGTGCTTCGCCTCTTTTACGAATGGGAACCGGCTTTCTTCCGCGTCCTGTCTGTAACCCTTTCCAAAACTCCGCGCACCAAAAACCGCCAGCATCATGGGGGAGATTACTATAGTGCCTAAGCCTGCTGCCCGAGGCATGTGGACCCTTGCCCGCTCGTTGATCGAGCCGAGCTGGCGCAAGGATGAAATGAGCCTCTTTCAGATGTTGCCGTATGGCTATGTCGTGGATGATGAGGTCATTTCCACACGCAACGGTGGTCTTATCGCCGCTGCGGAAATCACCGGTGTCAACGCAAACACGCTGGACGAAAACGAGTTCGAGTTCCTGGCCGAACGGTTTGAGCGTGTGTTGCGCACAACACCTAATGAGGTGGCTTTTTATATCCATCGACTGACCGTCCCGGCTGAGACTGGTCATGTCATCACAGATCCAACCGGTTTTGCCGGTGCAGTGGCGCAGGCCATGCGCTCAGCGTCCGTCGATGCAGAGCTGAAAGAACGCAAGATCATCATCAGCGCCATTCTCCAAAAGCGGCAGGATGAGCGGGCAAAACAGATGTTCGGCATGTCGTCTGGAACGATAGACGAGGAACGCCGAGAAATGATGGAACAGCTCGACGGTGTGTTCACAACACTGGCGGGCACGCTGGGCGAGGCCCGTGTGCGCCGGCTGAAGCTCAGCGAGGGGCATTGGCTCGGTTATTATGGAATGCTGTTGAACGGTCGGTATCAGCCGATCATTCACACAAACATTGCAGAACCCATCGCCTTCAACATGCCGCAAGAGGATGTGCTGTTTCAGGGCAAGACCGGCAAACTGGTCACAGGCGACGATCAGGAACGCTCCATCCGTGTGTATTCCCTGAAGAATTACCCGATGGTTTCGTTCCCCGGCATTTTCGACGGGCTGGACCTGCCGGTTGATGTCGTGATTTCGCAATCCTTCCTGCCGATCAGCCGCGCCCAAGCGCAGGAAATGGAACGCCGCAAGTCGGGACAAATGCGCTCGGCGGGCGACAAAGCGAAGTCGCTTGAAGAGGACTTGTCCATTCTGGCGGACGGCATTGCCTCCGGCACCATGTCACTCGGCAAGCACCACCTGTCGATCTGCGTGTTTGGGAACGAGGAAGATCTGAAAACCGCCGAAAAACACATCATCGGTGAAATCCAGATTTCGGGCGGCACGGTCAAACGCGAAGCGATGTCGGCGCGGTCGGTGTACTTCGCGCAGCACCCCGGCAATTTCGCGTTCCGCGCCCGTGAAGAACTGATCACGGACCAGAACTTTGCGGATATGGTTGCGTTCCACATGCGCCCCAAAGGGTTGGATGCGGAAAAGCTACCCTGGCCGGGGCCATTGGCGACGTTCCCGACAACGCACGGGGACAGCTACGATGTTTCGCTGCACCTTCCCAAGACCAGTAACGACCCTGAAAACCTGCCCTCCGGGCATACGATCGTTCTTGGACCGAACGGCTCGGGTAAAACTGTGATCGCGATGCTGCTGGCAACAATGGCGGTTGCACAGGGCGCGCGGATCATCGCTTTTGACAAAGACCGGGCAATGGAGGCTCCAATGCGGGCGCTCGGTGCGCAGTACACCCGCGTCCGGGTGGGCGAACCCACTGGCATGAACCCGTTTCAAACGGAAACGGATGAGGCTGGGCAAAGCTGGCTCGCCAATTGGGTCATTGCCCTATTGAGCTATGACGAACCACTGACCACCGATCAGAAGGATGAAATCACAAGGGCTTGCCAAGCCAATGCCACTTTGCCGCCTGCGCTTCAGAACTTCGATTCACTGGTGGAACGGTTCAGAGCCTTTGACGATGACAAGAACCTGTACAAGCGTGCAAGTGAATGGGCGGGCGAAGGCCGCTTGTCCTGGATGTTTGGCGAGGGTGGCTCAGATCCGTTTGCTGCTGGCGACCGTCATCTTGTGTTCGATATTTCTGAGGTTCTGGATGACGAATTGGTGCGGCTGGCATGGATCAGCTACGTCATGCGCCAGATTGAACGCCGCTGCGCCACCAAGATACCCACTGTCTTTGTGATTGATGAAGCATGGGTAATTGCTGGCAACCCTTATGGCGCTGGCATCCTCATAAATGCCTACACCACGTATCGGAAGCTGAACGTCATGATGATGATGATGACGCAGATCCCCGATCACCTCCTGTCGTCGGCAGCAAGTAAGTCGATCCTGGAAAACACCAGCACGCAGCTCTTGTTCCCCTCTCGATCCGGCAATGAAGCGGATTACAGGGCAATCGGCTTGAACGATTCAGAGCTGGGCGCGCTGAGGGCGCATTTTGGCGACCGCGTAATGCTCATGAAGAAAGGTGATGAGAGTGTTTGGCTCGATGTCGATGTCGGCGCTCTCGGCCCGCTTCTCCGTGTTCTGAGCGGATCAGACGGAAAATCGTTCCCTGATCCTGACTGGCGAAAAAACCCCATCTTCTGGAAGGAAATCACATGAAAACTCGCCTTGTAATCGCCCTTGTAGTTCTGGCCGCCGTCTCGGCCTGCACCAGCACCTATTCGGGCTATCGCAGCAAATGCGCCTGCGACTTTGAGCGCATGACCCCCCCTGAAAACTTGGAGCTTGTCTAATGAGTATTGCAAAGAAATTGCGGACAACCATTGCTGTTTCGGTTCTGGCCGCCCTGCCCGTCGTTACAGCAGCCCAAGGTGTTCCGACCGTCGACGCCACAGCCATTGCACAGGACGCCGCCAATTCGGCCCGCGAAGTCGCAGAAATGGTCCGCCAATACGAACAGCTGATACAACAATATGAGAAGCTCGAGCAGCAGCGCGCGATGCTGGAGAACTCCTTCAAGGCCATTTCTGGTCTAACAGATTTGGACGAGTTCAACAGCCGCAGCTTTTTGAAGCTGGCGACCGCTGCTGACACGCTCGGATACGCGTTGGACGCGACCGAAGATACGATTGGTGATCTTCCGGGCGTGGCCGGGCTCGCGATGGAGCGCCGATCGATCAGCCTGGGTCTGAATAATGGCATCCTCAAAGAGTTCAGCACGTCAGACGTGCCAGCCCGGCGCATTATCTCGGAGCGCGGTGGCGCTGGCTTGATGGCGTCCGCTCTGGGCGAACAGGGCTATGACATGGCCGGTCAGCTCGCTGAAGATGCCGAAAAGCTGCGCGATGAAATCGGCCAGCAAGAAGATCTGAAGGACGCCATCGACTACAACACGGCGGTTCTCCTGAAACTCTTGCAAGTTGAAATTGAAATCTTGCGCACAACCTCTGCTAATGCTCTGGCGTCGGGCACAGATCTGGCTGCAAACGCAGCGGACCTAAAGACGCTTAGCAATTACGCAAGAGGAGAAACCCAATGAAAAGCCGCACCACTTTCGCCCTGATCACACTGACGGCGACGCTTTTAGGGTCGTCGGCCAGTGCTGAGGCCAGACTGCCGTTTCCCCCCAATGTTGATTGGACATTTGGGGAATATCGGACCTGTCTTGGTTATTCGGGCGTGCGAGCGTTCAAAAAACCCCTGAAGGAATACGGAGTTGAACAGCTCGCTAACGCTGGTCAGGGCGCGGATCAACAGTATGTCGTCGGCAACTGGACCGATGCCATTCTGAATGAGCAAGTGATCGCTGCTCATGAGTTTGCCATTGAGCAATGCCGACTGCGCAAATCCGATGAAGCTTTCAGCACTGAATGCCCGCTCGGCAACCTCAGCCGCGAAGCTGCAATCGAGTTGGTGGGCGCTGACCAGGGCGATTTCTGGTCAAAGCCATCCAGCGAACTCAAATCGCTCAAAGCAACGCAGCAAGAACGCTTGGAAGCGCTGCGCCCTGTAATTGAGGAGGCTTGTGGGCCGTGATTCAGGATTTCGTCAGCTCGATTGAATCAGCAATCAGCAACTTTTCTCAGCAAGCATACACCAGCCTTGCGGCGGATCTCGCATCCGCCCTCTGGGCTATTGCTGCGCTGATCTTTGTAGCGATGCTGATCAACGGCGTACTTCAGATCAGAGAAATTGGGTTTGGTGGTTATGTAGGCTGGATCATTCGGGCGACGATAATCATCGGAATGGCGTCGAGCTGGTCCTTTTTCCAACCAATCTATCAAGGCGTCCAAACCTTGCCGGACAGTATTGCCGGGGCACTCACTGGAACCACTAATGTATGGCAAGCGTTGGATGAGATTGCGCTTCAGTGTTTCTTGATGGGCCAGCAGGCCATTGAAAACGCGACTTGGGGCTTGAGCATCACCGGGGCTATTCTCTGGGTTGTTGGGGCCGTCATCGTTGCCTTTGGCACTGGCATGGCACTCATCGCAAAAGGCGGTCTGGCGGTGTTGCTGGGTCTAGCGCCAGTTTTCATCGCAACGCTACTCAGCTCGGCAACAGCCAATATCTTCGCAGCCTGGGCGAAAACGACCGTTGGCCTGATCATGGTCATCGTCGTTCTGACAGGCATCGTTTCTCTTATTCAGGCGCTTTTCGCTTCGGAGCTTGGTTCCTTGTCTGATGTTAATGACATGGAAGCGAGCGGGCGTTTTCTAGCAATCTGCATCGTGGCTATCGTCATGCTCACGCAAATCCCGTCACTGGCTGGCGGCATGTCTGGCGCGATAGTTTCGGCATCCTCCGGTCTTGCCGTGGCAACCGGCGCGGTAGCAGCCGCAAGAAGTGCATTGGGCACTGCCAGCGATGGCGCGCGCGGTGCTGTTGCCGGTGGGAAAACTGCCGCCGCTATGGCTTCCGCAGCTCGTGACGGGACTGGCGTTCGTGACAGCGCGTCTCGCGCAATGCAAGCGCGTCGGGACATAGCGCACAGAGCCCGCAATCAGGATGGGGCAGCTCGTCAGAGCTACGCCGCTGACCGTTACCGGCAGAGCATTCGACAAGCTCGCGCCAATAAATCTTCATAAATCGAGGTACAGAGCAAATGTCACACGTGACAGATCACGAAAAAGAACTCTTTCTGGGCGCACGCCGCGATGCCTTCAAATGGCAAGTATTCGGCATGGTCGGTATGGCAATGGGCGTGGCCTCTATTATTGGCTGGGCGATGCTCCTTCCCTTGAAGGAAATCCGGGCGGTGCCATTCTCCATTGATCCGGACACAAAGCTGCCGGTGCTGCTGACTGAAAAGGTCGAAGAACTGGAACCATCTGAAGCGATGGCCTTCCGTGAAGTCGCAAATTATGTGCGCGACCGGGAAACCTATGATGTCCAGGACAACAACGAGCGCCTGAAATCGGTACTGCGTCGTTCTAATGAGCTGGCCGAAACGTCTTACCGCGAACTGTGGGATGGGTCGAACGACAGCCATCCGGATGAAATCTATACGCCCAAGACAAAGGTGCAGACGGAAATTCTGGGCGTCTCGCCGGTCAACGATGAGACGGTGCAGGTCGAGATCCGCAAGTCCCTGATCGTGCCAAACCAAGAAACGGCCTCAGCCCGCTACGTGGTCACAGTGACCTACGGGTTTGAGGAAAAAATCGTGACGTCGATGGATGAGCTTCTGGAAAATCCTTTCGGCTTCGTCGTCACCAACTACCGCGTAGACGCCATGGGAAACATCTGATGCTGCGTACGTCAAAAACACTCGCGACCACCGCCGCAGCAGTTCTGGCATTCTCTACGCCACTGCTCGCTGAAATCACACCGACGCCAGACGGAAAGAATGCGGATCACCGCATCACGCATTTCCATTACGTCGAGAACCAAGTGTACCGCATCCCTGTAGGTGAACGCCTGATTACCTATGTTCACTTTCCGCAGGGCGAAACCGTCCGCAGCATTGGTGCGGGCGACACCGAGAGTTTTCAGATCACTCGCCTGCAGGAAGGTCGCGTTATTGCGTTCAAACCGGAAATCCTGAACTCGGATTCAAACCTGACCGTTCTGACCAATCGCGGGACATACAACTTCTATCTGGTTCCGGCCGAGAGTGCCGCCGAACGTAAACGAGTACCGTTTCGGGTCACGTTCTATAACAAAAACAACAGCGGCGGGACTACAAAGCGCCGTGGCACAGTTGCTCGGAGTGAACCGAAACCGACAGGCCGGTTTGTGAACCAAAACTACTCGCGCTCGGGCAAAGCTGACTTCGCGCCCACCGCCGTGTGGGATGATGGCGTTCACACCTATTTGCAGATCCCGCAGGATGCAGAGTTGCCGGGGATCTTCCGTGTCCTGCCTGATGGCCGCGAGCTGATGGTGAACACCACAGTCAAAGAGCGCGGCATTATCCAGGTGCAGGGTCTTTCCGATCTTTGGACACTGCGCATCGAGGACACTTCGATCTGTGTTCGAAACGATGGCGACGCGTTTCAGCAGGCAAGCGTGAGCGGTCGGCCCGTCACTTCACAGACAGTTAAACCGGGGGGCAGCAAATAATGAACCGCGAGCAGACAATTGCGGCGCGGATTGCAGCGGAGCAACCGCCTCAACGAGTAAGGAAGAGGTTTGAGCCCAAGAAGCTCATTACGGTTACTGTCGCCGGAACAGTATTCGTGGGCTTCGCGCTGTTTGTGTTGGGCGAAGACAGCAAGACCTCTCGCGCCGGAGTTCGTGTCGACGCTCTGCAACAGAGTGGTGGTGAGCGATACGGGCTTTTGACGGCACGTGGGCCAGAGGTCGATGAACCGAAACCCCAAGCTCTGCCAGAGACAATTGCTGTCGCGACACCGGCGACAGCGTCTGTGCGGGTCGAGTCCGAAGGGCTGAAACAAGCCTTGAAAACTATCGAGCAACAGAACGGTCGGATTTCCGATCTGCAAGACGAGCTGACGGACGCCAAAGTTTCGCTGTCCGAAAAAGACGGTGAAATCGCAACGCTGAACCTGACCAATGAACGCCTTCAGGTCAGATATGATGAGCGAGAGAAGAAGTTCCAGACGGAACTTGCCCAGGCCATCGCAGATGCGGAGGCCCGGGCACTTGCCAGCGTAAGCCACCTTCAGGCGCAAGGTCTGACCGATGACGAGCGGCGCAGACTCGAAGAACTGAAGAAGATGCGCCAGCGGCAGAACCAGTCGGACGGCATTGTGTTCGATGAAAACCCATACGGCAGAAACTGATGGAGCTGACGATGAACAGAACAGCACTCACCCTCGCCCTGGTCACGTTGGCCTCAAGCGCGATGGCACAGGACGCACCCGGTCAAAACTACCAGCCGATCAATGGTGGATCGCAGCCGGTCATTTTCCAACCCTTCCCTGCAGCGCCGCAGCCGGTTCAAGTCCAGCCAGACGACACCCGCCTGCCTGAAGATCAACGCGGCTATCAGGAAAACCAAAACACGACATGGCAAAACAATCTGGTCGAAGAATATCCCCCCATCGTCGGGGCCTCGATCATTGACGATCCGTCGCGCACCCTGACGCAAGGCACGGTTTTGTCGGCTGTGTTCGGTGGCGCGGTCAGCTCGGAGTTGCCCGGCAGTGTCGTGGCGACGATTACACGTGGCGTCTACTCGATGGACGGCACGCGTTTGCTTCTGCCGCGCGGATCGAAGCTCTTTGGCGAGTATCGAGCGGACACGACATTGGCGCAAACGCGCATCATGATCGTTTGGAGCCGTGTCATCACGCCTGACGGCCTGTCAACTCAGGTCGGATCGGCTGGTACGGACGGTCAAGGCCGGACTGGTGCGACCGGCAGGGTGAACACACACTTTGGGAAACGGTTCGGAACTGCAGCGCTGTTGTCCATCATCGGCATTGCGCCGGTGGCACTGGTCTCTGACAACGATAGCAACAACTCGGTTCGCACTGATCTGGCAACGCAAGTGGGGTCTAACCTGCAGAACGCTACGGCAGCGGCGCTTGATGAATACCTGCGCATTACTCCGACAGTCTTTGTCGATCAGGGCAGTCGCATCAACGCCATCCTGCAGCGCGACGTTGTGTTCGATAGCTTCTGAGCGCGAGCCAATGAGCCGACCGCCTCAGCAGTCTTTCCGGCCGCTGCCAGCATGATCGAGTGCGGTAGCGGCCTTTTTTGAAGCAAATTCAGCACTTTTTGGAAGCAATGAATCTTATGTGGATGCCTTCGTGTTCGAGGCAAAGCCGAGATGCAGCGAAGGCAACCTCCAGTGTTCAAAAAAGTGCTCTACCAAGGACAAGAACATGAGCGGGCGGAACGGCAATAGCCTTCTGGAATACTATACAGGCAAGATCGAGCATCTGTTGCACGATGAAAGCCTGAGCGAAATTTCTGTGAATCCTGACGGATCGGTCTGGGTCGAAGAAATGGGCACAACACACATGACCAGGACAGACATTACTCTGAACAGAGATGATGTGGAAAACATCGGGCGCTGCGTGGCCGGATTCAGCGATGTGACATTCGGAGAAAAGAAGCCGATTGCGACGGCCAACGTGCCGACACAGCAGGGTAAAGCGCGGGTGCAGGTTGTGATTCCGCCAGCAACAACCGGCGTGGGGTCCGTGGCGATCCGCCTGCTCCGCGTGAAAACCGTCGATCTGGGCGCGTTCAGCTTCGCCAGCAAAGAGGCGGCGTTGGCAGAAAACAATGATCACAGCGCGCTTGAAAAGGCTCGGGCTGCTCTCGCTGCCGGAACAATGAACTTTGACGAGCTGGCCGACCTTGCGATGCTAAGCAAATGGAACGTGATCATTGCCGGGGGCACCTCGTCTGGCAAAACCACTGTTCTCAATGCAATGCTGAAGCGCGTCGATCCTGGCGAACGGATCGTGACGATTGAAGAAGTGGCCGAGCTGGACATCGAGCAACCCAATTCTGTCGATCTACTTGCTGACCGTTCCGAAGAAGATGGCCCTCGATCACCAACAAAGCTGCTGGAATCGGCGCTGAGGTTACGGCCTGACCGCCTCGTCTGCGGTGAAATTCGGGGCGACGACGCAAATATGTTCCTGGAACTGGTGAACACCGGCCACGATGGTTCTGTTTGTACCATGCACGCCAACTCACCAGTAGATGCCATTGGACGTATGAGCAAGATGGTGCGTCGCGGATCTCCGACCGTTCAAAAGTCAGAAGTGGTCGATGACATCCGGGCCACCATTCACATGATCGTTCACATGAAGAAAATCGGTGACGAACGGAAGGTCAACGGAGTGATCTTCCCACCCCTGATGACCGCTGATCAACTTATCTGAAGGAGAAATAGAATGAAAAAATTTGAGTATCGTAATGTCTTGATGCGGGTAGAGGAAAATGCAGGCGAGAAGTTTGCGAAGCTCGGGCAAGACGGTTGGGAAATGGTCGGCGTCGTACCTGCCGAGTTTGGCATCGTGTGCTTCTTCAAACGCGAGCTGACCGATGGCTGAGTTTCAGGATCTACCCAAAGGCAAGAAGGTCGCGATAGCCGGTACTATGGGCTTTATCGCTACCTCGGCTTGCGCGGTGTTGGTGGTCGGGCTGGCTCTCGAATACATCAACACCAGAGGCTTTCGCGGGCTGGACATCTGGGCGATCCCAGAGAAGTTCATGGCACAGCCTGCAGAGACGCAGCAGATCATGGGTCTGGTGGCGGTGGTCGCAGTGGGTGTTTTGACCTTTGCATTTGTGGCGGCTGCGCTGCGTGGTCCCTCAACGAAATACGGTGATGCGACCTTTGCAAAGGCCCCTCAGCTCGTCCAGGAAGGCTATGCGTCGGTTCTGAAGCTCAAAGACAAATTGGATAGTGAAATCGTGTTTGCCAAATTTGGTGAGCCAAAGGACAAAAACGCGATCTACTATAAGCCCGGCCCCGGTGTCCAAAAGCCGCACGCGATGTTCATTGCCCCGTCTGGTTCGGGCAAAACCAGCGGCTTTGTGATCCCGAATGTCCTGCGTTTCAATGGGTCTTGCGTCGTCCTGGACATCAAGGGCGAGATTTTCCAGACAACCGGCGCGCGTCGGGCAGCAATGGGCGATGAGGTTTTTATGTTCGACCCCGAGAACCCCGACAAAAGCCACAGCTACAACCCTCTGCGCCGCGCAGCACGTGCCGACAATCTGGACCGGCGATGGGAAGAAGTGATTCAGGTTGCAACTCAGATGTTCGACACGCCCAGCTCGTCCGCGCAGGGCTTTATGGGTGGTGTTGAAGGCATGTTCTGCGCAATGGCGATGCTGGCGATCAAAAGAAAGCGGCCATACATTTCCGAAGTCCTGCGCCTGGTCAAAACGACCAAGCAAAAGGACTATGAGAAAATGGCTGAAGAAGTTGGATATGCGCGAGCTGCAGATGAGTTTCTGAATCTTGCAGCCGAAGAATCCAAAATCCTGCGGTCAACGATTTCGGTTATGTTGAACTCCGGCCTGCAGCTCTGGCGCAACCCGTCGGTAGCAAGAGCCACGCAGGGCAATGACATCAACTTTGAAGATCTGCGTCGGCGCCCCAGCTCGATCTACTTTTCCGTGCCAGGGAAAAAGGTCAAAGAGTTCCGGACGCTCATTCGCCTGTTCTTCCTCGATCTGGTGAACACCATCGAAACTGTTGAGCCGGGCGAAGATGAGCCGTTCAAGGTTTTGATGCTGCTCGATGAGTTCCAACGCCTCGGCCATCTTGAGCGCGTTGTTGAAGCCTATGACACCATGCGATCGTTCGGGGGCAGGCTCGTGGTGATTTCGCAAACACTGTCGCGCCTACAGGACATTTATGGGCACGAGGGTGTGCGGGCGATGCTGGCAAACGCTGGAACCCAGATGTTTGCCGCCTCAGAGGATTCCGAAGTACGCGAACATGTGTCCAGGTCCATCGGGGACAAAACGGTCATAAGCAAGTCGAAGTCTCGAGCACTCGGCAAGATGGAAATGGGCAGCATATCAGAGCGTGAAGAAGGCATTCGGCTGCTCCGGCCAGAGCACGTTGGTCGTCTGCCGGAAAACGAGGTTGTGCTGATCCGCGAAGGCAAGATGCCGGTGATTGCAAACAAGATCCGATACTTCGAAGATCCGTATTTCATGCAGTTCTTGGGTGGCGAAAGTCCGAAGATCAAAGGCACACACCTCGATCTGGCTGTAGAGCAAGCCAGGGACACGGCAAAGGCAGTGGCTGATGCGAAACCGGCCCCTGCCCCGGACAGAGAGGTTTCTGAAAAAGACCAGGAACTTCAGGCGGCATTTGATGCGCAGCGCACGGTCGCAAAGCGGAAAAGTCGGTCAGCGAAAGATATGGCGATGGAGAAAATGAAAGCCAAACGGGCTGAAAGTAGCGCCTTCACTTGACGGGGGTAACAGGACGCGGCCGAACCGGACCTTACTTCAATATGCAGAGAACGGCAGGAGAGAGCCCATTTTGACCGATGCTGCGCGATGTCCCAATGACAGCAATGCACAGAAAGCTGACTTTGCAAAGTTTCGCGTGCCTAACCTGACCGGCCCAGATGGTCGGAGGCTCTTCGTAGAAGTGCGGCAGTATAGATTGTTGGCCTATTTGAAGTAAATTTAGGTGTGGAGCATTGTCGGGCTACGTCGGCCAACGTAATCGCCAGGGAATAAGGCAATACGAAATCCAATTATCCAGATGACAATTGAGGAACTTTTGGTCGATTAATCTCATTGTCCGAGCAAAACCCACCAAGTGAGCTTCAGCGCTGCTTTCGTTTAACCGAAATAATGCATCCAGAGTGTTTTGGATGCCGTGCAGGGACATCTCGTGCCATAGCGTCCACGTTTCCGAGGTGCCGCAACGCTCCGTTGTTCAGCAACACACCGCGCCCTGCATCGTAACGGCGCTGTCCAAATCCGCTGGCAACGCATTCCCAGTTTTCCTTGGTCGCTGCGCTGCGGAACCTGGGTAAGTCGTGCGGGTCATGCCGTCCAGGTGTTGCTGCAACATGATCGTGTTTCTTTGAATTGCTTTGGTGGGTCAAATGGTGGGTCACCTGTGTTGTGCCAGTTGGCTGGACAGTACCGGTCGTCGGCCTTGGCTTTGGGCGCATAACTGTCACGACGCCTTGTGGTTTTGGATGTCCTGGGACGGCCACGTGAGTTGCCGTAGGTTTTGGTGTCAACTGTGGAACTTGACCAGGGACCGCTGTGGGAACCTGATTGGGAGTCGCGGTTGGAACGAGCGGTGGCACAGCAGTTTGACCGCTGGGTTGAGGCGGAACCTGACCAGGAACAGCGACTGGTATTTGGTTAGGTGTTGCTGTCGGCACCAGGGGCGGCACATTGGGTTGAGGCGGAACCTGGCCAGGGACAGCGACTGGTATTTGGTTAGGTGTTGCTGTCGGCACCAAGGGCGGCACATTGGGTTGAGGCGGAACCTGGCCAGGGACAGCTATCGGAACTTGATTGGGAGTCGCAGTCGGAACTTGCGGCGGCACAGCAGTCGGTCCGGTAGCCAACGGCGGAACCTGATTGGGAACGGCTGTCGGAACCCGGTTTGGTGTCGGGTTTGGCACCAATGGCGGAGCTAGTGTCGGCGCTACGATCGGCGTTGGAACCTGACCGGGAACCGCTATTGGCGTCGCGATAGGAACCCGACCGGGAATTGCGTTCGGTACCGCGCCCGGTGCAAGGACCGGCACTGTAACGGACGTGGGCGTTTGCGGCGTTCCTCGAGGTGGCAATTGATTTGCCACCGGCTGCGTTGGGCCGGTAATTTGATTGCCTGGCCCTTGCCCACCGGTCTGCCCGCATCCTTGGCTCGACTGGTGTGGGTTCCCTACGCCTCGGCACCAACCGTATTGGTTTCCGCGGGCAAAGACCTGCGTGGCGGCCAGTCCAGCAATCAAACAAGCTGCGGAAAGTAAAGCAATGCGGTTCCGTTTCATAACATCCTCACCAACTTGTTGTCAGAGCAAGATACGCGCCAGGATCGCCAGAGTCGGTCAAAGGACCGTCCCTCAAAGGAACACCGACATATCCGGACAAGAATAGGTTCCGCTTAAACTCAATGTCCAAACCCAGACCAGTCGATGCCAGTGTAGCACTTTCAACTTCAAAACTCGCAGGGTCATTGTTCGAGATGTAACCCACGTCGAAAAAGGCAAAGGGCGTCAAGCGATGTATGCTCTGGGACCTGGGGAAGTAGGAATGAGAGACTTCGAAAACCGCGGAGATCCCAGAATCACCGTCAACCTCGTCAAAACGATATCCGCGCAAAGCATAACGATCACCAAGGAAGTACTCCTCTACCGAGGGCAGCCGGTCGGTTGTGAATTGGCCCCAGATCTCAGTGCGCCAAGCTGTGTTGGGCGACAAGCTCGTTAGCGGGCTTTCGTATCCAATGCCGCCCCGTAGATGCCAGAACGAGGAGTCGCCGTCGTCAAAATTCGCGTCCGTCGTATTATTGTTGCCAAACGATAAAGTTAACCCAGCCTCCAGAGTTTGCCCTTTTGGATAGTTTTGCCCATAGAGATACGTTAGGCCGACGACACCTGCGTCACTGGATAATGGCACGCCGCCACTGACTGAGTCCGCCTCGGAAAGGCGATAATCCAGCAGAAGATATCCATAACGGGCCACATCGCGGATCACGGGGTAGCCCAACGCGACGGTGAAGTTCTCGCCATCAACATCTGTTCTTGCAAACTCCCCCGAGAGGTCACGTTTTGCATTTATGTTTCCGTAGAAAACCTCACCGTATAGACCATCGCTGTTTAGCGGCGTGCGATAGGTAACGGCGCCCCACAAAGAGTGTTCGTCGTCTTTGTCCCAATTGTAGTTGCCAGACCCCTCAAATCGCAGCAAATCCCCGACAGTCAGCGTCGAATAAAACTCTTGCACGACATAGAAGCTGAGCGCTTCTCCCAGCTCACGCGGAGGGTTGTCGAGTGTCGCACTACCGGCTTGTTTTCGCAGTGGCTCTCCCAATACTCTCAGCCGAGCACCAGCCTGATCCGGGTAATCAAGTTCGGTCGACACGTCCAAGTCGGGTATGTCCTCGGCGAGCATAACTGCCCGCTCAAATTGTTTGAGAGTTATCGGGTATGCGGTGGTGAGTGGGCGAAAGATCTTTTCCAAGGTTTGGAACGTGCGCGTATCTACCCCTTCAATTTCGATGGTTTGAATGCGTCCTTCATCCACAACTATGCTCTGCCCATCGGGTCCAGGCCAGGCCTCAGCCAAGAAGTAACCGTCTTCTCGGTAGATCTGCGTAATCGTTGATGCGACATCCGCCGCTGTGATGCGCCCCGACCGGTCAAAGGCTAACTGACCGGCAAACGTTAACAGCTCATCGGTATCATACACCGTTACGCCACTGACAGAGTGCTGGGATGCGATGTCCCAAGTTTGGGCCATGCTGTATTTTGGGACTGATACAATAGCCAAAAAAGTGCAAATGATCGCAATTACAACCGAGTTGGTTACGGGCATTTTCTACAACCTTAGCATGATTGAGCATGTTAAAACCCAATCCTATTACGAGGTTTGAATGTCTGAGCTTACCGGTACTCAAATTTGATCACGACTGGTGCTTTCGAGATACACAGCGACCAGATTACAGTGCGCCTTCGTCGCCCAGGAACTCGATACCAGCTGTCGCGCCATCACTGTAAGCAATGCAATTCCAAGGAGCACGGTCCTCACCAACACCGACAGTGACTTGTGTTCCAGCTTCGCTAAACGCGGATGAGAGCACAACGACTTGCGAATTGTTCGTTGTTTTGGCTACATCTCGCAAACACGCCTGCTGAGCGGGTGTGAGTTCGGCGGACGCGCTAGACGTACTCGTTTCGTCACATGCCGCTAGCAATGCAAACAAAGTTGTGCCTGCAATCATCACTGTCTTTTTGGTCATTTTCTTCTCCATCAGGGTCCATCGAATCTAGTGAAATTGGATGCTCCTTTTTGAAGCGTCCGCTTCTACTCAGCCAATTGAGCACAGCTCGATCCGGTGCTTACCTATCTCAAAGATTTGTCGCCAACGGATTGGTCGGGGGAACGATATCGAGTTGATTGCCGGGGCCGACAACAACGGAGGTAAAATATAGTTGTGTCGAATTCGCATGTTTGAATCTAATTTTTAATAAATCAATATTTTTTCCGCGCGTAAATTTCTCTACGCTCTCGTACGATAGGCCTCTGCGTTCAAACAAAAAAGTAACTGGGAGCTAAGAGTGTGTTCCCCTGAGCGGCGAAGCGATTTGAGGCCGCACAAAAACAATGAAGGGATTGAAAGATGGGATTTGGTGAAGCCGTTAAGACGTGTTTCTCGAAATACTTCCAGTTCTCCGGTCGGGCTATACGCTCAGAATACTGGTGGTTCTTCTTGTTTGTGGTTCTCGTGAGTGCCGCTTTAGCTGTGCTGGATACGATCATATTCGGGACCAACCCCGAAACAGGCCAGGGATCTCGGGTCCTGTCCTCTGTTTTCCAACTGGCTGTTCTCATACCTATGCTGGCCGCCGGTTGGCGAAGGCTGCATGATACAGGACGACCTGGCTGGTATTTGCTGCTGCCGATGGCGCTCAGCATTACAACGCTCTTTGTTATGCTGGGTGGGGTGGCGTTCTTTTCGGTATTGGAGCAAGGGACGGACAACCCCGATGCATTGCGAGGACCTGCGGCCGTCCTGGGCGTGACCGGTATTGTTGTTGTCTCAATTCTTCAATTGGTTCTGTCCATTCTGATGATCTGGTGGTTGACGCGCCCTTCGGAAGAAGGCGCAAACGAATACGGCGAGCCTGTTTCCTGACTTGGTTGTCCGGGCAACGGGCCGGAATTTCTGCTGAATGACAGTGCGAACCGTAACTCAATGGAGAGAAAAAATGAGCTTCAAAACCATTTCCATTGGAATGCTACTGATGGCAGGAGCGACCACAGCATCAGCGGAGTGGTCGTTCAACTCCGGGCCTAATCCCAATGCATTTAATCAAACCGGAAACATGACCCTGGAACTTCAGTGTAACCGTATCCGCTTCGCTCCAGCTGGATATGAGGACAGCCAGGACATTGTGGAGAAGCAAGGGCTTTCCATTCGTTTTTTGAAGAACGGCACTACCGAGGTTGGGGCATTTCAGGTTGGCGCAGAAAACGCTGCCGTGCAGATCGTCGACAACTATCCCGTCGAGGTCAGTTTCAATAGTCAAGAGGACTATGGTTTTGTACTGGACCAGCTTGCGGCCAATGCATCGGTTAATCTGTCGATGATTGATCAAGATGTCAGCTACGGAATCTTTGACTTGAAGGGTTCCAGCGCAGCAATTCGGTCCCTTCGTTCCGCCTGCGACTCAGATGCTAGCCAAGGGACCTCCTACGAAGCACCCGAAGGCATCGTCTATTGTGGTGGCGGAGCGAAAAAACGCCAAATCGAATATGTAATTCTGGACAATCCAGAGGGGGAGTGGGACGCGCGAGTAACGGTCAACGGCGAGTCGATCAGAGCCATGACGGCCTACAGTTACTTCGGAAACTATGAGCCGCCCGCCGGATTTGTCGTCGCCCTGCTTGGGGAAGACAGGTCCGAGTTTCTGATTTTTAGCGAAGGCTCGGTAAACTGGCTGGAATACGGGGACTACAGATATGATCAGTGCAATTGATGCCACCTTCCAAACAGCTTCCCAAATAGTGCGTCAATTGAAAGGTTTAGTTTCCAGGTTTGTGCTGGTCTCTGGTCTAGTATGGAACTCACCAGCTGTCGCGGCTGATGTATCGCAACTTCCGCCCGGTTTGCAGGCGAAGGTTGATCTGGCGGCACAGGCCTGCGCGGAGTTCAACGACGGTCAGTTTGACTTAGACTGGGGTGCGGTTGAGAGGGTCGATCTCGACGGAGATCTACGACGCGACTGGGTTCTGAATGAGTCTGGTTTCGCGTGTTCAAGCGCCGCATCTCTTTATTGCGGAACTGGCGGATGCATGTCGCATTTTTGGGTTGGTGAAGAGGTGCAATCCTTGCTCAATCAAGGCTGGACAGTCGTTGATTTTGGGCGCCAACGCGTTGTTGTGGCAGGTATTCATGGATCCGATTGCGACGGAATAAACCCAACGCCTTGCGTTACGGCCAGTGTTTGGGACGCGGACGCTAAAACGTGGCGCTCGTCTGCTGGTGATTGGGAGTAAACTGCAATTGGGCACCGTATAGAAGCCTGAGAGCCTGTTTGTTCGATGGGTTCTTTGTAGCATGCAAACTTTGGGCGAAGTTTCAGCATATTAATTTATAAAATCAATCTTATACATGTAGAAGTTTAAACGCACCTACACCCAGTCTCGGAATTGCAAAATCTTTTTACGAATGTCCGCTTCGGGCTGAACTGCGGTCCTTTGGAGTAATGTTGCGGATGTCCTCAAAGTCCGCTTCTTGCCTATTCAAACGTGGTGCAGCGAATGCCCGGAATGTCCAAGGACAAGAGTCCGTCCCAATCGGAACAGACCCCACATTACTCCAACCCGGTGGTCTCGCTGTTCCCGGCAACACATTCACCGGCGCGAACAATCATCTATCATGTCCTCCGTGGTTAAAGACTGTGTCCATCATACTCATGGACGTGGGTAGCCTGTTCGCGGGTATGGGCAATCTCTTGCACCACGGCGGCAATCTTGCTGGATGAAACTTGGTGCAGCTCACCAACAACGGCCTCCGCGCGCTCGTAGCTGTCCGGAACGCCTTGGCTGTTGAAATGGGCGGCAGCGGTGGAAATGTCCGCGTCTTTCCAAGTCGCCGTTGTGCCGATTGAAACGCTGTCATGATCGTTGTAGCGGGCCAGGAACTTGCTTCCGTCGAGACCGAAGCTGTGCGCGGTCGCCACAATGTCATCACGCACAGCCAGCCATTTTTCGGCTTCCGTGGGGTCCAGGTTGTCCAACTCGGCCGCATTCATGGATGTGGTGTAGCTGTCATCAGCCAAAGTGTATGCCTGCAGGTCGGTGTCATATGGGCGCAGTTCGGCAACATCGCCTTTCAACTCCCCGATCTGAACGTCCATTGCGGCACGCAAGTGTGGATCTTCGACCTCTCGTGCAAGAGCCTCCATGTTCTCGATGGAGTTCACGATGTCCTTGGTCTGCTGCTCGTAGTTCTCAAAGATGGCCTCCCCCAAAGCGGATTGCATATACTGAACATAGCGATCACCGGGCGACTGGTAGTCGTCGGACTCCTGAAAATCCTTGTCACCACTCAGATCCGCAAGGGACGAATAGTAAGGGTGATACAGATCGTATTCCTGAGCATCACTCATGTGCTGAGAAACCAAAGCCTGCATATCGTTCAGATCAACCGGCTCCCCTGACCGCTCCGCAGCTTCAAATTCGATTTTGAATTCTTCGACCAGATCTTGTTGCGCAGTATGTTCGTCAACACGGCGGTTGGCCTGGTCCTCGATGTCGAAGCTGTTTGAGGCGATGGCTGCACGATCAAAGCCCATCGCCTGCTGTTCTTTCCTGATGATGTCGATCTGCTCTGAAACGCGATCTTCACGCGGGGCGGATTGATCAAATCTGGAATAGGGTGCGAAGTGTTCGACTTCGTTCAAAAGATAGTCTGTACGCGAAACCATAGTTTTTCCTTTGCGAGTTGATGGAAAACTCTGTGATGGGTCTGCCTGGGGCGTTGGCGCGCGCATCAGGCAGACCGGTTAAAGTCCTTACAAGCTGTGCCCGTCATCGTCACCGCGCCCCTGCAAGAGCGGGTGCGTTGCGTGGGCGTGAACGTCTGAAAGTTCTTCTGAGATTGCGATGATCCTGGAAGACGCAAGCTGGTGCAGCTCGTCAACAACGGCCTCAGCGCGGTCGTGGCTGTCGGGTAATCCTTGCGCCTGGAAGTGGGCCGCGGCGGTCGAAATGTCGTCGCTGCGCCATCCCATTGTTGTACCCAGGGTGACGTTCTGATGATCGCCAAAGCGGGCAACGAACGCCTCGCCATCGAGGCCGTAGCTGCTGGCCGTGTCGGTGACTTCTTTGCGGATCGCTGCCCACTTGCCGGCCTCTGAATAATCCAAGACATCCATTTCGGCAGTGCCCATTCCCATCATCGTTGAATAGCGGCGGTCCTCGATGATGAAGGCTTGAAGGTCCGGATCGTTGGTGCGCAGGTCCGCAACGTCGCCCTTCAACTCGCCAATTTGAATATCCATAGCGACACGCAGATGAGGGTCGTCAACCTCACGGGCCAGCCCTTCCATCTTGTCGATGGATTGCAGCAATTCTTTGGTCTGAGTCTGGAAGTCCTCATAGGCCCCCTTGCCCAAGGTGTCCTGTATATAGACCTCGTACCGGCGTGCTGCCGGGGCATAATCAGCGGACGACTGGAACGCCTTGTCATCGACAATATCAGCAAGGGCAGACAGATACGGATGGCTCTGTTCGTTGTCCCGAACGTCGCTGATATGGGCAACAACCTGAGCCTTCAGCTCGGGTGCGATTGTTTCCTCAGAACCGCCTAATTCGATGTGTCGCCGCAAGTTGCTCATGACTTCGGGCGACACATAAGACGGGTCTCCTGGCTCGCCGTAATCATCAAAATGATGGGCTTGATCCAGCAGATGTTCCATTCTCGATACCATAGGTTCCTCACTTTCAACGAGTTGGATGGCAAACTCTTCGATCCGGTCTTTGACAGCGTTGGCGCGCTCATCAAACAGATCCGACATTCTTGCGATGGAGAGTGTCATCACATCACCGGCCATGTCGCGGGCCGTAACTTCAACCTCCGGAGTGCTTTCAACAACAGACAGTCCGGCCTGAACCTTCCACGTGTCGGTCTCAACTTCCTGCCGCAAACCGCGCTCAAGGCGGGTCGTTGCGGTCAGCTCAATTCCGTATCCTTCGGCAACCTCAACCTGGATAGAGCGCTGAACGTCGATGTTCATGTCGCTGCTCATACCCATAGCCAACCACTGCCCATGTTCCACGCCTCGGTTATTCACAACGATGTGGACATGGGGGTTGTCAGTGTCGTTGTGGAACACGGTCAGATAGTCCCAGGTATCGCCAAAATCACCGCTCCCAAACAGGCGATCCGCGAAGTCCAAACCGGCCTCATGCGCGGCATCCGGATAGGTGCCTTCGGGAAAAGAAACGATCATGTGACGGGTATAACCATAGTTGGTTTTCCCGTTGAAATCCTCGGCCCAGGTCTCGATCAGATCACTCACCTGATCGGCATCGAGCGGGGTCACACCATTGTCGCGGATGTCCAACACGCCCTCTGCCCTGACGGTCAGGTAATTGATCTGGCGGCGCAGCTCATGCGCTTTTTTCACCCCACCTTTGCGGACGTGTTTCACAACCGCCTCGGGCTTTCCAACCACAGCACCAAGCCGCGCCTTGATGGATGAGGCCCGCGAGATCATGAACTTCATGCGCTTGGCGGTTTGCAGCTGCTGGCTGATCTGCTTGGACCGATCGATACCCTTCTGCGCTTCCCGGAAGGCTAGCTCCAGAAAGTCCCCTGCCGTCAAATTGTGAGCCGCGACGTTCATGCTTCAGATGTCCTCTCATCGTCGCGCAAGATTCGGCGAATGGCGGAGTCTGGCTCTCGGTTTCGGCGGGCCGCGGTGATCAGCGCCTTCAGGTCTTGCCGGTGCTGGATGATCGCACGATGGAGGTTTTCGACATCGCGCCGGTCGTCATCGGTCCAGATCACCGAACCGCGTTTGGCCGATTTTGCGAGCTGATTGAGGTTGGTGTATCCACCCTGAACCTGCCGCAAGTGCGTCTGCCAGAGATCGACAACGGCCGGGTCAGGATCGAGATACCCGATCAGACGATAGATCAGTCGTTGGATGATCTGGTTGCGGCTCTTGGCCCCAAGCGACTGCACGGCCTCCTCCAAACGCACCAACGCATCTGACGGCAATCGAACGGAAAAGACAGTGGTGTCGCCGGGCTTGCTCAATGTATACCTCTGGTTGTTTTTATGACTTGTAACACAACTACCTTATCCTGTCATACTCTCCAAGAGGAAACCGGGGGTGATTTTAGAAATCCGTATTTTCTCAAATTGCCCCCGGAACAGTTTTGCTCTTGGAGGCAATCTCCACGCCGGGAAAAGGGTCCTGCCCCTTTTCCAGCCAGCAGGCGTGGGTGCCGGTGGACCGGCGCAGGGCAATCACGCAAAGCGGGAGCTGCCCGAACAGCGCCCGTCACATACCGGCACGTTCAAGGTCAGTATGGCATTTTCCGCGCGCCTCAGCGCGCTCAATGTCCCGCCGCTTTCGCGGCGGGTGTGGCAGGGTTGTCTGCTGCCGCATTGGGGCAGGTCGGCACCCCTGCCCGGTCTTAGGACCGCGCGCCACCTGTGGCGCATATGTGGTCCGGCCTGCGGCCGGAGCAGAAGAAAGGGCGGCTTGCGCCGCCCTGCCCTCCCGTCATTCGGTGACGGGATCGTCATCGGTGCGCTTCGGGAAGGCCACCATCTCAACGCCAGGGAACATGCTGTGCTTGACCTGGATCGAGGTGATGGTGCCGGTCTCATCGGTATTGACGAAGAGCACCCCGCATCGATCCCAGAATGTCTTGCCTTCTTTTTCACCGGTCTTGACGCTCAGTTTCAGAGTTTGAGTTGCCATTGTTTGATCCTCGCTATGGCGTGTTTCGATGAACAAGGGAAAAGCGGGCATCAAGGGGATGTCAGCAGGGAATTTGATCCGCGCGGAATGCGCCGCAGGCGCAGGGGACATTCCTTGTTGAAGCGCGGCGCCCGGCCCGGGCGCCGCGCGTCTTCCCCGACTGCCCGCTTATGTTCATCCCTTCAGAAACACCGCAGCCGAGGATCTTCTCCGGCAACGTACTTGAAACTGTCAGACCTGGTGAAAGGCAAGGCTTTCTGGGATCGCTGCGCGCGGAACATCTGAACAAAACGATGTCTTTGATGGCGGCAACATCACCTCGATCCGACACAGGCGCGGCGCTCAGTTCTAAGTTGGGGGTTGCCCTTCTGGGTCGGTATGACCGTCGTCGCAAAGGATGAAGAATGACGGACGGTGCAAACCGCCCTATCCAACTGGCGGAGGCCAAAGACCGGACGGTCCGGCCCTGGTCCGTGCTTGTGCGGATCAGGTAAACAGCCGGACTCAATTTGGATTGGCGGGTTCGGTAGGACGCCCCGGTAATCCGCAAGAACTCTCTCAAGCGCTGTCGCGGGGCGAGACCGGCGCACGGGCAGATACAGTGATGAGTACGCCAAGAAAAAGGCCCACCGAAGCGGGCCACGAGTTTAACCAAAGGAAAATCTGGAGGTATTCTTTACAGGCTAACGCTTGCGCGCGCGATCGACAACACCGTCAGCTGTGATCGTGGCAATGCGATCCTCTGTGCGGCGGGTCATTTCCACCCCGTCACCCGTCATATGCGCCTCGGCAAATTCCGTGAACTTGAAGATGCTGCCATCTGCTTCAACATGGGTTTCGTCCTCTGCCGAGCGCCGCTTCACCGATCCGTCATGGCGGATTTCGATGATCGTGTTGTCGGCCATTCGGACCGTCACGGTATGCTCATCTACAGCGACACCCTGCCACCAGGCATCTGCATCGCGGCGCACAACAATGCGGTTTGGGTGCAGCTTGATCTGCACGTCCTGTACCTCGTCCGGATCAGCGGCTTTGACGACCACGATGGCCTCCTGCGCGCTGGGATCACCATGGATCGACGCGCTCCCGTTTTTTGGCGGCCAGAGCTTCGGCTGTGTGCGCGGCTTGCCCTTCTGGTCTGTATGAAACCCGACGAACATCTGCGCGGATTTCCAGACGCGGCGGGCGGCTTTTTCAACCGTAGACGGAGCTGCATCGGTGGACATGGTGGATAGCCTTTAAAGTGGGTTAATTCACGTGCATTTTCGGGGTGAGCGTCACACCCACAGCGCTCAGCACTTTCAGCACCGTGCCAAACTCGGGATTGCCATTTTCGCTAAGTGCGCGGTAGAGGCTTTCCCGAGACAGACCAGATTTGTCGGCCACACTCGACATACCTTTGGCCTTGGCAACATCGCCAAGTGCCGACGCGATCAGCGCCGTGTCGCTGGTTTCAAAAGCCGCTTCAAGATAGGCTTGAATGGCTTCCGGGCTGTCCAGATAGTCAGCCGCTTCAAACTTCGTTGTTTTGACACCCATGTTTTTCACTCCAACTCTCTTGCCATCGCCTTGGCGGTTTTGATGTCGGCTTGCTGGGATGACTTGTCTCCCCCGCACAGCAAAACGATCAAAACGTCACCGCGCGACACATAGTAAACGCGATACCCCTTCCCTTCGGAGATACGCAGTTCACTCACACCTTCACCAACCGGTTTCACATCACCGGGATTGCCCAGGCTCAACCGCGTGATGCGAACCAAGATCCTGGCTCTCGCCCTTTGGTCCTTCAGGCCCTTGAGCCACTTGTCGAACAGGTCCGTCTTACGAATTTCTATCATACCTATATGTAGCCTACAGGCTACAACCTTTCAAGTCAAAACAACCTATACCATTGAACTAAAATCAAAAATCATTGCTGAAAAGCAGGGCGCGTTGCGCCCTGCCCTGCCAGTTTCAGAAGCAATCCGGCACCCATGCATCGATCCGGGCTTTCTGTGCCTCGGTCACGCCCAGTGCCTTTTGATGCTCTGGATCATTGAAGAGCTTGTGCAGCGCCTCGTTCTTGGCACCCTTTTTGGATTTCGCGAAGGCTTTGAACATGTCGGCGTCGATGTGCAGGTCCAGCAGGTCTTTGTAGAGATCATCCAGCTGCCAGCCTTTCAGACGCTTGAAGCAGTTTTCAGCCGAAGGGGTCCAGATCGCGCGCATGTCAGCCTCGATCTCAGCCTCGATCTCCGCCATGAACTCCGGGCGTTGGGTCAGAAACCGCCGGGCCAGAAAACCCGTGATCTCACCATTGCGGGTCTTCTTGCCCAGATCGCGAAACGCTTTGAACGCTTCCACGCTGCCTTGTGCGGCAATCTCGTGGAACTGGTCATAGGCTGCCTGTGCCGCTTCATCCCGTTCTCCGCCAAGACGCGGGTCGAGGATGAACTGGTCATCGATCTCGGGTGTGTTCCGCTCGGCACCACCATAGCCAAACCCAAACAGATTGCTGCTCAGACCGGAGGCCGGGGTGGCAAAGAAAGCAAACAGGCTCAACACATAATCAGGCTTGTCCAGCAGGGCCGTTTGAACCGCTGCCAGCCGGATCGCCACCATGTCGTCGATGAACTTCTGCGAATAAACTGGTTTTGGTTCTTCCTTGATCTCCGGTTCTTTGACCGGGGCCAGAACACCAGCCTCAATGGCAGCCTGAACATGTTCCGCCGCGACATAGGCCGGGGATGTTTTGATCTCGCCATTGTTGGTGACATAGACAAACACGCCGGACAGCTTGCGCTGCGCGTCAGAATAGAACGGCGCCGTATAGTCCTCAAGCGCGGCCAGCTCCTTTTCACCATCCGCGTCCAGAGCCTCACCCTCATAGAGTTCGGCAAGTTCGTCATACCGTTCGGCCTGTCCTTCGGTGAAGTCCCGGCTCACCATGTCCAAACGGTGCATGTCTTTCGTACCCGAGAACCCATAGGGAATGTAGCTTTCCTCATGGGTGTCCACCCAGTCCCAGCCTTCCGCGTCGCGCAGTTTTTCCGCTTCTACCGCCAGTTTCTCGGCAAACAGACGATCCAGTAACGCGCCTTCATTGAATAGGGTTTCATCGGCAAACAGATCAGCGGTGACGGTGCCGCCCGCCTCAACATAAGCCTTCTGCCCGACAAATACGGCCTTGCGGCTAGTGCTGCTAACAGCCTCCGACGTCAGTGCCTGTTTGACATCATGCTCACTGAACCACCGACATTCTTTGGCCCGTTCCAGAACCTCCAGAATTTTCTCTTCTTCGGTGCTGACGGTCATGGCCTTGGCCAGCCCCATGCTGATCTCACCGGCTTTGAGCGCATCCAGAACGGCGGCGGGCAGACTGGCAAGCGCGAGGCGGCGGCGCACATGGGATTCGGTCACGCCAAACGCATTGCTGATCTTGGCAATAGACAGAGATTTCTCGGCCATTTTGCCATAAGCACGGACCTCGTCCACAGGGTCCAGTTCTTCACGGGCGGTGTTCTCCGCATTGGCCCATTGCTCAGCCACGAAGGGATTGTCCGTGACCTTAACGGGAACCTGTGCCAGATCAGCGCGCTCAGTCACGGCGATGTTCAGAGCCCGTAGGCGGCGACCACCGGCAACGATTGCGACTTTGCCATCGGTATCGCGCAACCCGCTGAGGTTCTGGATCAAGCCACACATAACCAAACTGTCGGCCAGAAGTGCAATACCTTCCTCACCAACCTCCTGTCGTGGGTTGATGTCAGACAGGTAGAGATCGGACAGGGATACGGTTTCGATGGTTTCCGGTGCGGTGAATGTTTCGACTTTGCTCATGGGGCAAATCCTTGTTTGAGTGTTTGAGATCGTGTTAAGGGTGCCCTACCCCTTCCGGGGTAGAGCGGAGCCGTTTAGATGGCTGCGTGTTGGATCAGGAAGCGGCGCGCGATGTGGAAATTGTCGCCCTTCCTGATTAGCGCCCACGCTTCTGCGATACGTTGCTGCAAGATTTCATTGCTCATGGTGTTCACCTCCTTTCCGGTTTGGGATTGAGATCAGTATTCGCTGGGGCACATGATGGTCAGAACGCGGCGCGTCACTGACGTGTCAAACGGCCGGTCGGACCCATACGTGTAGTCCGTGTCGTAAAGATCGATCTTCCAGAACAGCTTCTGGTCACGGACTGTCACCGCCCCAAAGGTGTGATCGCCATAGGGGTCATTGCCCTCGTCAAACTGGTCATCCGACGCCACCGCTGCCAAAGCTGCAGTCTGGAACTCCATCCCTTCACCTGACACGCCGGGCGTGACAAATACCTGACCCTGAATTCCCTTAGAATGCATCTCGATTGCCGCAGTCGGATCGATCAGCGCTTTCCGAAATAGGTCATTCTGGGTCGCAATCTCTGCCGCCTGCAGGCTGGTGTCAGTGTCGATGTCTTTTGTCTTTTCAATGTCCAAAACCGTCTCTCCTTTTGTGGTGCGACCTCTGGGGTTGATCCCCTTTGGTGCTGGTTTTGAGCCGAGCCCTGAAAGGGCGTCGTCTCTAAAACCTGCCCCGTGGCGAACGCGGAGAGGGGCGAGACAGGACCAATCGACAAGAGTGGTGCGGCCCGCAGCGCAGGCGCGCGAGGACACGGTATTGTCTATTTGTCTTGTCCGAGGGGGGAGGCCGCGCCTTCCCCCTTACGGAAGGTAGCGTTTGGCTTGTCCAAATCCCGCCTGACCCACAAGGAAAGGACAAAGGATCTCTGATCCTGCGTGAGCGCAAAAGGGACCGTCACCCGAATGGGCAGATCACCACGGCATGGACCGACCATGACCCAAAGCCCCTGCCCCGGCTCGCAAGAGACGGGTCAGGGGCTACTGGGACAGGGAGATCATTCTGGGGTGTTCTGGGTGGAAGCCGATACGTCGGCTGAAACCTAGAGCCTGCTCACGAGCCGAAAGGCTCGGGATTTGCCACAGAAACAGACTGCAGCCCGAAGTCACTCACCGACCGGAACATACCCTCGACGGAGCTTTTGCTTTTCGAGATTGTGGAGCGCTTCACTAGCCAGGGCTTCGTCATCATACGTCACCATCATGGCTTGCCCGTTCGTGCCAATACGCCCCCAGGTACGAAGCACTGAAACCTCCCCAAACAACGTCGGCTGCAACTCGATGCCATAGAACCGCGCCATGTTGATCTCAGGGTCCACATGGATCAGGTGCACAGGTGTGGTGTCTGTCAGCTCCATGACGCGATTGTCGATCAATAAAGCTCGTCTGTCCAATGACTTTGCTGGAACAGTCAATTGGCAAGGATTCAGAACCGTGATGAAAACATTCGACAACTCAATCTGTCTGATGCTTGCCTCGTACCCATCCAGGTACAGGAGCTCATATTGGCACCATTCCACATTCCGCTGCTGGAACCGTTGTGACCACTGGCCAGAGTAGGTACGGTTTTCTCATATCTTGCAAAACGAAATAGAAGGATGAAGGCAACGTGGCTGAAATCTTGGAAGGCGGATGTTTTTGCGGTGAGGTTCGATACCAGGTCACTGGCAGCGCAGTAATGCAACTCATGTGTTTTTGCAGTGATTGCCTATCGATGACCGGAACGGACGGTTATGCCGGGTACATGATAAAGTCGGAAGACCTGCAGCTGCTGAAAGGCAAACCACGGACCTTTGAGAAGACCTCAAAGGAAGGTCGACCTGTCATCAAGCATTTTTGTGGCACCTGCGGATCAGGCCTGTGGGGCGTGACAGCCTTCGGATTGACGAGCATTGCGGCTGGGACATTGGATGAGCCAAACAACTTCAAGCCAACGAGCAAGGTTTTTGTGAAAGATGCCCCCAACTGGGCCAGGGTTCCCCACCATTTGGAAGAAATGTAGCGTTTGAAGCTTTGGTATCACCTACATTTCTGTCTTGGAGTTGTTCCTCTTGGTGACCCGAGTTGCTACGATTGTCGTTGAGGCAATAAGCAGGACATCGCGATGCGCAATGCAATCTTTTTACCCCTAATGGCTTTGTTCCTGGGGGTCGTCATGGACGTTAAACCGGCGGCGGCCGCGTCACTCGGAACATATGAGGTTTTTGGCGTCGAAGACGGTGACATGCTAAAAATGCGCAGTGGGCCTGGAACAGGGTTCAATGTGATCGTTGGTCTTCCAAATGGAACCGCACTACGAGTTCACGGCTGTGAGCAGACCGGTGGCACCCGTTGGTGCCGCGTCTCTTTGGAGCGCGCGCGCAAGCTTAAGGGATACGTCTCTTGGGCATATTTGCGGAAAATCTAATACGACAGCGATCAGCACCACCATCTTTTAGCAATCATAGAATACCGGCGGAAACGCCCTGACGAATCCACTAGTTGGGCTCACACCCGTCGTCGAAGCGGCTCGCAACATCCCCGAATTCGCTGGGTTCAGGACGGCCCTAAGGCTTTGACTGGGGAGCGCTTGATCGCCTGCACCGTAACGGATTGATCCTGGACCCGGTTGGAAAGGCAAAATCGGTGGTACTGACCGATGAAGGCCTGCGCCGCTCCGAAAAGCTTTTCACAGAGCTTTTTGGGCGGGAGCCAAAGACATAGCATTCGCCATGACAAGTCCCTCCATGTAACGCAGGTCTGCATACGCGTGTGGGCTGGCTGGCGGTTGCAATCTGCGCTAAATCGCCCCTGTCCGGCAAACAGGGAGAAGCTGAAGATGACAACGGGGAACGATCTTGGTGGGCTCATCGGGTTTATCACCCGTGACGAGATTTGGCATGAGCGGCTCGCTGATGTGTTGGACGAGCATTTTCTGCCAGCGCTCGAGGCCTTCGATCTTGAGTTCGAGGATCTGGGCGACTTGCTGGGCGAGGATTGGCCGATGGTCCTGTGGGGTGGTGGCCTGGAAGATTTGCTGGGCAGGACATTCGGAGCGGACGCCGAAAACGCTGCGGATGCTTATCTGAAAGGGAGCGGTTCCAAGGAGAGTGCGCAGACCCGCGCCTATATCAAAGGATTGCGGGACGCGTCGGTCAGCCTTTATGAGGTGAGCGAGGTAGACCCCGGCAGATCCATGGTCTTGCGCAACATGCTTTCGGACGCAGAGCCGGTTACCGTCCGGGAACACAGCGCGACGCAGATGCTGCAGCGATGGGATCGCATCGCAGCTCGGGTTGTCGCACAGGGGGATTATAACGTGATCTCGGGGGCGCTGCTCCCATTCGACCCCGACACCGTCGCGTTTTTTGAAGACGGGCTCCGCTCCGTGTTGAAATTGAACCCCGACGTTGAACTGAGGCTGACACAGGATCAGCTACACCGTTCCGCACCCCTCTTCACCAATGCCTGGCTCTTCGCACATCTGCCGAACCTACTGGATCCGGAACCACCACAAATCAGCAACAGCGATGGCGACAACCTGCTCTTTCACGACATGCGCTTCCCCCTCGCCAGCAAAGTGACGCAAAGCCAGGTATCTGAAAAGCTAACACAGTCCGCAGAACTCGTGATCTCAGGCCAGAAGGATTGGACCTGGCTTGACCTCGACACCCCGTCCGGCACCAAGCACGGCACCGGCCTCGTGTTGGACAAATCAATGTCAGGGGCCTCCGTGCTTGGGTCCCTAGATCTGAAAGGTCGGACACTCACACTTTCTGTGAGCTCTACAGCGCGCGCTGAACGCGGCGAAGCCCTGGTCCGGGACCTCCTGGGCGACCTGGTGAAATCTCCGCTGACATCAATCCAGACCGCCGAACAGATGATGGCGGATGACAGCACGAGTAACGGAGTGGCAGAAGAAGAGGACATCCCCCGTGCCCTTGCCCGTCAGATGGCCCACGAATATCTCGAACAGCATTACCGCGATACGCTTGACCAGCCGATTCCTGCCCTGGATGGCAAGACCCCGCGCCAGGCCGTTCGCAGCACGGCGGGCAGGAAGAAAGTCATAGACTGGCTGAAGACAATCGAAAACCGCAGCGCGCGCCAGACCGGCTCTCCGGTGGCTGAGTATGATTTCGGCTGGATGTGGGACGAGCTTGGTCTGTCAGACTACCGAAATTGGACCAGCGATGGTTCTTGCAAAAACCGTTCCAAAGCTTCGCCTCCTGAACCCATCGACTAACCCATGTTTTCCCGGCTGCGTCTTGCAGAGATGTGGCAAGGGTTATGCTGTCGCTGCGCGTCCAGATGGTTTGCCTCGTGACAGCTGGGGCACAACAAAATTTCAGTCTCCGTGGACACACCGGTTTCATAATCGAAACAGTACTCTTGTCCACATATTTCCAGCACCTCTCCACTCTTGGCCAGTTCCGAACTTGTCACCTCGCAGTGATCACAAATTCCGTCCAAGAGAGCTGATTGGAGTTCAGAAAGAACCACTGTTTTCTGAAAATTGCACACTCTGTCACTCATAACTGCTTCAGGCTTTCACAAAATGGTGAAGAGAGAAAGCTTGTGAAACAAGAATTCAAGGGAATGTGACATAGCCCAATGGGTTCGAGATTTAGTTTCGCCGATCATTGCCTGTAAGCTGCGCGGCGCGTCGAACTTTCACGTCAGCCGCCATCCCACAACAGACCCGCGCACATCAAAATACAACCTGGGCTAGTCCTCCCAGCGAAACGCGTCGTTGTCCGCCTTCACCCGACCAATAGACGGCAAAGCGAAGTGGTTTCCCAGCACAATACATCCCGTTTCCGAGGCGCTTTCCAACAGTTTCCGACGGGATGTCACGGCCATCTCAGCATCGGAATCAAACATAAAATGCCACTCGGGATGCCAGCACTGGGCGGTTGTATGGATTGCATCACCTGTAATCAGAGCGCGCCGGTCGCCACTGGTGATTTCGACCGAGACATGACCTGGTGTTTGGCCTGGCGTGGGGATCAGAGTGACGGAATACACCCTGTCGCAGTCCTAAGGTTCACAGGAGGCCCGAGACAAAGTAGGTTTCTTGTGCAGAGGTAACGGCAATAGGCGTGGATCAGAATGGCGCGACAGCTCCCACTCGAAGGTAACAAGCCCTTTCTGGTTTACGCCGGCACTGGCACCGACCTGATTTTCAATCATGGAATTGAGCTTCCCGGTTTCGCGTCGTTTCCATTGCTGGAAGAACCTGGCACCAGGGTGATACTGGCCGGTCAAATGCAGGCTCTTGTCGATCTGGCCCGTGAAATGAATGTCGGATGCATCCTTGATGCGCCCACATGGATGGCGAACGCCGACCGGGCAGCGCCCTTGGGGTACGATGCAGAGCGGCTCGCCGAAGTAAACAAAGATGCGGTCAGTCTAATGGAAGACGTGCGCCAAGCTGCCGCTCGCGATGATGTACTGGTGTCGGCCTGCATCGGCCCGCGCCATGATCCTTACGCCGACATCCCGCCGGTACCCGTCGAAGATGCACGTCAATACCACGCCGCTCAAATGCACAGCCTGAAAGACACAAGCCTCGATCTGGTCACCGCTTATACATTCAACCGCCCAAGCGAGGCAGCGGGATGCATCCTCGCCGCCCGGGACGCTGAACTGCCGATCATCATGTCTCTGGTTGTTGAGACAGACGGGTGCCTGGCAGACGGGACCAAACTTGTGGACGGAATTGACCAGATCGACGCAGCAACCGACTCGGCGGCGCTGTTTTTTATGGTCAACTGCGCTCACCCTACCCATTTCGCCGGAGCGCTTGGCAACCACCCCCGGCTGAGAGGCCTTGTGGCGAACGCTTCGAGTTGCTCGCATGCGGAACTTGACGAAGCAGATGAGCTGGACGAAGGCGATCCAGCTGAACTTGGTAAACAGATTGCCGCGATTGCGAGGCAGAATCCGTCGATCCAAGTATTTGGAGGATGCTGCGGTACCGACATGCGCCATCTGAAATCGATGATCAGCGAACTAGCATAGCCAACTTGGTTCAATCTGAGCGATAACGCTGAGATCTAAGGTGATCCCGTAATTTCTTTCCACAACTTGTTAGGAGATCGGCCCATTCCTGCCGTTGACCGAGGGCGCGCATCGCTGCGGTGCGGCCCACCAGACCGGACTTTAGCTGCGACTGCGAAATCCAGCGATCGACAAACTCACGCATCGCGGACCAAGTGTGAATTCGCCGCGCTTGTCGCGATGGCAGCTCGGTGCGCTTCGCTGACGTCAGAACAAGCGTGAAAATGTATCGATTCTCGCCTGGATTGAAATACCTTCAAAGACAACACCAAAGAAGTGAATCTTTGTTCAGACTAACATGTTGGGTCTGCTTCTAGGGGGGGATGCCCAATGACCGAGACCGGCAAAACAGTCCACACGCCAGTGGCGCTTCAATGCCAAGTTCGGTGTGAATTTAGGCGTTCGCACCATCAATGGTCATCGGGTTAGCGCTCCGATTTGACACCAATATATTCCGGCAGATAACGCGGCGGCATTGGCCCCTTGTTCCGCCCGCCCTGTTGAATCTGTTCCCAGCCATGAGACAAGACGCCAACCGAGCGGGAAAGACAGAACAATCCCCGGGAAAGCGGTGCCGGGAACCCCAATTCGCAAAAGATAACAGCCGTGGCCCCATCGATATTCATCGCGATATCGGCACCGCGCTTACGTCCGATTTCCGTCTGTATAGCTTCACCGATATCGGCAAATCGCCCTTCTACAGTGCCTGACATCGCGGCCTCGCGTACCAACGCCATCAATCGCGGTGCGCGGGGATCGACGGGCTTGTGGAAACGGTGGCCAAAACCCGAGACGATCTTGCCATTTTCCTCACACCAGGCGGCGATACCGTCGCGGACGGCAACTTCCTGTTCAGCGCCGTCATCCATCCGTTTGGCGACGTCGAAATAAAGCTCGGCGCATTGTTCACCGGCGCCGCCATGCACGTCACCCAACATGTTGACCCCGGTGGCCATGACGTTGTTGAGCCCCAGCCCACAGGTCGCGGCCATACGCGCTGCGGCTATCGATGGCGCCTGCGGACCATGATCCACGCCCGCCACCAGCGCGCATTCAAAAAGCGCCGCCTGTTCTGGCGTGGGCAAATTGCCGCGCACCATGAGCCAGATCATCTGAGCAAAGCTGACGTTTCCGATCAGGTCCTGGATCGGGTGGCCGCGAAAGGCGATCCGCCCCGGAGCCATGTCGATAATTTCGGTGCGCCACCAGTGGCAAATGGCATCGGCGTCATTGCGTCCTGCGGGGTCCGTCATATCGCGCCATCCTTTGCCAGTTTTTCAATGTCTTCCGGTGAAAGACCTAACTCGCTCCAGATTTGAGAGTTGTGCTGCCCCAATGTGGGCGGTGGTGCATCGACGGTGGGCGCGCTGCCGTCCAATTTGATCCCGGTCGTGGCAACCTGAATGTCGCGTCCGACGCCGGGGACGTTTTCAAACTGGTCGAGGAAACCGCGGTCTGCAACCTGCGGCATTTCCAATACTTCCGGCACTGTCAAAACCGCTCCTGATGGCACACCAATGCTATTGAGTTCCTTGGCCCAGTCGCGCGGTGACCGGGTCTTCAACACGGTCTCCAGCTCAGTTTTCAGAGCCAGCCTATTGCGTTTGCGATCCTCGCGCGTGGCATATTCAGGCCGCTCGCGCAGCGCGGCCAATCCCAGGTGGTCCGTCAGTAGCTCCCATTGCTGGTCTTTGTTTGCGGCAATGTTGATCAACCCGCCCTTCGCTTCAAACGCACCGGAAGGCGCCGAAGTGGGGTTTTCATTGCCATTGGCAGTCGGATTGACGCCGGCGATCAGATAGTTCGACACCACCCAGCCCATTGTCGCCAGCACCGATTCCAGCATCGACACATCAATAAAGGTGCCGCGCGGATTGGCGTTCAGAGCAGATGAAATCGCAAAGGCTGCGGTGATGCCCCCCACAGTGTCTGCCACCGGATATCCAACGCGCAGCGGCGCGCTGTCGCTATCCCCGGTGATCGACATCACACCCGAGGTTCCCTGTATGATCTGGTCATAAGCCGGGCGGCGTATCCACGGGCCCTCTTGGCCAAAGCCGGAGATAGCACAATAGATGAGGGTCGGATTGGCCTCTTTCAGGGTCTGGTAGCCCACGCCGAGGCGCGTCATGACGCCGGGCCGGAAGTTTTCAACCACGACATCTGCAGTTTCGACCAGTTTCAGAAAAATCTCTCGACCCCGTGGGTTCTTGAGGTTGACCGTGACCGATTTCTTGCCCGCGTTCTGGGCGAGAAAGGACACGCCCATGTTGACTTTGTTCAGCTCTGGGTCGGCCCCCAGTTGGCGGGCGAGATCGCCCCGACCGACGGCTTCGACCTTGATAACCTCGCCGCCCAGATGCGCCAGATGATGACAACAGAACGGACCGGCAAGGACATTGGTCAGATCAAGAACACGAATGCCCTTCAAAGGTGTCTGCGACATTATCCGCGCCCCGCGTGTACAACCTTGGCCGCCGTGAAAAACTCGCGGCAATAGCTGCCTTTTTCCGGTGCACCATAAGAGGATCCCTTTCGGCCCGTAAAGGGTGCGTGGAAATCCATGCCGGCGGTGGGCAGATTGACTTGTATCATGCCTGCTTCGGCGTTCTGCGAGAAGTGATCGATTTTGGCGGGATCCCGCGTGACAATTCCTGCGGACAATCCAAATTCGCAGTCGTTGGACGTGGCCAGGGCGGCGTCGTAATCCGGCACGCGTAACACGGCGGCGATGGGCCCAAAGATTTCGTCTCGTGCCACGGCTGCGTCGGGTGACACATCCGTAAACAACGCAGGCGCAAAGTAATGGCCGGTTGTTTTGGATTTGACCTCGCCACCACCTGCGGCAAGCGTTGCACCGTCATCCACAGCCTGAGACACGTATCGTTTGTCGATGGCGAGCTGCGCTTCACTGGCGACCGGACCAATCTGGGTTTCCGGAGCGCGCGCATCACCGATCCGAAGGTCTTTCATTGCCGCGCAAAGACGGTCAACAAATGCGTCGTGAATGCCCTCGGTCACAATCAGGCGGGAAGACGCTGTGCAGCGTTGTCCGGTTGAGAAAAAGCTGCCCTGAACGGCGCAGTGCACCGCCAGATCCAGATCGGCGTCATCCAGCACGATCAAGGGGTTCTTCCCCCCCATCTCCAGCTGCATTTTCGCTCCTCGCGCAAACAGCGCCGCCCCCATATGGCGACCGACGGGTGTGGAACCGGTGAATGTGACCCCGGACACCTTGGGGTGCGTAACGATTGCCTCCCCAACCTCACGGCCTTTTCCCATCACAAGGTTGAACACCCCCTCAGGCACGCCCGCACGGGCAATAATATCGGACAACATCCATGCCGATCCGGGCACCAGTTCGGCAGGTTTGAACACAACCGTATTGCCATAGGCCAGAGCGGGTGCGATTTTCCATGCGGGGATCGCCAGTGGGAAATTCCAGGGCGTGATTACGCCCACAACGCCGATTGGCTCGCGTACAACATTTAGCGACACACCTTCGCGCAGAGATTGGTAGGTGTCGCCGGTCGCACGATACGCCTCAGCCGCGAAATATTTGAACAAATGCCCGGCGCGATGCGCTTCGGCCTTGGCTTCGGGCAAGGTTTTGCCCTCTTCGCGGGCCAGCATATCGCCCAGCTCGTCTACACGGGCGAGGATTTCCGACCCGATCCGGTCGAGCGCTTCGAACCGGACCAGAGGCGATGTCTTGCGCCAATTCGGCAGGGCCGCGGCCGCGGCCTCGATTGCGTCAACCGTTTGATCGGCGCTTGCCCGGGCATACTCGCCGATCGTGTCGTTCAGGTCGGACGGGTTGACATTGGGGGCCGCGTCGCTGCTAGCAACCCATGATCCGGCGATAAAGTTGGCAAAGGGGTTTGCAGTCATAGCGCTTCCTCAAGAACTGGTCGCCACCCGATATCTTCATGCCGGTGGTCCACAGTATTCACGTAAAAATAGGTCGGGCCATGATAGCCCCTGCACACCCGCCCATCGGCCCGTCTGGCAACCGGTTCGGCGGTCCAGCTGACCGCGCCGAACCAGTTCCACAAACGGTTATGAGGCGAGGTCAGATGATCCGGGCAAAGCGGTGCTGTACTATTGGCCGGGTCCGGTTGCGGAGCGTTCAACGCCCCGCTGCCCCCCACCAGCGCATCCCATTCATTGGGGCGCGTCGCCCCCTGAAAAGGGTCACTACAGGGCGTATCCCCCCCCGTAAGCAACCGGCAGCGAAACAGGCGTCCATCAATCGACAGCTCTGTGCCATGGACATACCCCGCATCATCCAGATCCTGCCAGCTGACGCGGCTCATAAGCATCCGGTCGGCGACCATCAATCTTCTTCCACCGTCCTCAAATAGATGCCAGTTCAGGCGCAGGTTCGGGTCTTTGGGACTGTCGGTGAGCGCCCAGTTGTCCCAATTCGGGTCGCGTTCAAATTCCGGTAGGTTCCCGGGTTGCAGGCCCTCGTAAGGGCAAAGCGCTGACAGGTCTGTGATCCAGGGCCGTGTCGCGGGCGCAAGTGTTTTTCCTGCATGGGAAAACCCACCCAGCTGCTCTGTTCCTTTGTAGTCCATCATTGCTCTGTCACCGCCCCGGTCACAGGTTGTGTGCGGAAGCGACGCAGGATCCGGAACAACATTTCTGCAGCCAGAAATTCGGTACGCTCCGACGGATCAAGAGGAGGGGACACCTCAACAATATCCAGTCCACCCAACGGGGCCTCGGCCAGCCCATCCAGCAGATCGTAATACTGACGCGGTGTAATACCGCTATGAACGATTGAGCCGGTGCCGGGGAGGTAGCCAGCGTCCATCGCATCGATGTCGATTGACAGATACAGTTCGTCACATCCCTTCATGGCATGCTCCAACGCCTGACGAATTGCCTCTGCCGTCCCCAATTTATGTACGTCGCCAGCCGAAAACACCCGACCGCCCTGCTCTTCGATCAAGGCGAGTTCACCGCTGTCGACCCAACCGGTGATCCCGACCCAAACCATATTGGACACGTCGACATTGGGCAGTTCGGAAATCCGACGGGCATTGGTTGCGTGGTTATGGCTGCCCCACGCGCCAAGCCGGTCAGAGAAATCCAGATGACCGTCGATCTGGATATACCCAAAACGTGCATTTGGTGCGCGTTTGGCCAACCCACGGGAATAGCCAAGGCAGGCCGGGAAGCTATTATAGTGATCACCGCCCAGTGCCAGAGGGATCGCCCCTCCAACGCTCAGCGCCTCGGTCATTGCGGCAATGGCCTCGGTGGTTGCGTCTACATCCTCAGGGGTGATCACTGCATCCCCGCAATCCACGAGCCAGTCGCTGGCCGTTGCGCTTCTTTGGCCCGTATCTGGATCAAAACTGACCCCCTGCGGTCGCATGGATTGCAATACCGTCGTTGCCTTACGCAGCGCCTCGGGACCAAACCTGGTTCCGAGCCGGCTTGAATGTGTCCAATCGCTGGGCATACCCACCACACCGATTTGGCCCGGACGGACGTCGGCGGCATCGAGCAGAGGCCCATCAAACAGCCGATACCCCGGTTGTGCCAGAGGCGGGAGAAATGTCGTTATCGCTGCAGTCATGTCAGTACTTTTTCCTTGGAAGTTTGGCGGCGCGGAAAATCAATCCCAAAGCCGAGGCGCGCATAGATAAACGCCAGAAGAGCCGTGACCATCAGGCGTTGGCCAACCTTCACGACACCCATTCCGGGACGGTTCGGATTCAGACCGGTCAACATAATGGCGCTGACCTCGTGCCGTCCCAAAAGCTCAAGCCATTGCACCACCGTCGCAAGATCGCAGCCCCCCAAACGGGGCCGATCACAAAGCGCACTGAGCGATGTTTCAAACACCGAGAGATCAAACCGAACAAACAACGGCTTTGATGGATCCCGCCACTCTGAAAACGCGGCACGCTGCGCGGCAGTATCTCTATTTACCGGCGTGGTCGTTCCGTTCGGCAAGGGCGCAATATGAAAATCGCGCGCATCGGCTGGTGTACCGCCAAGCTGCACTGTCTGACAATGAGGGAGCGCGCTCCGCGCCGTCTCGGACATGCGATCTGATCCGCCCAAAAAGATTGCACAGGCGCCATTGTCGCTGATCTGACGCATGGCCGCCTTCAAGGCCGCGTGGATCGCATCTTCGGACCCCGGTGCAATATCTCCGAGATCACAAAGCCGCTCGTGCAGGCCATCGGTACTGATATCCTGACGCGCATCGATATCTACGGGGTGACTGAATTGTGGATTTGCGTGCCAACCGAAATAGACCGAGGTTTCGCGTAATGCACGCGGCGCCAGAGATTGCCCTGCATGAGGTGCGTTTGTATCTTCAAACGGGATGCCCAGTACGGCCAGATCTCCAGACCGGACGTCGCCGATTGCTTTGGTCTGAGAGCGCATGAACGACAGATGCCCTGCCATGCGCGGCAACGGGGCCGAACGTAGAGGCATCAGCCTGCTCCTTTCTCAAGACGAGCTGTGACCGCTTGCAGGATCGCCAGTGCAGCGCGGGTTTCAGCCTTGCCACGGTTGTCCAGTTCCGGGGCAAGCCCAAAAACCGCAGCCGCGATGGTATCGCCCGGGGTGGCGTCAATTTGCGCGATCATTTGTGCTGGTGACATTCCCGTCAGGCGATGCGGGTGCGATACCCATTTGCCCGCAAGCTCTTGTAAATCCACAGACAGGATGACCGGTTGGGTGCGGGGCAAATGGCTCACTGCGCCGCCATTGACCCCAATGATGGGAACATCCGCACCTGTGACCTGTCTTGCGGCGACGTCAAGCGCTTCCAAACCGCTGGAATCGCCGCCTACCAACACCATGCGGGCACCGGTTTCAAGAACCGATTCACATTGCGAGGCAACTGCGAGAAAATGCTTGTCAGGTTCTAGCGGAAAGACGTTCACGTCCCCAAGGTCAATTGCATTCGCGGGTGTTACTGTGGGGCAGGACGCATACCGAAGCTGGCGCGCGAGATAGCGTTGCCCTGCCGATGGCCGGGCGAGATTGTCACAAAAATAGCCTGCAATCGCGACCTGACCGGGCACGAGATCTTCCAGATCGCCAATGGATGCGCCCAGAAAACTGGGGATCGCGTCAAACTGTATTTGCGCCGCTTCACTCATTGTGCAACGCCGCGTTCAGGGTTTCGATCGCCGCCAGTTCCGACATTCCCCTGGTGTCGCGCGCAGGCGCAAGGCCGGTGATCACAATCGCCTGCCATTTACAGGACATGGCACCAATGACGGAAACCAGCGTTTCAGGTTTCATCCCGCCGGGATTTAGGCCGACGCTGCCAGCTGCATGCCCCAGATCAATGACCGATATGTCGATCCACAAGACAGCGCGCTCGGGCGTGTCAGAATAGTCGCCGTGCCCTTCATCCAACTGCCGCGCGGTGCGCCAATCCATCTTGCGCTGGCTGATCAGATCCCAGACACCAGCAGGTTGATCGCCGTTCAATCCCACCCAGATCGTGTTGGCTGTTCGCGTCGCGATATCACGCCGGGCCAACGGCATGGCCGCGACAACTGGCAGATCAGGCAAGGCCCCCAGCACACCCGAGGCGACATCAGACGCGCCACCCAAGACAACGGGTACAACACCGTGATCCACCATTTGCGTCACAAGTTGTTCCAACGCGGCAGGCCAATCCCCTGACAGGTCCAGATTGCCAAGATCCCGACCATCTACAGGCAGTCCGATCCCAAGTTGGGCAGTCATTTTGCGCAGCGCATCGGGTGCCAGAGAGGTGCCGGATCGGGGCCCGGTGTTAACTTCGCTCGGAACGCCCATAACCCCAACACAATCAGCCTTACATTGCGAATGAATGCCAAAAGGAAGGTCCGCATAACCAGCTGTTATCATTTGTTTCCGCGCGCTATTCATTGCCAGACGCCTTCGTTATTTGCGATTTCCAATTGCGCTCAAACCGGCTATAAAAAGCGACGGATTTGCGTCGAAAGGTCTGCCTATGCCCGACAAGCCCCGATCCCCTGACGCCAATGGTGGTGTCGAAGCGGTAGAGCGCGCATTGCGTGTGCTGGACATCTTTGAGCCGGGCGATGCAGGCCTCTCTTTGAAGGAGGTTGCGGACCGCAGCGGGGTCAACAAGGCGACAATTCTGCGTCTGAGCGTGTCGCTTGAAAAGTTTGGTCATATTACGCGAGACGCCGAGGGTCTGTTTCACCTCGGGCCGTCTTTGTGGCGTCTTGGATCCGTGTTTCGCCAAAACCTGCGGATGGGGCCAATTGTGCGACCGGTGCTTGCGAATTTGGTGAATGCGACCGGCGAAAGTGCGTCGTTTTATGTGCAACGCGGCAACTCTGGCGTGTGCCTCTACCGGGTCAATTCGCCAAGGCTTGCGCGGGATCACGTTCAGGAGGGCGAGATCATTCCGCTGAGCATGGGCTCTTCGGGTCAGGTGCTGGATGCTTATTCCATCCGGCAGGGAAAACAGGCGGCCAGCATCCGAAAGGCCGGGTATTATCTCAGCCTTGGTGAACGCGATCCTGACGTCGCCGGACTGTCGGTTCCTGTTCTTGGGTTCGAAGATGAATTGCTGGGCGCGATCAGCTTGTCCGGCCTGCGCGTCCGCTTCAATGACACAGCCGTCGAAAAGTATCGCGCGGCGGTCCTTGATGCCGCCCGCCAGATTCGGGTGGAGTTTGGCGAAAAATAAGACCCGCATCATTGTGCCTTGTCTTTCCGACGCCCGATCATCTGCACACCGATAAGCGCCGTGATGGACACGACAATCAGACAGGTCGAGATCGCCGCGATTGTCGGATCAAGCTGATCACGCAGTGAATTGAACATGCGCCGGGTGATTGTGGCGTTTTCCCCGCCCGAGACCAGCATCGAGATCACAACCTCGTCCAGCGACGTGATAAATGCCAGAAAAGCCCCTGTCTGGATCGAGAATTTCACCTGCGGTACGGTGATTGTCCACAATGCGTATGCACGGGACGCCCCTAAGCTGCGCGCTGCAAGCTCCTGATCGAAATCATAATTCTGCAATCCCGACATCACCGTCACGATCACGAATGGCAGCGCCAGCGCAGTATGGGCGATCACGATCCCGGTCAGTGTGTAATTGAGCCCCAGCTTGGCATAGAGGCTGAACACTCCAACAGCGATCAGGATCACTGGCACGACAATCGGCATGATCACAAGGATTTGAGCCGCGCTCCTGATACGAGGCGCAGAGCAATGCAGACCATAGGCACAAAGTGAGCCCAGGGGCGTCGCGATTGCCGTGGTCAGCGCCGCCGCGATCAGCGAGGTCTTTGTTGCGCTCATCCATTCCGGCGACGTGACATAGGCCACGTACCAGCGAAACGAGAGCGATGTCGGCGGGAATTCCAGATAGGATGCCCCCGAAAACGACATCGGGATAACGATCAGCGTGGGCAGGATGAGAAAGAACAGCACAGCAATGCCGACCACTGTCAGCCACAGGCCGTCGATTTTACGTTGTCCGACTTGTTCCATTTTCAGATCCTCAGCGCATAAACAGTTTGTCGAGCCCGAAGACACGGTTCATCAGCCAGATCATCGCCAGCGCCAGCAACAGCAGGACCACGCCCAGGGCTGATGCGGCCCCCCAGTTCGAATAGACTGTGATGGTGCTTTCGATACGCTGCGCCAGCATCTGAACCCGGCCACCGCCCAGCAAAGCCGGTGTGACAAAGAACCCAAGCGACAGGATGAAAACCAGCACGATGCCGGCAAAAAGGCCCGGCAGGGACATTGGGAAAAATACCCGCCAAAAGGCCCCGCGCGGGCTGGAACCAAGGCCCACGGCGGCTCGGACCAGGTCGCCGTCAATATTGCGCATAGTGGCGTAGAGCGGCAGAACCAAAAAAGGCAGCATGATATGCACCATGCCAATGATGGAGCCGGTCAGATTGTGCGCCAGTTGCAGCGGTTCTTCGATAATGCCAAGTGACATCAGCGACGAATTGATGATCCCATTGCGCTGCAAAAGCACCAGCCACGCATAGGTCCGCACCAGAACCGAGGTCCAGAAGGGGACCAGCACAAACACCATCAGAATGGCCGCTGTTTTGTTCGGCATCTTTGTCAGCCAGTAGCACAGCGGGTAGCCGAGAAGGACGCAAATCACCGTCACGGCAATGCTGATCTGAAACGTGACGACAAAGGTTCGCCGATAGAGAGCACTACTAAAGATGCGCGTGTAATTTTCCGTGCTCAGTTCGCCTGCCGCATTGAAAAACGACAGCGAAGACAGCCAGAAAATCGGCAGGAAGACGACGATCAAGATCGTCAAAACCGCAGGCATCGAAAGCCCAAGAAACGTCAGTTTTTCGCGGCGTTCTTCGGATTTGAGCGTGCTGGCATTCTGAAGAGTCCCAGCACCTTCATACGTCTCGGCGATACTCATGCCACATGTTCCGGTACGATGATCGTATCTTCGGGATGCAGGGCAAGGCCGATTTGCTCTCCCTTCGACGGCAACCCGGTTTGGCCCGCGCGATTGGCAGGCACACGCACATTGATCTGACCAGCGCTGTCGTGCTGAACGATCACTAGAACGCTGTCGCCCTGATAAATGATGTCATGCACTTGGCCGGACAGGTCATTGGCGGCGTCTGGCACCGCGCCTGCTGTGACTTCCAGCAACTCGGGCCGGATGATCAGACGATGGCCTCCGCTGCCCAGCGCAATAGGCGTATTGGATTTCAGAACGCGCTCGCCAAGCTGCGCCGTGTCATTCGCTACACTAACCGGCAGGGAAATGGATTCCCCGATAAAATCCGCCACAAAGAAACTATGCGGCTGGCGATAGAGCCGCTCAGGCGTCGCGATCTGTTCGATCCGCCCATGATTGACCACTGCAATCCGGTCCGACATCGTCAGGGCTTCGCGCTGGTCATGGGTCACGTAAACGACAGTTGCATCCAGCTTTTCATGCAGCGCCTTCAATTCGATTTGCATATGTTCGCGCAACTTCTTGTCGAGCGCTGACAACGGCTCATCCATCAGAATGATCTGCGGCTCAAAAACCATGGCGCGGGCAAGGGCCACGCGCTGTCTTTGTCCCCCGGATAATTGCGTGATGCGCCGGTCGCCATAACCGCCCAGCTGCACGGTCTCCAGCGCGCGCTCGGCGCGGGCCTTCTGATCGCTTTTGGACACCCCGCGAATTTTCAACGGATAAGCCACGTTTTCTGCGACCGTCATGAACGGAAACAACGCATAGCTTTGGAACACCATGCCAAGGCCGCGCTTGTGGGGCGGCGTTGCAATCATTTCCTGTTCGCCAAACCGGATCGACCCGCCATCAGGACGCACAAATCCGGCCAGCGCCATCAAAAGCGTCGTCTTGCCGGAGCCTGATGGCCCCAGCAATGTCAGGAACTCGCCCGCGGCGATGTTCAAAGACACGTCATTCAGCGCTTTGACCGATCCGTAGGCCTTGCACAGGTTGGATATATCGATGGGAAGGGAGTGGGCTGCAGGTGACATGGGGGCTCCTAACCTGACAAAAATGGGCGCAGCACAAGATGTGCCGCGCCCAGATATTTTTTACTGTTGGATCAGCGTGTCAAACTCTTCGGTCAACTCGCCCAGCTGGCCGATGTAAAAGTTCGGATCGACCAGAAGCTGCTTGCCATAGTTGTCGGGATGTGTGTTGACCTTCACTGCCATCTCATCCGAGATTATCCCGGTGCCGAAGGCACCCGAATTCACCGGACCCAACGGCATGGTCACCGCCAGCCTCGCCTGTGCTTCGGCGCTCAGCAATTCGTTGATAAGGCGCATCGCGTTGTCTTTATTCGGAGCCCCCTTGGGAACCAACAAGCAGTCCACGTCCATCGTGCCGCCATCAAAGGCATAGGCCACATCAATGCCCGACGCGATCACGCTTTCTACGCGGTTATGGCCCATATGGATCACGTCCACTTCGCCGTCACGCAGCAACTGCGCCGATTGCGACCCGCCGCGATACCAAACGGTAACTTCGGGGGCAATCTCACCCAGCTTGTCCCATGCGCGCGCCTTGCCCTCATTCGTGGCCAACGTGTCATAGATCTCGGCCATCGGCACACCATCCGCCATGAGCGCGGCTTCGAGGTTATAGTTCACCTTGCCGTGCATACCGCGCTTGCCGGGGAAGTTTTCCAGATCCCAGAACTCTGCCCAATTGGACGGGCCATTGTCGCCAAATGCATCCTTGCGATAGGCAATCACCTTGGTGAAGTTGATGAAGCCGATGTAATTGTCATGGATCAGCTCTTTCGGAATGCCTGTGGTGTCAACAATCGAATAGTCGATCGGCTCAAGGCTGCCTTCCCGGCTCAGGGTTTCACACGAAGGCAAATCCTGTTCTGTAACGTCCCATGCAACGGCACCCGCCGTGATCTGCGCGCGCACGTCCTGAATGCCGTTTGTCGTATCTTCCTTGACAGTGATATTCAGCGCACCAGCGGCAGGTTCCAGCATGGCTGAGCGCAAGGCATCCTGAAACGAGCCTCCCCAGGACGCAAACACGACCTCTCCCTCGGCAAAGGCAGGCGAAGCAATGGCCAGGCCACCTGCCACTAGCGCCGTGGTGAGCTTCAGTTTTTGGTTATCTTTCATCATGTCAGGCTCCTCCCGAACTGTTGGTTGGTTTGTGGCTTCGCGACATGCGCGGCTCCACATAATCATTCGCAATCGTTTCATCTAGCAAAACGTCATTTCAGTTTTACTAGAGCTGATGTTGGAATTGGTCAAGGATTCTTTTGCCCCGTAGGATTCACACTCCCGTTTCCTGAGCATCAGAGCCTGGAAAATCTCGCAATTCGCGCATTGGTGCAGCATTCATCTGGGTTCGATCTTGCACATATGGCGTCTGAAGCGATCTTCGTCTGACCCGAAGTTAACTGCCACCGATTGAAGCATTTGGTGGAACGTGCGGACCGCAAACTCTCACTCGCTTTGCGTTGATCCGCGAATTTGAGTGGCAGCTTCTTGACAGTATGCGCCAATTGATCCTGACGACAGAATTGGTCAATTTGGGCTCAGCCCCGACCTCGGATGCGACGCAGCATCCCGTGATATGGAGGCATCGTCAACGTCAGGTTGTCGTTGTGGGAGGGCATGGCGGATCGGAGGATCAGTCATGGAAACACCAAACTTACCGGCCATTCGTGCGCTTCGCCCGGCTTGGAACAAAGGGCGCATCGTTGGGCAAAAACGGCCACTGAAACCAAAACACGTCTGGGCAATCCGTGTTCGACTTGAACTCGCCGAGAACCATCGGGACCTGGCGCTGTTCAATATGGCAATCGACAGCAAACTGCGTGGCTGCGATCTCGTGAAGATGAAAGTCGTCGACGTGATGGCGTCCGGCCAGATCAAGGAACGAGCTTCGGTGTTGCAAAGCAAAACGCAGAAGCCGGTTCGTTTTGAAATCTCCGAAGGCACACGCGCCTCGGTTGAAAAGTGGATGGAAGATGAGCTCATGGTCGGCTCGGAGTACCTATGGCCGGGTCGTTTCCATGAACGCTTGCACATCTCGACACGCCAGTACGCCCGGATCGTCCGGGATTGGGTCACGTCGATCGGTCTGGAGGCCAGTGCATACGGAACGCATTCGATGCGGAGGACAAAAGTCACACAGATCTACAAGAAGACCGGCAACCTGCGGGCGGTCCAGCTGCTACTTGGGCACACCAAGATGGACAGCACCGTCCGGTATCTCGGTGTTGAGCTGGAAGATGCGCTTGCGATCGCAGAGGCCATTGAAATCTAACAACTTGGGCCGTCTTCGCGGACGGCCCAAACAAGACCTTGGCGAAATCTGCGGCGAACAGCGACGAGGAGCCCAGAGCGACGGTCTTCTTGCGGAGCAGGCAAGGACATCGCTTTAAAGTTTCAACTGACACGGCGTATTAGAAAATTCAGAAAAAACTGCCCGTCAATCCTGCGCGGCTCGTAGACAAGCCTTCTTCCTGGCGAAAGTCCTTCGGGCAGTTTGACGCTTATATTGACCTTATAGGGTGTCGCCTGCCCGAAATGCGAACTCAATGTGAAGCGCAATTTCAACTGACCGGAGTCATCGAATTTGCCAGTGAAGTCCCTAAACCAAGGCCCTTCGGCCGCAAAGCCTTGGGCAGATAGCAAGGTCAGCTTGTCTCCATTGCGATTGATGCGCAAGGCTGCAAGTGGCTCGATTTTTCCGGGGAAATAGGCCTTGTCGGGCCGACTGGTTGTTTGCCAATAATCATCGTCCCATCTGCGTCTGATTAAGACAATGTAGTCACCATCAAAAGTCGCGAAAGACGGCGCGACCAACTGATTACAGACTCTTCCTTGCTCTCCTCGAAGTGCGGCAAGAGTTTCACTGGTCTCGAGGCTCTCAGGCGTCAGTCCAAGATTCTCTCTAGCGCTGATATACCGAGAGAAAGCAGATCTCGTGCGTGGGCCCGCAACACCGTCCGCTGTGCCAGCGCTGCAGCCAACGCGATTTAGCTCAGTTTGTATATCACGGATCAGGCTGCGCGTCTCTGTATCATCCTTCGCGCTTTGAGGCGATGTCGGCACAAGAGCTGCTACTTTGTCTCGCGCAGTACTACTGTTGCCCGGCACTTCGTCCTTCTGGTGCTCAGCAAGCAAGTCGTCCCGCAACGAAAGGGCGAGCGCGACTGCAAAATGATCCCTTTCGCCTTCGTATCGCTCCAGAAACATCTCGATCGCATCAAGCCTTCCGAGCGAACGCGCAAGTTCAAAGTCCGCATAAATCTGGTCTTCGACACGCTCAATTTCTTCCTCTGGCGTCGAGCCTGCAGCCGCATCTGGAACAAGAAAAATGTCTCTGGCGGGAAGCGAGCCATAAGTAAATGGCTCCTGATAGCCTTCTGTCAGAGTGTAAACCCTGTCGCGGACTCGCCGAAACAACTTGCCAATCTCAAGTCCGGGTTCCTCGATGTGGTTGAGCAGAGCCTGAGCATAGGGGCTGTTGCGGCCATCGCCGTCAAGCGCCAGCGTTCCGCTCCTTGCAGCATATCCAACCAACACACCTCCCGGATCGATACGTGCAAGTCCGCGTCCAATTGAGCGGGTGCTGTTTGTGCGCTCCATAGTCGCGAGGAATGGATTGTTGCGGCAGGCGTCAACCAACACGATCTTCAAGCCGGGTGCGCCCGCGATGGAGCTAATCAATGTGTTGAGGCGGATTGCCTCGAGTTCGATGTCACGGTCGCTCCGCAGTTCCGCACTGACAGGGATCAGGAAGTTCGTGTTGTCCAACTCGATGCCGTGGCCGGCGAAGTATACGATGACCGACTCGGCGTTTTTTGCCTTTTCTCCAAAGTCACGTATGGCAAGGCGCATGTCGCGGTAATCCAGATCAAGACCTGTTGTGACCTCAAACCCGATCCTGCGCAATGCCTCTGCAATGTCGATCGCATCATTCGACGGGTTTTTGAGATTGCTGACATGTTGGTAGTTCGCATTGCCAATTACCAAGGCAACTTTGTCCGCCAGCACCATCGCAGGCAGAAAACAAAACACAACTGAGAACAGGATACGCTTCATGTGAAATATCGCCGTTAACGCGTCTACCATATGAACGTTTCCACACTTTCGGAATTCAATCAATATGACCGGCGTGGACAAGCTCTAGCTCGGCTTAGGCCGCATAGCGGAGTTCGGGATTGACACGACGAAGGTTCGTTTCCCGCCCATTGCGCCAGTTTCGGCATGGACCATTCATATGAAGTACGAACTCGGAGCCGCCTTGCGGCGGGACAGAAAGATGCTCGCTTGGGAAGCTATCTAAACGTCAGCTTCCGCATTTCCTGCGAGCATGCGTAGCGACTGCAGCGAACTTCCACTTCCCGCGCTTCGTGCCGTACTTCAGCCCCCTACCCGTCCCGATCTAGCTTTAACCAATATCGCGTGTACCGGAGTTCACCCGTTCGGATCAAAGCGCCCTTCTCTACCAGGTTCTGGAGATCCCGCGTTGCTGTGGCGCGCGATGTTCCCGTGATCGAGATATAGTTCTCAGCGCTCAATCCCCCTGTGAACCCATCCGGCCCAGCCTTGAACAAACGGGCGATTACCTTGCTTTGGCGAGTGTTGAACTGATCACGGTACCGATCATAGAAGTGCGTCTTGGAAATAAAGAAACCAACCCGCTCAAGCGTCACCTGCTGTGCTGTAAGGACAGTTTCGGCAAACCAGACGAGCCACGGTGTGACTTCCAGCGTCTTTTGATGGCGTTCGAGTTGGTCGTAGTAAGCCTTCCGCTCTCGCTCGATCGTGAAAGCAAGGGCAATCAGACTTGGCTGACCGATATTCTGGGCCAAGGACTTTTCAGCCAGCGCCCTACCCAACCGGCCATTGCCGTCCTCAAAGGGATGAATGCTCTCGAAATACAGATGGCTCAAACCGGCCCGGATCAGTGCGCGCAATGGTTCGGGACCATCCGGTGCGGTCCGGTTGAACCAGGCTACGAACTGGTCCATTTCAGCCGGAACCTGATGTGAAGGTGGAGCTTCGAAATGCACCGTTGGGCGGTCGAGCCTGCCTGAGACGATTTGCATCGCATCCTCATGGCTCCGGTATGATCCAATCGTTTCCAGATGCCTGTCATGGGACAGAAGCATGTCATGCCACCGAAACAGGGTGTCGTGTGACAGTGGTTCCGAATAGTTGGAATAAACATCCACCATCATTTCAGAAACGCCCTGCTCGCGCGGTTTGGATGGATAGCTGTCGGGAGCCAGTCCAAGATGTCGGCGCAAGGAAGATTGCACGCTGAGACGATCCAGCATCTCACCTTCGATCGCGCTGGTCTTCATTGCTTCTTCGCTTAGCAGGTCGATACGCAATTGATCTCGATCCGATGTGTTCACATGATGAACCGCTCCAAGAACTTCCCCTGAGGACAACAGGAACTGTTGCTCGTATGGTTCGAGTCTTGCGGCGTCGTAACGAAAGGTAGGCCAGTCAGGGTTCTGCCAGTTCCACATCGTGAGGTATAAGCTTCCTTTCTATAACTCACTATTTATGGTTGCGTGATTTATAGAGGTCAATCCTATAGCTCACCTTTTTCAGACCCTTCGATCCAGTCATCACTTGGAGGTGTAATCTGAAAACGGTAAATTTCATCCTGTTTCCCCAAATTTACGTAGCATTGGATGTCCGCGAGAGCATTGCCTTTGGAGACAATTCGCCCTTTTCGATCTTGGCCAGCAACGAAATCAGGTAAGCCCCTGGAGATTGTATGTTCTCAGCACGTTGAAAGATGTATCCGAGAACAATGAAGCGAATAGCTGGGCCAAAAGTTGATTTCATTGCATACCAGGTTTGGCCAAGCCGTAGATACTCGGCGATATCATCCATAAGCCGATCACAGTGGTGCTGATCTTTTGCAAAGCGTAGTTCTGAGCATAGCCGTGGAAAACTGCGCTCCATTTGGTCTGGAGAAACCTGAATCTGAGAAAGCTTTTCTTTCTTAACTTCCGGATTCAAAGAGTCCTCTTTGTGCCCCTCAATTTCACTGTCACTGGCCCTCAAATTTTCTGTATCAGTCTGTGTTATCTCGGAGATTTCCACAGAGATTTCTGCCAACAGCTCGCTGAGTACATTCGCATCTGGTTTGCGACGCAGAGCATTGCGTACGGTGGTCACCAAATCAGAGATCGCGGTGTCATTTGCTACGAGTTCCTTAAGGCGCGCCAGAGCGGCGGAAACTTTGTCACGGAGTACAGTGAACTCGAGAACGCGATCAGCATGCCTCTGGGCTTCCTGAATGAACTCAGCGTGCCGTTCAGACAAAGGCATCAAGGAGAGCCCAGTTGCGGTGACCACCCTGCCCTGGCGATCCCGGCGCGCCCATCGCTTACCGTTTGCGCTCATGACGCGGCGGATAAGTCCAAGGTCCACCAGCGTCGAGATATGACGCTCAACTGTCTGCACGCTGACATGAGTTCGTTTGGCTATCGCCGCGTTGGACGCGAAACAGATGTGATGATCATCCTGGTCCGCAGCAATCTGATCACCGCCCATAAAGGAAACCATCGCTCTCAGGACATTGAGAGTTGTGGATTTTAACCCAAGAGGTTCTCTGGCCTCTTCAACGGCGCGAAGAAGTATCCATTTTTTGGGCGTACTGTTCCCCTGCCCTGCCGTTCCCGACAAGGTCGCTCCAATTGGAGCCAATGCTGTTAGTGTTTTCATGATTATCTATCGGCAGACAAAAATTACCCGTTCGCTCAAGAGCGTTTTTTCTTGTGTGGCGATTCGGGTGCTGCTAGATTCTAGGTGTCTAATCTAAGAATTGCGCTTTGCGCAGCAGCCCTCGAAGCTCCGGTTTCGGGGGTTTTGTTTGTTTGCCTTCCTCCTTTCTGCTCGTCCTCAGTTCTTTTTCTTGGCGTTTACAGCTGTAAACTCAGCGTGTGAGCGCTTAATGATTTCAGCCATGTTTTCGTCCAACCAGCTAGCGAAGCCAGCGTTAGCTCCGGTCCTTTTGACCGAAACAGTTAGTGATCCGTTGGTAGATTTGATTGTAACGCCTTCGATTGGGTTGAGTTCGGCTGCACCTTCTCTTTGTCTTGCACCGCGTTTGGCAGCTGCTTTTAGGAGCATTTCCAGCCGATCATCTGACGACATCGATGGCTCAATGGTTGCAAGAAGATTTGCAGCTTCATCTTCCGCTAGCTTGCCTGCAACGAAGTGCTCTGCAAGCACGGTCCATTTTGGGCGGCCTGATTTTGGGGCTGCGCCGATCATGTCACCAATCTTTGCAGGAACATGTTGCGTAATTTTTGTCAGGTGAGACAGCCCTGATTTCGAAACGTTCAATACTTGCCGCACCGTTGCCGTGTCATGCCCGGAAGTCAGGATCGCCTCGGCGAAACGTGCTTTCTCGTAGAAGGAAAGATTGCGCCTCGCAGCATTCTCAAGCCCTTTGGCGAGAAGCGCTGAAGCATCGTCGATATCCTGAACATTGGCGCGGACTTTAATACCAAGTTCACGACAGGCTTTGAGCCTCCTCCGTCCATAAATTGCCTCGTATCGACCGTCGGATTTCGATCTTCTGACAAGAATGGGAACTTGTTGGCCACCGTCTTGTATACTCGACATCAAGCTTTCAAAACTATCGTCTTCTTCGTCAATGTTTACAGCTGTAAACTCACCGAGCCTATCGGCAGGCCCCCAGTCGTCGATCAGAGCAGGGTCAATTTCCCTGATTGCGGCAAGAGAGCCCTGAAGCGCACCAAGAGCAGGGGCATTGGGTTTTGGAGTTTTATCGATGGCCTTGGGGCCAGAGCGCGCGATGGTGTTTGCGATCCCCGACATCTCCTGAAGCGACTTTCTAGCCATTAGCTGCGTCCCCATGCTTGATGGATCATTTGCTCTACCTCAGAGCCGATCGCATCCATTGAGTTCTTTGCCCGATCATAAGTTGCGCGTGTCATTTCTGACCGCACGACTTCGTAAATTGATTGTTTGAGCATTGTGGCGTCACTGACCGCGGTGCTTTTGAGGGCTGTGGCTGACATAACGCGATCCTGAAACAGTGCCCGCATGAACGAAGCCAGTTGTTGAGACGGTACGTCTGTTGGCTCGTCACGCGTTATCAGGAATTTGAAGTTGTCGTATTCGAGCGTAGCGCCGGCATCTTCAATGACTGCCATGTAAGCACCAGCGAGTTCGAGAAATTGAGCCGTCGAAGACACGTCCAGCATCGAAGGTGTAAGTGGCACAAGCAATGAACTGGCGGCCGCCATCCCAGCAATTGTCAAGAATCCTAGCTGAGGTGGGCTATCAATCAGAACAAGGTCAAAATCTCCTTCCACCTGGGCCAGGGCATTCCGTATTCTTGTAAAGAACGGATGGTCTGGGTTGGAGTGAACGGCAGATTCTGTCTCAAATTCGGAAAGAACAAGCCGTGACGGAGCCACAGAGAGACCGGGGAAGTACGTCGGAAGCACGACGTCCGCCATATCTACCGGATCTTCATATCGAATAGCATCGTAAATCGTCAGCCCGTCAAACTCTATTTCGGGGCTTATGCCGCACATGGATGTAAGAGAGCCTTGAGGATCCAGATCAACAGCCAGCACACGGTAACCGCGAAGCGCAAAATAGTGAGCCAAGTGAATTGTTGTGGTGCTCTTACTGCTGCCGCCTTTGAAGTTCATCAACTGCCAGACTTGGAGCTTTTCTCCTTCAGTCCGGCGAGGGACATAGCGCCCTTTTTTGCGTGAGGTTTTCTCAAGCGTTTCGCGAGCCTCCCAAAGTTCTTGGGCAGTATAGTAACGCCTACCGCTGCGTACGTCATTCGGTTCAGGAATCGTTCCCTCTGCGTGGACTTTGCGCATGAATTGACCTGAGACTCCTAAGAGTTCAGCAGCTTCTGGCGCTGCAAAATTTCGCAGTGATTTGGTGTTGTCGGGGGCAAATGCAGCAAGTAGATGTTCCCGGATAGCCGAGTTTAATCTCTCAGATATTTCCGTGGCGAGTGCCGATGGTCTTTCTGCCGCAAGTGGTGTCACGGGAATCATGTAGTTGCCTCAAATTAAAGAATGTGGTCATTTTTGCGCCACTTGAGATAAACAGCCGTGATTCATAGCACTAAGTCAAGGATTTTCGCCTATATTGTAGGTTTTCCAACGCGGAGGACTACATACGCTTTGCATCAGAGCAGGGTGGTTTACAGTTGTAAACTCGGTTGAGCGGGATCATGGGTTCTTTCAGTCGATGAAGTTCTAACGTAGGCATGCGAAGGCATTCCTGTAAAACTCCTCCCTATGCTCCGCTTTGAGTAGAACGCCTCTAGCATGGAGTTGGAGTGAAGGCCGAACGGCTTTTGGCGCAAATTGCGCAATTGGGAAGGGCAGGGAGCTAGTTGAGCTGATTGGTCAAATTCTCTCACCAACAATTTCGTTATCGAGTTTTCTGCGATACCAACTTCGTAACAATACTTCTGCGCCAGTACGGGAGTACGATGCGGTGAGAATGGCATGGCGATCTGGGTCAGATACACCGAGCTCAGCCCGTGCGCAGAGGAAAACACGCGAACATTCCGGCTAGAGTCAGCCGCTCGCCAATTGCCCAAGAAATGGCATACCGTGAGGGCGGGGTTTCGGGAATTGTGCGCCTGTAAGTTGCGACGGAACACGGAACTGTCCTCGATCCAGTGCAGCTGTGCTTGCGCGGCGCGGCTTTTGACGCAAGTCTCTACCGTCATTGGATTCATATGGGATCACAGACATGATCCGTGTGTTCACGTCCCATTAGCGTCCATAAAACCAGCTTGCTCGAATTAGTGATTTTGGGCTCCTCAATCGTTGAACAGACGGTCTCGTTGGCATATATTGCCAAAAAGGAGGCTTACGCCATGGTAACCCGCAATGTTGTACTTACAGAATCGCAGGATCAACTGGTGCAGAATCTGGTTGCGTCCGGTCGATATCAGAACGCCAGTGAAGCGTTGCGCGCCGGCCTTCGGCTTTTGGAGCGGGAAGAAGCGGGGCTGGAGTCTCTCAAACAAGGCTTGCAGGAGGGTGTAGCGCAGGCTCAGGCCGGAGATTTGGCAGAAGGCAGGGGTTCGGATGCGATCCGTCGTGCCTTTGCAAGGGCACGAGCCAAGGCGTGACCAGACCCTTTCGACTGACACGCCGCGCTGAATCCAGCCTGGTGGAAATTGCCCGATGGACCATCGACAAGTTTGGATCGCATCAAGCCGATCTTTATGAACAAGAACTAATAGCGCGCTGTCAGGCCATCACAGAGGGCAGGGTGGCCAGCCGAAGTTGTTCTATATTGGTCGAAGAGGCGGCGGATCTCAGATATGTGCGCGCAGGAGAGCATTTCCTGGTTTATCTGGATCAGCCGGACGCGGTGATCATTGTTGATATCCTGCATTCCCGTTGCGATCTGCCGCGACATGTTTCCGCGCTGGCCACGTTAACAGATGCGACAGGAAACAAGACATAGGCACAGCAGCCGGAGTTTCCCTCAAGCGGGGATTATTAAATAGTCAGTAACTACTCACCCCAGTAGATCAGTCGCCGGGTTATCCGCGATGTCCACATCGTCGTAGTATTTCTGCGCCTGGGCCATGGAGCGATGCAGGGAGAGGCGCATCGCGGCCTGGATCGGGGCGCCGTCCAGCGCGGCCTGGGTCAGGAAGCCCGAGCGCAGCCCATGGGGGGAAGCGAACCCGTCCGGCAGGCCCGCCAGTTTCGCCCGACGCTTGACGATCTGCGCGATGGCATCCGGGCTGAGGCGGCGGGTTAACACCCGATCGGCTTTTGAAACAGGCCGGAACAAGGGGCCGTCCTGAATCTCACCCACCTCGATCCAATGGGCCAGCGCTTGGGCTGCGCGGCCTTTCAACACCAGCCGCGGCGTTTCACCTTTGGTTGTCGTCTTGGTCTCCAGCAGTGAAATCCAAACCAGGCTTTTCTCGTCGAACTCCTTCAGCGAGACGTCTTCAAACATCAACCCGGTGATCTCCGAGCGCCGTCTACCACCCGAAGCCCAACCCAGCATCAAGATGGCGCGGTCGCGGCAATCCCGCCGGGACCCCCGACAAGTGGACAGCAACTGCTCGAGCACATCGCGGGTAATCGGTTGCTGCGATTTTGGGGCAGGGGGCCGGGCGGCGGCGCGGCGCGCCTTGGCACGGGCCTGCTTCACCTGCGGCGCATCAAAAGGGCTGGTCAGGTTCTTCATTCGATGAAAGGCCAGCCAGGAGGCGATGCGCCGGTCCAGCGTAGAAGGGGCCGGGCAGGCGAGGGACTTGCGTAGCCCTTGCGCGATCAACATCTCGGCACTCTGACGCGCGACATCCTCGGGCGCGGCATCTCCCAGATCGCGGGCGTGATCGAGAATGAAGGCCAGCGCTGTGGCCTCGCTCTCGGGCCAGTCCAACGGCACTCCGAACCGTGCTGCCTTCCAGGCCGTTACATAGAGCAAATCGCGCTCATAGGCCCTGAGCGTGTTGGCGGGTGTGCCGCGGACATAGAGATCGGTCAGGGCGTCCTGGTCAGACTGCGACAGGGCAGGGGAGGGGGCGGGGAGATAGGGCTCAGGGGTGCTCATACGGCCCACTCTGCGCCCATTTTCCCGCAAAATCAATTATACTTGATAAGGGATACTTATCAGATGTGATTGTGATTTATGAGTGCGCCAAAAGTAACGATCAAAACGGTCTATTTTTGCGCGTAAGGCGGGTCGAGGGCTTGCGGAATAATATAATCGAAGGTTCTGTGGCAGGTCTGTGACCCATTTGGCATCGACATTGCGCTGGAACCGTTGGCAAACTAAATGAAATGAACAGATATTTTGCCACTGAATTGCCTTTCTGGAAGTTTGCCAGAAACACGCTGATCGTCAGTTGCCTCGCGTTGTTTCCGCTGTTGGCCATCTTCGTTTTGCGCACGCCGGGCTTTGCGACGCACCTCCTGAACAGTGGTCCCGCGTTTGTTCGGTTTTTGCGCCAGGTGGTGACGAACGGGTTGCCGGTCGTGTTCCTCGTAAATTATCTCAGCTTTTTTCTTTTCGCAGTTGGGGTAAGGGCGCGGGGCAAATGGGCCATCCCGGCCCGGTATCTGCTGATTGACCTGCTGCTTCGGGCCGTCCTGTTCATCGGGCTGCATGCGCTGATCTACGCGCTTTCGGCGGACTGGTTCGGGTCTTTCGGCGGTGATCCCGTAGTGGCGTTGCGGGTAGTCGGTCCGACGCTGGTGCGCTCCGCCTACTTCGAGAACATCTCAGGCGTTTACCTGTACGCCACGCTGGTCGGAGCGCTGCCACTGTACCTATCCGTTGTTCAGAGCCAGATCGCCCACGGTACTGGATTTGCGGCCCAACTGGCACGTCGCGTACCCGGGCGCGGCGGACCTGTGATATTGGCCCTTCTACTGATGGCGGTGTCAGTGGTCGTTCTGACCACCGCGGCGGCGCTGATTGTCCGTTTACAGTCGGTTTGGGGCTGAAGGGTCAGAACGCCCTGCGTATCGCGAAGGAGACTGTGTAATCGCGTTCAAGCTGGGGCCCATCCAGATCTTGATACGCCGGGATCACGCCCTCGATACCCAGACGCGTGCCCGCCAAAACGCCCGATCCCGACACAAGGTAATTCACTCCGATTCCGATGCTCAGAAACTGTCCGCCGCGCAGGGTCGGATCGGCGGTGGGCACCATGCCTGGGTTCAGGCGTGCATCCGACCCGTCAATGTTTTTGACGATGTCGCCGACCACCCGCAACGAAGAGCTGAACTGATCATTCCAGCGCCGTGCACCCCAAACTGTTGCTGAATAGACGTTGCCCAAGGTGTAACCGGCATCATTCTCACCCATCCGGATCATGGCGGCCAGCTGGGCGCCCCACGACCAATCCGCGTTCTGGCCCGTATAGGTGACGCCCGGCAGCAGGTCGTAAGTGCCTGAACCCAGTTGCATGGGGTAGGGCAACAGCTGGTCCGGCCCGGCCGGTGTGGTGTCGGTCTCGTCTATCGAGCCGGTCGGCAGACTGAGGCCAAGAGATAGTTCCAGCACCTGCCCGTTGGATTTGTAGATATCATATCCGCCGATGATCTTCAGATCGCCAAACCCCTGTGCCTTGGTCTTAAAGGTCTGGCCCATGCGGGTCTGGTGCTTCATCGTCTTACGTGTATAGGGCAGCATCGCCATCACTGAGATTTCGTCGGTCACACCGTACATCAGGCCGACCATCGCCATGTTCATGCTCATGCTGAGCGGCGCGATCGGATACTGCGACAGCACGTCCGAGGTAGACAGCGACTGCGTTCCGGTACGATTTCCGTTCATCTCCATGTTCATGTAAGAGAACACCGGCATCAAAACACCCTCAGGCGGATGCATACCGCCAACGACACCCGTTGGCGGTACCGCGTCGGGGCGCATCATCGTGGACATGCTTCCCATACCTGACATGTTGCTGGAGGCTTGCGAGTTCATCGCCACGTTGTCAGCCGGACGGTTTTCAGGTTGGGCCATGGCAGGTGACCCGAGGCTCAGCCCCCCAGCCAGCATTACGGCCTGGAGGCGTTGCCAGACGCACAAAATCTTGCTGTTGTTCCGTGTCATTTTGCCCTCGTGTTCGTTTGTTTCCTGAATCCGTGTCCTGAAAACAAAATGTTCGGTACGCCCATTGGTGAAGCCGGAATGGTGGGGGTCTCCAGCGCTGGAAGGTCAAGGCCACCGGCCAGACTTGCGCTCGTCAAGAATGCATCAGCCGGAGGGGGGTGCGGCAATAATGCGCTTGACCCTCCAGCGCTGGATTGTCGGACAAGGCCGCAAAACCGGAAATCCGGAGGGATTGGAATGATACCGGAAATCGGGCAGTTCGCCCTGGCGCTTGCCCTGGCCGTGTCCTTGGTGCAAAGCGTATTACCCTTGATTGGAGCAGCCCGGAACAATGTCATGTGGATGCGATCGGCATCTGCGACCTCGGTCCTGCTGACAGCGCTGGTTGCTATCGCCTTCGCCGCTCTAATGTGGTCCTTCGTGGTCAGCGATTTCACTGTGCTAAATGTGGCCAGCAATTCTCATTCGCTGAAACCGATGCTTTTCAAGGTGGCTGCGACCTGGGGTAGCCACGAAGGGTCGCTGCTGTTGTGGATTCTGATATTGGTGATTTTCGGGCTGGGTGTGTCTCTGTTGGCTCGGAACATCCCGCTGAAACTCAAGGCGCGCACTCTGGCAGTGCAGGCCTGGATCAGTGCGGGGTTCCTGTCATTCATGCTGTTCACCTCGAACCCGTTCGACCGGGTGTTTCCGGCACCGCTGGATGGTCAGGATTTAAATCCGCTGTTGCAGGATGTCGGCCTGGCTATGCACCCGCCGTTCCTATACCTGGGTTATGTCGGCTTCTCGATCGTATTTTCTTTCGCCGTGGCTGCCCTGATTGAGGGGCGGGTCGATCCGGCATGGGCGCGGTGGGTCCGACCCTGGACATTGGCGGCCTGGGTGTTTCTTACACTTGGTATCGTTCTGGGCAGCTGGTGGGCCTATTACGAACTGGGTTGGGGCGGCTGGTGGTTCTGGGATCCGGTCGAGAATGTCTCGTTTATGCCCTGGCTTGCTGGCACAGCGCTGTTCCATTCGGCCATTGTGACCGAAAAGCGCGGCAGCTTCAAAAGTTGGACGATCCTACTGGCCGTTTTGACCTTCTCGTTGTCCTTGTTGGGGACATTCATTGTCCGCTCAGGCTTGCTTACATCGGTCCATGCGTTTTCGGTCGATCCCGAACGCGGCATTTACATCTTGGCGCTGTTGGCTGTCGCGATCGGTGGTTCATTGACGCTGTTTGCCATACGCGCACCGGAGATGGAGGGCGGCGGTCTTTTTGCCCCGATCAGCCGCGAGGCCGGTTTGCTTATTAACAACCTGCTGCTGGCCACCGCAACGGCGACGGTTCTATTCGGTACGCTTTATCCGCTTTTGCTTGAGGCTGTGACAGGTGAAAAGATTTCGGTTGGACCACCTTATTACAACGCCAGTTTCGTGCCGATCATGCTGGTTCTGGTCGTTGTAATGGGGATTGGGCCGCTGTTGTCATGGAAGCGGGCGGATTTGCGCGGTGTTCTGGGCCGGCTCAAATGGGTGGCCGGGGTTAGCCTGCTCGTAGCGTTGCTTGTGTGGTATCTGGATACCGGCGGCCCAGCCTTGGCGGTAGTGTCGATCGGCCTTGCGGTTTGGTTGCTGGGCGCTGTGCTGACAGAGTGGGCCAGCCGAATTAAATTGGGTGAGGCGCCGTTGGCCGAGTCCCTGCGTCGGGCCCGCAACCTACCGCGTTCTCATTACGGCATGGTCGTGGCCCATGCGGGGTTGGCTGTCTGTATGATCGGCTTTATCGGGTCCAGCGCTTGGAAATCCGAGGTCGTGACTTTTGCCGAGCCCGGAACACAGATTGAGATAGCAGGGTTCGACGTGCGTTTTGACGGTGTGGAACAGCTTCGCGGTCCGAACTATCTGTCTCGCACGGCCACACTGACGGTATTTCGCGATGGCGCTTATGTCACCACGCTTCAACCCGAGCGCAGGGCCTATCTCGTGGCGGGTACCAGTACGACCGAGTCGGCAATTCGAACGACGTTGGCAGGGGACCTTTACGCCTCGATATCGGAACCGGCGGCGGAATCAGAACAGAGCAAATGGACCCTGCGTATCTTGTATGAGCCATTGGTGGTCTGGATCTGGATAGGTTCAGGATTGTTGGCATTGGGTGGGGTCTTGTCACTCACCGATCGGCGTCTACGCGTCGGTGCACCACGAAAACGGACTGGGCAGGGCTCCATTCCGGTGGCGGCGGAGTAGGGCAATGAAACGTCTATTTGCACTGTTCCCAATTACGATTGCCGGCATCCTGGGTGCCTTCCTGCTATGGGGACTGAATCCCGATCGCGATCCAAACGAAATCCCGTCTGTTTTGATCTCGCAGCCGGTGCCTGAGTTCGACTTGCCGCCGGTCGATGGGCTGGATACCCACGGGCTGTCCAGTACCGATCTGGTGGAAAATGACGGGTCAGTTCCGATCGTGGTCAACGTGTTTGCGTCCTGGTGCGTGCCCTGCCGGGCCGAACATGCGGTGCTGACGCGTATGGTGCGCGATGAGGGCATTCGCCTGATGGGCATTAACTACAAAGACAAGCCGCAGGGCGCGCGGAAATGGCTCGACGATCTGGGCAACCCTTATGAGCGCATCGGTTCCGACCTGGACGGCCGAGCCGGGATCGAATGGGGGATTTCCGGCGTACCGGAGACCTTTGTGATTGATGGCGCGGGCAAGGTCGTATTCCGTTTTGTCGGCCCGGTGCTGGGCGACGAGGCAATTTCAAAGATGCGCACCGCGCTGGATCAGGCGCGGGCGGTCGGAGGAGAGGCGTCATGATACGTCGAATTGTAATTACCGCAGTCACTCTGGCGACGCTGGTGTCGCAGCCGGCATTCGCGGTTGAGCCCGACGAGATACTTGTAGATCCGGTTTTGGAAGAGCGGGCCCGGGCGATTTCAAAACAGGTGCGCTGCGTGGTGTGCCAGAACCAAGACATCGACAGTTCCAACGCCGGGGTGGCGCGCGACCTTCGTCTGCTTGTGCGCGAACGGCTGGTGGCAGGTGACTCGGACCAGCAGGTTATGGATTTTCTGGTTGCGCGTTATGGCGACTATGTTCTGTTCAACCCGCCATGGAAGCCATCAACTTACATTCTGTGGGTTGCGCCTATCGTCATCCTGGGGCTGGGTGGTATCGCGACTGCAGCGGTATTGACCCAAAATGCGCGCCGATATCGGAAGTCGCGAAAACAAGAGACGGAACGCGGCGCGAGCGAAGAACGGAATCCCGAAAACCATTCACTCACGGAGCCGCGCGCATGATCTGGATTATCTTTTCATTCATGGCCGCGGCGGTGTTTCTGACGCTCGCCCTCTCCGGTATGGGGCGCAAGACCTCGGACTTGTCGAGACGCGAAAGCGCCTCTGCCATCTTTTCCGACCAGATCGGCGAAGTTGAGAAGGACCTTGAACGAGGAATTATCTCGGCCGAAGAAGCCAAGGCCGCCAGAGCCGAGATAGAACGTCGCCTGAAGGCGATTGACCGGCAATCGGACGACAAAGCGATGATGGGCCATTCCGGGCGTGCACTGATTCTACTTGCCGCGCTGGCAGTTCCAGCACTCGGAGCCGGTCTTTATTGGCAACTGGGTAATCCCGACATCCCCAGCCAGCCATTTGCCCAACGCGAGGGGGAGCAGGCGGAAGCCCGTGAAATCGCCGACCTTGCCGTGCGCCTGAAGTCGCGGCTCGAGGCGGATGAAACCGGCGGACCAACCGAGGGATGGGTGTTGTTGGCTCAGACCTATATGCGTATGGGACGCTTTGGAGATGCCGCAGACGCGTTCGAGGGGTTGCTGGACCGACCCAATGCGAATTCAGCGCTGGTGTCGCAATATGGCGAGGCGTTGGTCTATGCCGATGACGGTGTCGTTACGCCCAAGGCCGATCGGGCGTTTGAACGAGCCTTGGAACTGGACCCATCGAACCCAGCAGCGACATTCTACAAAGCCGTTGGTCTGGAGCAGGCTGGATCGCCTGATGAGGCCTATGATCTACTGAAGACACGGATCGACGCCGAAGAGGAGTTCCGGCCATGGATGGAGAGTTTTGTGGCCCAGCTTAACCGCATCGCCCCGTCGATCGGACGGGCGCCGGTGGATCTGGCGGCTTTTGCCCCTTCCATGCCCGGCCCAACTGCCGATCAAGTGGCGACGGCCGAGGAGATGTCCGACGAAGATCGGCAGGCCTTCATCCGCTCGATGGTCGAACGGCTGGCGAGCCGGATGCAGGAAAACCCAGGCGATCTGGACGGCTGGATGCGGCTGGGCAACGCCTATTCGGTGCTGGGCGAGACCGACGGCGCCCGGAACGCCTATGGCAGGGCAAGGGATCTGGCGGATGACCTGCCGCAGGAGGATCCGCGCAAGGTGGCAATCGACCGGGCATTGCTGGAACTGGGGGGTTGAATCCCGCAGCCTGGCGTGGGTCGGGCCGGCGCCGACTTTGCGCTTCGATGCCCAGTGAGCATCTGGAAAATGCCGGTTTAGGCTTTCGCATGCCGATCTTTAGGAGGTTGAGACCATGAAAGTTGAAACGTTTTCTGATCTAATTGTCTGGACGCGGGAAATGCATCATTGGCTCGCTGAATGTTTGGCCCACTGTTCGACACAGTCCGAGCAGGAACTGGTCAGGATGTTGCTTACCTACCTCGCCGACCATGAGGCTGCTTTGGAGAAAATCATCGATGGCTTCGTGAAACGAGCCGATCCCAAAGCGCTCAACACGTGGGTATATGACTATTTGGGCCATGAGCCGATCGACCCACATCGCACCTGCGACAGACCGTTCGCACAGATGAGCGTCGATGAGATCTGCGAAGCGGTCTTCGATCTTCACAATCAGGTGATCGATTTATATCGGTATTTGCAAGGGCGTGCCGAGATACCCGAGGCACGCGAACTCCTTCAAGCACTACTGGATATGGAAGAGCACGAGACCATGCGTTTGGCGCAGCAGAGCAATCGCATCCGGGATATGTGAACTCCGGGGTCAGGATCCGCTTTCCACAGCTCCGCCCGCAATCGGCGCGGCCTGTTCCATCGCGCCGAGAATGGCGTTCGTGGTCAAGATCTCTGGCAGGGCGATGCCTTCGGGGGCCGACGGGCCGTAGACGATGTTGAAGGGGATCCCGAACCGGCCATTGTCCTCAAGGAACCGGGCGATCACATCGTCGGGGCGGGTCCAGTCGGCCTGCATCGGAATTGCTTTGTCCGATTGCAGTGTTGCCAGAACCTCGCCGCGTTCCAGAACCAGCGCTTTGTTGGCCTTGCAGGTCAAACACCAATCGGCTGTGACATCGACGAAAACCACCTCGCCGCGCGAAACAAGGCGGGCGATTTCGGAGCGGCTGAAGGTAATCCATGGGATCTCTCCGGCTGGCTCAAGCAGCTTGGACCGGTCTTTGCCGGCAATCACAACCGGTGCAGCAAACGCTGCGGTCAGCGTCAGCAACAGGGCTGTCCAGCGCAGAACGGGTGGCATCATCGTACTTTTCCAGATCAACAGGACCAGCACAGTTGCAGCCAGCACGGTAGCAGTTGCAGCAGTGTCTCCGGCCACCCCGACCATCACCCAGACCAACCAGCCGATCGTGGTCAGCAGTGCCGCCGACAGGGCCCATTTTAATCCCACCATCCAACGCCCCGGTTTAGGCAGAGCGGCGGTGAGTTTCGGGTGTACTGCAACCAGCAAGTAAGGAATGGCCAGCCCAACCCCCATTGCGGTGAAGATCGCCACGATATCCACCGGTCGGCCGGTCAAGGCAAAGGCCACCGCCGTGCCGAGGAAGGGGGCCGAGCAGGGCGTCGCCAGAACTGCTGAAAAAGTTCCGGTCAGGAAATCCCCGACCAGCGACACGCGGCCCTTTTCGACATGGGCCAGCCGGGTGTTCAGCGACTGCGGCAGCGTGATCTCGAACAGGCCCGCGAGGCTGGCTGCAAAAACCGCCAGCACCACGATCATCACCGCAAGGAAAAGCGGATTCTGGAACTGGATGCCCCAGCCGACGGAATAGCCCAGCGACCGCGCCGCAATGGTGATAGCCGCCAACAGCCACATGAATGTCAGGATTCCGGCTGCCGAAGCCAGGAACCCGGCGCGAATCTGAGCCGCAGAGCGGTCGCGAGCCTTTACCGCCGAGGAAAGCTTGATCGAAAGCACTGGCAGTACGCAGGGCATGACATTCAGAATCAACCCGCCGCCCACCGCCAGCAAAATGATCCAGACCAGCGCGCTGGCTGAAGTTTCGGCGGCCGCGATCTCATATGGTGGCGGGGTAGGGGGAGCGTCGGTACGGGGCGAAAACTCGGCCACGCGGTTGGTGTCGGTAACCGTGACGGACAAGGAGGGGGGGGCCTGTGCCAGAGCGAGGACCGGGAATTGCACCCATAGCTGACGCCTGTCGCCAGCGAGCCGGATGTCGGGTGCACCAAACGCGGTATCACGTCCCATGTCGGGAAAGACATCAGGCGCATCAAAGGGCAGGTCGCTGGTGAAATTCAGCGTCAGCATCTCGGACTCGGTATCCAGAGTCGCAGCGTCGGACTTCATTCCGCTTGTGTTTCCCGTGGTTGGCACCCGCGACAGAAAGGCATTTATAAGCCGGGCCGAGTCCTGATCCCGACCCGTTCCCTGAGTCAGCGACAAGTCCAGCGAAAACTCGACCGGCACACAGATATCGGAACAGATCAGCGTTGTCACAGCGGCCTTCAAGTCAACTGGCGCTCCGGGGTTCTCGAGTGTGACGGTCAGCGGAAAGACCACTTCGTCCTTGTACCCGAAATTCTCGATCCCGAAGGCGCGAAAACGGATCGGCGCGGGCCAGTGAAACTGTACGTCGCTGACGTTTTGCGAGCCGTTCCAAGTGATCTTGGGCGGAATTCCCACCTCACCAGGCGATTTCCAGTAGGTTTTCCAATCTTCGCCCAGTTTCAGATGCAGTCCTGCAGTGATCGTCTTGACGTCAGGCGCGATCCCGTCCTGCGCGGTAATTATGTGTGCGATCAGGGGCTCTGATTCATACGCTTGGGATGTAGCTGCAAGGCTTGTCCCGGCGGAAGTCTGGCCAAAGATTAACCCCAAGATCATAATACATAAATTTAGGAGTGTTCTTGCCATTGCGCGTTGCCATCGGTTGTTTTGCACCCGTCTCTGCCAGATTCCAGCGCTGGAGGGTCAACGAGCCGGAATGTCACATCCCCACGATCAGCTCACGAAACCTTCGCGCCCGTCTTCGCAGATGAAATAGGCCCCGCCATCCGCGCCCTCCCATTGAACCCGGCAACCTTGGGGCAGGGCGTATTCAGGCTGCGGCGGTTGCAGCGGGCATAGTTTAGGGCGTGGTGCGCAAGCCGCCAGCGAAAGAGCGGCCAGCGACATGGCGGCCAACCTTGAGCACCAAAGCTTCATGATTGAAGATTATTGCCGGTGTACTGGGTTCGGTCCGACCGCGGCGTCTGTTGCCTTTGGTCTTTCCGATTCAGATTTGTTCGAATGACAGGATTTTCCCATCGCCTTGTGCATAAAGAAATGGGCTCCGAGGCACAGGATCAACGGTGCGAAAAGACCCAAGGATTCAGAAAGCCCGCCAACCGTCCCGCCGGCGATGAAGTAGAGAACGATCGGCGTTATCATGGCAATGCAACATACCATCATGCCCCATTTCAGGATCTTGCCGCCGCTAACCGGTGTTGACGCCTGCGGCGCGTCTGCAATCTGATTTTCTTTCACATTCAACTCCAAAATTCGGATTGGAGACCTCTGCTAACGCCTTCCCACGATGGAAGGTCAAGCTGTTTTGGCGCGAAGCGAATTTGACGCTGTCAAACCAGTCCAGCATTTGCTTGGGCCTTACTTGGTGCATAGACACGGCCGGAACAGGGAAGATTTTAGGGGTATGAACAGCAGGCATTGTCGTCCCGACGCTTGGTGAAGTTTCAGGTTAAACACGAAGCTGCCTAGGTTACTTTATGCCTTGAAAACTCGCGGGTGGGTCGAAGCGGTATCGAACGAATAATTGAATGGACAAATCTTCCCCCGTCGCGGATTGTCTAATCCCCTGGGTACTAACTCCAGACACCAACCAGGCAACAGGAGCGCTATAAATGCTGACCAGACGACATTTTGTTGCAAGTTCGCTCGCCATTTTCTCTCAGCCGGTTTTTGGAGTGACGTCGGCGGCGGCCTCGCAATGGTCGGAGTGGGATGCGCAAGTAACGCCAGCCAATTTTGATCCCGCAACATCCAATCCCTGGGGGTTACACCCACGTTTCCTGCCTCAGCGTGTGCAAACCAATCGACCACTTATTCCGGGTGACATTCATGTCGACGCGGTGGCACGATATCTGTATTTCATCGAAGACGGTGGCACAGCAATGCGTTACGGCGTAGCCATTGCCCGAGGCAATCTTTACGAGCCCGGTGTCTACACAATCAAGCGAAAGGCCAAATGGCCGCGTTGGACTCCTACAGCCGAAATGATTGAACGCGACCCTGATGAATATGCGCAATTCGCAGATGGTGTGCCCGGTGGGCCGACAAACCCATTGGGATCAAGGGCGTTTTATCTGTTCGAAGGTGGTCGCGACACATACCTGCGAATTCACGGAACGCCTTATCCAAGATCTATCGGAGGTCGCGCAAGTTCTGGCTGCGTAAGGATGGCGATGCCACATATCATCGGGCTTTATGATCGTGTCAGGCCAGGGTCCACGGCTCATCTCTACCCTCCCGAGCGCCTTCTGACCGCGACCAGCTGATAGGCGCTTGTCAGGCGCGCGTACAGATTGGGCGCCCTTCAATAGTCCTGAGTGGCAGGTAGGTTGTTTCAACCGGCCCCACGTAGCGATACCAATAGCAACCGTCCTCAGGCATGATTTTAACGGCGTTCAGGTCCTGGCCCGGAGCAGCGATCTGGGCAACGGCGTCAGGAACTCGGGAAAGCGTTCCGGGCTCGCTTTCTGCAGATATCGACGTTGTTTCGGTGCAGGCGCCGACGAGCATAAGTGCGGCCAGTGCTTGGAAAGCTTTCTTGAAGCACATGGTGTTTAGTCCACTGTGTTTGTCATTTGTAGTACCTGATACCCTCGCATCGACGGGTGATCACATCAATTCACCAAGAACTAAGCAATTGTTAGCGTTGCTTTTTTGTGCTCGGTTGATTCAAGAAAGTCAGGTTTTGCTTAAAGCAGCCTGGAATTACGTCCAAGAAAAATTGCTTTTCCACAATGACTTGATGATTTGGGTCCGCCTTCTAAGGAAATATTCCTGCGCCGACGGCAACAACAATTCAGACGAGGCATCCCATATGAAATGTCATTTGCGTGTTGACCTTCCAGCGCAGGAACCGGGCATACGAGTTATTTGAGTCGGAAAAAAAGAATAAACTTTGGGATGGCAGGCATGAAACGGAGCAAAGAAGGAAAGGTTGTTACGCGACGTGGAGTGATTGCCGCGTTTGCTGCGACGACGCTTTTTCCAGCACCGGCCGTTTGGGCCCAATCAACGGCAACTGAGGGGACGCGCCGCAATGTTTCCTCATTCCGCGTTGCTAAATGGCAGGACCACTTTGATACCTTGAAAAACGGGGTAATCCTGTCCGATACACAGTCCAAGGTCCTGCAATATTGGTCAGAAGACGAAAGCGTCTATCGGATGTATCCAACCAGCGTACCGCTCACGGAAGACCTTACAAGGCTGGGCTACACCACAGTTATTCGCAAGGTCGAAGGGCCATCTTGGCGACCAACGCCGGCAATGAAACAGCGCAATCCAGCATGGCCTGACTATGTAGGCCCGGGTCCTGAGAACCCTCTGGGGACACATGCGCTCTATTTGAGCTGGCAATACTACCGCATCCACGGCACCAACGACACGCGCAAGATCGGGAGAAGATCCTCCAACGGCTGCATTGGTTTATACAACGAGCAGATTGCGGAATTGTTCGAACTGGCCACTGTGGGCACTCAGGTAAAACTGATCTGACCTTGGTCAGGCCGACTTTTTTTGCGCGCGTTGAACCTAAGAACTGACAATCATGTGAAGAACAGAGATGGATAAACTTACACTCTTGATAGGCGGAGTAGTGGTCGCAGGCGCCGCCGCGTTCGTCTACAACTTAAATCAGCAACCAACAGGTCACTCGATGACGCCGCCCGATACGTCAGCACTGGAGCCAGGAGACCCAATTGAAAACGTCAATCTGCCGGACCAGCTAAGCGAATTTGCGGCCGTCGGCAAAGTGGCATTCGACGCCAAATGCTCGGCGTGCCATGGCGCGAATGCAACGGGTCTGGAAGGCCTTGCACCACCTTTGGTGCATAAAATCTATGAACCAAGCCACCATTCGGACGAGTCATTTTATGTGGCAGTCCAGAATGGAGTTCGGGCACACCATTGGAAGTTCGGCAATATGCCGCCGGTCGATGGCTTGACCCGTGCGGATGTGAAAGGCATCGTGGCGTACATAAGAGAGTTGCAGCAGGAAAACGGGATTTTCTGAAGGTGACGAGCCGAATGGGCAGTGCAATTCGTTACATCATACTGTCAATGGTGCTGGCCATTGGCGGGCTGCTTGTGACGGCCGATTCTGCTCATGCACATGGCAGTGGTTCACAGCACGTGATTGACCAATCGGACTCTGCGGACGTTGAGCATGTCAAGCAGGGTCATCCCGGACATTGTCATGGCGGAACGATTTGCAACGCTGTTGGTCTATTTTCGATGGGTCCACCACCGCCTGGCCCCCAAGATACTGAACAAAGATACTCGATCCCTCGAGCCCAATACCGGGTTCTCGGTATCGCGGCGTTTGACCCACCGCCGCCGCGTGTCCTGATCTGACCAGTCGAATTGCGCTCAACCTGGGCGCGTCGAAGCAGACGACAAGGACAAAACAATGAACATTCTAAAAATGACCACAGGCGTTGCCCTGGTTTCTCTGTTCGCAGCCGCCGCCCTGGCGCATGGTGGCGCAACCGGCATCGTCAAAGAACGCATGGATGGTATGTCCGCGATGAAGGACAGCATGAAGATCCTTACGCCGATGATGCAGGGGAAAACGCCCTACAATGCGCAAACGGTACGAAGCGAGGCCAAGAAAATCGGGCGTCACGCTGGCGAGAGCATGACAAAGCTGTTTCCAGAGGGATCTGATGGCAAACCCTCGGAGGCCAAATCGGAGATCTGGCAGGATTGGGGTTCATTTGCAGAGTTAGCCAGACAGTTGGAAACCTACTCTGAAGGCCTTGCGCTTGCGGCGGACAACGGGTTGATGATGTCCGGGTCGGGCCATGGTTCGGGCATGATGGGCGGCGCATCCATGATGGGTGCCGGAATGATGGGCGGCAGTTCAAACCAGGCACAACTTTCTGAAATGCCGGCAGATGGTGTGTTCATGATGCTGAGCCAGACATGCTCGGCATGTCACACGCAATTTCGGTCGGAATAGGAATGCGTCATGAGACCGATATTCCGATTGGGCCTTGCTGCCGCCGTAACGGCGTCAGCGGGACTTGTTGCCGTGATGGCTTGGCCAATTGGCCAGCCCTTACAAGCTCTCGACATTCAGGGTGACGTTAACCGCGGGGCTTATCTGGCAAGGGCAAGTGGCTGTATCGCTTGCCACACAGATTTTGCCAAAGGGGGCGCGCCCTTGGCCGGTGGGGTGGAGTTGGATACCCCGTTCGGCACGCTCTTTTCGCCGAACCTGACCACAGATCCTGACCACGGGATCGGTGACTGGACAATCGAGGAGTTTGCTCGCGCTGTGCGTCAAGGCGTGTCACCCGGCGGACAACCCTACTACCCGGCCTTTCCTTATCCGTTCTATGCCAATTTCACGGATCAGGATATCGCCGATCTCTGGGCCGCCTGGCAAACGGTTGCACCGGTAGCGGAACCGTCAAAAGAGCAGGAAATGGCGTTCCCCTTCAATCAGAGATGGGGCCTGAAGCTGTGGCGCGCGGCTTTTCTGGAACCACCCCGCACTGATCCCGTGCCGGGCAATGACGAAGTGTGGAACCGGGGTCGGCTACTGGTCGAAGGTGCCACGCATTGTGCGGCCTGCCACACCGGGAGGAACCTGGCTGGCGCAAGAAATTCGGACACGGAACACTTCAAAGGAAGTGACTCTCTGCCGGGCGGTGACAAGGCACCGGCTATCGACTTTGAGACCCTGCAAATGCGTGGTTGGACGGTTGATGATCTGGCTTACGCCTTGCGCACCGGCGTCATGCCTGATGGCGATGTCTTCGGCGGGGCCATGGGAGAGGTTGTAAACTATGGCACCAGTTTTCTGACAGACGATGACCGGAAGGCAATGGCGACCTATCTGCTGGATGTGCACGAGGGGGGATAATCCAGTGAGAGATCAAGTATTCTTTGGAAGGAAGTCTTCATGAAGCTTAATCGCAGGCAATTCGTTGCAGGCACGTCGGCACTAATCGCAATGCCGACTATCGGGAGGGCGGCGACCGCCCCCCGAATAATCGAGGCGCGTTCAGGATTGGCACGTGTTGCCCCCGACAGCTATCCTGAAACTGAGATATGGGGATATGATGGCGGTGTTCCGGGCCCCGAAATTCGTGCCCGGCAGGGCGAAACGGTTCGCCGGACGCTCCTGAACTCACTGCCTCAGCCTACGGCAATCCATTGGCATGGACTGCGGGTTCCAAACAATATGGACGGGGTGCCGGGTCTTACACAGGAGGCTGTACCAACAAGCGGCGAATTTCAGTATGACTTGCCTCTGAAGGATGCAGGAACCTTCTGGTACCACTCTCATAACCAGTCAACGGAACAAGTGGCCAGGGGCCTTTACGGCGCGTTCATCGTCGACGAAACGGACCCGCCGGACACGGATCATGACCTTACGATCCTGCTGGATGACTGGAGGTTGGGTCAGGACGCCCAAATCGTCGATGATTTCGGCGCGATGCATGACTGGACGCATGCAGGCCGAATGGGAAACTACGTTCACGCAAACATATCGCCCATGACAGAAGTTCTGACAAACCAGCGTTTGCGACTTCGAATGGTCAACGTGGCAACTGATCGGATCATGTATGTCTCAGTAGGTGGCGCAAACGGGAAACTGGTCGCTTATGATGGCATGCCGGTAGCGCAGCCAGAGGATTTTGAAACCCTTGTTTTCGGGCCTGCACAGCGAGCAGACTTAATTGTTGATGTAACAGCGGAATCGAACGAAGCCGTTCAAATAACTCTTCACGAACGCGATGAATCGTTTGTCATCGCTGAGATCCCGGTTTCGGGAAGCGGCACATCTGCTAACCGCGGTGTGATCGCAGCCCTGCCACCCAACCCTGCTTCTTTTCTCGAAGATGTTTCTGACGCTTTGACAGTTCCATTGGTGATGGAAGGCGGGGCGATGGGCGGACTGCGTCAAGGCACTTTTAACGGCCAAGTCATGAGCGCCAATGAATTGGTTCAGGAAGGGCAGATCTGGACATTCAACGGTGTCGCCGGGTTACCTGAAAACCCGCTTGCTGCCGTTACGCGTGGCGACATAGTCCGGATTCAGATGCAGAACGACACCGTCTTTCCGCACGCTATGCACTTGCACGGGACGCACTTCCAGGAAGTTCTGCCGAACGGCAGCCTGGGGCCGCTGCGGGACACAATCCTGGTTGACCGGATAGAAACGCGGGAGATTGCGTTCGTTGCGGATAATCCGGGGGACTGGCTGTTTCATTGCCACATGCTGTCGCATCAGGCCGCTGGTATGAAGACCTGGCTGAGCGTGGCGTGATGAATAAGAGCGCGGCGAAATGGGTGTCACTGGCTGCTGTGGTGATCATTGTCGCGGTCGCTGGCTGGGGCCTGGGTGGGCGTGCGCAGAACAGTTCATCGGCGGATTCGGCACGTGGTGCAGTTTTGTACGCCGAAAACTGCGCGTCATGCCACGGGGCAGATTTGGAGGGTCAGCCGGATTGGCAAACACCCGGTGCAGATGGCGTACTACTGGCACCCCCGCATGACCGAACAGGGCACACTTGGCATCACAGCGACAAGTTGTTGTTCGATTATACAAAGCTTGGCGGGGACCAAACGCTAAAACAGATGGGTGTCGCTGACGTCAAAAGCGGCATGCCGGGTTTCGGTGACACTCTGTCGGATCAGGAAATCTGGGACATCCTCGCCTTCATCAAGGGAAGTTGGCCGGATCGGGAACGCAAGCTGCAAATGCAGCGCACCGAGGCAGAACAAACGGAAGGAAACTGATGTGAAACGAATACTTGCCGGCTTAATCGCCATCGCCATGTCGATTGGCGTTCCTATGGCACGCGCCGAAGAGCTGTCTGACTCCGATGTGAAACGGCTGGCTCTGGAAGCCATTTTGGAAAACCCTGAGATTATCATGCAGGCGATTCAACTGCTTCAACAGCGCGAGAATCAGGCAAAAGCCGAAGCCATTGGAAACGTCCTGGAAAATCAGCGTGAATTGCTGGAACAGGATCCGAATGCGCCTGTCATCGGAAACCCGGAAGGCGATGTAACCGTGGTCGAGTTTTTTGACTATAACTGCCCATATTGCAAACGCGCTGCCCCGGTCGTGAAAAACGTAATCGCAGGCGATTCCGATGTACGAGTTGTTTATCGAGAATGGCCCATACTCGGAGAAGGTTCCGACTTCGCGGCACGCGCCGCGCTTGCCTCACGTAATCAGGGAAAATATGAAGAATTTCATTGGGCACTTATGGCTCTGAACGGTCGTGCCACTGAGGCCAGTGTCCTGAAAGTTGTTCGGGAACTTGGCCTGGACGAGGATCAATTGCGCGCAGACATGGAGGCGCCGGAAGTCGACGCGCATATTCAGGTGTCCATGGAATTGGCCCGACAGCTTGGCTTTAGTGGCACCCCCTCGTTTGTGATTGGAGATGCGCTTGCCCCGGGGCTGATCGCCGAAGATGAAATGACCCGGCTAATCGAGGCAGTCAGAGACGCAAGATAAAACCAAGGCGGCGACAGAATGTGCGCCCCTAAGTTTCTCATGCGACCGTGGCTTCGTATCCCTCGGACTTCAGAGCAGCAAGGATATGATCAAGTGGATTGGCGCTTAAGACACGTACCCTGCGGTTTTCCATGTCAAAGTCCAACTGTGCGGAGGAATCCACCGTGGCAACGGCTTTTTCGATAGCTGACTTGCAGTGCCCGCAGCTCATGTCCGGGATATTTAGGGTCGTCATAGATGTTTGCTCCTGTTTTCCGTTGTCCCGGCTAAAGTATTCCAGCACAGGAAGGTCAAGTCGTGAAAATTGGATCGCCAAAATTAGTGGAAAAGAAAGTCAACCCCATCCCTTGACCTTCCACTTGCTGGAACCCTTATGTTGCCCGTCAGCAGAACATTTGTGGTGACAATATGACTGAAATTTCACATGCACGGTTTCAAGTTCAGGGTATGAGCTGTGCTTCTTGCGTAGGGCGCGTCGAGCGCGCGTTGAAAGATGTGCCAGGGGTAGATGCCGCTTCGGTTAATCTCGCCAGCGAAAGCGTTCAGGTCGATTTCCATGATCCAGCCGATAAAGCGGCCATTGCTGATGCGTTAAACAGCGCCGGATATCCGGCACGGACGGAAGAGGTAACGCTGGATATTCAGAACATGTCCTGCGCATCGTGCGTGGGGCGCGTTGAACGGGCATTGCAAGCAGATGATGGCGTCTTGTCCGCGTCGGTCAATCTGGCAACCGAAAGTGCAACTGTACGTTATGCTGAGGGAGTCACAACACCCGAAGCCATCGCGGCGCTTGCGGCAACTGCTGGCTATCCGGCGAGTCTGCGATCCGCGACGCAGACCGAACCACAAGACCGCAAAGCCAAAGAGATTCGCCAATTGGCCCGGCGAACAAGCTTTGCCGCCTTGCTCGCTTTGCCGGTCTTTATCCTTGAAATGGGCTCGCATGTAATTCCGGGCATGCACCACCTGATAGCGAGCACGATCGGCATCCAGAACAGCTATTACCTGCAATTCCTTCTGACCACGATCGTTCTTTTTGGCCCTGGTTTGCAGTTCTACACCAAGGGATTCCCTTCCTTGTTCAAAGGCGCGCCGGACATGAACTCTCTGGTGGCCCTGGGCACTTCGGCGGCCTATGGGTTCTCGCTTGTTTCCACCTTTGCGCCGGGTGTTCTTCCCGCCGGCACCGCAAACGTCTACTACGAGGCCGCAGCGGTGATCGTGGTTCTCATATTGCTGGGGCGGTTCCTCGAGGCGCGCGCCAAGGGGCGAACTGGTGAAGCGATCCGAAAATTGGTCGGTCTGCAGGCAAAAACAGCGCGAGTTGAGCGCGACGGATCGGTTGTCGAGCTACCGATCGAGCAGATCGATGTAGGGGATATTGTGCACGTTCGACCGGGCGAAAAAATCGCGGTGGATGGTGCCGTAGTGACCGGCGCGTCATATGTCGATGAAAGCATGATCACCGGCGAGCCGGTTCCTGCCGAAAAGACCGAGGGCGCAACTGTGGTCGGCGGAACAGTCAATGGCGCGGGCGCATTGACGTACCGGGCTGAAAAGATCGGCGCAGACACTATGTTGGCCCAGATCATTCAAATGGTCGAACAAGCCCAAGGGGCCAAGCTTCCGATTCAAGGCCTGGTCGATCGCATCACGCTGTGGTTCGTGCCGGTAGTGATCGCTGTGGCCGTTGTGACTGTGCTGGTTTGGATGTTGTTCGGACCCGATCCCGCGCTCAGCCTGGCGTTGGTAGCCGGGGTTGCGGTACTGATCATTGCTTGCCCCTGCGCCATGGGGTTGGCCACACCCACCTCAATCATGGTCGGCACCGGCCGCGCGGCCGAGATGGGTGTCCTTTTCCGAAAGGGCGACGCCTTGCAAATGCTGCAGGAAACCACTGTTGTTGCGGTAGACAAGACAGGGACCTTGACCGAAGGGCGCCCGGAGCTGACCGACCTTATTGTGGCCGAAGGATTGGCCGAGGATGAGGTTCTGCGCCTTGTGGCTGCCGTTGAGGTCACATCCGAACATCCGATCGCCACGGCCATCGTGCGCGCGGCTGAAACCCGTGGTCTGGAGCTTTCGAAGCCAGAAGACTTCACGTCGCTCACCGGTTACGGGGTAAGCGCTTCAGTCGAAGGCCATACAATCTTGATCGGGGCCGACCGCCTGATGAGTCGCGAAGGGGTTGAAATGGGCGCGCTGTCTGATCGGGGCGCTGAACTGGCAATCAACGGAAAGACTCCACTTTATGCTGCCGTAGACGGGGTTATCGCGGCCGTAATCGCTGTGGCGGACCCAATCAAGACCACCACGCCAGACGCAATTGAAGCTTTGCACGGACTGGGGCTGAAAGTAGCGATGATTACCGGCGACAATACCGCTACAGCCAAATCCATCGCGGCGCAGCTTGGCATCGATCATGTCGTGGCCGAGGTTCTGCCCGAGGGTAAAGTATCCGCGTTGCAAGATCTGCGCTCAAATGGCGGAAAACTGGCCTTTGTGGGTGATGGCATCAATGATGCCCCCGCTCTGGCGGCGGCTGACGTAGGAATAGCGATCGGGACAGGCACTGACATCGCCATCGAGGCGGCTGACGTCGTTCTGATGTCAGGCGACCTGACAGGCGTGGTCAACGCCTTCGATATTAGTCAGCGCACCATGCGCAACATCCGCCAAAACCTGTTCTGGGCATTCAGCTATAACACGCTGCTCATACCGGTTGCAGCGGGGGTGCTCTATCCGTTTGGCGGCCCGTTGCTGTCGCCGGTTCTGGCTGCAGGTGCCATGGCTCTGTCCAGTGTATTTGTACTGACCAACGCGCTGCGGTTGCGCTGGGTTAAGCCGATCAAAGTTGGGCGAGAACAGATCTCGCAGAACACCGAGCAGACGCTGCGTTCAGCGCCTGCTGAATAGAATAGGAGAACCGCTGTGAATATCGGAGATGTAGCAGAACGTTCGGGTTTGCCTGCCAAAACCATCCGCTATTACGAGGATATCGGATTCATCAAACCCAGGCGCAGCCTGAATGGGTATCGTCATTTCGATGAAAAGGAATTGCACAAACTGGCCTTCATCGGGCGGGCCCGTTCCTTGGGCTTTACCATTGAGGATTGCCGTTCACTACTGGCGTTGTACGAGGACAAAGAACGCGCAAGCGCGGACGTGAAGGATATCGCCAAACAGAACCTAAAAGAGATAGATGCCAAGATCGCGGACCTGAAGGCCATGCATGCTACACTGTCTCATCTGATCGACGAATGTGCTGGCGACCACCGCCCTGACTGCCCGATCCTGAAGAACCTCGGCCAAACTTAGATGCGCTCATCGTATGAACTGCCTCCAATTTTGGCAGTTTGTTACGTGTATTCGCGGGAATCAGCTTCATTTCGATGCAGCGCACCAACTCACCTGTTTTTTTCTCCGACTGGCTTGAACACACGTTACGTTCGTCCTAACTGCACGGGATGGAGTGGAAGTTTTTCTCAGTGTTGCGAATGACGTTTCTGACATGCGTCTGCTTGGCGATGACATTCGTCGGCACTGTTGTGGTCGCGAGCACTGACGTCAAAAACAGTAGCACCTCTGAGCCTCACGGCGTTTCAATGGCTGCAAAGTCATCAGACTTCAAACACGACCATAGCGGTTTGCATCCGACGACTGGCCAAATCCACACGGATAGCCACGTAAATCACAGCGGAGAATGTCATTCCGGCATCTGCTGCGTTGGTGAGTATCCAACCCAAGTGAGTGTTGCTGTGTTGGCTACAGCTTTTGGGCAGCAAAACCGAAACATGGATTCGGACACCCGCCTGTCTCAGGAGCCCCTGACGCCCGATCGCCCTCCACAAATCTCCTAACATCCACAGGCCCGCAAGCGCGGGTTTTCATGTTGTTTCGGTTCGAGCGTGCACTGCGACCGTCAGGAGATTATTATGCGTGGAAGATATGCGGCACTATCAGTACTTGCCTTGGCGTTTGGCCTGGGTGGAGGTGTCATTCTTGAAAGACTGTACCTGAATCCAATTGATCAGGGCCAGTCGAACGAACCAGAGGTCCTTTATTGGGTAGCTCCGATGGATCCGAATTTTCGGCAGCCTGGACCTGGAAAATCGCCGATGGGTATGGACTTGATCCCGGTTTATTCTGGGCAGGAACCTACCGGCGACCCTGAAGAAGTCACCCTGAGCGCTGCAGAAATCAACGCAATTGGCGTGCGAACCGCGGTTGCACGCATGACGGATATCGAGCCTCGTATCGAGACGGTGGGTTTCGTCGGCTTTGACGAGCACCTGACCAATCACGTTCATACACGCGTTGAAGGTTGGATTGAGCAACTGAAAGTTCGCGCGGTCGGTGATCGCGTTGAGAAGGGGCAAGTTCTATTCGAACTCTTTTCACCGCTGATCGCAGCTGCAACCGGCGATCTTGTACGCGCAGTCGAAGCTGGTGACCCGCGTATTTTGGACGCGGCGCGCAACAAGTTGATCAGCCACGGTATGTCCGCACGTCAGGTTGCAGAGATCGAGGCGGGCGGTGAGTTGGTTCGAAATGTGGAAATTGAGGCGCCTCAAAACGGTGTTGTCATAGCGCTGAACGCCGCCGATGGAATGTACCTGCAGCCAGGCACGCTTGCGTTTTCGGTCACCGATCTTTCCGAAGTATGGCTGATCGTCGATGTTTTCGAACGAGATATTGCACGTTTGTCGGAAGACATGCGCGCAATAGCAAGGTTCGAGCACCTACCCGGTCGCACCTTCGAAGGCGAAATCGACTATGTTTACCCTGAGCTTGATCCGCAAACCCGAACTCTTCCCGTCAGACTGAGTTTCGATAACACCGACGGCGTGCTGCGGCCGGGCATGTTTGGCAGTGTTAGCCTTATACCGGATGAAAGCCGGAATGTTCTCACTGTTCCATCAGAGGCGCTAATTCGTACTGGTTCGGCGGAACGCGTCATCTTGAAAACAGGCGATGGTACCTTTCGCCCGAGACTGGTGACTACAGGTCTTCGAGACAGTTTCGGCGAGGGGGGACGAACAGAAGTTCTACAAGGGCTTGAACCCGGCGAGGAAGTTGTCGCATCCGCACAGTTTCTAATCGACAGTGAAAGTGCTTTGAGCGCCGGCTTCACGCGTATGACACCAACGGACACCGAACCAGCACGCGGGGCAGGTACCCTGGTTTCACTCGATGCCCAAAATCGTATGGCTACTGTTCGTCACGACGTTCTCGAAAGCCTTGATTGGCCCGCAATGACTTCGCAGTTTCCGGTGAGGTCTGGTGTTTCGCTCGACCGTTTGAATGCTGGCGACGCGGTTGCTTTCGTGATCGCGCGGGGTGCGGATGGGCTTCTGAGCCTGATGGAGCTTGCACCAGACGATGGTATTGCCGGAACTGGAGCCGGAATCGCGCGCGCCGTCACTTCAGACGGCAAATTGACGCTTGAGCACGGACCGATCCCCGAGCTCGGTTGGCCCGCCATGACAATGGATTTGCCTGTTGTGGGAGTAGATCTCACTACCGTGCCAATCGACATGCCAATTGAGTTTGATCTGGCAGAGGGAGAAGGGGGGATGTTCTCGATTGTGGCAGTTCGCGAACAGGGCTCGCCGCCGACGGATTCAGTTGAACCCGAAGAAACCATCACGCCTTCTGCTCCACCGATTGTAGTCACCGGCACGATCAACCTCGTTAATGCTGAGGCAGGAACTGCAACCATCACTCACGGGCTGATGACTGAGATTGGGATGCCGGGCATGACAATGGATTTCCCAATAGAGCCAACATTGGACCCAAACATGCTCGAAGTCGGTTCTGAAATGACTCTGACTTTCGCGCGTGCAGATGGCATGACAATGATCTTGGCCGCGGCAACGCCTATTGCGCCGCCGCTTCAGGTTTCTGGCCGGATTAACAGTATCGACCCGAACGCGCGTACTGCGAACGTAACACACGGTCCGATGACTGAGATCGGCATGCCGGGCATGACCATGGATTTCCCGGTTGCGGAGGGGATTGAGGTTTCTAACTTGCCTGTAGGGATTGATGTTTCTTTGATCCTTCGCCGCAATCCCGACTTTTCGATGACGCTGTTAGAGGTCGCGCTTGATGGGAGTGTTACGCAGTGATCACGGCCATCATTCGTTCTTCGCTCGCCAACAGGTTCGTCATCTTGGCCCTCGCATTCATGATAGGAGTTGCGGGTATTTGGGCCATTCGTGAGACGCCGGTTGATGCAATCCCAGATCTTTCGGATGTCCAGGTAATTGTTCGCACGCCATATCCCGGGCAAGCGCCTCAAGTTGTCGAAAACCAAATCACATATCCACTTGCGACAGCCCTATTGGCCGTACCCGGTGCAAAAGACGTTCGCGGGTTCTCGTTCTTTGGAGACAGCTTTGTATATGTCGTCTTTGAGGACGGGACGGACCTCTACTGGGCTCGGTCGCGTGTGCTCGAATATTTGGGCCAGATTACCGGCAGCTTGCCTGAAGGCGTGTCACCACAACTTGGCCCAGATGCGACTGGGGTCGGGTGGATTTATCAGTATGCGCTGGTTGACAGAACCGGAAATCATGATCTGGCTCAGCTCAGGACTCTGCAGGATTGGTTTCTGAAATACGAATTACAAGCCGTGGAAGGCGTCTCAGAAGTCGCCACCATCGGCGGAATGGTCAAACAGTACCAGGTCGTCGTCGACCCAAACAAACTACGTGCCTATGACATAACACTTGCACAATTGAGGACGGCTATTCAGGCGGCCAACCGCGAGACGGGCGGCAGCGTCATTGAGATGGGTGAAGCCGAATTCATGGTCAGGTCATCGGGCTACATCGATGAATTGTCAGACCTTGCAAGCGCGCCATTGATGGTCAACGAGCGCGGCGCCGCTCTGACGCTTGGAGACGTCGCTGAAATCCGCCTGGGGCCTGAAATGCGCCGTGGTGTCGGAGAGCTCGACGGGCAAGGAGACGCGGTTGGCGGAGTGGTCATCCTGCGATGGGGTGGGAACGCGTTGGCGACGATCAAAGCGGTGGAAGCGCGCATAGAAGAGTTGCGCTCAAACCTGCCGGAAGGGGTCGAAATCATAACGACCTACGACCGATCTGGTGTGATCGAGCGCGCTATCGATAACCTCCAGAAGAAACTGACGCAGGAATTCATCGTCGTTGTTCTTGTGTGCGCGGCTTTTCTACTTCATCTGCGGTCATCCCTCGTGATTCTTCTGTCGCTCCCGCTGGGAATCTTTGCCGCATTTATTCTGATGAAGGCGCAAGGAGTAAACGCAAACATCATGTCGCTCGGCGGCATAGCCATCGCTATTGGTGCGATGGTCGACGCATCGATTGTGATGATCGAGGCGATGCACAGGCGGTTGGAAAAGGAAAAGCTCACAGCAGAGAACAGATGGCGGATTGTGCAAGAGTGCGCTTCTGAGGTGGGACCAGCCCTGTTTTATTCTCTGGCGATCATCACGGTTAGTTTTCTGCCTGTCTTCGTTTTGGAAAATCAGGAAGGTAGGCTCTTCTCGCCACTCGCTTATACCAAGACCTACGCCATGGCTGCAGCCGCCATCCTTTCGATAA
>NZ_JBQFNY010000009.1:0-133576 GCF_056532905.1 Ruegeria sp. H8 | reverse complement strand
CTGCGGTCAGCGTGGTCTTGCCGTGGTCAACGTGGCCAATCGTGCCGATGTTGACGTGCGGTTTTGTACGCTCAAACTTTTCCTTTGCCATTCCTCAGGCGCCCTTTTGCGATTTGGGGGACCCTTGGTCCCGTGGTTACATCTGCGCGCGCGGAATATTTGGTTCAAAGGGGAAAATCAAGCACATCCTGAGGGAAATGCGCCGATCACGTTGGATTTTGCGTGACCTCGACGGATTCTAGAGGCTGGATCAGGTCCGGCCGCCGGTCGAACCAGCCATTTTCCTTGTGCTCTTCAGCCAGCCATTCCTCGACCCGGTCGGCAATTTTGAGGGCCAGACCGCTCATCTGTTCTTCTTTTGTGCGCTCATGCCCCGATCCTTTGAGGGCACTTCCGCCGGTGGTGTCTTCCAGCACCTGGAATTGCTTACCCTTGGCCAGAAACTCTTTTTTCTTCACGTCATAGACGTTGACCAACACAATCGCAGTGCTTTTGGGGTTGTAGATCACAGGGATCCCCGGCGGGGCCAGCATGTAACCCTCAAGGCTGATGCCAAGGTCATATTCCTGTTTGCCTACGTAACGCCCCAGACGAATATCAACCGCGTTCTGGATCGCCTTCGTCCATTCGTCAGGTGTGGCGTCCCGCGATACAGGTCCCTGAACGGCCTTGTCCGCAAAGGCATAATTCACACGAAGCTTGAATTCTCCTAGGGATTCAGGCGGCTCATACACCTGTGTCTGTGTGCAAGCGGCCATCAGGGCCAGTCCGGTGATCAGCGTCAGAATGCGCAACATGTCTCGTCTCGATAGGCCTGTTTTTTGTTGATCTAGCGCACCGATACGGGTTGTGCAAAGCCGTATCGGCGGAAATTCACCCGCGAAGCAGCGCGATCACGAAAACTTATAGTCGCGCGGGAAGCCATAGGGCGGTTTTTTCCCGACACTGGCTCGTTTTGCCAGCCATTGCGTCATATCCGCCTCATGTCGGGTCTTGTCGCCGCCCATGGACCATTTCAGGCCTTCTTCCCAGTTGAAGGTCGTTACATCCGACAATCCGCCATCCAGCTCGAGCGTTCCCTGCCGGCCGCGTGCCATATTGTACTTTTGCAAACGCACGCCTTTTCCGCGCGTCATCTCGGGCAGTTCCTGGGTTGGGAAAACCAGGAACTTGCCGTTTTGCGACACCACGGCGACGTGGTCGCCCGCGACCGGCTTGCAGATCATCGCGGTCTCGTCACCCTTGACGTTCAGCACCTGTTTGCCGTTGCGCGTCTGCGCCAGCACGTCATCTTCCGGCACCATAAAGCCGTTGCCCGCGTCCGAGGCCACCAGCAGCTTGCGCCCCGGCTTGTGGATCAGAATGTCGATGATCTGCGCCTCGTTCGGCAGGTCGACTATCAGGCGCAAGGGCTCGCCCATGCCGCGCCCGCCGGGCAGGTTGGCTGCGCTGACGGTATAGAATCGGCCATTCGAGGCAAAGACCAGCAACCGGTCGGTCGTTTCCGCGTGGAAGATGAAACGCGGGCCGTCGCCGTCCTTGAACTTCAACTCGCGCTTCAGGTCGATATGGCCGGTCATGGCGCGAATCCAGCCCATCTGCGAGCAGACGACCGTAATCGGTTCCTTGTCGATCATCGCCTCAAGCGGCACTTCCTCGACCTGCCCCGCCTCGGCAAATCTGGTGCGGCGTGCACCGCCTTCGTAGTCTTTGCCAAAGGTCTTCTTCGTCTCTTTCAATTGCTCGGCAATCTTGGCCCATTGCAGGGCGGGATCGGCCAGCAGATCTTCGAGATTGGCGCGCTCTTCCATCAGCGCGTCACGTTCGCGAACCAGCTCCATCTCTTCCAGACGACGCAAGGAGCGCAGGCGCATATTGAGGATGGCGTCGACCTGAACTTCTGACAGCTCGCCCTCGCCCGGCTTGGGTGTGACGTAGTCAGATTCATCGGTGGCGCGAACGTGGTCGATGCCCCAGTCCTCGCGCATCAGCGCGGCCTTGGGGTCGTCGTCATAACGGATGATGTCGATTACACGGTCGAGGTTCAGGAAGGCGACGATAAAGCCTTCGAGCACTTCCAACCGGTGGTCGATCTTGGCCATGCGGTGACGCGAGCGGCGCAGCAGCACCTCTTGCCGGTGATCGAGGAAGGCGCGCAACACTTCCTTCATCGAACAGACCTTGGGTGTCACCCCATCGATCAATACGTTCATGTTCAGGCTGAACCGCACCTCGAGGTCCGAGTTGCGATAAAGCATGCCCATCAGCACCTCGGGGTCCACGTTTTTCGAACGCGGTTCAAGGATCAGACGGATATCGTCGGCGGATTCGTCGCGCACATCTGCGAGGATCGGGATTTTCTTGGTTTGGATCAGTTCCGCGATCTTTTCGATCAGCTTGGATTTCTGAACCTGATAGGGAATCTCGGTGACCACGATCTGCCACTGGCCGCGCCCCAGATCCTCGACCTCGAACTTGCAGCGCAGCCGAAACGAGCCGCGCCCTGTGCGATAGGCCTGCGCGATGTTCTCGGGCGGTTCGACGATCACGCCACCGGTCGGAAAATCCGGGCCGGGGACATAGTTCAGCAACGTGTCGTCCCGCGCGTCAGGCGTTTTGATCAGGTGCAGGCAGGCGTCGCAAAGCTCCGAGATATTGTGCGGTGGGATGTTGGTCGCCATGCCGACGGCGATACCGCTGGCGCCGTTGGCCAAGAGATTCGGAAACTGCGCAGGCAGCACCACCGGTTCAGTCAGCGTGCCATCATAGTTGTCGCGGAAATCCACGGCGTCTTCGTTCAGACCTTCCAGCAGCGCCTCGGCCACGATGGTCATCCGCGCCTCGGTATATCGCGAGGCCGCCGGGTTGTCGCCGTCGATATTCCCGAAATTCCCCTGCCCGTCGACCAGCGGGTAACGCACGTTGAAGTCCTGCGCCAGGCGCGCCATTGCGTCGTAAATCGCGGCGTCGCCATGCGGGTGGTAATTGCCCATCACGTCGCCGGAAATCTTGGCGGACTTGCGAAAACCTCCGGTTGCACTGAGTCGCAGCTCTCTCATCGCATAGAGGATTCGCCGGTGCACCGGCTTCAATCCGTCCCGCGCGTCCGGCAGGGCGCGGTGCATGATGGTGGACAGCGCATAGGTCAGGTAACGCTCGCCTATCGCGCGGCGCAGCGGTTCTGCAACCTCACCCCCGTGGTCGGGGGCCTCCATGTTGGGGTCGTCGATCGTATCGTTCATATATGATGTGATACGACGCAAGAACGCCTTGGTAAAGCAAGCAACGCGTATTTTACTGGGGACAAGTCGGGCTTTTTGCAACAGGGGGAGGCAAGTCGGTGTTTTCCCCGAATTTTCGACTCTGCCCTTCTATTATGCTACCATTCCAACAATTGAATGATTGCTGCCTATTTTGTTGTTACGATTGAATTGGGGGATGCGCCATGACGCGCCTTGTACTTGTTACTTTCGCCGCACTCGGCTGGACTTTTTACGTGATGAGCGGAGGTCCTGACTTTGAGCCGCGCGGAGTCCGCACTGCGGAGCCCGAGCGTGTTGCCATTGCCCCGAGACCTTCAAGGCCGGCTATCGAATCCGCGCCCGCCGAAACTCTGGTCGCGCGTGCTGCGGTAAAGCCTCCGGCGCCAGTCGCACCGGTCACTGAACCCGTGGCCGAGCTGGACGAAGCAGAAACCAAGGCGCTGTTGTCGCAAGTCGCAGCTGGCCTGAAGGCAAACCCCTCACTGTTCGCTGACGAAAACGTCACTCTGACCCTTGCGTCGCTGGAACAGGGTCTGGCCTCTCTCGAACAGGTCACCACCGACGCCGAGCTGCCAACGGTTGAACTGCCCGCCCCTGTCGAGGCCGCCAAGGATATCCGTGAAATTTCGGGAACCCGCGTGAACCTGCGTGATGGGCCGGGGACGATCTATCCGATCATCGGCAAAGCCAGGATCGGCCAGCAGGTTGAGGTATTCGGGGATTCAGGTACCGGCTGGTTGCGCCTGCGCGTGTTGCCGGGGCAACAGGTTGGGTGGATTTCGGCATCACTCGTCCGGAAAACAACGAACTGACATCGAAGTGTCATTGCCCTGCCGCAAACCCCGCCATAGCTATGGGCGGGGATCAGGCTCGGAAGGCATATGCAGAAATCGATTCTTATCACGGGATGCTCGTCAGGCATCGGTCTGGACGCGGCACACGGTATGCGTGCAAGAGGCTGGCGCGTTTTTGCATCCTGCCGCCAGCAACGCGACTGTGATCGCCTACGCGCACAAGGCTTTGAAAGCCCCAGAATCGACTACACTGATGCAGACAGCATTACATCGGGTTTGTCCCACGTTCTCGAGGCTACAGGCGGCTCGCTGGATGCCCTTTTCAACAATGGTGCACATGGCTTGCCCGGCGCGGTCGAGGATGTTCCGACGGATGGCCTGCGCCATATATTTGAGACCAATGTCTTTGGTTGGCACGAGCTGACCCGACAGGTCATTCCCGTCATGCGGGAACAGGGTCATGGCCGGATTGTGCAGTGTTCCTCGGTTCTGGGGCTTGTCGCCTTCCCGTGGCGCGGCGCGTATGTCGCCACAAAATACGCGATCGAAGGGCTGACCGACACGCTGCGGCTGGAACTTCGGGATACCGACATTCACATCGTCTTGATCGAGCCCGGCCCCATCACCTCAAAACTCCGGGAAAAGGCGATCCCATTGTTCGAGAAATACATCGACTGGGAAAACTCGGCCATTCGGGAGAAGTATGAAGGCTCACTGCTGAAGCGCCTTTATGAAAGCAGTGGGCCAGACCGATTTGAACTGCCCGCCTCTGCCGTCACGGACAAGCTGGCCCATGCGGTCGAGGCCCGACGCCCCAAACCACGTTACTATGTGACCACTCCGACATATATCGCCGGGATACTGCGCCGCATTCTGCCTACAAACGCCTCTGATCGAATCCTTTCGGATATCTGAGACGATATTTCCCGTTCGCTTTTCGACGCCCTGACGCTAGATGGGTGGTAATCGAAAAAAACCGGACGGTGACTTCAAATGGACCTTGTGATGGTCATTCTGCTTCTGGCTATGGCGGCAGTTGTCGTAGTGCTGGCCTTAGGCATCGCGAATTTTGGCAAAGGCGGCATGGAAGCGGCCAAGAAAAGCAACAAGATGATGCGCCTGCGCATCCTCTTTCAGTTCATCGCCGTGTTGCTGATCGTGCTTTTCGTGTATCTGCGCGGACAGGGAGTTCAATAAATGGTCGTACTCAACAAAATCTACACACGCACTGGCGATGACGGGAAAACCGCCCTAGGCAACGGAGAGCGCGTGGCAAAATATTCGGGCCGCGTCGCAGCCTATGGCACCGTGGACGAACTGAACGCTTTTGTCGGCGTGGCACGGACCGAGGCCGAAGGTGATGTCGAAACCGCGCTGTCGCGCATTCAAAATGACCTGTTCGATCTGGGTGCCGACTTCTGTCGCCCCGACATGGAAAAAGACGCCGAGGCCGATTATCCCCCCCTACGCATCGTGCCTGCCCAGATCGACCGGTTGGAAGCCGAGATCGACGCAATGAACGAGACGCTGGAACCCCTGCGCAGCTTCATCCTGCCCGGTGGCTCGCGTCTGGCAGCACATCTGCACGTCTGCCGGACCGTTTCACGTCGGGCGGAACGGCTTGCGGTCGAGCTGACGAATATGGAGCCCGTCAACGACGTGGCGGTCAAATACCTCAACCGTCTCAGCGACTGGTTCTTTGTTGCAGCACGCTGCGCAAACGCAAACGGCAAAGACGACGTGTTGTGGGTTCCGGGCGCGAACCGCTGATCGCGAAATACAGAGTCGCGGGTAATATTCTTTCGCCACTTGGCAAAAAAATTGCAAAACGCGACGTCCCGACGCCATGACGTGACGATTTTGCTCTGTTGTGCCACTGCGGCAGGCGCTATCTAGTCGGTCGAGAGCATTGGTGGAGTCGCCTGCGCGGCTTACCGTTTTTTTGAGGAGAAAGCGCTACAATGAAGGTACTGGTGCCTGTCAAACGCGTGATTGACTACAATGTGAAGGTCCGCGTGAAAGCGGACGGTAGCGGTGTTGATCTCGCCAATGTCAAAATGTCGATGAACCCGTTCGACGAAATTGCAGTAGAGGAAGCGATCCGCCTGAAAGAAGCTGGCAAGGCCGACGAAGTCGTTGCTGTTTCGATCGGCGTGAAGCAGGCGCAGGAAACCTTGCGCACCGCGCTGGCCATGGGTGCGGACCGCGCAATCCTGGTTGTGGCGGCTGACGATGTACACACCGATATCGAGCCTCTGGCGGTTGCCAAGATCCTGGCCAAAGTGGTCGAGGAAGAGCAGCCCGGCATTGTTCTGGCAGGCAAGCAGGCGATCGACAACGACATGAACGCCACTGGCCAGATGCTGTCGGCGCTGCTGGGTTGGTCCCAGGGCACCTTTGCGTCCGAGCTGGACATCGAAGGCGACACCGCCAAGGTCACCCGCGAGGTCGATGGCGGGTTGCAGACCATCAGCGTCAAGATGCCCGCCATCATCACCGTTGACCTGCGCCTGAACGAGCCGCGCTATGCGTCGCTGCCCAACATCATGAAGGCGAAGAAGAAGCCGCTGGATGAAAAAACCGCCGCCGATTACGGCGTCGACGTCACGCCGCGTCTGGAAATCGTCAAAACCGAAGAGCCGCCGGCACGCGCGGCAGGCATCATCGTGGGCTCGGTTGACGAGCTGGTCGAGAAACTCAAAGAAGCGGGGGCTGTGTAATGGCTGTACTTCTGCTTGCCGAAGTGAACAACGGCGAACTGGCGATGGATGCGACCGCAAAGGCCGTGACCGCCGCGAAAGTGCTGGGTGACGTAACCGTTCTGGCCGCAGGCGGGTCTGCCGCTGCTGCCGGTGAGGCCGCGGCCAAGATCGACGGTGTCTCCAAGGTTCTGGTCGCCGAGGATCCGTCGCTGGGCCACCGCCTGGCGGAATCGACCGCAGCCCTGATCGTGGGCCTGGCCGATGGCTACGAGCACATCGTGGCACCGGCCACCACCGACGCCAAGAACGTGATGCCCCGCGTTGCAGCCCTGCTGGACGTAATGGTGATCTCGGATGCCTCCGGCGTGGTTGACGGCTCGACCTTCGAGCGCCCGATCTACGCGGGCAACGCGATCCAGACCGTCAAGTCGAACGACGCCAAGAAGGTTGTCACCCTGCGGACCGCCAGCTTTGACGCGGCCGGCGAAGGCGGCTCGGCCCCAGTTGAAACCGTTTCGGTTCCGGGCTCCGAAGGTCTGTCGTCGTGGGTCGAGGACAAGGTTGCCGAAAGCGACCGTCCGGAACTAACCTCGGCGGGCGTTGTTGTTTCGGGCGGCCGTGGTGTCGGCTCGGAAGAGGACTTCAAACTGATCGAAACGCTGGCCGACAAGCTGGGTGCGGCGGTTGGTGCGTCGCGTGCGGCCGTTGACTCGGGCTATGCGCCGAACGACTGGCAGGTGGGTCAGACCGGCAAGGTTGTTGCCCCGGATCTGTATGTCGCCGTCGGTATTTCGGGCGCAATTCAGCACCTGGCCGGCATGAAGGACTCGAAGGTCATCGTGGCGATCAACAAGGACGAAGAGGCGCCGATCTTCCAGGTCGCCGATTTCGGCCTGGTCGCAGACCTTTTCCAGGCGGTACCGGAACTGACCGAAAAGCTCGGCTGAACCGGATATCCGGATTGATCTGCAAAGGCTCGCCAACAGGCGGGCCTTTTTCAGTTCAGGTTCCGCAAGGCGATCATCAGGTGTTCAGCAATTTCTCGGTGCGCGGACGGGCCGATCATATGTTCCGCAATCGGCTGCTGAAGCGTTCCGAACATAACATCTTCGAGAGCATCCGATCGCGCGGATACAGCGACCGAAACCTCGACGACATCAGCGCATAGCGGGCGTAGCTGTTCGATCATGTCGGCATCGGGCACGATATGGTCGACATGCGATCCGGTTTGCCGCTGCACATGCAGCCAAAGCAGGACAACGCCGGGTTCGATCCGTTCTATCAAGTCCCCGGTGGCGCGTATCCAGACCTCTCGCAGTTCCTGCGCTACGACTTCGATTCGAGCGTCTTCTGTTGCGCTCAGCCGCTCCAACAAATGGCGCACAAAATGGATTTCCGTGAAGTCAACATCCGGGTACAGCCCCAGCAAGTCCGCGGTGGGTTCAAGGAACCGATCGTTGCGACGCGGGTGTACGCGGTAAAACCGGTTCGATTGGCGCAGAAGATCGGGCACTTGCAACACGCATAGGTCTGACTGATTGGCCAGAGTCAGCACCCCGGGATCAGTGGACAACGCTTCGATTCCGCAAAACAGGCTGCCGAAGTTGGCGCATGGCTTTCCCAATCGCTTCTCAAGCACGGCAGGAAACGGGTTATCGACGAATCTGCCGAAAGTTTCCTCTCCTCCCAGACAGGCCACATAGGGCTGATCCAACGTGCCGGGTGGACCCCGGAACCAAAGTTTCGAATTGGCATATTGGCAGGCGGACTCCCTACCGCTGTTTGCCTGATGAAAGCTCATATCAAGCCCCCGTTTTCTCACCCGGTGCCATCTTGTGGTCATAGATATTGAGATTTTCCTAATGCGCGCATTTGAAGCGAAATTGACCGCCTTGATCCTCTTGCCGCCTGCCCCGGTCTGCCGATACTGTCGCGGTATCCTACAGGGCAAAGGCAGCTGAACATGGAAGTTAAATCGGTCGGGGTGATTGGTGCGGGGCAAATGGGCAACGGCATTGCCCATGTTATGGCGTTGGCGGGATACGACGTCTTGCTGAACGATGTCAGCCAGGATGCTCTGGAAAACGCCATTGCCACGATCGAAGGTAACCTGGCGCGGCAGGCGTCGCGTGGCAAAATCACCGACGAGGCGATGAAGGCTGCGCTGAAACGGATTACGACCACGCTTGATCTGCCGAAACTGGGTCAAACCGATCTGGTTATTGAGGCAGCAACCGAGCGGGAAACGATCAAGCAGGCGATTTTCGAGGACCTCCAACCGCACCTGCTGCCGCATACGATTCTGACGTCAAATACATCCTCGATTTCCATCACCCGCCTGGCAAGCCGCACGGATCGGCCCGAACGGTTCATGGGTTTTCATTTCATGAACCCTGTCCCTGTTATGCAATTGGTGGAATTGATCCGCGGCATCGCCACGGACGAAGAAACCTTCAACGCCTGCAAAGCGGTGGTGGATCGGTTGGGCAAAACGGCGGCCAGCGCCGAGGACTTTCCAGCCTTTATCGTGAACCGGATCCTGATGCCCATGATCAACGAGGCGGTCTACACACTCTATGAAGGTGTGGGGAACGTTCAATCCATCGACCAGTCCATGAAACTTGGGGCGAATCATCCCATGGGCCCGCTGGAGCTGGCGGATTTCATCGGGTTGGATACCTGTCTGGCAATCATGAACGTGCTGCATGACGGGTTGGCCGATACCAAATATCGTCCCTGCCCTCTCCTGACGAAATATGTCGAGGCCGGGTGGCTGGGGCGCAAGACCGAGCGCGGTTTTTATGATTATCGTGGGGAAGTTCCGGTACCGACACGCTGAAGGGGGCCAGCCCCCCTCGCCCCCGGGATATTTTTGGCCAGATGAAGACGCGGATCAGGTCTGCTCCGACTTGCCCAGAGACATGGTGTGATTTCTGAGCCAGACCATGAAACCGCGCGGATCGCGCTCCAGCAACTCCATATCGTGGTCCGAAATCGGTTCGCCGATCACCGGCGACTGGGGTTTGTTGCAGGATCGGACGATCTCATGCAGCAACAATCCCTGCCGTAGAATTGCAGAGACACGGTTGGCGATCTGATACCAGCGTGAATTGCAGCCCGGAAAGAAAATCGGGACCACACGCGCGCCGGAACGGCGGATCATCTTGGCAGTGAACACGTTCCAGTCCCGCTCGATCGCAGGCCCGAACCAATCATCCGAGGACATCACAACACCGGATGGGAACAGCGCCACAACGCCGCCGTTTTTGAGATGCTCCATGGCTTTGCCGCGCATTTCCAGCATCTTGGCCTGCGCCTCGGGGTCATGTGGGAACGGAACCGGAATCATGAATGACGTGGCCGCTTCGTCCAGACCCGTCAGAACTGAACGGGTCAGGATGCGGTAATCGCTGCGTACCCGGCCGATCAGTTCCGCCAGAATCATGCCATCGACCATACCGTGCGGGTGGTTGGCGACGACGACAACCGGGCCGGTCTTGGGAATGCGGTCAATCTGTTCCTGCGGTGTGGTCAGGTCGATTCCCATAGTCTTGAGGGCACCGCCCCAGAACCGCTGGCCGCGATAGTATTCGTTCTTTTTTTCGAACTTGTTGACCATGCGCAAAATGGTCAGCTTGCCTGTGCACCACTCGATGGCCCGAATGGCGGTCGCTGTCCAGGCATCGTCGAATGAATTCGCATAGGTCAGCGTTCTACGGTCGTAGATCTCACCCTGATCTGTGGTCCCATCCACCACCGGGTTTGTCTTGGTCTCGTGCGTCGTTTCCGCCAATTCCTGGTCTTCCCGTTCTTCCTGTCCCGGCGGGGTGGCTTAGAACCCCTCTCCGAACTTGTCGTTCACAAGCGTTTCCAGAGCTTCTGCCAATGCCTCAGCATCCGGCCCGGACGTCTCGACGTCAATAGTTGTTCCGCGCGATGCTGCCAACATCAAAAGGCCCATGATGCTGTCGCCTGATGCAGAAAGTCCGTCTTTTGACACCTCAGCATGTGCATCGAAACCCTCTACAACCTCAACCAGCTTTGCCGAGGCGCGTGCATGCAGGCCCTTTTCATTGATAATTTTCAGGCTTCGGCTCGTCATATTCAATAATCCGTTTTTAATCCAATGTCACATTCTGCGCATTGATGTACTTCCGTCCAGCCTCCATTGCCTGACGGACGGCATCACCAATGGGCAAGTGGCGACTTTTGGCCAATTTGATCAGCATCGGCAGGTTTGCCCCATACAGAATACGCCGGTCCTGAGGCGCGCAGGCACGCAGACTGAGATTCGAGGGGCTTCCGCCAAAGAGGTCGGTGACAACAACGACACCATCGCCGGTGTCCACTTCGTCAGCGGCACGGCAGATTTCGGCCTGTTTTTCGTCCCGGTCATGGTCAGCCTCGATCGCGACCGCCACGAGGCTGGCCTGTGGTCCGACCACGTGTTGTGTGGCGGCCAGGTATTCCTGAGCCAACCCACCATGTGCAACGATCACAATTCCGATCAATCCGACCTCACATTCAACGACCGACGTTCCATCTCGCGATGCCTAATTGCCACCTGCTGCCCATCTTCCGCAAGGGCCTTTGCAACGGCCTCTGCCAGGGCAACTGATCTGTGCTGGCCCCCTGTGCACCCAAACGCCACGGAAAGATGCGCTTTGCCCTCGGCCCGAAAGGCCGGCAGCAACAGGGTCAGCAAGTCCAGCACACGTTCAAAAAACGGTAAGTAGTTAGCGTCTGACTGCACATAGTGCGCAACGTCAGGGTTTCGACCATCCGCTGCGCGAAATTCCGGGCGCCAGTACGGATTCGCCAGAAACCTGCAATCGAACACCATGTCCAATCCACGCGGAAGGCCACGTTTGTAAGAAAAGGATTCGATGGAAACCGCCAGATGCCGCCCGCCTTGCGGGGCGAACCAGTGCTCGACCTCTTCCCGCAGCTGATGCACGTTCAGAAGGCTGGTGTCGATCAGCGTATCCGCAATCTCTCGTATCGGCGCCAGCAGCTCTTTTTCGCGCTGAACGCCAGTTTCCGGGCTGGCATTCTTGGCGACGGGATGCCGCCTTCGGGTTTCTGAAAACCTGCGCACCAGAACATCATCACTGCAATCCAGGTACAGAACCGTCAGATCGACCTGCGCCAAGCGGCCCAGCTTTTCAGCCAATTCTATGAAACCGATCGTCGAGAAATCCCGGTTGCGGGCATCTATACCCAAAGCCATGGGACGGTCGCTGTCAGCACTGTCGAGCAAGCGCGACAAAAGACCCATCGGCAGATTGTCGATGGCTTCAAAGCCCAGATCTTCCAGCACATGAATGGCCGTGGATCTTCCTGCCCCGGAGGGCCCCGTGACAAGTACGATCCGCCTTTGCGATGTCATGTATTCGGCCATTCCGGGTTTACGCGCCCATTTCCTAGAAGCTGCATCATCGCTACAGCCAAGTTGGGCACGCCCGCGCCCCGAAGCAAGGGAACAGTTTGCCTCAGCACGGAAACCGTCAAAGGGTCGGGCAGGCGCTCGGGCTCTGGCTGATCCAGATCCACAACGTAATCCAGCGGAACCGGACCACTGGGTTCGGCTTTGATCAAACCAATTTGGCGCGCCTCGATCAAACCGCGGATCTGCGATACGGTCGAAGCGATCACCCGATTCTGCCGCATCTCTAGATTGACGCGGTCATCGGCGACCAATTTCGCACCGAACGCCATCATTTGCAACGCCAGCCCGGACTTCCCTGTGCCGGACGCACCGATGATCAAAAGCCCGCGTCCGGCAACCGAAACGCAGGAGGCATGAACACAGGCGCTGTCCTGATCTTTCGCGAGTGACAACGAATCAATATGCATGGATTTAGACGGGCAACCCCACGACAAAGCGGGCACCCAGCGGATCCGATGTGATATCGGCCTCTGTCGGGCGGATGTTCTCAGCCCAGATCACCCCGCCATGGGCTTCGACAATCTGCTTGGAGATCGCCAAACCGAGGCCAGAATTATTGCCGAAATGTTCCGCCGGACGCTGCGAGTAGAAACGCTTGAACACTTTGGTAAGCGCCTGTTCGGGAATCCCCGGGCCGGTGTCTTCGACAACCACCAGCACGCGGTTGTCCCGCTGCCGGACCCAGACGCGAATTGCGTCATTTTCCTCGCAGAACGAAATGGCGTTGGTGATCAGATTGACAAAGACCTGCGCAAGACGCGCTTCCAGCCCGTTGATCACAATTGGCTCAGAGGGCAGATCCGTAATGTAATCGATGCCCTTGGAGCGCGCATCCTCACCCAGATACTGGCCGAGATTGCCCAGCAGCTTGAGCAGGTCAAAGGGCTGCTCTTCTTCCTTGACCAGTTCCGCATCCAGACGCGACGCATTTGATATGTCGCTGACCAACCGGTCCAGACGCCGTACGTCATGCTCGATCACGTCCAGCAGCTTGTCGCGCTGATCCTCGCGCTTGACCATCCGCAACGTTCCCACGGCGGATTGCAGGCTGGCCAGCGGGTTTTTGATTTCATGGGCGACATCGGCGGCAAACTGTTCGTTTGCGTCGATCCGGTTGTAGAGCGCGGTCACCATACCCCGCAAAGCGCGGCTGAGACGTCCGATTTCATCAGGACGGGCGCTGAGGTCGGGAATGCGAATGCGCCCGGGATTGACACCCGTGCCCCGGTCCTTGCCCATCTCTGCCGCGGATGCCAGATCGGCCAGCGGGTTGGCAATGGTCGAGGCCAAGACAAGGCTGAGGCCCACGGAAACCAGCAGCGCCACGACAAACATCTGCAGAATGCGTTCCTGCTCGCGGCGGGCAAGCGCGTCGATTTCACCAGCCGGGCCGGTAATGGCCACCGCGCCGGCGGGTACATCCTGATAAAGAATTGGTGCGGCAGCCACGATGACCGTCTCACCCGCGCCATCCTGTACCGCCTGCACCTGACTTTGACCGGCAATCGCTTGTGGAATAATGGTCTGAACACGCTGCGCCAACGTCGGTGCTTCGGTTTCAGTCGACCAGTTGAGCAGGTTTGACAAACCCGTCCAAACGGCATTCAGCGTGTCGCTGATCACCGTACTGCCGGTCTGCATCTCGGCCTCGGATTGCAGAAGAACCGGCATGTCAGAGGCTTGCGGGGCACCACGTGTCCAGCCGATCAGCGTGCCACTGGCGTCATAAACAAAAACCTCGCCCCCTTCGGGCAAGGTGAGGCCAGACAGGGTATCCTTGACGTCCAGGTTCCCGGCATTCTGCCCGGATTGCTGTGCGCCCTGACGCAACTGGGTTTCAAAAACGTTGCTGACAAGTTGCGCATCGCCCAGCAGATTGCGGGCGGTCTGCTGAACCTTCTCTTTTCGCGAGTCGTCCAGATACAACAACCCGGTGACCAGGATCACCAGAGCGATCAGGTTGAACGTGATGATTTTGCGCGCCAGGGGTGAACCGCGCAGCGAAAACAGGTTTCTCCGCGATCGCTTTTCCCTCAGCTCCGCTGACTCGGGGTCCTGGGGAATGACCCAGTCATCCCCAAGAACGACGTCACCGTCGCGCAATTCGCTGGCTTGTTCGGTGTCGCGCACGAGACCCCATTACCTCTTGCAGGCGGCCGCGCCTATTCTTCGTTGTACCGGTAACCGATACCATACAAGGTCTCAATCGCCGAGAACTCGGGATCAGCCGCACGCATCTTTTTCCGCAGACGCTTTATGTGGCTGTCGATCGTCCGATCATCCACATAGACCTGATCATCATAGGCGACATCCATCAATTGGTCGCGGCTTTTGACGAATCCCGGACGTTGGGCCAGGGCCTGAAGCAGCAGGAACTCGGTCACGGTCAGGGACACATCATTGCCCTTCCAGCTGACCGCATGGCGCAGCGGATCCATTCTCAGGTCGCCGCGTTCCATGACTTTGGTTTCATTGCTGTTGGATGCGACCGCATCGCCGCTTGTCGCCTCTTGGCGGCGCAGCAAGGCCCGAATGCGTTCGACCAGCAGACGCTGCGAAAAAGGCTTCTTTACATAGTCATCCGCGCCCATGCGCAGGCCCAGCACCTCGTCGATCTCATCGTCTTTCGAGGTCAGGAAGATCACCGGCATCTGCGTCTTCTGACGCAGCCGTTGCAACAGATCCATGCCGTCCATCCGCGGCATCTTAATATCCAGAACAGCCATGTCCGGCAGTTTCTTGTTGAACGCATCCAACGCGGCCTGGCCATCATTATATGTTTCAACCTCGAAACCTTCGGCTTCGAGGGTCATGGATACAGACGTAAGAATGTTTCTATCGTCATCCACAAGTGCAATCTTTGACATCGGGCTCACCCCTATTCCTGCTCACTCGCGCAATAATTCGCTTATTTGTAAGGCATTGTTGGCGGTTTTAAGACGCCGAATCAATCCGTAACTGCGAATCATGCCTTTGTTGCGGCAGGTCTGCGGCAAATTTGCCTTGATGCCCGCAAAAATCTGCCCGCTTTTCCGACATTGAATTTCTGATGGCGCTAAACCCGAACTTGGTTGCGCTAACTGCGTCAAACCCGCCTGTTCATGCCATGAACGACCGTGATAAGACGCGCTCAGCCGCCGGTTTTCCCGGCTCACTGCCCCAAAGGCGCAACGGCCAACGACCTTCGCGCCGCCACAGGAGAAGACACACATGACATCTGGACGGGTTAACCCGCAATTCCGCCTCGAAGATCAGGGCATCGAGGGTCTGGGCAATGTCTATTACAACTTCATGGAACCGGCGCTGATCGAAGAGGCGCTGAAGCGCGGCGAAGGCACACTTGGCAATGGTGGAGCGTTCCTGGTTACCACCGGCAAGTTCACCGGCCGGTCACCCAAGGACAAACACGTCGTCAAGACCGACAGCGTTGCCGACACCATTTGGTGGGAAAACAATGCCGAAATGAGCCCCGAGGGCTTTGACGCACTGTACGAAGACATGCTGGCCCACATGAAGGGCCGCGACTATTTCGTACAGGACCTCGTCGGTGGCGCGGACCCGGCTTATGCGATCAATGTACGAATGATTACCGAACTGGCATGGCACAACCTGTTCATCCGCCACCTGCTGCGTCGCCCGGACCGCGAAGACCTGGATGAGTTCACGGCCGATTTCACCGTCATCAACTGCCCCAGCTTTCAGGCCGACCCGGCAAAGCACGGTTGCCGCAGCGAGACCGTGATTGCAATGAACTTCGACCGCAAACTGATCCTGATCGGCGGCACTGAATATGCCGGTGAAAACAAGAAGTCCGTTTTCACCCTGCTGAACTACATGCTTCCTGAAAAAGGTGTGATGCCGATGCATTGTTCGGCAAACCATGCTGTTGGCAACCCGGTCGATACGGCCGTGTTCTTTGGCCTGTCCGGCACTGGAAAGACCACCTTGTCCGCCGATCCTTCGCGCATACTGATCGGGGATGACGAGCACGGCTGGTCCGATCGCGGCACCTTCAACTTCGAAGGCGGTTGCTATGCCAAGACCATCAACCTGAATGCCGAGGCAGAGCCGGAAATCTATGCCACCACTTCGAAGTTCGGAACCGTGATCGAAAACATGGTCTTCGACCCCGAAACCAAGGAACTGGATTTCGACGATGACTCTCTGACCGCCAACATGCGCTGCGCCTATCCGCTCGAGTATATCTCGAACGCATCCAAAAGCGCTCTGGGTGGTCACCCGAAGAATATCATTATGCTGACCTGCGATGCATTTGGCGTTCTGCCACCGATCGCGCGGCTGACGCCGGCCCAGGCCATGTATCACTTCCTGTCGGGTTTCACGTCAAAAGTGGCCGGGACCGAACGCGGCATCACCGAGCCGCAGCCGACATTCTCGACCTGTTTCGGCGCGCCGTTCATGCCCCGTCGCCCTGAGGAATACGGCAACCTGTTGCGGGACAAGATCGCCCAGCACGGCGCGACCTGCTGGCTTGTGAACACCGGTTGGACCGGCGGCGCCTATGGCGTGGGCAGCCGGATGCCGATCCGCGCGACACGCGCCTTGCTGACCGCCGCTCTGGAAGGGTCTCTGCGCGACGCCGAATTCCGCAAGGATGCCAATTTCGGCTTTGACGTTCCAGTCTCTGTCCCGGGGGTTGCCGAAGTTCTGCTGGACCCGCGCCGTACCTGGGACGATCAGGCAGCCTTCGACAAACAGGCCGAAAAACTGGTGCAGATGTTTGCCGAGAACTTTGAACAATATCTGCCCTTCATTGACGACGACATCAAAGCTGTTGCAATTGGGTAAATTGGAGAAAGGGGCCACAGCGCCCCTATTTTATTTCGCCCACTGTACTTCTTGCTAAGGTTGTTTGTCGCAAAAAGCACATACAATTGCGTTGTTTCAAAATGCAATTTGCGCTAGCCCTGATAGTCGCTAAGACGAAAAAACCCGGCACTTTTGCGCCGGGCACTGACTGAAATTAGATTGGGGGTCGCTCATGTGCGCACACTCACAACGCTGGATTGAGCAACCTAATCAGTCACCTAGTCTAAGCGAGAGGGGATGAGTGTCAATACGAGACTTGCTGACTTGCGCGTCATTCAGCATGGCTCAACCAGTCGCAATTAGGCGGCAAATGACACGGCAAACGATAGGTAACATTATGACTGAGATCTCGAAACTCACCGAACTGCGCAAGCTGATGCAAAGCATGGAGCGTACATTAGGCTTGGAGAAACTATCTCCGGTTGAACGCGACATCTACTATGCCGCCGAAGAGCTTTCCAAGTCCGATCAGGAGGTGCGCACATTCGGTTTGATCGAGCACACGTTGGTTCAAAGTGTTTCGCGCCCAACATTCTTTCGCGCGCTGAAATCGCTGGTCGAAAAAGGCTATCTTTCTCAAAGCGGCAGCGCCAACCGGGGACGGTACATCGTTCATGCACCCAAATGATGCGATCCACACGCGCAAGAGGCCGTGATTACTTTGCGCGGGTGGGCTACTGAAACGCTTTTGGCCTCTTTGGCCTATGTGCTGGCGTCGTTCCTTACATTCGCCGTCCTGATGCCGTTGCAGAACGTGTTTTTCCCGGAATACCCAAGCCGCGCGAGCCTGTTGTTTCTGCCGCATGGCGTGCGGGTTCTGACAGCCTGGCTGTTGGGGTGGCGCGCCGTTTTCGCATTATTGCCCGGCGTTTTCATCGTTTTTGCCTATTTGGGTGGAACGGATGTGTTCCTGCCCAGCCGCCTGATGGCCATGGCGATTGCGGTTCTGACGGTCCCGACCGTGTTTTATCTTCTGAAGGCAATCGGGTGGGATCTGTTTCCCCGTCCGGATCGAAAGCCCTGTTGGATATGTGTGATGGGCGTCGGAATCGTAACGTCCTTCCTTGTCTCCGGGTTGACCAACCTGGCTTTTGGCAGCGCGACGGTGGAATATATCGCATTCCTGATCGGCGATATCTCGGGTTTGTTCTTCCTGATGCTGGGCCTGTATTTTGCTTTTCGGCTCGCCGACAAGCGGCCAAGTTGACGCGTTACCCCACCAAACCGCGTCGAAGCAGATTCAGGCCCGCAATCAGCAAAACGAACAAGGTCGCTTTGCGAAAACTTGCCTGATCAATACGGTCCTGCAGCTTCATGCCTATCCACATCCCGGCCAGGGCCGGAACGATCAGGGCTGCCGAAAACTCAAGTGTTTCTGCGTACAGAATGCCTGATCCAAGATGTGCGACCAGCAACAAAACCGCCCCCAAACCGTAGATTACGCCCTGAATTCGAATCTGTTCGGTCTTGGGGGTGTTCAGCGCCGTTAGATAGGCAACTGTCGGAGGCCCCCAAACTCCTGACATGCCGCCAACAAACCCGGCCACGCCACCTACCACAGCCTCGACTGCGGTCGAGGGTTGGTTCAGCGCCATTCTGAACCCCAGAACTTGTAACAGCGCAAAAACTGACACAAAGCCGCCCATCAGAACCAGAAAGACAGACCCCGGGATCAATGCGACCAACTGTGCGCTGAGCAGCAGAAGAAGACCGCCAACAACAAGGAAAACCCGAAAGCGCCGAATCGAGGCGACCGCGGCGACACGGCCACCGCGCAGGGCCTGCAGCCCATTGGTCACCAGCGTCGGCAGAATAAGTCCCGCCAGGGTCAGATCCGGCGGCAGAAATGAATTCAACCCCGACACCAAAATCATGGGCATCGCGAAACCAACCATGCCTTTGACCCATCCAGAGGCAAACGCGATTGCCATGGCCGTCAGCAGTTCCTGCGGGGAAATAATGGAAAACAGGGTCATGTCCCCTAGATATCATCTGGATTTTCTTCTGCATTGCAAAAATGTTGGGGTAATATTTGAACTTTTTCGTAGCGTAATAAGTATTTTTGTTGCGCTGCACGTGCAGCATGATATGACCAGACGACCGAGGAAAGGACGCGATTCATGGCCCACGACGGACAGGATATGACCGAGATGACAACTGCTGCAGTTTTGCCCGATCTTCTGAACTTGACCCGGGCTGCCGTACCCGCGGTAGCAGCCGTTTTTGAAAAAGCCCGCGAATCCGTGCGCGGAATGGTCTCGGCGGATGGCCGCATCACAGGTGCTTTGATTGAGGCAAACCAGACCGCCGCACATGGTCTGGCCTGGCTGGCCACGTATAATCAGTCGCTGCGACAGATGCAGCGCTGGGCCGAAGCACTTCAGGCCGAAGGCAAGTTCGGCGAACTCGAGCAGTTGCTGCACCAGATCGCCTTTGGCGAGTACCTGCATCAGGTCGCAGGTGGCATCCCGATGAACCAGGGCGAAGTCGTGCGCCTTCAGGATATGGGCCTCGGCTGGGATGCGCTGTCGGGCTTTCAGTCGTCCGAAGTACAGACCTTGATGGCGCAGGCGAATTCACAAGCCGCACGTAGCCGTTTGGTCGAGCTGATGCAGGATCAGGCCGGCGCCACCATGTTCGGCGCGTCGGGTCTGGACGAAGAACTTGAAATGATCCGCGACCAGTTCCGCCGCTATGCGCAGGAAAAGGTCGAACCTTACGCCCATGAATGGCACCTCAAGGATGAGCTGATCCCGCTGGAAATCATCGAAGAACTGGCGGAAATGGGCGTTTTCGGGCTGACCATCCCCGAAGAGTTTGGCGGTTTCGGACTGTCCAAAGCATCCATGTGCGTCGTTTCCGAAGAACTGTCGCGTGGCTATATCGGCGTGGGCTCGCTGGGCACCCGTTCGGAAATCGCGGCCGAGTTGATCATCGCCGGCGGCACGGAAGAGCAAAAGGCCAACTGGCTGCCAAAACTGGCCAGCGCCGAAATTTTGCCGACGGCTGTCTTCACTGAACCCAACACCGGCTCGGATCTTGGTAGCCTGCGGACCCGTGCCGTGAAGGACGAGAACGGTGATTACCGGATCACCGGCAACAAGACCTGGATCACCCACGCCGCGCGGACCCATGTCATGACTTTGCTGGCGCGGACCGATCCCGACAGCACCGATCACCGCGGCCTGTCCATGTTCCTGGCGGAAAAGGCGCCCGGCACGGACGACAATCCCTTCCCCACCCCCGGCATGACCGGGGGTGAGATCGAGGTTCTGGGCTATCGCGGCATGAAGGAATACGAGCTGGGCTTTGACGGCTTCCACGTCAAGGGTGAAAACCTGCTGGGCGGTGAAGAAGGCAAGGGTTTCAAACAGCTGATGGAAACCTTTGAAAGTGCCCGCATCCAGACCGCCGCGCGCGCCATCGGCGTGGCGCAAAGCGCGCTGGATATCGCCATGCAATATGCCATCGACCGCAAGCAATTCGGCAAATCGCTGATCAACTTCCCGCGTGTCTCGGGCAAGCTGGCAATGATGGCGGTCGAGATCATGATCGCGCGCCAGCTGACCTATTTCAGCGCGTGGGAAAAAGACCACGGCCAACGCTGTGATCTTGAGGCGGGCATGGCCAAGCTGCTGGGCGCCCGTGTGGCCTGGGCAGCCGCCGATAACGGGTTGCAAATCCACGGCGGGAACGGCTTTGCACTGGAATACAAGATCAGCCGCGTTCTGTGCGACGCGCGCATTCTCAACATTTTCGAAGGGGCGGCCGAGATTCAGGCACAGGTCATCGCACGACGTCTGCTCGGGTGACCGGAACCGGCGCCCGTTTCCCCAACTGACCCGGCCATTGCGCCGGGTCTTTTTCTTGATTTTTGAGGTTTTGTACGCCTCCTACCCGCGGACCTTCCGTTTTGTCCGGACCATTTCTGCATCTCTGACCGGCAGGGCAACGGCGAACCGTGTCCGCAGCAATCCAAACTTCCCCTTTGATCCCGGCCCATTCGCCGTTAGAGCGTCAGATTGACCCGACCGAAACCCGATCAGCACCTGGTACATCGCATGACCCGATCCTTCTTTGCACTTTGCGCCACTCTGGCGGTGCTCGTTATTGCGGCCTGCACCACCCCTGCGCCGACGGCCGATCAGAGCGATGTCGAAGCGCTTGCCCGGTCGATCCGAATGCTCGGGCCGGATGTCGATCCGGTCGAGGCTCAGAGGGCGGCCGCCATCGCCTATTCCTACTCGCAGCAGTTGGCGCGGGATTGGAATGTCACCGACCCCGCCATCATCCACAACGCCAAGGTCATCAACGGGTTCCGCGAAAAGGGGCTGTGCAACGATTGGGCAGAAGCCATGACCAAGCGGCTGCGGCAGGAAAACTTCCGAACATTGGATCTGCACTGGGCCACGTCGCCACCGACGTCTTTTCGCATCATCCACCATTCGGCATTGATCAGCGCCAAGGGGGATTCGATGTATGACGGCATCATCCTTGATCCCTGGCGCAACAGTGGCGCGTTGTTCTGGGCGCCGGTGCGTGAAGATACGCGCTATAACTGGAAACCCCGGCAGGAAGTGCGTGCGCAACTGTTGAACGGGTCTCTTCCCTACTGATCCGGTTCCAACGACATCACCTATGCGCTAAGACCCAGCCATGACTCGCCTGATCCTGACCCTGCCCTTGTTGGCATTGTTCCAATGTGACAAAGACGAAACCGTCGCCGCCTATGGTGCGGCGGACCAGATTTGGGTTCTGAGGGAGATTGATGGTCAGCCCTATGAGGCGAGCGCTCTGCTGCGGTTTCCCGAAGAAGGCAGGATTGCCGGGAACGCTCCGTGCAACAGCTATGACGGAACACTCAACGCACCCTACCCGTGGTTTGAGGTTCAGAACCTCAACGCGACGCGCGCCGCCTGCGCGGGGCTCGAAGCGGAGGGGTTCTACTTTGCCGCCCTCATGGCCATGACCCAATCCGAGGTGTCAGGCAATGTGCTGATCCTGCGCAATGAGGACGGGCACGAGATGGTGTTCACAGCCGCCGAGTGACCTGATCCACGAACCGGGCCCGCGCTTCGGGCAGCGGATTATGCCCCAAAGACGGAGCAACGCGGTGCTCCAGAAAATATCCGGTCGTGCGCAGGGCCTCTGCGACCTCGGCATCGGGCGCAGTGCCTTCACCTCGCAGACAAGGCGGCAGAGGCAACAGCTTGTCCGCCCATTCCCCGGCGCCATTGGCGCTGACAGAACGGCCTGTTTTGGGGGATACGTAGATCAATCCTTCGGTCACACCGGTCACGGCGCAGGTTGTCAGATCAAGGCCAAAGCCAAGTTCGTCAAGCAACGCGAGCTCCCACCGCAGATAGGCCAGAGGCCAGACTTCATCCTGCCCCAACAGATCCATCAACTGTTCCGTCCGGGAATAAAGCGCGGGGTGTGGTTCCCGTTCGGGCAGACAAAAGGACAACAGCGAAACGACCGCGTTCAGCCCGGACAGTGCCAGCCGCCCTGAAAACGCGGCTGCCGCGCGGGACCGCAGGGGTTCGACCTGAAAGGTGCCGATATGTTCTTCCAGCCGCGCGCGCCAAAGCACGTCCAGTTGCGCCCCAGGTTGCAGGATCGGTGCGATCTTGCGGCTGGTCCCGCCACGCACCACACCGGCGTGACGCCCGTGGCCTTCGGTAAAGACCTCGATGATCGCCGCTGTTTCACCATGGCGGCGTAATGTCAGGAGTATTCCGTGATCGCGCCAGTCCAAAACCTGACCCTGTTGCTGGTTTGGTTGGTTCGCAGAAAATCCCAAGCGACGTTGGCGCGCAAGACCGGAAGTGCTTCAACCCCTTTTCAGCGCGCGTTCTTTTCCAAAGCCGCCATAGTTTTGTGACTTCGCGCCACCCGGCTTGTACGCGTTTTTACGACCCCCAACTGCGCTTCAACAGAAGGGGCCGCACCATGATCGATGACGAACCGAAACCCGCCACATACTACGACGAACGCGAAATCTGGACACCGGACCCAACGGCGGCCGACATGCAGGTCTATGAGACATTTGCGTCGACCGTTGTCGAACTTGTGCAGGTGCTGGATGACAACAAGCCGATGTTGTCGAGGGATGTCTACGCACGCTTTTCTGCGTCTCTGCTGCACCTGTCCAGGGTGTTGGGCGAGTACGAAGACGGGTGGAACGGCGGACATGGCGCGTGATCCCAAGACATGCAAAGACTGAAGGGCAGAGCATCGGCTTTTCATTGCAACGGTCCGGCACGATATAGCGACCAGACCTGACCACGGTGGTTTCCGTTGTGCCTCAACATGAACCCGCCGCCATTCTTCAGATCACCAATGCCCCGGCAGAACGCGCCTGCTGCCCCTTGGCCGATGGAAACCCCGTCTGTCGTCCGGGGTATCGCCAGACGCGTACAAAAGAATGCGTTGCTTTAATCCCGTTCAGGCCATAATGTTCTTCTTATGTTCTAAAGTGGGATTCCCAAAATGTCTCTTAATTACGTCATGATCGGTTCCAACGACGTTGCCAAGGCACGCAGCTATTACGACGCGGTTATGCCCCGGATCGGCGGAAAGGTCGTCGCCGAGTATATGCCGCATGCTGTATGCTATGAGCTGCGCGGCGGCGGATGCATATGGGTCGCGACACCGTTCGACAAAAAAGACGCGACAATCGGCAACGGAAACATGGTTGGCCTGTTGTGCCAAAGCACAGAGGAAGTGCGTGATGCGCACGCGGCCGCGCTTGCAAATGGCGGAACAAACGAAGGTGATCCGGGGGACCGCCCCCAATATGGCCCAAACTTTTTTGGTGCCTACGCACGCGACCCTGACGGGAACAAGATGAGCTTTGTCTATTTTGGCGACGCGGATTGATGGACCCGAGCATCGTCTGCGACCGCGAACAAGAAAGACCCAAGCCAGCGTGAAGTTCAGAACGTCACACCCGCATGAACCAGAATTCCTATGACCATCAGCAGGTTCAGCACCATCGAGATACCGTTGCCCACATAGATGGGCAACTTGCCCACCACCAGACCATACGCAAACCACAGGAAGGACAGCCCGGCATAAAGCGACCAGGACAGAAGCGACTGACCAGTAGCGTGTTCTGAATGGGTAAAGTAGAGCTTGACCAGTTGCGGAAGCGTGGCAAAAGGACCAACAACCCCGACAAAGACCATGAAGCTTTCGAACCGCTGCATCCAGTGGCCGAGTTCCGATTTTTCCAGTTTCTCAGCAAGCGTTTCAGCCACGAAAGCACCTCTTGGTTGCGCCTGTCCACAGGGCAAGCCAGCCCTGCCAGTGTAATTGCCGGGGTAAAATAGTCATTTTGGTCTCTGCGTCAAAGACCCTTCAGTACTGGTCACTCAAGCCCTTCTTCGCCCAGCAGGTGCCGCCCCTGCCGGTCTTCGACCTCGATCACCCAGAGGTCGGGGTCAAAGCTGCGTTGGCGCTGGATGGCTTGGTCCACGTCACCTTCAAGACCGGACGAGAGTTCGACCCATTTCCGTTCGCCACTCATCAGATCAAAGCTGCGTTGGAAGGCAACGGCCTGCCCGTCCAGTGTGTTCAGCTTGACCAGAACTGCGCCTGCGGTGTCATCGCCATGGGCCACCACATAGGCCGGGATATCCTGAAATCGCAGCCGCGCCAGATAGGCGTGAACCCAGAATTCCGCCGTCAGCCGCGTCATGCGTTTCCGTCTTTGAAATCCAGCCCCATTTCCGAATACCGCTCGGATTCTTCCAACCAATTGGGCCGGACCTTCACTTGCAGGAACAGGTGGATCCTGCGGTCGAGGAACTCTTCCAGTTCGGCGCGCGCGGCCTGGCTGACGGCTTTGATCGTCTCACCCTTTTTGCCCAGCACGATGCCTTTGTGGCCGTCGCGCATGACATAGATGACCTGATCGATCTTGGCAGAGCCGTCTTTGCGCTCTTCCCAATTTTCGGTCTCGACGGTCAGTTGATAGGGCAGTTCCTGATGCAGGCGCAGGGTCAGCTTCTCGCGCGTCATTTCGGCGGCGATCATGCGCAGGGGCAGATCGGCGATCTGGTCTTCGGGATAGAGCCAGGGACCTTCAGGCAATTCAGAGGCCAGCCATTTGCGCAGGTCCTCGACGCCGTGTCCCTTTTCAGCAGAGATCATGAAGGTTTCGGCAAACGGATAGCGTGCGTTCAGGTCACTGGTCAGCGCCAGCAGCTTCTCGGACGGCACCTTGTCGATCTTGTTGATGGCCAACGCGATGGTGCGGCCCTGTCCGATTTCTTCCAGACCTTCGAGGATGCGCTCGACCCCTTCGGTGATACCGCGATGCGCTTCAACCATCAGGACAACGACGTCCGCATCTGCGGCCCCGCCCCATGCAGCAGCGACCATGGCGCGATCCAGGCGGCGGCGGGGTTTGAACAGGCCGGGCGTGTCGACGAAGACCAGCTGCGCGTCGCCTTCCATCGCCACGCCGCGGATACGCGCGCGGGTGGTCTGCACCTTATGCGTCACGATGGAAACCTTGGCCCCGACCATGCGGTTCAGCAGGGTTGACTTGCCCGCATTGGGCTCTCCGATCAGGGCGATAAATCCGGCGCGTGTGGTCATGAGTCTGGCGATCCTGTTTGCAGGTGCGCACCCCTATAGCAGAAAGGTCCGGCGGACCAGAGGGATTTGTCGCATTGCAGCCTTGCGTTTGAGGTGTCAGATGGACGCGGACGCCCAGCCAATCCCAGCCCGGCATCAGATCCGTTCAGTGAGGTCTTCATGAAACGTCGCGAGTTTCTTCTTGGAAGCAGCGCCGCTGCCGGTGCTCTGGGTTTGGGAGGGTTGTCTCTGGCGGCCAGCGATCCCGTTCGGGAACTGGTGGTGCAACCTGCCAGCTATCGGTTGCGCGGTCAGCTGACCACGGGGATGGTCAGCCTGTCACCGGATGCGCCGCCGCCGGTTCTTTACGGGCGCCAGGGCGAAACATTGCGTCTGACGGTGCGCAATACACTACCCGATTATACTGCCATGCATTGGCACGGGCTGCGCATCCGCAACGAAATGGACGGTGTGCCCTATCTGACCCAGATGCCCATCGGCGAGAACGAAAGCTTTACCTATGAACTCACGCCGCCGGATGCGGGCACGTATTGGTATCATCCCCATTGCATGACGATGGACCAGATGGCCCGCGGGCTGACCGGTGTGATGGTGATTGCCGAACCGGAAGACCCGGGATTCGACAGCGAACAGGTGATCAATCTGCGGGATTTCCGGCTGGACGAAGATGACGCGTTTCTGCCGGCCTATACCGCCCGCGGCGCGGCGCGGGCCGGCACGTTCGGCAACGTGCAGACCGCCAATTGGCAGAGCGCGGCAGTATATGACCACGCTGCGGGCAGCCTGGTGCGCGTACGGGTGGTCAACACGGACACGACCCGTATCTACAACTTGCATCCCGAAGGGGCCGAGACCCGTATCATCGCATGGGACGGACATCCGGTCGAGATCGATCTGCCGGTGCCAACGGCGGACGAACCGCTCTTGCTGGCCCCGGGTCAACGGGTGGATTTGGCCGTTCGGATGCCGGACGACGAAGGGCAATCAGCCCTGTTGTTGGCAAAGTTTCCCGGACAGAAACACTGCGCCATGGTCCGGTTGCGAGCCACGGGACACTCCATCGCGCGAGACCTGCGAGAGCTGCGCCCATTGCGGGCAAACCCTGTCCCGCGCCCCGATCTTGATCAGGCCGAGTTGCATGAGTTCGTGTGCGGCTGGACCCCGGAAGGCGGCGCCCCGAATGACGGGTTCTGCGGGTCTTTGGGCTATAGTTTCTGGTCGATCAACCGCACGCCCTGGCCGGGCGATGCGGCGCAGGGAACCGGGCCGCTGGCCGTGCTGCAACGGGGCAAGAGCTATGTTCTGCGACTGCGCAATGAATCGCCCAATCTGCACCCGATCCACCTGCACGGGCTGGCCTTCGTTCCGCTAACGTCGAACCTGCGCAAACTGCCACCGTTGCTGTCTGATACCATGCTTTTGCTGAAAGACGAGACCGTCGACATCGCGCTGGTCGCGGACAATCCCGGCGACTGGGCGTTTCATTGCCACGTGATCGAACACCAGAAAACCGGGCTGACCGGGTTCATCCGGGTGATTTGACGCTAGCCCAGTGGTGGCAGGTTCAACGCTAGAACGTGGTTCGGATAGACTTGGTTCGCGATACGGAAATCCGTGACGCCGACCTGACGGAAACCTTTGGACAGGTAGAAATCGATGGCCGGAGCGTTTTCGGAATTGGTCGTCAGCCAAATTTCGGTGCGGCCTTTGTTGCGGCAATGGTCGATGGCCACCTGCAACAAAGCTGACCCGATGCCCTTTCCGTGGTGACGCGGCTGCACGTAAAAGGTCACGATCTCAAGATCGGACAGCCCGTCGATCGGGGCGGGACGGCCCTCTGCCAGCCGAATGTACCCATCTATGCCATCGCGGTTTTCCGAAACAATCAAAAGGTCCTTGCCTTCTTCAAGCAGCGCTTCGAACCGTGCAGTGGTGAACTCGGACAGTGCAAACTCGGCGAAGAAGGCGCTCACGCCATGGCGCAGATAGGTGCTGATCCAGACTTCGATCGACAGCGCCGCCAGGCTGGCGGCGTCCGATTTCCGGGCTGGTCTGAGCCGCATGTACCTAAGAAGACCCGGCCGGGCTGAGCTGTTCCAACAGAGCTTTTGCCGCAGCCTGTTCGGCCTGACGTTTGGATCCTGCAGTGGCTTGCGCCTCGGTGCCGTCCTGAAGACGGGCCGCGATGGTGAAGATCGGGGCGTGGTCTGGGCCACTGCGTTTGATTTCTACGTATGAGGGCGGCTTTTGCCCACGTGCCTGCGCCCATTCCTGCAAAGAGGTCTTGGCGTCACGCGCATCTGCCTCGACCTTGTGGATGCGGTCCCCCCAAAGCGCCAGGATGACATCGCGGGCAGCCTCGAACCCGGCATCCCGATAGACGGCGGCGATCACGGCCTCCATCGCGTCGCCCAGCAGCGCTTGCTTGCGACGGCCACCGGACAGCATCTCGGACCGGCCGAGTTTCAACACCGCGCCCAGATCAATCTGACGGGCTACATCAGCGCAAGCCTCTTTGCGGACCAGTGCATTGAACCGTGGGGCCAACTGACCCTCGGACGCCTTTTTGTCGGCCTCAAGCAGCGCAGTGGCCATGACCAGGCCCAGAACGCGGTCTCCCAGAAACTCCAGCCGCTGATTGTCGGGCCGGGTGGACGAAGATACCGAGCCATGGGTCAGCGCGCGCACCAGCAGTTCGGGGTTCTTGAACTCATACCCCAATCGCCGCTGGAACGCCTTTATTTCAGCCGAGAGCTTCAATTGACCGCCTTGAAGAACCGATCACCGCGCCATGTCCAGAAGAACAGCATCGAACGGCCCGCGGACGAGAACATGATCCGGTCGGCACGACCGATCAGGTTTTCGTAAGGCACGTATCCGACACCACCGGCAGATTGCGGCAGACGGCTGTCGCTGGAATTGTCACGGTTGTCACCCATGAAGAAATAATGGCCCTCGGGCACGGTATAGATGCCGGTATTGTCCGATGCCTGGTTGCCAATGTTCAGCACGTCATAGGACACACCGTTGGGCAGGGTTTCGATCAGGCGCGACTTTTCACAGGTGCCGCCTATTCCAACGGGGCCGTTTTCACAGCGGGGGCGCAGGCGCTGCGGGCCTTGCGGTTCGGCAATTTCGGTAAAGACGCCGTCAGGCTGCTGAGGAACCGGAGTGCCATTGAGGATGATCTGGCCGTTGCGGACCTGGATCCGGTCGCCCGGCAACCCAATCAGGCGCTTGATATAATCACGTCCGGTGACGGGATGGCGAAAGACGATGACATCGCCACGTTCGGGATCACCGCCCCAGATACGGGTATTGTCTTCGCCCTGCAACCAGCCACAGATATCTTCGGCATCCACGTTCAGACCGACGCTGGGGATGATCAGGCTGGGGCAGGATGCATAGGAATAGCCATAGGCCATCTTGTTGACGAAGAGGAAATCGCCGATCAGCAGCGTCTGCTTCATCGAGCCCGAGGGGATCCAGAACGGTTGAAAGAAAAGGGTGCGGAACACGCCGGCAATCAACAGCGCGTAGACGATGGTCTTGATCGTCTCCCAGACGGGATTTCCGGTTTTGGCGTCCTCGGCCATTCTGCTCGCTCCAGTTCTTTGCTTGGCTTCGCTGCTACATGCGGGGGGGATGGGGGCAAGTCAAGGCTGCGCGGCCTGATCTTGAACCGGACGCGCCTCGATCACCACAAAAGCCTGCGCCCAGGGGTGATCATCGGTCAGGGTGACGTGGATGATCGCCTCGTGCCCGTCGGGGGTCATTTCCTTGAGGCGCTCGGCGGCCCAGCCGGTCACGTGCATCACCGGTTGGCCGGTGCGCAGATTGGTGACGGCCATGTCCTTCCACGCGATGCCCATGCGCAGACCGGTGCCCAGCGCCTTGGAACAGGCCTCTTTCGCGGCCCAGCGTTTGGCGTAGGTTCCGGCGGTATCAACACGGCGTTCGGCCTTGCGCTGTTCGGTGTCGGTGAAGACACGATTGCGGAAGCGGTCGCCGAACCGGTCGAGCGTGCCCTGGATGCGGTCGATGTTTGCGAGGTCTGTGCCGATGCCGAGGATCATGACAACCGCACTGTCAAAATCTTGTAACTCGCCACCCCGAAGAACCCGGCAAAGGCGAAATCGAACCAGCGGCGGGCGCGGCGGTAGGTTCGGACCATGCGCTCGGAGGAAAACAGAAACGCATAGCCGATGAAGATCATCAACGATCCAGCATAGAGCATGGCGAAATAGCCCAGCAGCGTCGACAGGCTGGCATCGCTGGGGGCGACGATGGCATAGATCGAGCCCCAGCTGAGGATCGCCTTGGGGTTCGTCAGGTGGATGGCGGCACCTTTGGCGAAGATCGTCGGCAGCGATCCTGTGGCCGGTTTGCCCAAAGCGACCTCATCCGCTGTCATCGCGCGGCGCAGGGCCTTGAGGGCCAGCCAACCCAGATAGGCCACGCCGATATAGCGGATCACCTCGAAGACCCAGACATTGGCCAGCATGATCGCCGACAAGCCAAGCGCTGCGGCAATGCCCCAGGCGGCGGACCCGGCACAAATGCCCAGCGCAAAGACCAGACCGGCGCGGCGGCCTTCGTTCATGGCGGTTCCTGCAATGCCCATCGTGGCAGGCCCCGGAGAGCCGCCAGCCATCAGCCAGGCCAGCCAGATGGCGACAAAGCCGGGCGTGATCACGCGCGCGCCTCGTCCATCAGGCGACGCATTTCCTGAATGGCCGGGGTCAGGCCCAAAAAAATCGCCTCGCCAATCAGGAAATGACCGATATTCAGCTCTTTGACTTCTGGGAAGGCGGCAACCGGTTTTACGGTGTCATAGGTCAGGCCATGGCCCGCATGAACCTCGAGCTCAAGCGAATGGGCGAAGGCGGACATCTGGCGCAGCGATTCAAGCTCGCGTTCGGCATCTTCCATGCGACCTTCGGCATGGGCGTCGCAATAGGCGCCGGTGTGCAGCTCGATCACTTCGGCACCGATGCGGTGGGCGGCTTCGATCTGACGCTGATCGGCGGCAATGAAGATCGACACGCGGCAGCCGGCCTCACGCAGAGGCGCGATGAAATGCGCCAACTTGTTTTCCTCGCGCGCGACTTCAAGCCCGCCTTCGGTGGTGCGCTCTTCGCGCTTTTCGGGCACGATGCAGACCGCGTGAGGCTTGTGGCGCAGGGCGATTTTCTGCATCTCGGGCGTTGCGGCCATCTCAAAATTCAGCGGCACCGACAGAACCTCCATCAGCCCGTCGATATCGACGTCCGATATATGGCGCCGATCTTCGCGCAGGTGCGCGGTGATGCCATCCGCCCCCGCTTCTTCCGCCAGTTTGGCAGCGCGCAGCGGATCTGGATAATCCCCACCCCGCGCATTGCGCACGGTGGCCACGTGATCGATGTTCACACCCAGACGCAGATGGTTCTCAGACATCACTCGATTCCTTTTGCATGTTCTTGCCCGAGCCTAGAGGCTCTGCCGAAGAAACGGCAGCCGAATCTTCGGCCAAACGCTTGATTTCCTCGAACTTCGCCTTGATCCTGGCGCGGCGGCGCTGCTGATACGTCAGGATCAGCGGCAGGCTGAGGCAATAGCAGATCACCCCCGCAACGACACCCGGAATGATCCCACCGATCATGTAGGGATAGAAGACGTCATCGTAGAACTGCGACAGCCCGTGCCAGTCGGCCACGCGATCCGTAAACAACGCCAGAAAATTGTTCTTGAGATCCCCTATGGCGCTGGCGAATTTGCCCATCAGCCCTTGTGTGTCGCCTTCTTTGTATTCGGTACCCAGCAGGAAATGCCCGGTCTGAAGACAGATCACCCCGATCGGAACATAAGTGAGCGGGTTGCCGAAAAACGTGCCGCTGAGCGCGGCCAGAATGTTTCCCTTGATCAGCCGGGCACCGATGGCGGCGACAAGAAAATGCAACCCGTAAAACGGCGTAAAGGCGGCAAACACCCCTGCCCCGATGCCGCGCGCGATCCGGTCAGGGGTATCCGGCAAGCGCCGGACGCGGTGTTTCACGTAATGGAAGGCGCGGGTCCATCCGCCACGCGGATAGACGAAATCCGATGCGATCTGGACTGGAGAGCGTCGGTCTCGGCGCTTGAATACCACCCGTGATCACCCCTTCTCAGCCAGCCGCAACCGAAGTTTTGACCTGATCCCGATACCGTTCGACCGCAGCAACATCGCTTTCCGCCTCCAGCATCAGCATGAGTGAATGAAGCTGTTCAAGGTCGCGCAGTTCGACATTGATCAGAAGGCGGTAAAAATCCGGTTTGCGATCGACAAACTCGAGGTTCGAGATATTGGCCTTTTTCTCGCCGATCAATGTGCAAATACGCCCCAGAACCCCGGCATCGTTGCCAATGGTCAGATCCAGCGTCGCGCCATAGACGGCCGGGTGCGTGCCCGAGTGCCAGTGCAGATCGACCCACCGGTCAGGTTCGCCTTCGAACTCGCTAAGCCGGTCGCAATCGATGGCATGCACGACCACGCCCTTGCCCCGATAGGTGATGCCGACGATACGTTCCCCCGGCAGCGGCTGACAGCAGGGGGCCCGGTCGAACTTCTGCCCCGGCTCAAGGCCAATCACTGCACGGCGCAACGGAATGGCGTCGCCGTCGTCCTTGGCAAGTTCGGGATAGACGGCCTGAACCACCTCATGCGCAGTCAGTTCGGCACTGCCAAGACGGGCCAGCAGCTCGTGCCGATCTTTCAGGCGCAGGTGTTTTGCCGCGGTATCCAGCGCCTTGTCGGTCGCCTTGCGGCCCACATGCTCGAACCCGGAACGCGCAAGTTCCTTGCCCAGCTTGATGAATCGTTCCCGATCCACTTCGCGCAGGGCGCGGCGAATGGCGGTACGGGCCTTGCCGGTGACTGCAATCTCCAGCCACGTGACCTGTGGCGTCTGACCATCGGCGGTAATGATGTCCACGGACTGGCCATTTTTGAGCCGCGTCCAGAGCGGAACGCGGATACCATCAACCTTGGCCCCGACACAGGCATGACCGATCCGGGTGTGAATGGCATAGGCAAAATCGATCGGCGTCGCGCCACGCGGCAGCTTCACCACGTCGCCCTTGGGGGTGAAACAGAACACCTGGTCCGAATACATCTCGAGCTTGACGGCCTCGAGGAAGTCTTCGTGATCTTCCTCGTTGTCGAACTGCTCGGTCAGATTGGAAATCCATTTGGCCGGGTCGACGGCGAACGGGTTCTCGGTGCGCACACCGTCGCGATAGGACCAATGCGCCGCGACCCCGGTTTCGGCCACGTCGTGCATCTGGCGGGTGCGGATCTGGACCTCGACCCGTTTACCGTCCCGGCCCGACACCGTGGTGTGGATCGAGCGGTAACCGTTCGATTTGGGCTGGCTGATATAGTCCTTGAAGCGCCCCGGCACCGCGCGCCAGCGCTGGTGGATGGCCCCCAGGGTTCGATAGCAGTCTTCTTCGGTCTGCGTGATGATGCGGAACCCATAGATGTCTGACAGGCGCGAGAAGCCCTGATCCTTTTCCTGCATCTTGCGCCAGATCGAATAGGGTTTCTTGGCGCGGCCGAACACCTCGGCCTCGATCCCGGCCTTTTCCAACTCGTGCCGCATGTCGCCGGTGATGCGATGGATCACGTCGCCGGTCTCGCGTTGCAGGGTAATAAAGCGGCGGATGATCGACTGGCGGCCTTCAGGGTTGAGGACACGGAAAGCCAGGTCTTCAAGTTCCTCACGCATCCACTGCATACCCATCCGGCCCGCAAGCGGTGCGTAGATATCCATCGTCTCGCGGGCCTTGACGATCTGTTTTTCGGGACGCATCGCCTTGATCGTGCGCATGTTGTGCAAACGGTCGGCCAGCTTGACCAGAATCACGCGCAGGTCCTTGGACATGGCCATGAACAGCTTGCGGAAGTTCTCGGCCTGCTTGGTCTCGCGGCTGGACAGTTGCAGATTGGTCAGCTTGGTGACGCCGTCGACCAGTTTGGCGACTTCATCCCCGAAAAGTTCAGCCACCTTGCCATAGTTGGCCTTGGTGTCTTCGATCGTGTCGTGAAGCAGCGCCGTGATGATGGTCGCATCATCCAGACGCTGTTCGGTCAGGATGGCGGCAACGGCAACGGGATGGGTGAAATAGGGCTCGCCGGAATGGCGGAACTGCCCTTCGTGCATCTGCTGGCCAAATTCATAGGCCAGCGCAATGCGGTCAGCATTCGTCTTGGGATTGTAGTTGCGGACCAGCGCAATCAGATCGTCAGCAGAAATCATCCGGTCCGCACCTTCGTCTTCAGGGCTTACCCCTGCCCTTGAGCCTCCATCAGAGCGCGCAGGAGCTTCTCTTCCGACATGTCGTCCATGGCGGGTTTGTCCGTTTCGGCACCCATCAGCAGCGCCATCTGATCTTCTTCGGGCTCGTCAACCTCGATCTGGGTCTGGTTGGCCTCGATCAGGCGCTCGCGCAGTTCGTCCGCGCTTTGGGTTTCGTCGGCGATCTCACGCAGAGACACGACAGGGTTTTTGTCGTTGTCGCGGTCAACGGTAATCGCTGCACCGGCGGAAATCTCACGCGCCCGATGGGCGGCGAGCATCACCAGCTCGAACCGGTTTGGAACCTTGTCTACGCAATCTTCAACCGTCACGCGGGCCATTGGGCGCTCTCCGTTTCTGAATCCATGTCAGGAAGGGGTTTATCTAAGCGCGAATCCGCGCCTTGACAAGCAGGAAATGCTGCATTTGCACGGATCACAGCGCCGTGACCGCCGCAACCTCTGCCGCGGGAAGGGTCTGGATCATCTCGCAGATGGTGCGACCCAGAACCGGATGGCGCCAGTCGGGCACGATATCGGCCATCGGCACGAGGACAAAGGCGCGATCCTGAAGGCGCGGATGCGGCAAGATCAACTGATCCGGTGCCTCTTGCCTTTGCGCGTCGGTCGGCAGGGTCAGCCAGCGATCAAACGTGGCGCGATCCGGCAGGACCTGATCTTCGAAACAGACCAGATCCAGATCCAGCGTCCGCATCCCCCAGCGCTGCACCCGTTCGCGCCCGAATTCCTGCTCCACCTCGTGCAGCACCTGCAACAGCTGCGACGGAGATTTCTCGGTCGCAATCAGCGCCGCAGCATTCACATAGTCCGGGCCGGCCCCGGCGGGAAAGCACGGGGTGGAAAAAAAACGACTGACGGAGCGAATCACCACATTGTGACGCGATAACGCGTCAAGCGCGTTCTGAAGTGTTACAGCGGGACCGTGTCCTCTCAAATCGAGATTTGCGCCCAGCGCAACAACGGCATTTGGCATGGATTTGCTCATGTGATACCCTACATTCGACCCATTGCATACTTGCGATAATCGACAGAAGTTCTAATTATAGGCGTACCAGAGCGCGTCATTTTATCACTCACTCACTCACGTAACGCGGCGCGCACTGGATTATACCGGAAGGGAACATTTATGTTTTATAAAGACGAACGGCTAGCGCTGTTCATCGACGGCTCGAATCTTTATGCCGCGGCAAAAGCACTCGGTTTCGACATTGACTACAAACTTCTGCGGCAGGAATTCATGCGCCGCGGCAAGCTTCTTCGGGCCTTCTACTATACAGCGCTGCTGGAAAACGACGAGTATTCGCCGATCCGTCCATTGGTTGACTGGCTGCATTACAACGGCTTCACCATGGTCACCAAACCGGCCAAGGAATACACCGACAGCATGGGGCGTCGGAAAGTCAAAGGAAATATGGATATCGAACTTACCGTCGATGCCATGGAACTGGCGCCGCGCGTCGATCATATCGTGCTGTTCTCGGGTGATGGGGATTTCCGCCCGTTGATCGCCAGCCTGCAACGGCAGGGCGTGCGCGTATCGGTGGTTTCGACTATCCGCAGCCAACCGCCGATGATCTCGGACGAACTGCGCCGCCAGGCCGACAATTTCATCGAGCTGGAGGATCTGCGCGATGTCATCGGTCGCCCGCCGCGTGAAATGCCGACGGAGCATCGCAGCGTCGCTGTTGCCAGCAACAGCTGACAAGGCGACAGGCCTGTCATGATGGGGAAAAATCGCGCGGTCAGGACATCGGTCCTGGCCGCGCTTCTTTAACAAGGTACAGGTGCTTAAACATCACCCGAGTAGCAACGATTCGTGTCAGATGAATGACAATGTCCTGTCTGGACCAAGGCCGGGAAAAGACTTACCTGTGCCTCAAGGAGACAGCCTGATGAAAAAGCCGCCACTGACACTTTACCTTGCCGCCCCGCGCGGGTTCTGCGCCGGTGTGGACCGTGCCATCAAAATCGTTGAGATGGCTTTGCAGAAATGGGGCCCACCGGTCTATGTGCGCCACGAGATCGTGCATAACAAATTCGTGGTCGACGGCCTTCGCGCCAAAGGGGCCGTTTTCGTCGAGGAATTGCAGGAATGCCCCGATGACCGCCCGGTGATCTTTTCCGCCCACGGGGTGCCAAAATCCGTTCCCGCCGAGGCTGCCCAGCGCGAGATGATCTATGTTGACGCCACCTGTCCTCTGGTTTCCAAGGTGCATGTCGAGGCGCAGCGCCACGCGGACGCGGGGTTGCAGATGATCATGATCGGCCACAAAGGCCATCCCGAAACCGCGGGCACCATGGGGCAGTTGCCCGAGGGCGATGTGCTGCTGGTCGAGACCGTGGACGACGTGGCCACGGTGCAGGTGCGTGACCCGGATAAGCTGGCCTTTGTCACCCAAACCACCCTTTCGGTCGATGACACCAAGGATATCATCGCCGCCCTTCGGGCCCGATTCCCGGCCATTGTCGGACCGCACAAGGAAGATATCTGTTATGCCACCACCAACCGGCAGGAAGCGGTGAAAGCCGTGGCCCCCAAGGCGGATGCCTTGCTGGTTGTGGGCGCGCCGAACTCGTCGAACTCGCGCCGCCTTGTCGAGGTTGCCTCGCGCGAGGGGTGCCAGTACGCGCAGCTGGTCCAGCGCGCAACCGAGATTGACTGGCGCGCGCTCGAGGGTATCTCGACCGTGGCTGTCACCGCAGGCGCGTCGGCCCCGGAGGTTCTGGTAAACGAGGTGATCGAAGCGTTCAGCGCGCATTATGATGTCACCGTCGAGCCGGTCGAAACCGCCGTTGAAAACGTCGAGTTCAAAGTCCCCCGCGTGTTGAGGCAACCGGCGTGAACGGAGTACCGAAAGCGCCTCTCTATCTGGGGCTGGCGGGACTTATCCCGTTTGTCTGGGGCGCCCTGACCTATCTGAACAGCGACCTGAATGCCTGGGGCGCGCAAACCTTTGGCCCACGTTTCGTGGGGCCTTATGTGCAACTGTTCTATGGATCGGTCATCCTCAGCTTCATGTCCGGTGTTCTCTGGGGTTTTGCCACCAAGACATCGGGCAGCAATGCGGCCCTGTGTTATCTGTTGTCGGTTCTGCCCGCGCTTTGGGCCTTTGCCATGACAGGCGGCGGGCCGGTCAATGCGGGCACCAATCTGATGTATGGGTTCGCTGGCTTGTTGTTGCTGGATGCCCTGTTTTCCTACTGGCGCCTGACACCGGTCTGGTGGATGCGGTTGCGCATCCTGCTGACCGCGGTCGTATTGGCCAGTCTTGCAGTCGGAGTGTACCTGTGACCGATGAACGCACGATCAACGCCTATACAAACAAGGCGGCCGAATATCTGAAAATCCCCCTGCCGCCCGAGCAGCTTGAGGCCCGTCAGGCTTTTGCCGATGCGGTCGGCGCAGGCGGCTATGTACTGGATTTGGGATCCGGGCCGGGGTCAGACAGCGGGTTCCTGATGCGTCAAGGGCTGAAGGTTCGCGCGCTGGATGCCACGCCAGCCTTTGTCGAACATGCGCGGGAAAACGGTGTGGATGCTTATCTGGGTACGTTCGATGACGTCACCGAGACGGCCGAATATGACGGTGTTTACGCCAGCTTTTCCCTGCTGCACGCGCCGCGCGCTGATTTCCAGCGGCATCTGAATACGATCCACAGGGCTCTGAAACCCGGTGGACAGCTGTTTCTGGGGATGAAGCTGGGCACTGGTGAACACCGGGATGATCTGGATCGTTTTTATTCCTATTACACAGAGGCCGAGATCGAGGACGCCTTGAACAAGGCAGGGTTCACGATTGACCGCGCAGTCCATGGCATGGGCAAAGGCCTGGCCGGATCGTATGACGGATATATTCTGGTGTTCGCCCATGCCTGAATTGTTTGCCTATACGGATGGTGCCTGTTCCGGAAACCCCGGCCCCGGAGGCTGGGGTGTGCTGTTGCGCGCGATGGACGGGGACAGCGTTCTGAAAGAGCGTGAGCTGAACGGGGGCGAAGCCGAGACGACCAACAACCGGATGGAGTTGCTGGCCGCCATCAGCGCCCTTGAAGCGCTGGAGCGACCGTCGAAGATAACCGTCGTCACCGACAGCGCCTATGTGAAGAACGGCGTCACCGGCTGGATTTTCGGTTGGAAACGCAACGGCTGGAAAACCTCGAACAAGAAACCGGTCAAGAATGTCGATCTTTGGCAACGTCTGGATGAGGCGCAAGAACGGCATGATGTGACATGGGAATGGGTCAAGGGCCACGCAGGCCACCCCGAGAATGAAAAAGCTGATGAGCTGGCCCGGGCCGGAATGGCGCCGTTCAAACCGAAAAAGGCACAGGCGTGACCGCGCTGACGCTGCTGGACTATGCCTCGGTTCTGATCTTCGCGTTGACGGGGGCACTGGTGGCCAGCCGTGCCCAGCTGGATCTGGTGGGATTTGCCTTCATGGCCTGCCTGACGGCCGTAGGTGGCGGCACTGTACGAGACCTTTTGCTGGACCGTCACCCGATCTTTTGGGTCGGGCAGCCGGATTACATCCTGATCGCAGTCGCGGCGTCGGTCCTGGTGTTCTTTACCGCACATCTGGTGGAAAGCCGCTATAACTGGCTGGTCTGGCTGGACAGTTTTGCACTGTCAGTGGCTGTCGCGGCCGGAACCGGCGCGGCGTTGTCGCTGGATCAGTCCGGGGTCATTGTCGTTTTGATGGGTGTGACAACCGGATGCCTGGGCGGGTTGATGCGCGATGTGGTCTGCAACGAAGTGCCGCTGGTGCTGAAACAAGGTGAGCTCTATGTGTCCTGCGCCTTTACAGGTGCCCTGACTGCAGTTCTGGCTGCCAGATTGGGGGCGGAGCCTGCGTTTTCTCTGGCGCTCTGCGCCTTGGTGTGCTGGGCGTTGCGCGCCGGGTCGTTGATGTTTGGCTGGCAATTGCCGGTCTACAAAAGCCGGCCGCCGCGCAACTGAGCCCGACAGTGGACGCCAAAGCGGCATGCTGATACCCCTTTTGGAAGCACAGCCCGGAGGCCAACGTGACATTCAGACTTGCATCCATCACAGCCTGCCTGGCCCTGCTCGCCTCATGCGGCGCGTATTACACCCCTGTCAGTTTTGTTGCGCAGGGCGACCAGATCATCGCCTCGGGCACGATTGACGAGACAACGCTGTCTGCCTTTGAGGAAGTGACAGCCCAAAACCCCGAAGCCCGCACTCTGGTTCTGCAATACATTGAAGGATCGGTTGATGATGACGCCAATGTCATCTTCGCCCGCGAAGTGCACAGGGCCGGGTTCGATACCGTTGTTCCATCGAACGGGCTGGTGGCCAGCGGTGGCACCGACCTGTTCCTGGCCGGAAACCGCCGCGTGCTGCAACCGGGGGCCTGTGTCGGTGTCCACAGCTGGGCCGGGTCGGGTCTGGTGGCGACCGACTTGCCCGAGGACGATCCAGAACATGACCGATACCTGGACTATTTCAAGGATATCGGCGTGGACGAGGAGTTTTACTGGTACACCCTGTTCGCAGCCCCGGCCGACAGTATGCACTGGATGACCACTGCCGAGGCGAACCGGTTCGATTTGTCCACCAGGGGTGCTCCGGCACTTGGGTCTGCGACGGTGTGCGACGAACGGTAAGTCAGCCGTTCAGCAAGCGCGCGCCGATTTCCTTGACGAATTTCGCGGCCACCATCGCCGTCATGCCATAGGGGTCGCGATGCGGGTTGAGCTCGACGATATCCGCCCCGACCAGCTGACCTTTGAACCGGTGGATCAGGTCGATAACCTCGCGCGTGCTCAGCCCACCGGGTTCATGGTGCGAGACGCCCGGCGCAAAGGCCGGGTCCAGCGCATCCAGATCAAGTGACAGGTAGACCGGGCCATCGAATGAAATCTGCAAGTCGGGGCGCCAGTTGCGCATGTCGATCACCTCGACCCCGAACTTGTCGGCCTGTTCGCGCTGATGGGCGTTCATGGTGCGGATGCCGACCTGCACCAGACGCTTGACCGGGCAGGTCTCCATCACGCGGGCAAAGGGGCAGCCATGGCCGAGCGGTCCGATATCCTGCGTGTCGTACAGATCAGGGTGGCTGTCGATATGCAGGATGTTCAGGCCTTCGTACCGATCTGCATGGGCCTTGATCAGCGGATAGGCCACGGAATGGTCGCCGCCCAGTGACAACAGGCGTACGCCGGTTGAGATCCGCTTCGCCGCTTCAGCCTCGATCTGGTCAATCGGTTCCTGCCCGCGCATTTCGAACACATCCAGATCGCCGGTATCCCTGAATTTGGCGCTTGCACCCAGATCGGTACCATCTTCGGCGGTCAGGTTGGCGGCACCGGAATGCAGCGCCTCGCGGATGCGTCCGGGGGCGAAGGCCGGCCCTTGCAGGAACGAGGAATGCAGATCCAAAGGAACGCCCATCAGAGCGACATCACCCGGCTTCAAATCATGCGGCATCATCATTCCCCTTTTTCGTTGAAGGCGATCTGGACGGAGGAAAGACGCCGGGTCAAGGGGTCAACGGCGCAGGTAGGTCTGCCAGATCCAAATCACCAGCAACGCACCCAGAACCGCCCCGACAAAACCAGACAGCCACCCCATAACGGTTACAAGAAACCGCAGCAGCATCCCTCCGATCAGGGCCCCCACGATACCGATCAGCATGGTCGTCGGGATGTCGGCCTCGATCCGCATCAGGCGGGTGGCCAGAAATCCGGCGGCTGCACCGATGATGATCAGGGCGACGATTGGCATGTCACTTCCTCCAGTGGGTCGGCACGATGATCAGGGCACCAACAGAGGAAATCACCGCATCCAGCCCCGGAGGACCAAAGCTGATGCCGAACATGATGCGGACGAAATAGAACAGGAACGCCCCGCCCACGCAGATGATGATGGATTGCAAATAGCCGTTATGGGTGAAACCGGTCTGTTCGGACAGATACCCGACGATCCCGGCAATCACGACAGTGCCCATCATCACCATGAACATATGGCTTTACTCCGAAGACATCCGGGTGCCGACCGGGATTGGCCAGCCCCGCAGGAATGTTTCCCTATCCTGCGCGCCTTTGCCCGCCCTTTGCAAGCGCAGCAGTTCTATGGCGCCCTGCCCGCAGGCCACATACAGATCGTCATTCAGAACCTCGCCCGGTGCGCCCTGCCCTTCGGCCAGACGCGAGGCGAGGAGCTTTATCCGGTTGCCGTCGATCTCGGTCCAGGCCCCGGGAAAGGGCGACAGGCCGCGGATCTGCCGATCGACCTCGACAGCGGGGCGCGACCAGTCCACGCGGGCCTCGGACTTGTCAATCTTGGCAGCATAGGTGACACCATCTTCGGGCTGCGGTTCAGGGGTCAGCCCGGGCAGCTTTGCCAACGCCTCGACAATCAAGGCCGCGCCCATCTCCGAGAGCCGGTCATGCAGGTCCGCAGTGGTTTCCTCGGGCCCGATATCGGTGGCCTGCCGCAGCAGAACGGGGCCGGTATCAAGGCCCGCCTCCATTTGCATGATACAGATGCCGGTTTGCGCATCGCCTGCCATGATCGCGCGATGAATCGGAGCCGCCCCGCGCCAGCGCGGCAGCAGGCTGGCATGAATGTTCAGGCAGCCATGTGTCGGTGCATCGAGGATGGGCTGGGGCAGGATCAGACCATAAGCCACAACCACCGCCACATCCGCGTTCAGTGCCGCAAAACTGTCCTGTTCTTCGGCCGGTTTCAGCGAGGTTGGGTGACGCACGTCCAGACCCAGCGCCTGGGCCCGCGCGTGAACCGGCGTTGGGCGATCCTTCTTGCCCCGCCCCGCCGGACGCGGGGGCTGGCAATAGACGGCGGCGATCTCATGCCCGGCCTCGACCAGTGCATCCAGAACCGGCACCGAGAAGTCCGGGGTTCCCATGAAAACAACGCGCATCTTTACCCCTGTTTCTTGGCTTTGCGCAGCAGCATGTCGCGTTTGACCTTGCTGAGCCGGTCAAAAAACATCCGGCCATTCAGATGGTCGATCTGGTGCTGGACACTGGTGGCCTCGATGCCGACAAAATCGCGACGGTCCACCATGCCCTGCTCGTTCAGGAATTTGACAGTCACCGCGCGTGGGCGTTTTACCTTGGCCGACACGCCCGGCAGGTTCGGACTGGCCTCTTCATGTTCACGCAGTTCGATCGAGCTGTGCAGGATTTCCGGGTTCGCCAGACGCACGGCCTTGCCCCGCTCGGCCGACCCATCGACCACGGCCAGACGCAACATCACTCCGATCTGCGGCGCGGCCAGACCGACACCGGGCATGGCCTCCATCGTGTCGATCATGTCCTGCCAAATCCGGCGAATGTCATCGGTGATTTCAGTCACCTCATCCGCCTTTGTGCGCAAGCGTTTGTCAGGCCAGGGCAGACAGGTGCGGACGGTCATGCGCGCGCCCGTTCACGTTTGAGCTTTTGCATCTTGCGGGTAATCATCTGCCGTTTCAGCGGTTTTAGGTAATCAATGAACAGCTTGCCGTTCAGATGGTCGATTTCATGCTGCACGCAAGTGGCCCAAAGCCCGTCGAACGTCTCCTGTCGCAGGTTTCCCTTCTCGTCCATCCAGGTGACATCGACCACCTTGGGGCGGGTCACTTCGGCATATTGATCCGGGATCGACAGGCATCCTTCCTCGTATACATTGGTTTCCTCGGAAGAGGCGATGACCTGAGGGTTGAACATGATCAGCGGGCGCGGTGTTTCGCCTTCTTCCTTGATGCAATCCAGCACGATCAACCGTTCCAGCACACCGATCTGCGGCGCGGCAAGGCCAATCCCGGGCGCGTCATACATGGTTTCCAGCATGTCGTCAGCCAGCGTGCGCAGCTCGTCCGTCAGGTCGGATACGGGCGCGCAGACCTTTTTCAGGCGGGGATCGGGATGGATCAGGATAGTGCGTTTCATGAGGCTGATTTAGGCCATCCCGCCCCGCGCCGCAACGCCCCCCTTGCACCTGCCCGATTTGCGGTTAGCTTTCGGTCGAGAAAATGGAGCAGACATGACTTTCAACGACCTGATCGACCGCCGGGGCACCAACAGTTCAAAATGGGACAAGATGGAGATGCTGTATGGCGTCTCGCCCGAGGACGGTCTGGCCATGTGGACGGCCGATTCCGATTACCAGACGGCACCCTGCGTGATCGAGGCCGTGCGCAAGGCCGCAGATCACGGCGTGTTCGGCTATTCATGGATGCACCCGGACTATCTGGCCTCGGTTCAATGGTGGATGAAAACCCGCCATGATTGGGAAATCGACACGGATTGGATTCTGACGACCCAGGGCTTGGGCAATGCAATCGCCCTGTCGCTGGATGTCTGGACCGATCCTGGTGATGGCATCGTGATCTTCACCCCCGTTTACCATGAGTTTGCCCACAAGGTGAACAAATCGGGCCGCCGGGTCGTGGAATGCCCTTTGGTTCGGGACGGGGAAAGTTACGGCCTGGATCTGGACGACGCCCAGTCCCGGTTGGACGGGTCCGAGAAGATGCTGCTGTGGTGTTCTCCGCAAAACCCGTCGGGTCGTGTCTGGACACCCGACGAATTGCAGGCCGTGGCCGCGTTTGCTGAACGGAACGGTTTGATCCTGGTATCGGACGAGATTCACCACGATCTGGTCTATCCCGGCGCCAAATTTGTGCCGATGGACGTGGCGGCCCCGGATGCACGCCCTTGGACCGTGACGCTGACTGCGGCGTCGAAGACCTTCAACATCGCCGGGCAGCGGACCGGCAACATGATCATTCCCGATCCCAAACTGCGCGCGGCCATGAAGCAACGGCTGCAAACATTGGACTACGATCCCGGCGCGTTGGGCGTGGCGATGATCACCGCCGCGTACAGCCCCGAAGGGGCCGAATGGGTAGATGCCCAGATCGCGCATCTGGAGGGAAACAGGCGTCTGTTCGATCAGACCATCACCGAGATTCCGGGGCTCTGGTCGATGCCCTTGCAGGCGACCTATCTGGCCTGGGTCGATTTCTCGGGCACCGGCATGGATCACGCTGAATTTGTCCGCCGGTTGCGCGAGGACGCGCGGATCGCGACATCGTCAGGTCCGGGTTTCGGCACTGGAGGAGAAACGTTTGAACGGTTCAACCTCGCCACGCAACGGGCGCGGGTCGAGGATGCTTGCCTGCGGCTGAAACGTGCTTTCGGGGATCTGCAATAAGTACGTGCCGGCCGGGGCTTGCAAACCCTGCCCTGTTTTCACAGGTGCCGGTTGCCTTGGTTGAGGCCGCTTTGGGCCGCGCGTGCCTGCCATTAGGCTGGCACCGCTGGCCTTTGGCATCGACCAAACCCTGGGCCAAATGGGAATACCAGTTGAAATTCGCCCCTAGTCGTCACGCCCCAGCAGGGCGATCGGCGCATCGGGCGCGCGGTAAAAGTCAAGCGGCGCGCTGTCATGGGCGGCCGTGCTGCGTTTGAATTCATACCGCATCTCACCGCCTTCATCCTCATCCGCGACGATGAGGCATTGATAGAGATGGTTGGCCCCATCAAAGATATCGACCAGCCCGCGCAGGCGCGGCGTGGTTTCCGCCTCAACCGTAAAGCCGTCTTTCCACAATTTGAGTATTTTGTAGGTATTGTCGCCCATCTCCACCCGTAAACGGCTGGCTTTTTTCAATGTGGCGATTCGGGCCGCGTCCAACTCGGCGCGTATTTCCTTTGAAACATAGGTACTCATTAATCCGTTCCCCCGTGAATGACTTCTATTGTGCGGGATAAGTTGTAAAAATCCAGTGAACCACGTCACATAAACACGATCCGGCCGAGGTTTGTTGCACAGAAATCCCGAACTCGACTGTGCGCGGATGCAGAGCATTTGCGCGGGCGCTCGCATAGGAAGATGCAAGCCCTGGCCCTATGTTTTTTGAAACGCACATGCGGAGGAAAAGACATGGGCCTGCTGGTCGACGGAAAATGGCACGATACCTGGTATGATACCAAATCCACGGGTGGTGCATTCAAGCGCAGCGCCGCGCAGTTTCGCAATTGGTTGACAGCTGACGGTGAGGCGGGGCCATCAGGCAAAGGCGGGTTCAAAGCAGAACCCGGGCGCTATCATCTTTATGTCAGCTATGCCTGCCCCTGGGCCCATCGCACGCTGATCTTTCGCGAGTTGAAAGGGCTGAGCGATCTGATCTCGGTGTCGGTCGTGCATCCGGACATGCTGGATCAGGGTTGGACCTTTGAAACAGACGCCCACGGCGCGACCGGAGATGACCTTTACGGGCTGGGCTTTGCACACCAGATCTATACCAAAGCCGATCCAGCCTATTCGGGGCGCGTGACCGTGCCGATCCTGTGGGACAAACGGCAGGAAACCATTGTGTCGAACGAAAGCTCGGAAATCATCCGCATGTTCAATTCGGCCTTCGACGGGGTCACCGGCAATACCGATGATTACTGGCCCGAAGCGATGCGCGCTGAAATCGAAGAGGTCAACGCGCGCATCTATTCAGACGTCAACAACGGCGTCTACAAGTCCGGCTTTGCCACCTCGCAAGCGGCCTATGACGCCGCCGTGGGCCCGTTGTTCGACACGCTGGACTGGCTTGAAGATCGTCTGGCCCGGAACCGTTACCTGATGGGGGATCGGATCACCGAGGCTGACTGGCGGCTTTTTACGACGCTGATCCGCTTTGATCCGGTCTATCATCTGCACTTCAAATGCAACAAACGGCGCCTGATCGATTACCCGAACCTATGGGCCTATACGCGCGAACTGTACCAATGGCCCGGCGTGGCGCCCACCGTGAACATGAACCATATCGTGCGCCACTATCATTACAGCCATAACAGCATCAATCCGCACCGGATCATTCCGGTAAACCCGGTGCTGGATTACGCAGAACCACACCGCCGCGATCAGCGCCCTGCTGCGTAATGCTCGACCATCGCCGCCAGATCCTCTGGCGGTGTTTCGCTTTGCACATAAGCACAGGCGTTCGGGCTGTGGGCAAATATCGATCCATCCGAGAAGAAGGTAGTGTTGGTCACAAAGATCACCCGCGCCTGGGGGCGGCGATAGCTTGCAAAATCGGCCACGGCCAATGCACTTCCGGTTTCCAGAACCAGATCCAGCACGATGATTTCGAAATCCGTGCCGTACAGCGCCAGAATGGCGGCTTCCTGCGTCTCGACCAGCGTGACGTCGGCGCCCTGCCGTTCTAGATGCCTTTTCCAGACCCGACCAAGGTCGGGATTACTCTCAACAATCAGAACTTTCATTTGCAACAACCTCGGCACTTGGTATGGTGAGTGGTGCCGACCCCCATGGTCCGTGATCTCGTTATTTCCTTAACAAAGTGTTAACAGCAGCCCCACAGGCCCGTGAACAGGCGGATTTGCTTGTGTAAGAGGCGAAAATCCGCTTGATGCGGTTCAAAAGCGGTAATTTCTCGCAGAGAGAGCAGATGAACACTTTGGACGAAGATCTGAATCCACGCGCGGTTCGTGACCATGGCGGCGGGTTGGACAATGCGATTGTCAAATATGGCGGGCAACGCACCGACTGGATCGATCTGTCCACCGGCATCAATCCTCATGCCTACCCCGTGTCCGGCCTGACGGCCGGGGATTGGGCCGAATTGCCGGATCACGGGGCGTTTGAACGGCTCAGCGATGCCGCGCGCCGGTTCTGGAACGTGCCGCAGCGTGCCGCGATCCTGCCCGCGCCCGGAGCGTCGGCGATCATCGCGCGTCTGCCGGCGCTGACTGCAACGGGTACGGTACAGATCACGCCGCCCACCTATAACGAACACGCCGCCGCCTTTTCGGCGCAGGGGTGGAAGGTACGGCAAGACGCGCCCAGCGACACCCGCGTGATCGTACATCCGAACAACCCGGACGGGCGTATCTGGCAGGAAAGCGACGTATCGGCACCACTTACCGTGATTGACGAAAGCTTTTGCGACGTCATGCCGGACAAGTCCTTGATCCATCTGGCAGACCGCCCCGGCGTGATCGTGCTGAAGAGTTTTGGCAAATTCTGGGGGCTGGCCGGGGTAAGGCTGGGGTTTGCCATCGGACGGCCGGATATGATCAGTCGGTTGAACGATCTGACCGGCCCTTGGTCGGTATCAGGCCCGGCCTTGCGGGTCGGCACACAGGCTTTGATGGACAACCGCTGGGCGGACGCCACGCGTGCGCGTCTGGCTGACGAGGCCTCAAGGCTGGATGCGCTGGTCACAAGAAAGGGGGCCAAGGTGATCGGCGGCACCAGCCTGTTCCGACTTTATCAGGTCGACAACGCCGCCCATTGGCAAGGTCGTCTGGCACGGTCCCACATCTGGAGCCGCATCTTCCCCTATTCTGAAACCTATCTGCGCCTTGGGCTCCCGCCCGAGGATGGATGGAACAGGTTGGAGGCGGCCCTGTGAGCCCTGGCCTGATGCTGGTCTGTGCCATGTGTCTGGACGCAGCACTGGGGGAACCCGACTGGCTCTGGTCGCGCGTCAGGCATCCGGCGGTGATGATCGGCAACCTGATCGGCTGGCTGGATACACGCCTGAACCACGGGGCCCAGCGCCGTTCAAAAGGGGTGGGTGTGCTTGTCCTGCTGGTTTGCGGCGCTGGGGCGCTTGGCTGGGGTTTGTCCCTGTTGGGGCCGGTGGCTGAAATCCTGGTCTGCGCGATCCTGTTGGCGCAAAAATCGTTGGTCACCCATGTGCGCGCCGTGGGCGAAGGGCTGATGGCCTCGCTGTCAGAGGGGCGGGCACGGGTGGCCATGATCGTCTCACGCGATACACGGGACATGACCGAGGCACAGGTGGCACGCTCGGCCATCGAAAGCGCCGCTGAGAACCTCAGCGACGGCGTCATCGCGCCTGCTTTCTGGTTTCTGATTGCCGGGTTGCCGGGGCTGCTGGTCTACAAGGCGGTGAACACGGCCGACAGCATGATCGGGTATCGCAATGAAACGTACCGCGCGTTCGGCTGGGCTTCGGCACGGTTCGACGACCTGCTGAACCTGATCCCAGCCCGCCTGACCTGCGTGATGATCGTGGCGCTGTCGGGCCAGTGGTCGCGCTGGCGCGAAATCTTGGCAGATGCGCACCGTCACATCTCGCCCAATGCGGGCTGGCCCGAGGCCGCCATGGCCCGCGCGCTGAACGTCGCCCTGGCCGGGCCGCGCAGCTATGACGGCAAGGTGCGGGATCTGGCATGGGTCAATGGCAACGCTCAGCGCGAGATCGGAGCTTTGGACATTTTCCGCGCATGTCGCATGTTGTGGCGTGTTTGGGGGCTTGCGCTTGGGCTCGTGTCGGTGTCGGTTGGGTTCGACCTGATTTACTGACGGACATTTGTCATGCGTTTTCTTTCCGGCCTGATCGCCGCCACCCTGTTTGCCCAACCTGCCCTGGCCCAATGTGGTGGTGGCTTCAATTCCTTTGTCAAAGGGCTAAAGGCCGAGGCCGTGCAGCAAGGCTTTGACAAATCCACCGTGAACGCATTTTTCAAAGGCGTGCAGCAGGACAGCGCCGTGCTGAAGGCCGATCGGGCGCAGGGGGTGTTTCAGAAACCCTTTATCGAGTTTTCCCGACGGCTGATTTCGCAAAACCGGATCGAACGCGGGCAGGCGATGTCGCGCAAATATGACGCGGTGTTTGACCGGATCGAAAAGCAATACGGCATCTCACGCGGGGTGTTGCTGGCCTTCTGGGCGTTCGAGACCGACTACGGATCCTTTCAGGGCGACTTCAACACCCGCAATGCACTGGTGACTTTGGCCCATGACTGCCGTCGCCCCGACCTGTTCCGCCCTCAAATCTTCGCGGCCATCGAACTTTATCAGAATGGTGATTTCGACCCGGCCCGCACAACGGGCGCGTGGGCCGGGGAAATCGGTATGGTCCAGATGCTGCCGCGGGACATTCTGGAAAACGGTGTCGATGGTGACGGCGACGGGCATGTCCGCCTGAAAACCTCGGCCCCCGATGCGCTGATGTCTGGCGCCAAGATGCTGTCGCATCTGGGCTGGCGCGCAGACGAACCGTGGCTGCAAGAGGTCTCGGTGCCCGCGCAGATGGACTGGTCTCTGTCCGGCCCCGGCAAGCCCCGGTCGGTGGCCGATTGGCAGGCCATGGGCGTTCAGGCACGCAGCGGGTCGCTGGCAAACCTGCCTGCCTCGCTGATCCTGCCCCAGGGGCACAAAGGCCCGGCCTTTCTGGCCTATCCGAATTTCGACGTCTATTTCGAATGGAACCAGAGCTTTGTCTATGTATTGACTGCCGCCTATTTCGGGACACGTCTGGAAGGGGCACAAATTTATGATGCTGGCAACCCCACGCCGGGCCTGAGCGGCGCGCAGATGAAGCAATTGCAAACCAAGCTGCAAGCCAAAGGATATGATGTGGGCAAGGTCGACGGGATCCTGGGCGCTGGCACGCGGGCGGCCGTGCAGGCGGAACAGAAGCGGCTTGGCCTGCCGGCCGATGCATGGCCGACAGTGGATCTGTTAAACCGGCTTTAGGCAGCAACCACGCTTACGCGACCCATTCCCGTTGCTGCGGAACACAAGGCGCAAAGGTGCGCGTCGTCACTGCGGTACCCTCGGTTTCGATTGCCGTGTTGGGCTGTATCTCGAGCCATCCCTCGTTGATGGCATCCAATGGCTCGGACGAAATGATGATACCGTCTTTGCAGGCCTTGTAGTGCAAGCTGGGCGCAAACCGATCCGAGGCATATCGGGCCGCAAAAACCCGTTTGCCGTCCGACCAGCAGGCGGCAAACCGAAGATAGGGTGATGCTCCGCGGCGCCTGGAAAGGGCTTCGACCCGACCGACCGCACGCGCCATTGCACCCACAGGATCGGTGTCCAGCCCCTCGCCATGAGCGATGAGAAAGATCGCCTCGCTCTCGGTTGCGCCCATACGATGCAGGTACAGATGCGCCGGGATCATGGCATCAAGCTCTTGCCGGATTCGTTCATGACCCCCAGCCTGACCGTTATGCATGAAACTCCACCTGCCGACGCCGAAGGGGTGACAGTTGTTGCGCGAGGTCGCCGTACCCGTCGAGGCCCGTACATGGGCCAGAAACAGCCGGGATTTCGTGTGATGCGCCAATTGCTTCAGATTGGCATCGGACCACGCCGGATGGGTGTCCTTGTAAAAACACGGCGTGTCACGATCAGAATACCATGCCAGACCGAACCCATCCGCGTTTATCGGTGTTTTTCCGATCAATGCGTTTCGGCTTTGAATGACAAGCGATTGTTCTTGTTCAAGGACCAGTTCGTCCAGGTATCTCTGCTGCCCAACCCAAGCCAAGAATCGGCACATGTGCCTGTCTCCGTCCGTCAGTGAAGATTTCCGGGACGATACCACCGTGGTTATCAGGTTTTCTCCCATACATCATCTGATTTGTCGGGTTTTCCCTATCAAATGCTCTGAAAATGCATGAATTTTAGATCAACTTCACTTACTACGCACCGGGTACCGATCGCCTTTTTCGTCAATCAGGATCAACCTGTCCCCGTTGCGTACATACAAATCGCATCGGCTGAACCCATTGCGGTACGCGATGCACACGCTGCCATCATCGGCAATCGCGTAAGTTCCAAAGGCAGAATCTCCGCTTGCATATGTATAGGAATAGGCGCCCCCGGCCGAGAATTTGGCTTGCCCGTCGTCGTAAAAGGTCAGCGTCTGCCCCGCCAAAGCATCAAGCTCTGCGGCTGTAAGGGGCGTATCCCCGGTTTTGACGGGCCAGTCGGCTGCAAATACAGGGCCGGCGGCGATGAGGGCGGGGATCAGGAAGCGCGTCATGCGCTCAGGTTAGCGCGATAAAGCCGCAACCGTCATAAATTTGCAGTGAGCGGTCAAGCGACCATCTGTTCGGCCTTCTTCAGATCGACCGAAACCAGCTGGCTGACGCCCTGTTCCTGCATGGTGACACCGAACAGGCGATCCATGCGCGCCATCGTCACCGCATGGTGGGTGATGATCAGGAACCGCGTGTCAGTCTGGCGGCACATCTCGTCCAGCAGATCACAGAAACGCGTCACGTTTGCATCATCCAAAGGCGCATCAACCTCGTCCAGCACGCAGATCGGAGCTGGATTGGCAAGGAAGACGCCGAAAATCAGCGCGGTCGCCGTCAGGGTCTGTTCTCCGCCCGAAAGCAGGCTGAGAGTCGACAGTTTCTTGCCCGGCGGCTGGCACATGATCTCGAGCCCCGCATCCAGCGGATCGTCGCTTTCGACCATGACCAGATTGGCCTCGCCACCGCCAAAGAGGTGCTTGAACAGCATGGCGAAGTTCGAGTTGACCTGTTCGAACGCGGTCAGCAGACGCTCGCGCCCTTCCCGGTTGAGGCTGGCGATGCCGCTGCGCAGGGCTTTGATTGCCTCTTCCAGATCGGCTTTTTCACCGCTGAGCGTGTCGAACTCTTCTTGAACCTCCTTGCTGTCCTCTTCGGCGCGCAGGTTCACCGCACCCATTGCGTCGCGTTGGCGTTTGTGGCGGTTCACTTCGGATTCCAGAACATCCGCAGCAGGCATCTGGTCGGGGTTTACATCCAACTGATTCAGTAACTGGTTCGGGGTCAGCTGCTGATCTTCGGCAATCCGTTCGGCCGCCGCGACAACACTTTCCTTGGCCGCGTCACAGCGCGCCTCGGCCGCGGCACGGCTTTCGCGCGCTTCTGATGCCAGACGCTCGGCTTCCCGTTCGGCCAGAACGATTTCACGGTGCATAGCCTCGGCTTCGGCCAATTTGTCGGCGGCTTCGGCGCGCCGTGCTTCGGCAGCTTCGATCTGTTCGTTCAGCTCCTCACGCGCCTCGGCGATTTCGCCGGGCACGGCCATGGCCTCGGTCAGCTCTTCTTCCGAGCTTTCCTTGCGCTCGGCAAGTTCGGAAATCCGCTTTTCAGCCGTTTCCAAACGGTGGCGCCACCCGCTGAGATCTTTCGCGACCTCCTGGGTACGACGCGTGCGAGCGTCCCCCTCACGGCGCAGCTCGTCATGGGTCGAACGGTGGGTCAGCATGGTGATCCGCGCCGCCTCGACCGTCTGCTTGATGTCTTCGACCTGTGCGCGGGCACTGTCGAGATCACCCAGACCGGCCAAAGCCGCTTCGGCGTCGCGCAGTTGCGCGCGGGCGGCCATGGCGTCGTCCTTGTGGCGGTCAACGGCGAGGGTCAGGGTTTCCAGCTTGCCCTGGGCCAGATTGCGGTCGGCCTCGGCCCGCGACAGTCCGCGCGCGGTTTCGGCCATGCGCTGATCAGCAGCACGGCGGGCCTCACGCGCGCGCCGGTCGGCCTCGGTCACGTCCGCCAATTGCTGAGACAGCGCCTCATGCGCGGCACGGGCGCCGTCAGCCTGTGCTTCGGCACGGGCAAGGTCCTGTTTCAGTGCTTCCAGCCTGTTGAGCTGCTCCAACCGCAGAGCAGCAGCACTTGGCGCGTCTTCGGCCCAGGCACGGAACCCGTCCCAGCGCCAAAGGTCGCCCGAGCGGGACACCAGACGCTGGCCGGGTTTCAGCGATGCCTGCAACCGTGCGCCCTGATCCGCATCCACCAACCCGATTTGCGCAATGCGTCGACTGAGACGATCGGGGCCCGATACATGAAGCGCCAGAGGCTCGGCCCCTTCAGGCAATGGCTGGTCGCTGTCATATCCAGCCACCTGCACCCAGCCGGATGGCCCGTCACCCTCGACCAGCGGCGCGCGAAGATCGTCGGCCAGAGCAGCACCCAAAGCCTTTTCATAACCGGGTTCGACGCGCAGCAGGTCCAGCACCTGACCGCCTTCCGCCGTGTCGCGTTCCACCAGCTTGGCCAGCGCCGTGGTTTCGGCCCGGATCGCGCCCAGCTCGCCTTCTGCCTCGGACCGTCTTGCCCGGGCCTCGGCTTCGCGCGCTTGCGTTTCGTTGCGCAGTTCATCCGCCGCGGCAAGCGCCTCTTCGGCGGCTTCCACCGCTTCACGGGCTTCTTCTTCGCCCGATTGGGCTTCTTCAAACGCCTCGCTGGCGCGGATCAGGGCCGTCTTGGCCTCGTCCACGGCTTTGCGAGCTTCTTCCTCTTCACTCTCGGATCGGGCCAGTGTCTTGCGACTGTCTTCGACCAGACGCTGGGCGGACTGGTGCCGGGCGACAAGACGGGCCATATCTTCGGTTTGCTGCGACAGGTGGTCTTCGCGTTCCTGTAGGATCGAGGCTGCCTCGCGGGCGATTTCCGCCGCTTCGGCCACTTTCTCATCGTGACCTTCTGCCGCCTTGGCCAGTTCGCGCGCTTCCCATTCCAGCCGTTCAATCATTTGCCCCGCATCGCGGTTCAATCCGGCTTCGCGTTCGATATCGTTGGACAGCTGCTGGATTCGGTTGGTCAGCGTCTCGATCGTTTGACGGGCGCGGGTTTCCTGATCGGACAATTGATCGCGCTGCACCTGCTGGCGTTGCAGCACGGCGGCGGCGATGGCCTCCTCCTCGCGCAGCGGCGGCAGGGTTTCCTCGATCTCGGCACGTTTTGCGGCAGCAGCGCGGGCTTCAGCCTCGGCACGGGAGGCTTCGGTGATCCGCTCACGCAGTTTTTCTTCGGCCTGCTGGCGGGCCATGTCGGCCTCTTTCCAGCGTCGATAAAGCAGCATCCCCTCGGCCTGACGCAGCTGTTCGCCAATTTCGCGATAGCGGGCCGCCTGACGGGCCTGACGCGCAAGCTGGGCCAGTTGTCCGCCCAACTGCTCCAGCACGTCATCGACGCGGGTCAGGTTGGCTTCGGTGCCTTTCAGCTTGAGCTCGGCCTCATGGCGACGCTGATACAGGCCCGAGATCCCGGCGGCCTCTTCCAGAATGCGGCGACGGGCACGCGGCTTGGCGTTGATCAGTTCGGCAATGCGGTTCTGCCCGACCAACGCGGGCGAATGCGCACCGGTCGAAGCATCGGCAAACAACATCTGCACATCACGCGCACGAACGTCTTTGCCGTTCGTCTTGTAGGCGCTGCCCACATCGCGGGTGATGCGGCGAACGATTTCCAGTTGATCGCTGTCGTTGAACCCCGACGGCGCCAGACGTTCCGAGTTGTCCATGGTCAGGACAACTTCGGCAAAGTTGCGCGCGGGCCGCGTGGCGGCCCCGGCAAAGATCACGTCTTCCATCGCGCCACCGCGCATGGATTTAGGGCGGTTTTCGCCCATCACCCAACGCAAAGCTTCCAGAAGGTTGGACTTGCCGCAACCGTTCGGGCCCACCACACCGGTCAACCCGTCCGCGATGATCAAATCGGTCGGATCAACAAAGCTTTTGAAGCCGGTCAGTTTGAGCTTGCTGAAACGCAATGGCTGCGTGCCCCATGATTCCTGTGCATTGGAAGTCTGCGCAAGGGATGGGGTCTGAGTCAACGGAGTTGCGCAGGATATGGGATATCACCCCAAGTTATCCACAACATCTTGCCGAAACACGCAAGAACGCGCGCATCTCAATACGGCGTGCATTCAAAGACCTGATACCCGTTTTCCCCACCGACGTTTTCATAAAGACCAAAGTCGATGCATTCGTAATTGGGGGTCGAGACGGCCGTCAGCAAAAGCCGCTCACCCGCATCACGGTCACACCCCAAAACCCCAACGGTCACGGCTGCATCCCCCAGCACGTCCAGAATTGGACATCCCGAAACCTGTGCCATCGCTAAAGCGGCGCGATCCCGGACCGGGCCCAGCCGAGGGGCGTATTGCGCGTTGATCCGCACAGCCTCGGCCAGGTCGCCGCGCACACGCACATCAAAGACACTGCCATTCACAGCCACGCGCGTGGCGGGAACGTCACGGAAATGCGGAGTACCGGCGGCGCAGGCGGCCAGCAACAGAGGTGCGAGAAACCGGATCATGCCGCAGAGTTGCAGCATTTTGGTTAACAGAACCTTTCCGGACGTCAGGCCCGCAGCACCTCTCCCAGCCGGCGAATTCCTTCGCGAATTGTCGCCTCGTCAGAATTCGAAAAACTGAGACGGATCGTGTTTGCCCCGCTGCCATCCGGGAAAAACGCCTGCCCCGGAACAAAAGCTACTTTGACGGTGTCCAGCGCACGCGCCAGCAGGTCAGAGCCAACCATCCCCTCGGGCAACGTGACCCAGATGAACATCCCCCCTTCGGGACGTGTCCAATCCACCCCGTCAGGCATATGCTGGTCCATGGCGTTCAGCATCACATCACGACGGGCGCGATAGACATTTCGTACTTTCGGAATATGGGTGTCGAAACAGGCCTGCGCCACCTGATGCACAGCCATCTGGTTGATGGTCGCGGAATGAAGGTCAGCTGCCTGTTTCAACAGCACCATCTGGGAAATGACTGGCTTGGACGCAACGACCCATCCCATACGCAAACCCGGCGACAGCGTTTTCGAGAAACTGCCGCAATAGATCGTCCGACAGTCCTCGATTGACCCTTTGCGGGCCTGCTCCAATGACAGTATGGGGGGGATCGGATCCCCGTCATAGCGCAGAGCCTGATAGGCTCCGTCCTCTATCAACGCGCAATCCAGTTCCTCGGCCAGATCCAGCAGAGCTTCTCTGCCCTGCAAGTCCACGGTTTCTCCTGTCGGGTTCGCAAAATCCGCCGACAGATAGGCAAATTTCACTGCGCCTGCGCCCGCTGCGGCCTTGTATTCCTTGGCCCCCTGATTGCCATTGAGCCGGTCAAAGCGTGGCTCGTAGGCGTTGAATGCCGCCAGCGCGCCCAGATAAGTGGGCCACCCGACCAGGGCCGTGTCACCGGGGGACAGGAACAGCTTGCCCAGATAGTCCAGCGCCTGCTGTGACCCCGAGGTGATCAGGATGTTGTCGATGTCACAGGCCACCCCGATTTCGCGCATGTGCTGCGCCAGCCACTGCCGCAATGGGACATAGCCTTCGCTGACCGAATACTGCAGCGCCTGCGCTTGCAAATCCGGCCCCAGGGCCTGCTGAAACGCCTGTGCAAACGCATCGGCTGGAAACTGTGCGGGATCAGGAATCCCACCGGCAAAGGAAATGATGCCGGGTTGGTCAAGCAGCTTCAGCAATTCGCGAATCTCTGACGCTTTCATCCGCGAGGCCCGGGTGGCAAACAAAGGGTGTTGGGACATGAGGCTCCTCCGATCTCAATTCGGTGCAGCCTAAGCTCTCCACTATTAAAGTCAATATTGCTGACCTAATTATTAAATGGATGAGACCGGGGATTCTTGAACAGCACCAGCGTCCATGGTCAAATGAATTGACCAATTTCGGAAGATGAGATGCCATTTCACAAAGTTCAGACGGAAAAGCTGTCGCTCGCAGTCGTTCGCCAGATCGAGCTTTTGATCCTGCGAGGCATCCTGCGCCCCGGCGAGCGCCTGCCATCCGAGCGGGAGTTGGCAGAGCGCATGGGCGTTTCGCGCCCCTCCCTGCGAGAAGCCATTTCCGACCTTCAGGAACAGGGGCTTTTGACCGCGAAGGCCGGATCCGGGATCTATGTGGCCGAGGTTCTGGGCTCTGCCTTTTCCCCGGCACTGATCCGTCTGTTCGGCAGCCATGAGGAAGCCGTATTCGATTACCTGTCCTTTCGCCGTGACATGGAAGGGTTGGCGGCGGAACGGGCCGCGCGCCTGGGGTCGGACAGCGACCTGAAGGTCGTTCAGGCGATCTTTGACAAGATGCAGGCGGCCCATAACCGAAACGCTGCGAATGACGAGGCGCAGCTGGACGCCGAGTTCCACATGGCCATCATCGAAGCCAGCCACAATGTGGTGATGCTGCACATGATGCGCTCGATGTATGACCTTCTGGTGCAGGGGGTGTTCTACAACCGTCAGACCATGTTCCGTCAGCGCGCCACCCGCGAGGCCATCCTGGATCAGCACCGCGCCATCAATGCGGCGCTGCAAGAGCGTGATCCCTTGGCCGCCCGAAATGCAATCGAACGCCATTTGGATTTTGTGGAACGCTGCATGGCGGACCAGCAAAAGGCCGATCGGAACGAAGCTATTGCGCAACAAAGGCTGCAACACGAAACCGGGCGGGGCTGAGCGCGGTTCGGATTTTGCAGACTTGGCAGGGCAAGGCAGGGACTAGGCAGCGCCTGACGCGGCTGGCAGCAGATGTCGGGGGAACGGCGCGCCGCTGCCTTCTCCCAGACGGTCCTCCGCGGCCAGTGTCGTCAGCGCCGGGTCGATGAACAGCCTTGCGCCGCGATCTCTCAGACGTTTGTGCAGCATTACATGTTCGCACACCTGTTGGCCTTTTTCGTCCCGGCAAGAATAGCGCAACCCTCGCAACGCGCGGGATTTATACAACCCGGCACCGCCGAATGCGCTGTCGACCGGGATCAGGGGCGTATCGGCAGGAATGTGAAACTGGCGGTCAAAAACAGCGGACTTCATGACAGACCGGCGCCACTTGCGACGCCCGAACAGCGGCCTGCGCGTGCTTTGAATGCGTTGCCACACGTCTTCATCACACCAACCCGAACAACGCAGGGCGTAGATATCGTCATATGCAGCTTTGGGATTGGCGAAAACACCCTCCCACAACGGGGCGACCCGCTGCGCTGCTGTCAGAACCGCCTGAGCATCCAGACAGGTATTCGGCCCATCCAGATCCAACACCAGCGTCAACTCCAGGTCCGTGTCCTGATCCTCGAGTTTTTTGAGAACTGCATTTCTGGCCGCCGTGATACGCTCGACCCGGTTTGGCAATCCTGACGCAAGACCATCCAGCTGCAGGATATCAACATACCGGCTTTGACCCGCATAGTCGGACAACACTTGATCCGTACCGTCCGTGTTGTCGTTCGTGGCAATGGTGACGGTGAACCGGTGCAACTGCGCAGACAGGTTTTCGATTCTGTTGATCGTGTCGATCAGCGCTGACCCGCCATTTCGGACGACGCCGACAATATTCATCGAAACTGCGTTGCCTGACACCGCCTGTCTTTCCCTGTTGTTTTCACGCCCCCATCAGGGCGGTCCCATCAACCTGATCCCCGGCAGGTCGTAGGATTCGGAGTGTTTGAAACAACAGAAACAGAAGCACGACAAAAACAAAAGACCCGACAGCCAAAAGCTCTCGGGTCGTCTGTATCACGTGTCTGTCGGGGTCACCCGTCAGTGCAGCTTGGCATCCACGTCTGCAATCGATGCATCGATCAGCTTGTTGGCCTGCGCTGCGGTCATTTGCTTTGCCAGAACCGAGCTGGCCGCCGAAACCGCAACCGATACGGCCTGATCACGCACTTCCTTCAGTGCAGACGCTTCGGCCGAAGCGATCTGGTCCTGAGCTGCGGCCAGACGACGCTCGATCGACTTTTCCAAGTCAGCTTTCGCCTGTTCTGCCGCCAAGGCCGCGTCTTCCTTCGCTGCCGCGACGATCGCATCGGCCTGCCCCTGAACTTCACGCTGCTTGCGCTCGTACGAGGCCAGCAAACTGCGGGCTTCTTCATGCAGAGCACGGGCTTCGTCAAGTTCGGACTTGATGCCTTCGGCACGTTTGTCCAGCGCGCCACCGATCATACCGGGGACCTTGAAGTAGAACAGGACCGCGATGAAGACGATGAAGCCCAGAAGGACGACAAAGTCGGTATTGCCAAGCGAAAAGAACGGGCCGCTTGCAGCCAGCGCGGGGCTGGCGGCACCAACGGTCAGGATAAGGGCAAGAGTGTTCCGCATGTCACTTATCCTTTCGTCTGTGCGTCTACTGCACTGTCGATGACTTTGGCATCTGCCTCGCCGCCCAGTGCGGTGACCAGTTCAGCCGCCGTATCCTTGGCAACCACTTGAATGCTTTCCAGCGCACCGGCACGGATTTCGGCGATTGCCTTTTCCGATTCAGCCGCCTTGGCAGCGATTTCCGCATCCGCCTTGGCAATCGCGTCATCCAGTCCAGCCTGAATTCCTGCGCGAGCTTCGGCAGCGATACGCTGCGCTTCGGCACGGGCATCGGCCAGCGCCTTGTTATAGGCCTCTTCGGCCTCGACCGCCTTGGCCTTCAGATCTTCGGCCGCAGCCAGGTCATTTGTAATGGTCCCCTGACGTTCAGCCAGGATTGCCGCGATGCGCGGCAGGGCCACGCGGGACAGGACCAGAAAGATGACGACCAGCGTAATGACCAGCCAGAAAATCTGGTTGGGGAACCAATCGAAGCAGAGCTGTGGCATCCCGATGGCAGAGCCATAGGAGTCGACGCACGAGCCAGCTACCTCTTTTGTAAGGGGTTCAGTCGCCATGATATCCTCCGTCGGAAACTTGTCTTTACAACAGGTGGGCCGCTATGGCTTGGACCCACCTGCGCGTAAGGATCAGGTTCCGCAGATTATACGGCGAACATCAGCAGCAGCGAGACCAGGAATGCGAAGATCCCCAGGGCTTCTGCGAACGCGATACCGATGAAGAGGGTTGCGGTCTGCGAAGCAGCCGCCGAAGGGTTGCGAAGGGCGCCGGCCAGGAAGTTGCCTGCTACGTTGCCCACCCCGATTGCGGCTGCGCCGGAACCGATTGCTGCCAGGCCTGCGCCGATGTGTGCGAGATCGCCTTCCATGATGTATCTCCTTACGAATTGGAAGTTTCGATGTTGGGGTATCGGACCTTAGTGTGAAGGATGCAGCGCATCTTTCAGATAAACACAGGTCAGAATGGTGAATACGTAGGCCTGAATGAAGGCCACCAGGACCTCAAGACCATACATAGCGGTGATCGCCAGAACCGACACCGGCGAGATCACGGCAATCGCGGCGAAGCCTGCGAAAACCTTGATAACCGCGTGGCCAGCCATGACGTTGCCGGCAAGACGAATGGAGTGGCTGACCGGGCGCACGAAGTACGAGATCAGCTCGATGATCGCCAGGATCGGGCGCAGCGCCAGAGGCGCGCTGGAGACCCAGAACAGACCGAGGAATGCGGCGCCGTTTTTCACGAAACCCAGCACGGTCACGGTCAGGAACACGGCCAGCGCCAGCGGGATGGTCACGGCAAAATGCGATGTGGTGGTGAACGAGGTCGGGATCAGCCCCAGGAAGTTTGCGCAGACGATGAACATGAACAGGGTCATGACATAAGGGAAGTATTTCACGCCTTCCTTGCCGCAGATGTCTTCCAGCATCTTGTAGATGAAGCCATAGGCCAGCTCGGCCACCGACTGCATACGGGTCGGGACGATGGCGCGTTTCGAAGTGGGCAGCACCAGCAGAGCGATTATGGCCAGCACCGCAAAGAACAACCACAGGGTCACGTTGGTGACCGTGAACATGCCTACTGCACCGTCGCCGAACAGCGGCTTGACGATGAACTGATCCATCGGGTGGAATACCAGGCTGCTGCCTTCTGCTGCGGTGGTCTCGGTTGCCACGTTCAGTCCCTCTCGTCCTTCTCGGCAGCCGTTGCCGCCGTTTGTTTCTCTTGAACCTCTTTCGCGCTGCGGAGCATAACCTTCACGCCCGCGACAAGGCCCAGCAATGTGAACAGCACCAGAAAGATCGGGATCGTCCCGAGCAGGCTGTCCAGCCCGTATCCGATGCCAAATCCGATCCCCAGACCGGATACCATTTCGATGACCATCCGCCAGGCAAGCTCGCCCCCGGACACGTCAGCATCCGCACGAGGCTTTGGCGCTTTGGCCTTTTTCGCCGCTTCGATCTTGGCCTCAAGCTGCGCCATACGCTGCTTTTGGTCATCATCGGTCACGGGCGTTTCCCTCGTACAATCTTGGGCATGGTGCTAAGGCGCGAAGCGCGCAGAGTCAACGACCTTGAACGCCCTCATTGACGCAGCCTAAATCATTGATAATGATATGTTTTTCAGAAGCCCCGGGGCGTGTCATTGGTTTCGAGGGCCACCGCTGTGCCGCCATAGCCCAGAATCCGCATATTCAACCAAATGGTTGACCAATCCCAGCGGCTATGGTTGAGCGGACGCATGCCCAACGATCTCGACACCGTCTTTGCAGCCCTCGCCGACCCCACCCGCCGCGCCATTCTGGCGATGCTGCTGGAGGATGACATGGCGGTGACGGATGTGGCCGAACCGTTCGAGATGTCGCTGGCGGCGATCTCCAAACACCTGGTCATACTGACCAAGGCCGGTCTGATCAGTCAGGAAAAACGCGGGCGGGTAAAATGGTGCAAGCTGGAACCTGACGCCTTGCGCGCCGCGTCGGTCTGGATGCAGGGGTTCGGACAATTCGAGCCCGTCAATCTGGACGCGTTCGAACGGTTTCTGGAAGCTGAACTGCCAAAGTCGGGCGAGGCCTAGCGCACCACAAAAACAGACATGCTGGCGTGTTTCGCCAGATAACCGGCGTGGCTGGAAAAAATATAGTCGGTGATCCGGGGCGCGTGGGTGCCGACAATGACAAGATCTGCGCCGATCTCCTCGGCCGCGCGGGTCAGATCGCTGTCCACCTCTGCGGCAACGTCAACCGAGTGGATTTTGCGCATCGAAACTTCTGATCCACTTTCTGCGGCCAACTGTTCGGTGAACCCCGCCAATTCCTTGTCGATCTCGGCCTCGGTTTCCGAGGATTCACCCATATGGGCCCCGGTGACGCTGACCAGAGTGATTTTGGCGCCCTGCCACTTTGCAACCTGCCCGGCAACATCGGCTGCTTTGCGAACTTCGGGCGGTAGATGCCGGTCAACCGGCAACATGATATGTTTGAACATGATCTCCTCCATTTGCCTGCCAAAGAGGTTATGGAAGGGCCCGCAGGGGTGCCTTGATCTGGCTCAACAAATTCCACCGCTGGAATACATCTTGGATCTGCCGGGTTTTTCCAGCGAAGATGTGGCTTATTCCATGGCGCGGCGCACTGGCACCGAGGGCGGGACTTCCTCTTTCAACAACATCAGCAGGGCGATGATTGTCAGCGCGACACCACCCAGGATCAAACCGGTTGGCACGCCTTTGCCCAGTGCAATCTCCCACAGAATGACCCAGCTGGGAACCAGGTAGGTATAGGCCATGACCTTGGCCGACGGCAGCCGCAAGGAAGAAAACTGCACCAGCACGAAGCTGGCTGCCGTTGCAAAGAACGAAATATAGAACAGACCGATCCAGACAATAGCGGGAAGCCCGGCCCAATCGGTTGCCATCAGGTCCGACCAGCCGAACGCGACCAACAACAGACACCCGGCGACCAGCGTTCCGAAGGTGAATACCACGGCGGGCTCTCCTCGGTTCAGCTTGCGGATCATGGGCGTATAGATCGCATGGGCGACGCAGCCCCAGAAATAGATGATTTCGCCGCCACCGATTTCAAAGGCGCGGAACATTTGCCAATCGGCCCGGAAAATCACCCAAAGCGCCCCCACGGCGCCAATGGTCAAGGCCAGCGCCATGCGCGGAGTCGTGATTTGGCGCAACAAGACCCACCCCGCCATGGCAGAGACAACTGGTGTCAGGGTGAACACCGCTGCCGCACTGACAGGTGGGGCGGTTTGCAACCCATAGAACATCAGGACGAAATAGGTGGCGAACAAAGCCCCAAGCACCAGATAGCGCCAAGGGGCCTGCGCGGCGCTGCGCGGCAGGCCGGTTGTCGCCAGTGCGGCCAAACCAATCACGGCAGCAGCAATCGCAAAGCGAACCGCATTCAGGGCGGCTGGCGCGATTTCGTTGGCGATCATGGACCCCAGCGAAAAGCTGCCTGCCACAAGGGCTGAAAAGACAAGCATGGCCAGATGGCCACGCATCTGCGGGCTCATGGCTGCCAGCCTTTGGCTTCTTCTTTCAAAAAGCTCAGGAACGCCTGTACCTTTGTGGTGCGGTGCAAATCCACGTGGGTCACCAGCCACAGATTGCCGAACCATTCCGGCAGCGGATCAATCACCTCGACCAGATTGTCGTGGCGGGCGGCCTCCCAACGGGCCATGAAACCGATGCCGGCACCGGCCAGAACCGCCTCGCGCATGCAGAAGTTGTTGGTACAGCGGAAGGTGATGCGATCGGCGGGTACCGTCGCGCGCAGCCAGCGTGTGAACGGCGCGCGGCTGGTTTCATCATCGGAACTGACGAAGTGATGGCGTGCAAAATCTTCGATTCCGGATGGCTTGCCGAACCGTTCGATGTACGAGGCGCTGGCATAAAGACCAACTTCCTCTTGTCGGAAAGGCTGGACGACATTGTCGGGTTGATCGGGGGCCGATCCGGCGCGGATCGCCACATGCGCCTCACCGTATTCCAACCGGAACAGCCGATCGCCTGTCAGGTATCGCACGATCAGGTCCGGATGCATTTTTTGAAACGCGGTGAGCGTCGGCACCACCAACGGGGCAAGCGACCCCAGGGATGTCACGACCAATTCACCCGAGACATCGTCTCCACGTCCCTTCATCCGGCCCACAAGCTGGTTGAACTGATCTTCGGTCGCCTGTGCCACGCGCAACAGATCGTCGCCTGCTTCGGTCGGCGTATACCCACGGGCATGGCGCTGGAATAGTTTGACACCCAATCGCGCCTCGATCGCATCTATGTGGCGGATCACGGTGGCGTGGTGAACGCCCAGAACCTCTGCCGCGCCGCTGACCGTCCCCATGCGCGCCACCTGATAGGCGGTTCTCACTTCATCCCAATTATCCATGGCAATGTCGTCACTGTGCAATTTCCAACAATAACTGTTGATGTATCCGAGTTTTGTTCATCAACGCAACAATCATATTGGGCGCAGGACAAGATTCCCCTGACCGAAAGGACCAAAACAATGACCAAAACGATCCTTCACATCGACTCATCCGCCCGCCGCGTGAACTCGACCACGCGCGATCTGTCTGACCGTGTGGTCAAGCAACTGGGCGCAGACCGTATCATCCGCCGCGATCTGGCCACCCCCCTGCCCCTGCTGACAGAAGACTGGATCGCCGCCAATTTCACCCCCGCCGACCAGCGCGACGATCTACAGCGCGACCGGCTGGCCCTGTCGGACGAACTGGTCTCCGAACTGCAAGAGGCCGACACCATCGTCATCGGCCTGCCGATCTACAACTTTTCGGTGCCTGCCGCATTCAAGGCCTGGGTCGACCTCGTGGCGCGCGCGGGCCTGACCTTTTCCTACACGGAAAACGGCCCCAAAGGCCTGCTGGAAGGGAAACGTGCCATTCTGGCCATCGCATCGGGCGGCGTTCCTGTCGGATCCGAAGCTGATTTCGCCACCAATTACGCGCGCCACGTTCTGGGTTTCATCGGCATTCATGACGTCGACGTCATCGCCGCGGATCAGATGGCCGTGAACCCGGATGCGGCGCTGGAAAGTGCCCACAAGGCGGTTTCGGAGCTTGCGGCCTGATCGCCTCTGGCCAATAAGCGCGGAAACGTCCAGTCTGCCTGATAGCAAACGGGCAGACTGGATGGGCCACATGAAGAAAATCGGCATTCTGGGCGGTGTGGGCTGGGCCTCGACCGTCGATTATTACCGGGCGATTGCCGAAGGGGCAGGGCGTTATCACGCGGAACACGGCCATGGTTCGCCTTTGCCGATCCCACCGATGACCATCGAATCCGTAACGCAGGCCAGAACGCGCGCCCTGCGCGGTGTCGCCGGTGATGATGCAAGCTGGGCGGATTTTGACGCGGTGTTCCGCGACGCCCTGCTGACTCTCGAACGCGCCGGGTGCGATTTTGGCATTATCGCGTCCAACACCCCCCATGCTCGGCTTCACGCGATACGGAAGGGTGTCTCGATGCCGATCCTCAGCATCTTTGACGCAACCGCCGAGGCGACGGCAGGTACCGGCGCATCACGGGCTCTGGTCCTGGGAACAACCGTGACGATGCAGGCCACCAACTATGCGGATCGACTGGCCGCCGAAGGCATTGCCGCGAATGAACGGTTGCCCGAACCCGAGATTTCCCAGATGCAGGCCATGATCGACAGTGATTTCTACGGTGGTGCGTCTGACATGGCCCGCGACCGGTTGCTGGCGTTTTGCGACAAGCACGCCAGCCCCGGAACAGCGATCCTGCTGGCCTGTACCGAGCTTCCACTGGCTTTTCCCAACCACCTGGACGATCCGGTGTTCGAAGCTGACGGGCATTTGTTCGTCAACCCGTCAGCCGCGCATGTTGCAGCCGCATTGAATGAGGCGCTGACGTAATCAGGGCAACCACGTGACCGCGCAGCCGATGCGCTCGAAAAAGGCCATCATGTCGGCCCGCGTCAGGGCCACGGTACGGTCGTTGACAAGGGGGTGCATGTAAATCACCTCGGCCTGCTGTGCCGCCGCATCCATGAAGAACCTGACATCATTCTGAACACCGTTGATCATCGCCAGCGGACTGACCGCGCCGGGGCGTATGCCGAGATTCTGAAACAGCCGGTCCGCCGAGCCGAAGGACAGGTTGCCTATGCCCAACTCGGCCCCCAAAGCCTTGAGATCAATCTCGCGGCTTTGTTCCAAGGTCACCAGATAGTTGCGCTTTTTCTTGTCGCGCAGATACAGGTTCTTGACCCTCAGCGCGTTCTCTCCGGGTGTCATGAACTGGTCTTCGACCACCTTTGCATCCTCGACCGTACGCAATGGCACATGGGTATGCAGGCGATAGGTCAGCCCCCAATCTTCCATCTGCGCAAGCAATGCGTCCGAACTCAGCGGCAAAGTGTCCTGATAGGTGGATGAAGCGTCCATGAAGCCCTCGCTTTTTTGGATTGCTCATTGCGCAACAAAACTTGGAATTCAAGCGCGAGACATACAATTGCCCGGTTAATGCCCGCCCGAATGATCGTCGCATCACAGGCGCAGTCAGTGTCTGGCTTGCCAAACCTGGCCTCGACCCCGCCAACCACACTGCCCGAGATCAAGGACGGCGCTGCCCTGGCCCTGCGCGTTTCAGCCTGATTTCACGCAAGACGGTGATGAAACAAACTGGAACAGGGTGTTGGAACGGTGCTAGCGTACCGCCATGAAAGTGACCCGAGACACCCCGAACCAACTGATTATCGCCAATACGCCCTGGTTCATCGGTATCACGCTGGTCATTTTCATTCTGGCCTTTGTCGGCCCCGGTATCTTTCTGATGAGCACGGGCGGCGAAGGCATCTGGTTCGGCCTGATCTTCGCCCTTGGAGGAGGTGGTCTTGGGTTTGGTGCGTTTTGCGCTTTCGTAAGACGGGTTCAGATCATTCTGGATCGGCACAAAGACAGTATCCTGATCCGCCGCCAATCGGTTTTTGGTTATGAAGCGGTCGAACACAAACTGTCCAACCTGTCCCACGCAGAAATCGAAAGCACGACATCCCGTGGCAAAAACGGCACCTCGACGCTGTATCGCCCGGTCCTTGTTCTTGAGAAAGGCATGAGCGCGGGTCGCCATCCCATTGTCGAAGCGTTTTCCAGCGGCTCCGGCTCTCACCGGTTGGCCGAGGCGGTGAATGACTGGCTTCCATCTAAGCCCGGCCAAGACCGTCGCGCAGTCGGGACGAATTAAGAGGCCAGGCCGCGTTCCAGCCACAATCGTTCTTCGGCTGAGACCAGCCGGGACATGCAGGCGTCATATCGCGCCATGTCCTGCTCGGTCAGCTTGCCTTCCCACTTGTTGCTTGTGCCCGAAGAGAAGAACTGCGCAAAGTCGTGAAACCCGCTGGTGAATCCGGGGGTTTGCTCCAGACGTATGGCATTGTTTTTCATCGATCCGAAACTGCCGGCCTCGGCTATGTCCTTGACCAGGTCCGGGTCAATTTCGATGTCCATGATCCGTGCAAGCCGCGCGACCTGTCCCGGAAGATCCCGGCTGAGCTCGGCATAGTGCAGAAAATGGATGTTGGGCAGGTCGCGATACATCCAAAAGGAATGGAAGTGATGAATGATCGATCTGAGGGTCAGGTCATCTGTGCCCTTGGACGACGCGGGCCGGTTCAAAAACATGTCGAAAGCTTCCGACTGATCGTCGGGGAACAGGTAATCAAGCCAGTCATGTTTCATATTCTCGACATGGCGGCGCATCGAAAAATGAACGTCAACCGGATGGCGGTGAACAACCAGATATTGCGCATTTGGCGAGAATGCGATGCCATCAAGCGGGGTATGTGTTTTGATACAGCGCCGATGGCTTTGCGCGTTCAGTTCATCCGCCTGCGCGACCCGATCGCGAAAACTGCAATCAAGCCACGGTGAGACCCTGTTGTCGTACACGCCGGGGTCGGCCGTTTCGGTGATGAGCATACGCACCAGTGTTTGCGTCCAAGTGGTGCCGCATTTGGGCGGTGTGCACACAAAGACATCGCTGGGCCGGATCTCGAATCCGGACCAGATATCGGTGTTGGTGACCTCGCCGACATAGTCGGTCGTCTTTCGCGGCAGACCATTCTTCATTGCCCCCTCCCTCAGCTGCATTCACGCAGAATAGCCCCCAATGTGACACTCACATAGCTTATCTTGACTCGCACGGCCCAGAGGCGTAGATGACGCCCCAACATCCGGAAGCCTTTCGATCTTCCGGTCCCTTGAGTCGTTCAGGGATCGCCCCCCACCAGCGAGTTTCGCCCGTGGGGGCGTTTGCGCATTGACCCGTCTGCCCTTATCTAAGGGGCGCCAAATCAGAACCGGCTAAGGAGGCCGCAGGCATGTTTGAAAATCTATCCGAACGCCTCTCTGGCGTCTTCGACCGGTTGACCAAACAGGGTGCCCTGTCTGAAGAAGACGTCAAAACCGCCCTGCGTGAGGTCCGCGTTGCCCTGCTTGAGGCCGACGTCTCGCTGCCGGTTGCAAGGGAATTCGTCAAGAAAGTTCAAAGCCAGGCCACCGGTCAGGCGGTCACCAAGTCGATCACCCCCGGCCAGCAGGTCGTCAAGATCGTGCATGACGCTTTGGTTGACACCCTGCGTGGCGAGGAAGACCCCGGTGCGCTGAAGATCGACAACCCGCCCGCGCCGATCCTGATGGTCGGCTTGCAGGGTTCGGGTAAGACGACGACCACCGGCAAGCTGGCGAAACGTCTGAAAGAGAAAGAGGGCAAGAAGGTCCTGATGGCCTCGCTGGACGTCTACCGCCCGGCGGCGATGGATCAGTTGGCCGTTCTGGGCACGCAGGTCGGCGTCGATACGCTGCCGATCGTTCCCGGCCAGAAACCTGTCGATATTGCCAAGCGCGCCAAACAGCAGGCGACGCTGGGTGGTTACGACGTGTACATGCTCGACACCGCGGGTCGTCTGCACATCGACGAAGTCCTGATGGATGAGGTCGAACAGGTCCGCAACGCCGTTGACCCGCGCGAGACGCTGCTGGTGGTCGACGGCCTGACCGGTCAGGTCGCCGTCGAGGTGGCCGAGGAGTTCGACGCCAAGGTCGGCATCTCGGGCGTGGTTCTGACGCGGATGGACGGCGACGGGCGCGGCGGTGCGGCCCTGTCGATGCGCGCGGTCACCGGCAAGCCGATCCGCTTTGTCGGTCTGGGCGAGAAGATGGACGCGCTGGAAACATTCGAGCCGGACCGGATCGCCGGTCGGATTCTGGGCATGGGTGACATCGTTGCCCTGGTCGAAAAGGCCCAGGAAACGATGGAGATGGAACAGACCGAGCGCATGATGAAGCGCATGGTCAAGGGTCAGTTCAACATGAACGACCTGAAAATGCAGCTGGAACAGATGATCCAGATGGGCGGCATGCAGGGCATGATGGGCATGATGCCGGGCATGGGCAAGATGGCCAAGCAGATGGATCAGGCCGGTCTGGACGACAGGATCCTGCGCCAGCAGATCGCCATGATCCAGTCGATGACCAAGCGCGAACGCGCCAACCCGCAGATCCTTCAGGCCAGCCGCAAGAAACGCATCGCGGCGGGGTCCGGGATGGAGGTCAGCGACCTCAACAAGCTGCTCAAGATGCACCGGCAGATGTCGGACATGATGAAGAAGATGGGCAAGATGGGCAAAGGCAAGATGCTGAAACAGGCCATGAAAGGCATGTTCGGCAAAGGCGGCCCCAGTCCCGAGGAGATGGCCGCAGGCATGGATCCCAAGGCGCTGGAACAGGCGGCCAAGGCCATGGGCGGCAAGATGCCCGGTCTGGGCGGCGGGATGGGTCTGCCACCGGGCCTGAGCGGGTTCGGAAAGAAAAAGTGACCCCCGCACGCTGTACCCAGCCCCCGTCCGGAAAGGCGGCGATGGCAGCCGCGCAATATCGCGCAGCCCTGCCGGTCATTCAGACCCGGCGGCTGGTACTGCGCGTGCCCACACTGGAAGACCTGCCGGTGTGGACGTCGATCTGCAAGGACAGCTTTGGTGACACCCCGCAAGCCGCGTGGACTGAGTTTTCCTATTATACCGCGGGCTGGCTTCTGCATGGTCACGGCCTGTTCACGGTCACGCTCAAGGGTGATGATCGGGCAATTGGCTTCGTCGTTCTGGGTTTGGAATGGGACGATCACGAACCGGAACTTGGCTATATGTTCGGCGCTGAACACCGGATGCAGGGCTATGCCACCGAAGCTTGCGCCGCCGTGCGTGATTTCGGATTTGACCTGCTGGGATCGGGGCAGTTCGTAAGCTATGTTTCGCAATCCAACACCCGTTCGAACGCGCTTGCCCAACGACTGGGCGCAGCGCGTGATGCCGATGCAGAAAGCGCCTTTGGGCCAACCCAGCATGTCTGGCGCTACCGCGAGGTGCAGGCATGACATTCGCGATGCCGATCCCGACGCTGGAAACCGAACGCCTGATCCTGCGCGCGCCGTCCGAGGCCGACGTCGATGCAGACACCGCCTTCTTTGCAAGCGATGCGGCCGAGTTCGTCGGCGGCCCTCTGCGCAGGGATGAGGTTTGGCGGGTGCTCGCCTCGCTGCTGGGGCACTGGGCCTTGCGCGGCTATGGGTACTGGAGCGTCGATGAAAAAGACACCGGCACCTATGTCGGGCGGATCGGGCTTTGGTTTCCCGAAGGCTGGCCGGAACCCGAAGTTGGCTGGACCCTGTTGAACCACGCCACCGGCAAGGGCTATGCGACCGAGGCCGCGCTGACTGCACGTGCCTACGCCTATGATGTATTGGGCTGGGAAACCGCGATCTCACTGATCGATCTGGACAATCACGCCAGCAAGGCCGTGGCCAAGCGTCTGGGCGCGCAGTTCGAGTATCACTATGACCACCCCAAGTTCGGAAAATCCGAAATCTGGCGGCACCCGGCGCCCTCGGATCTGGTGAATGGCGGAATGGAGGCATACGCATGACCTCTTTCACCATTCCCACCATTGAAACCGAACACCTGATCCTGCGCGCGCCGCATCTGGACGATCTGCCCGCAATGACCGCATTCTTCGCGACCCAGCGCAGCCATATGGTTGGTGGTCCCAAGGACGCGCTTGGAAGCTGGAGCTCTCTTTCGAACAGATTGGGTCATTGGGCGCTGCGCGGTTATGGTCTGTGGCATCTGACTGAAAAGGCCAGCGGCGCATTCGTGGGATGGGCAGGCATGATCTACGTACCCGGCTGGGCGGAGCCCGAGCTGGGCTGGACGCTGATGGCAGAGGCCGAAGGCAAAGGTCTGGGCTTTGAGGCCGCAGCGGCTGCACGCGACTATGCCGCCCGGCATCAGGGCCTTAACGGTGTGATTTCCTACATCGCCCATGCCAATGACCGCTCGCGCGCTTTGGCCGAACGCCTCGGCGCAACGCTGGAGATTGAGAGAGCCGAGCTTTTGGGCAAGCACGCTCAGATCTGGCGCCATCCGCAGATTGACTTGACCACCGAAAGGACCGGCCAATGACCAACCCCGTGACACAGGCTGCCACGCTGTTGAAAGAGCATCGCGAAAGCATCGACAGGCTGGACGCGATCCTCGTCTATACGCTTGGCGAGCGGTTCAAGCACACGCAGGCCGTTGGCAAGCTCAAGGCCGAACACGACCTTCCCCCGTCCGATCCCTCGCGCGAAGCTGCGCAGATCGCACGGTTAGAAGACCTGGCGAATGAGGCCGACCTGGACCCCGATTTCGCCAAGGCTTTCCTGAATTTCATCATTCAGGAAGTCATCCGACACCACAAGAAACACCAGAATTGACTGGGAAATCCCAGTAACGCCATTCAAAGGAGATACCACCATGGCAATGAAAATTCGTCTCGCCCGCGGCGGCTCGAAAAAACGTCCTTTCTATCGCATCGTTGCGGCTGACAGCCGTATGCCGCGCGATGGCCGTTTCATCGAGAAACTGGGTACCTACAACCCGCTGCTGCCGAAAGACAGCGAAGAGCGCGTGAAAATGAACATGGAGCGCATCCAGTACTGGCTGGATCAGGGCGCACAGCCCACCGACCGTATCGCACGTATGCTGGAAGCGGCCGGTGCCCGTGACAAAGCCGAGCGCAACAACCCCAACAAGGGAACTCCGGGCAAGAAAGCCCAGGAGCGCGCCGAAGAGAAAGCCGCCAAGGCCGCTGAAGCAGCCGAAGCCGCTGCTGCTCCGGCAGAAGAAGCTGCAGCAGAAGAATAAGCAGGCGCACGCGTGCGGGATCACCCCTTTACAGACGATTTTCGCACGCAGTTCGACCTGTTGTTGCGGCTCCGGCGGGATGTGCGCCGGTTTTGCACCGACGCGATTGACGAGGCAGTGCTGACGCGCTGCCTCGACGCATTTCGACTGGCCCCTTCAGTGGGGCTCAGCGAACCCTGGCGCGTGATCCGCGTCGAAAGCGAAGCGGCAAGGGCCGCAGCGCTGAAGAATTTTCGCACCGCCAATGACCACGCTTTGGCGGGCTACTCGGGGGACAAGGCGCAGCTATACAGCAGGCTGAAGCTTTCCGGGATGCAGGAAGCGCCCGTGCAACTGGCCGTCTTCTGCGACGACAGCACCGAAAAAGGGCTGGGACTTGGCGCCGGCACGATGCCCGAGATGCGGCGCTACTCTGTCGTGTCCGCGATCACTTTGTTCTGGCTTGCACTTCGGGTCGAAGGGCTGGGGCTGGGCTGGGTTTCCATTCTGGATCCCGACCAGATGAAGCGCGATCTGAATGTTCCTGAAACCTGGCGCCTGATCGGCTATTTCTGTGTCGGCCGGCCGGAACAGATGTCGGATACACCTGAACTGGAACAGATCGGCTGGGAAACCCGGGCGCAAGGCCTGACGATCGAAACACGGTAAGGCCTTATGTTCGGATTGATACGACTTCCCATTCTGCTGTTGATCGCCTTTATTGTTGGCGTGTTCTTCGAGCGCAACAACCAGCGCGAAGCCTGCAACGGGCTTGGCGAATGGAGAAACGGGATATGTTTGACGACTGGGGCAGCCAATGAGTGATCTGATCTGCGTCGGCAGCATCGCGGGGGCTTACGGTGTGCGAGGCGAGGTGAGGCTGAAAAGCTTTTGCGCCGTTCCCGAAGATATCGAGACCTATTCGCCGCTGACCGATGAAGCGGGCAAAGAGCGTTATCCGGTGGTATTGACGCGCACCATCAAGAACGGATTCGCGGCCCGCCTTGGTGGCGTTGAAACCAAGGAACAGGCGGATGCCCTGAATGGGTTGCGCCTTTACGCAAGGCGCGATCAGCTGCCGTCGCTGCCCGATGATGAATTCTACCACAACGATCTGATCGGGCTGGATGTCTATGACACCGGAGGCACCCTGCTGGGCAAGGTCAAATCGGTGCAGAACCACGGGGCCGCGGACTTGTTGGAATTGCACGGGCCGGGGTTGAAAACCACGGTTTTGCTGCCTTTCACGATGCAAGTTGTACCCACGGTGGATCTGGAACAAGGCCGTATCGTGGCCGACCCGCCCGAAGGCCTGATATAATGCGTCGGGTCCTGCTGCATCTGGGCCTGCACAAGACAGGCATGACCGCAGCACAGTCCTTCCTCCATGAAAACCGGAAACTGATCTGGCCACGCTTCGCGTTGGTTCTGCCCTACAAGACGCGCAACAGCGGCTTGAGCGAGAGCGCCACGCGTCACTCGCTTTACCGGCTGGATTCCACATTGGCGGGTTTTGGAAGCCACCTGCACGCGTTTCTGGACGATCTGGATTTCGGCGCACGCCGGGGGTTGATCCTGAGCGAAGAGAATTTCGCAGGCTTGCGCCCCAGCAGAAACAAGCGTGAAGGTTACGGTGCCGCACCGGAACTGGCGGAAACTCTCGTCAGCGTCGTGCGGCGTCGGTTCCTGGGTCATGAAACCGACATCACGATCTACATATCCTTGCGCGCCCGCGATCAATGGCTGCGGAGCCTGTGGGCACACGACTTGCAGAAATCACGCATGGTGCAGGACTTGGACGCCTTTTCCTCCGACCTTGCCCATTTGCCATCGCTTCAGGAAACCGCTGATGCCGTCCGGAATCGGTTGCCATCCGTCACGGTCAGAACAGAGTGGATGGAGGCGTTGCAGAACCACCGCCTTGGTGCAGGTGCGCCCTTGGCCGAATTTCTGAACCTGCCACCCGAGCTTTCGTCACAACTTGTCGGGCCTGCACATGGCACGCCAACATATTCAGACGATGTGCTACAGGAAATCCTGGCGCTGAACCGATCCTCGCTGGACGACGCCGCCATGATCACCCAGAAGAAAGCACTGATTCAATCCGCACAGAACGAACTGGCCCGCCAGACATGACAGAGAAACCCAGCAGATCCCATGGCCGCAAGGCGATCCGTCCTTCCCTGAAACCACGCGAGCTGATGGCTCCGAGCTCTGATCTGCACGGGGTCTGGAAAGCCAAGATCATCACTTTGTTCCCGTCCGCCTTCCCTGGTGTTCTTGGCGAAAGCCTGACAGGTAAGGCCTTGCAGGAAGGGCTTTGGCAACTGGAAACAGTGGATCTGCGACAGTTCGGAATAGGCAAACATCGCAACGTTGATGACACCCCGGCCGGGGGTGGCGCGGGCATGGTTCTGCGGGCCGATGTTCTGGGTGACGCGATCGAACATGCGATGGCAGGCGTTCAAGGGAACTGGCCGCTGATCTACCTCAGCCCGCGCGGGCGTCGCATGGACCAGCGCATGATGCAGAATCTTGCCCGTTGTGACGGCATGACCCTTCTGTGCGGTCGTTTTGAAGGCGTGGACGAGCGCGTTTTGGAACATTACGGCGTGCAAGAGGTGTCGTTGGGTGATTTCGTCATGACCGGAGGCGAAATCGCGGCCCAAGCCCTGATCGATGCCACGGTACGGCTGATTCCCGGAGTGCTTGGAAATCAGGCTTCGACCGAAGAAGAAAGCTTTGCCTCGGGTTTGCTGGAGCACCCCCAGTATACCCGCCCCGCAGATTGGAAAGGGCGCCCGATCCCCGAGGTTCTGATGTCGGGCCATCATGGCCGGATCGCGGAATGGCGGCATAAAATGGCACAAGACATCACGCGCGAACGGCGTCCTGATATCTGGGCAGAATACGTCAAAGCCAGATCAGAATTCCAAGACTAGACCCGCTCGTTGTGGCCGGGATGCCTCAGTTTCGATGTTTGTCAGAATGCCATTTGAAGCTGAACGCACCTGAACTTATTCACCTCCATGCCCCATTGGTTTTTTTGGGTAACAAGAAGTGAAAATAGAAGGCATTATGAAAAAGCTATTGCTTGGCACGTTACTGGTTGCCTCCGCCTGTACCACCAAACCGCTTGGGATGTCCGTTCCGACGCAAGCCGGTCACAATCTGCACTCTGCGAAGGTTGCCGTTGACTCTTGCTCTCAGGAAGCTGACGAGGGCGGCAACAGCGCCGTAATCGGCGGTTATGCAACCAATATCCTGCTTTGGGGCATCATCATCGGGCCTGCGGTCACCGCGCCATTTCAGGACGAGCTGCGCCATCAGGGCGAAATCGATCAGGTTGATCGCTGCCTGCGCGCACGCGGTTTCGAGCGGCGCGAACTGACCGCGGGTGAATCGTTCTGGGTGCGCAACGCCTTTGGTGATGAACGCGAACGGCGGCTGGACCACCTGGTCGGGGGCGGCACTATCGAAACCTACGGAACGTCACAAAACTAGCGGCGCGCTTTCCAGCTGGCCCAAGTTTCTGGGGTTCCGTTGAACGTGTTGATGTCCACCCTGCCCTGAACCCCCGGCACCAGCCCGGTGCCGGTGTATTGCCAAAACCGCCAGACCGTGCGGGGATAGACCTGACGCGGATGGCCTGCGACGGATCGCAACCAGAACTCGGTTTTGGGCAAACGCCCGATATCCGTATCCGCAAAGAAATCCACCGTCGTATAGACGATGGGGCGCCGGCCATAATGGCGTTCGAGAATGTCCAGAAAGCGCTGCGCTTCGGCGCGGACGGTTCTGCCATCGGGCCGCAACGTGCAGGTCTTGGAATGCGGCGTCCACTCCATGTCAAGCACATGCGGCAGATCTGCCCCTTTCGGGACGTTCTGAATGAACCAACGTGCCTGTTCCCGGGCCGATCGGCAGAAATAATAGTAATGATAAGCCCCCCACGGCACGCCCGCTGCCTGAGCACCGCGCCTGTGGTCGTCGAATAATGGATCCGCCACATCGCCGCCTTCGGTTGCTTTCAGAAACGCAAAGCTTACGCCCGAAGCTTTGGCTGTGCGCCAGTCTATCGGTCCCTGCCAGCGCGAGACGTCAAGCCCGTGGATCGGATACAAGCCGGGGTGACGGCCCTCCCAGTCATGCGGATCGGCGTCCCCAAAATCAGGATAGATTACGGACGGCGCTGTCCTGTCCACACCCGGCGTGGGTTCCACGACCTGCGGTTTCGGGCCGCCGCGCCCGCACGACATAAGCAAAGCGGCTGCAATCGTCAGCATAAGTGCAATTCGCATCATGGGGTCCTGTCTGAAATTTCTGCTCTTTCAATTTCCTTCAGAATGCCTGATCTGACCGCTGTGGCAACGGTGGGATTTTCGAAAGGCGGATTCCCACTGCTTCGCCATACGATTTGTTCTTGATCCCGGCACTCAATACCCTTAAACGACCGCAATCCGGTGCCGCATTCTGCGACTCCGGTGTTTTGGTTTGATTTTCGGCTTAAAGCCCGGCTTTCTTCGGCGGGGATGTGTCAGATCAAACCAGACCAAAGGAACATTCGATCTGACCTCTGGCGGGCTGCATGCAGGACCCGGTGAAGACCAAGAGCTCTCAGGCCGTGCCCAAACTTCGTGGGCCAACCACGAGCATATAGGAGTACCTGCGATGGATCTTATCGCACAGCTTGAGGCGGAACAGATTGCCGCCCTGGGGAAAGACATCCCCGACTTCAAGGCCGGTGACACCATACGTGTCGGCTATAAGGTGACCGAAGGGTCGCGCACCCGTGTGCAGAACTACGAAGGCGTCTGCATCGCGCGCAACAACGGCAATGGCATTGCCGGTTCGTTCACCGTTCGCAAGATTTCGTTCGGCGAAGGCGTGGAGCGTGTGTTCCCGCTGTATTCGACCAACATCGACAGCATCACCGTTGTCCGCCGTGGCCGCGTTCGTCGTGCCAAACTGTACTATCTGCGCACCCGCCGCGGTAAATCCGCACGTATCGCAGAGGTTACGAACTACAAGCCCAAGGCTGGCGCCGAAGCGTAAGGAACGGAAAGATGAAAAAAGACATCCATCCCGATTATCACGTCATCGACGTCAAAATGACCGATGGCACCGTTGTTCAGATGAAATCCACCTGGGGCGCCGAAGGCGACCAGCTGGCTCTGGAAATCGACCCCTCCGTGCACCCTGCATGGACTGGTGGTTCGTCGCGCCTGATGGACGCCGGCGGCCGCGTGTCGAAGTTCAAAAAGAAATACGAAGGTCTGGGCTTCTAAGTCTGACTTGTTTCGATTTCGAAAGGCCGTCCCTTGGGGGCGGCCTTTTTTCTGGAAGCTTCCATGTGTCTTATGGACGCGAAACCGGACATGATGCGTTTTTGCAAAGACCTAGTGATGTTACACTCCGTGTGAACAACCCTCAGCTTCCACGGAGACCCGGACATGCCACAGTACAACGACATGATCGAGCTTTCAGTCGATGATATGGATCTGATTGAAACGGCGTTGCGCGACTCGATCGCTTCGTTGTCACATGCTGTTTCGGATGAACCAGAGGACAGCAGGTCAGACCGGGAAGACACGTTGCGGCGCATTCACGAACTTCTGGGCAAGCTACACGATCAGAAGGTCTTTTTTCGCCCTCAGAAAGGGGTTTACCTCGGCGGTTAGGGGCTTGGTTGTCGCGGATTGCGGGTCAATTCCGCCGCACTGTGTACAGGGGGAACCGGCCCGCGCAGCAACATCAGCGCCAGCGTCATTCCGGCCAGCGCCGCAATCGCGGCAACCAACATGGCATTGTCAAAGGCGTTGTCCTGCACATCCCGCAGGGCCTTCGCCAATGCATCTCCCGCAGACGGATCCATCCCCGAGATCAATTGCTGTATCTGGTTCGGCGTTCCATGTGCCAGCGCATGGGCCAGATCCGCGCGCTGGGTTGACCCGGCAGGCAGCGCGTCGATCACCTCGGACAGACCTCGGCGTCTGGTGATCGCTTCGGCCAGACCGCCCACCACGGCACCAAGGGTTGCGCCGAAATAGAGACAGGCGTTGATGACCCCCGAACCCTGCCCCACATGCTGCTCGGGCAGTAGGCGCAGGCCTAGGCGTGGCAACAGCGAAAAGCAGATGCCCAACCCGACACCGACGATCAGCAGCTTCCACCAGATTTCGGAAAACTGCGTTGTGTTCGTTGTTGTCATCAGCAGCAGGAACCCGCAGGCCATCGCCCCCAGGCCAATGGCGATCGGCCATTGAAAGCTGTAGGGGGCAAGAAAGCGGGGTGCGGTGACCGAGATCGCAAACATGCTGAGGCTGAGCGGCATGATCGCCAGACCCGCATCGATGGACGAATACCCAAAGGCATCGGGCGATTGGACGAATGTATTGAAATAGACGAAGAAGCAGAACAGCGTGAAGCCAGTAAAGAACATTCCCGCCGCGGCCATCAGATAACGCGGATGGCGAAAGTACCGAAGCTCGATCAAAGGATCGTCGCTGCGGCGGGATACGATGACAAGGGCAATTGTCGACACGGCCGCCACGACCAGCGGCACCAGTGTCAAAGGCGAAGTCCACCCGCCGCTTTCTCCGTTGCTGAGCGCAAAGGACAATGGCCCGAGGAAAAACAGAATGGCAACGGCCCCCGCATAATCGAACTTTGCCCCGGCAAGACGGGTATCGGGAACGTATTTCCGTTTGCTGACATGCAGCCCGATGGCGAAGGCCACCGCCAGCAGAATCAGGTCGGCTGCAAAGACGGCGCGCCAGCTGACATAATGGCCGAAAGCGCCACCGACGATGGGCCCGACACCGATCGCCAGACCGACAATCGCCCCCCAGACGCCGGTAACGCTGGCGCGCTGCTCTTCGGGCGTGGCCGCCGTCAACAGTGACAGGGACGTGCCGAACAAAGCAGCCGCGCCCGCGCCTTGCGCGCCGCGCCCGATAAGCAGCATCGCCCCGTCCTGCGCCAACAGGGCAAAGGCAGACCCGATTGCAAAGACGATCATGCCAAAAAAGAACACGCCCATCTTGCCGGTAATGTCACCCAGCCGGCTGACGATGCAGACAAGCGTGGCGCTGGTCACGGAATACGTGGCCATCACCCATTGCAAACCTGACGGGGTCAAATCGAACTCGGCCCTGAGATTGGGCAATATGGTGGTCACAGCAGTTGTGTTGAACCCCACGACCATCATGCAGATGGCCGTCATGGCCAGCACCACACGGGCGCGGGACTGCGGAGATACACTGACCGAGCTCTCGTCGCCCATAAAACACCCACTGACCAAGAATTTTGAATACAAACATCATCAGTTTAACGATTTCTGGTCCTGCGCATAGGGTTGCGTCAAATCCAGTAAGACAGCGCAACGGGCAGCACCAGTACAGTGCTGAGCGTCGAAACAAGAATGAACCCCGCCACATCCGGCCCGTATTCCGGAACATGCTGGTCGATAAACAGATAGGTCGCCACGGAAGAAGGCATCAGGCAACACAGGATCAGCGCACCCCGCTCGGTTCCCGTGAACCCAAACAACCAGATCAGAACACTGGCAATTGCAACCGCCATCGCCAGATGCAGGGCCGTCAGCAGAACCGCGCGACCCAGGCTTTTCACACGCAGCGTCGCGAGCGTATGCCCCAGGGTCAGCAGCATGAGCGGGATCGACAATCCACCCAAGATGTCAAAGGACTTTGCGACCGGTTGCGGCAGGCTTTGCCCCGTTGCCATCAGGATCAGGGCGAGGCCCACGGCGTAGATAATCGGGGACGTCGCCAGTTTCCTGGGCGAGAATTCTCCGGCCGGGATCCACATGCCGACGGTAAAGATGCTGATCAGCACAACCACCACGAACGCCATTGTATAGGCCATACCTGCGTCGCCCAGCGCCAGCAAAGTGATTGGCAGGCCGATGTTGCCGACATTGCCGTGCATCAACGGCGTCAGAAATGCCCTCACCGGCAAGCGAAGAACCTTTAGCACGACATACCCCAACACCCCGAAACCGGCCACCGCAAGGGCAGCGGCCGTCATCATGTCAAGAAACGTGCCCACGGCCAGTTTGGTGTTCGACAGATGAGAAATGATCAATGTCGGATAGCCTACTTTTGAAACGATCCCACCAATGACCTTGTTGTCGAAAGGCGCCTGAATCACGGCAAGAACATAGCCAATTCCAGCGCAGATCAGGACGGGCAGAACCACGTTCAAAACGTTCAGGAACAGGTGCTCCAAGCAAAAATCTCCTTGCTGAAACCGTTTGTCGACAGTGAATCAGTGCCATTGCAATGGCAAGCGCTCTGTGTAACTCGTGCGCAGCGTTAGGTTTTCCCGAATAGAGTCTGATATTGCCCGAAAGCGCCGCTTGAGGTTCTTTCCTTCGCCGCCGACACAACATATAGTGGCTGACAACAACGTGTAGTGAAGCACGGCGGGACTTGGGAATACAAGCATGGCACATATCATTGTGGTCGGGAACGAAAAGGGTGGCGCAGGCAAATCGACCGTGTCGATGCATGTGGCGACCGCGCTGGCCCGATTGGGACACAAGGTCAGCACGTTGGATCTGGACCTGCGTCAGCGCAGTCTGGGACGATACTTCGAGAACCGCAACAATTTCCTCAAAAGCTCGGACCTGACCCTGCCCAGCCCGCGCCATCACGACCTGCCCGAGATCGATGCCGCAACGTTGAAACCGGGCGAGAACATCTATGACCATCGCCTGTCTGCTGCCGTATCCCAGCTGGAAAGCGACAGCGACTTTATTCTGATCGACTGCCCGGGTTCTCACACCCGTCTGAGTCAGGTGGCGCATTCGCTGGCCGACACGCTGATCACCCCGTTGAACGACAGTTTCATTGACTTTGACCTTTTGGCGCGGATCGACTCGAAGGGCGAAAAAATCCTTGGCCCGTCCGTCTATTCCGAAATGGTCTGGAACGCCCGTCAACTGCGGGCACAGGCGGGGCTGAAACCGATCGACTGGGTCGTTGTCCGCAACCGGGTCGGTACGCAGCGGATGGTCAACAAGGAAAAGATGCAGCGCGCGATCGAAATGCTGTCCCAGCGCATCGGCTTCCGCGTCGCCTCGGGCTTTTCCGAGCGGGTTATCTTCCGCGAGCTGTTCCCGCGTGGCCTGACACTGTTGGACCTCAAGGATATCGGGGTCAAACAGCTGAACATCTCGAACATCGCAGCCCGGCAGGAACTGCGTGACATGATGAAAGAGCTGAATCTGCCGGGTGTGGAGATTGACTTTTGATCAGCTGTCCCGGCGGCCGCTATGCGGACTTTTTTAGGCAGTATGAATGTTCTTTGGTTCTGGACTTGCATTCAGAAACAGCTGCAAAGACTTCCCGCATAGAAGCTTGAGAGCAAAGAAAGAAGAGCCTTCAACGTATCGGATCCTTTTTTGGCCGTGCCGCCCGTTTCAAGCACCGAGACCACCTGTAGTCGGATGTCCCGGTCAATGCAGCCATTGGAGATATAGCCGACCATCCTCCCGCTTGAAGAGACAACGGCGAGCGAACCTACTTCGCGCGCCGCTCAGCCCTTGATACTGATCGATGTGATCAGAACAAACTGCTTACCAGCGTTTAGCAGGCCATCTGCATGGCCAAGGACATCAACCCGGTGTTCAGGATGTGTGGATCAAGAAACGGGTTCTTCCGACATGACGTCTGCAAAGGACTTGAAGAATTTGGCGGCGAGTTTCTTTGCTGTGCTCTGGATAAGACGGCTCCCAAGTTGCGCCAGCTTGCCGCCGATCACGGCCTTGGCTTCGTAGCGCAGAATGGTCTGAGACCCATTTTCAGTCAGTGTGACGTCGGCTCCGCCTTTTGCATGTCCAGCCGGGCCACCATTGCCCTGGCCATCCAGCGAAAACGTCTCTGGCGCGCCATCGGTTTTGAGCACCACATCTCCGCTGAATTTCGCTTTCACGGGGCCAACTTTGAGTACAACTTTGGCTTCAAGTTCGGTGTCGGATTTCTTGATCAGTTCTTCGCACCCGGGAATACAACGTTTAAGTATCTCGGGGTCGTTCAAAGCTGCGTAAACCACATCCCTAGGGGCATCGATGATAATTTCGTCGGCCAGTTCCATGGCGGTTCCTTTCTTTGTTCAGCAACAGGGGTATTTAATCGTGGCAAGCACCTCAGCCTGCTCTGTAGATGGCTTGAAACCACGAGTTAAGATTTTGAAAAGTTTACGCATTTGGGTTCCTTTCTACGGAATTCCTGCGCACGGTGATCAGTTCCGCCAGGATGGAAAGCGCAATTTCTTCAGGTGTGACAGCACCAATGTCCAAACCAGCTGGGGCTGAAACCATCGCGAGTGTGACCTCGGGCACACCAGCTTCGGAGAGCTTTTCAGACAGGGCCGCGAATTTCTTCTTACTGCCCACAAAGGCGACATAGTTTGCTTCACAAGCAAGCGCGTCGCGCAAGGCGTCAAGATCACCCTGCCCTTGCGTCGCCACGACGATCGCACTCATCTTTCCAAGTGCATTCTCCTCATCCACGGCACGTGAGATTGACCAGTGAAAATGTGGTGCGATTTGTGCCAAAGCCTCTGCGACCGGCGAGTTTCCGAGTATTGTCAACTCTGGCATCGGAAGACAGGGCTCAATAAAAATGTCGATGGTGCCACGAGAGGGACAACCGTTGCGCGCATAGAATACGCCCTCCACCATTGCTCCGGCACTGACGCCGATATCGTTCAAAAAGTCTTCCGGCGCGACCGACACAAGCTTGGGTGCGCCGGTTTCGAGGGCTTCCAAGGTGGCTCGCCTCACAGCACCACGGGTGCAGCCGCCACCAAGAAACCCGTGCAATATGGTGCCATCCGCACCAATGATTGCCTTTGCGCCGGGTTTCGCCGCGGTGGTTCCGGCAGTGCGCACGATTGTTGCAAAGGCAAAAGGTTGTTCCTTGGCGCGCAGGGATTGGGCTGTTTCTGCCAGGTCAGATGAAAACAACTCAGCGGGGGTCATAGCGATACCAACTCCTTCTCCAGCGCGGCGAGGTCCGCCAGCGTGTTGGCGGCGGAAAAGAGGTCCAAATGAGGCAAGGCTGCCGTCATGCCCGCTGCGACGGGCGCATAGTCGCGCCAGCCTTTGAGCGGGTTCAGCCAAAGAATGCGGCAGCCGCGTTTGCGCAGCTTGGTCAGCGCCGCGTCAATGTGGTCAGGGGAAGAGGTGTCATAGCCGTCCGAGAGGATCATCACGACTGAACGCCCATCGACAAGCCGGCGCGCGTAGGTAGATGCAAATCGATCCAGGCTTTCCCCGATTTTGGAACCTCCGCCGAACCCATCCGCCATCAAGGACATCCGTCCGATGGCGCGCATCGTGTCCTTATCGCGTAAAGCCTCGGTTATCCGCACGAGGCGTGTGTGAAACAGGTATGCGTCGGCGGTTGGATCACCGCGCATCAGGCCGGCCAAAAAGGCCAGGAATACTTGCGCATAGACGGTCATAGAGCCGGAAACATCGCATAGCGCTACGATTTTTCGGCTACGATCAGGGCGTTTGCGCTTGATGAGTCGGATGGGTTCGCCCCCTGTCGCCAGGCTGCGCCGGATTGTTTTGCGGAAATGCAGTCGATCGCCCTTGCGGGCAGCGATGCGGCGGCGGGAGCGGCGGTCGCGCAGCGCTTGTCCGAGGCGGCGAGCAACTTCTTCGGCCTCGGCAATCTCTTCTGCCCGTACCAGATCACGTAGATCGCGCCGGGACAGGTTGCGCATTTCGGTGGCGATCAGCTTACCGTCGCCATCACTTTCGGCATCACCGTCACCTCCGTCTGGCGCTGTCGCATCGCCAGCGCCTCCAACGTCTTCTCCTTTGGCATCTCGTGACGAACGTACGCTGTCGTCGCCCTTGGGATGGGTCGACATTTTCGGCATGACCTTTGTTCGCACGCGACCGGCATCCATCCAGAAACTGTCAAACAACAAATCAAACCTCTGCGCATCGTCCTTGCATCCCGTGCAGACGGCCTTGAGTGCGCAACGCGCCTCTTCAGGGTTGGCTGACTCAACATAGGTCAAGGCCGTCAGAGCTGCTTCGGTTTCCTGCACGCCAAGGCGCAGGCCATTCTCCCGCAAATGGGCCAGGAACCCTGCCATGCGCGCCGTGGCGCCGGGATCTCGGCCAGCAAAGCGGGTCACGCGGGTCATGCGGCCTTCCCCGCGATGCGTTGTGCCACTTCGCTAGTGATATGTGCGCGATCGCTCTGAGTTTTTAGAAGTGTCGTGAGTGTGGCTTGGAGGGCTGCCGGGTTTTCCGTCAGATCAGCAATCCCTAACCCCATGAGCGCGGCGGCAAAATCCAGTGTCTCCGCGATTCCGGGCACCTTCTCAAGTTCTTCCTTGCGCAGCGTCTGGACGAACTCGATCACCTGATCGGCCAGCTGCGCTTCAATCCCAGCACACCGGGCTTTTAGGATCGCGAGTTCCGTTGTCCGGTCGGGATAATCGACATAACTGAAAAGGCAGCGACGCCTCAGCGCGTCCGACAAGTCGCGGGTGCCATTCGAGGTCAGTATAACTGTTGGCACGGTGGTGGCTTTGATGGTGCCAAGCTCCGGAACGGTGATTTGGTAATCAGCGAGGATCTCGAGCAAGAAAGCTTCGAACTCTTCGTCTGCGCGGTCGATTTCATCGATCAATAAAACCGGAGAAACGTCTTGCGTGATCGCCGACAGTAAGGGGCGCTCCAACAAATACTCACGCGAGAATATCCGATCCTCGACCGCCTTGCCGGCCTCGCCTGCTTCAGAGGACGCACGGATCGCCAGTAGTTGTCGTTGGTAATTCCACTCGTAGATTGCCTGAGAGGCGTCCAGACCTTCATAGCATTGCAGGCGGATCAACTGCGTGTTCTGGGCCGCAGCCAGTACTCGGGCAACCTCGGTTTTTCCTACGCCCGCTGCGCCTTCCAGCAGTAGAGGGCGGCGCAATGACAAAGCCAAATGCAGCGAAACCGCCAGATCGTCTGAGGCGACGTAGTTCTGTTCTACAAGTGCAGATTGGAGATCGGTCCAAGTCATCAGAGCCTCAAGTGGTTTATGAGGCGCGCGCCGCCATCCCTGCCGCGCGCGCCGGAAGCTTAGCCGTGAAGGCCCAGTTCGTTTGCTGTCTTCCAGATCCGCCAGTGATCGTGCGGCATATGGGTGTGACGCAGGCCAAAGGCACGGAAGGCATCATTCACCGCGTTAGAGAAACAGGGCACGCCGCCCACATGGGGGCTTTCGCCGACTCCTTTGGCGCCAATTGGGTGGTGCGGGCTGGGGGTAACGGTGTGATCGGTCTCGTAATTCGGTACTTCCCACGCGGTCGGCAGGAAGAAATCCATCAATGTGCCGGTCTTGACGTTGCCCATCTCGTCATAGGCGATCTCTTGCCCCAGAGCGACAGCCAGCGCTTCGGTCAAACCACCGTGCACCTGGCCCTCGATGATCATCGGGTTTATGCGCGTGCCGCAATCATCCAGCGCATAGAAGCGGCGAATGTCGGTCACACCGGTGTCCACATCGATGTCCATCACGCAGACGTAGGCGCCAAAAGGATAGGTCATGTTCGGCGGGTCATAGTAGCTGACCGCCTCCAGACCCGGCTCGATGCCCGGAATGGCCTGATTGTAGGCGGCAAAGGCGATTTCCTTCATCGTCTTGAACTTTTCAGGCGCGCCCTTGACCACGAAACGATCCACGTCGAATTCGACATCATCGTCATGCACCTCCAGCAGGTAGGCCGCGATCATCTGTGCTTTGGCGCGGATCTTGCGCCCTGCCATCGCGGTCGCGGCACCGGCTACCGGCGTCGAGCGCGAGCCGTATGTTCCAAGACCGTAGGGCGCGGTATCCGTATCACCCTCTTCGATGGTAATACTATCCGCCGGCAGGCCGATCTCGGTTGCGAGTATCTGTGCAAAGGTCGTGGCATGGCCCTGGCCTTGCGAGATGGTGCCAAGGCGTGCGATCGCTGAGCCGGTCGGGTGAATGCGGATTTCACAGCTGTCGAACATGCCAAGACCAAGGATATCACAATTTTTGACGGGTCCAGCACCGACGATTTCGGTGAAATGCGTCAGGCCGATGCCCATCAGCTTTCGGGTTTTGCCCGCCTTGAAATCCTCGATCCGTTGAGCTTGTTCTGCACGCAGCCCTTCGTAATCGACGGCCTTTAGTGCCTTGTCCCACGCAGTGTGATAGTCGCCGGAATCATACTCCCACCCAAGCGCGGACTGATAGGGAAACTGCTCTTTCTTGATGAAGTTGATCCGGCGCAGCTCGGCCGCGTCCATGTTCAACTCTATCGCCAGAACCTCGATCATACGTTCGATGAAGTAAGCGGCTTCGGTTACACGGAAGGAGCAGCGATAACTGACCCCGCCCGGCGCTTTGTTGGTGTAAACGCCGTCCACTGCCAAATACGCAGTCGGAATGTCGTAAGACCCGGTACAGATGTTCATAAACCCAGCCGGGAACTTGGTCGGGTCGGCACAGGCGTCAAAGCCGCCGTGGTCTGCGGTCGTGTGGCACCAGAGACCGGTGATTTTACCCTCTTTGGTGGCGCTGATCTTACCTTTCATCCAGTAGTCACGGGCAAAAGCGGTGGTCATCAGGTTTTCCATACGGTCCTCGACCCATTTCACCGGAACACCGGTGACAATCGAGGCCACGACCGAGCACACATAGCCGGGGTAAGCCCCAACCTTGTTGCCAAAGCCGCCACCGATGTCGGGCGAGATCACGCGGATATTGTGCTCTTCAATGCCCGAGATAAGGCTGACCACTGTGCGGATAGCGTGAGGCGCCTGGAACGTGCCGTGCAGCGTGAGCTTGCCGTTGACCTTGTCCATCGAAGCCACGCAGCCACAAGTTTCGAGCGGACATGGGTGCGTGCGATGGTAATACACCATCTCTTCAGCGACCACGTCAGCCTCCCCCATTACCTGCTCGGTCGCATCCTTCTCGCCGACTTCCCAGGTAAAGATGTGGTTAGGGTGTTTGCGGGGGCCGTGAGCTCCATCTGGAATCGCTCCACCTTCGCCCATCAGGTCTTCGCGAAGAACCACGTCGGATTCCAATGCTGCGTGGGGATCGGTCAAAACGGGGAGTTCTTCATACTCCACTTCGACCAGCTCGACTGCATCGGCTGCAACATAACGGTCCTTTGCCACCACAAATGCCACTTCCTGACCTTGGAAGAGCACCTTGCCGTCAGCCAAAACCATCTGCTTGTCGCCCGCCAGCGTCGGCATCCAATGCAGACCAAGAGGGGCGAGGTCTTCGGCCGTCAGTACGGCAATCACACCGTCCAGCGCCAATGCGGCCTCGGCATTGATCGACACGATCTTGGCGTGGGCATAGGGCGAACGTACGAAATCACCATGCAGCATGCCGGGTAGTTTGATGTCGTCGACATAATTGCCTTTGCCTTGGGTAAACCTGGCATCTTCAACGCGCTTGCGTTTGCAACCCATTCCTCCCAGTGCGTCGGCGCGTTCTTCGCGGGTCAGTTCCTTGTTCATTGTGCCGCCTCCTTCGCAGAGTTCATCTCGGCCGCGGCGGCGAGGATAGATTTGACGATGTTCTGATATCCGGTACAGCGGCAGAGGTTGCCCGCCATGCCAAAGCGCACCTCTTCTTCAGTTGGGTTCGGGTTTTCTTCCAAAAGCTTGGATGCGCGGGTGATCATACCCGGTGTGCAGAAGCCGCATTGCAGACCATGGTGTTCTTTGAAAGCTTCCTGCAGCACGTGCAGGCTGTCCGGGTTGCCAAGCCCTTCGATAGTGGTGATTTCGGCACCGTCAGCCTGTGCTACGAACACGGTACAGGACTTCACCGATTTGCCGTTCATGGTCACGGTGCAAGCGCCGCAATGCGAGGTCTCGCAACCAATGTGCGGACCGGTCTTGCGCAGTCGTTCGCGCAGGGTGTGGATCAGCAGTTCGCGCGGTTCAGCCAGGAACTCTTGCTCCTCGCCATTCACTGTAAGAGTGAAGTGTTTCTTGTTTGACATGATCTCTCTCCTCAGGCTCTGGCCCAGGCGTTTTCGATCGCGCGGCGCAAGATAATCGCCGCTGCGTGACGTTTGAATTCAATGGGACCGCGGTTGTCCTGTGTGGGGTCAATGTCGCCCAACATCGCGTCCACCGACGCTTTGATTGCCGCATGATCCACGGACGTGCCGACAAGCGCAGCGCCAGCTTTTTCAGAATGAACCGGTGTATCGCTCAGATTGGTCATCGCGATGGAAGCCGAGGTGCAAGTCCCATTTTCTTTAGTTAAAAGGACCGCAGCAGCCGCGGTAGCGTAGTCGCCGATTTTGCGCTTTTGCTTTTCATAGGCGTAACCGCCCTTTGGTGCATCGAACTCCACCGCTGTCAGGATCTCTTCATCCTCACGGTCAGTCATATAAGCCGCTTCGTAGAAATCGCGGGCCGCGACTTTGCGTTCACCATCCGGCCCGACCAAGGTAAAGGTCGCGTCCAGGCACTGCATCAAACCCGGCATGTCATTGCCCGGGTCGCCGTTGGCGACGTTGCCGCCAACCGTGCCCATGTAGCGCACTTGCGGGTCAGCGATCTGGAATGAAGCCTCTCGCATGATCGGAGCAGCTGTCGCTAATGGTGCGTTGTCGATGATGTCATGTTGCGTCGTCATCGCGCCGATGCGGATGCTATCCCCCTCAATGGAGATGCCGCTCAATCCCTCCACATCCTGCAAGTCGATCAGATGTGGCACTTCGGCCATGCGGAGTTTCATCATGGGTATCAGACTGTGCCCCCCTGCGAGGACCCGTGCGTCATCTCCGTGCTCCACAAGTACGGACAGGGCGCCCGCCAAATCCCTAGGTCTATAATATTCAAAGGCAGCTGGAATCATTGCCTCTCCTCCCTGCAGCAACTGTTCTGGCTGTTAGAGAAGCTCGCGCGATGCCGGGTTGTAGACCCGAGAAAACACTTTGTTTTCGCTAATTTTGCACGAAATGCGCTTCAGGACGCACGAGTTGCGCTGCCGGAATTACCACGCGTTACCCAAAGGCGGTCAGTGCTGCTTTCAGGTTTGATCGGCTGACCGGCACCGGGGGAAGATCGGCCTCACCAAAGGTGCATTGTCCCTTGTCTTTGGTCCGTTGAAACCGCGCGACTTTTTTGGGGTTCACAATATAGCTGCGGTGCACGCGCAAGAAACCAGTTGGCTCCAACCGTTTGACCGCTTCAGTGATCGGCCAGACGCAAAAGTACTTTTCCGTTCGGGTGTAGACCTGCGTGTAGTGACCATCCGCCCTGACGAATGCAACGTCAGGCGCGGCAATAAAGACCTTGCCTCCGTCTCTTTCACAGGGGATGCGAATGGGTGGGGTCTGATCTGGTGAAGGCTCTTCTTGGGCCACGCCTGTCATCGGGATCTCTGTGGCTTGCGTAGGCACAAGATAAGTTGTGCCGACCCACAAAAATGCGCCGAAGATAACAAAGCTCGACAGGATCACCCCAACGGCCATGACTTCGTTGCTGATGACGGGCCCAAACTCTCGGATATCTTTCAAGGCTACAAAATTGGTTCCGGCCATGGCCAGGAAATGCACTGAAAAGACAGCTACGCCAAAACACAGCGTGCCGATCGCGATGGTCCTGTTGGAACGCTCATTATAGGCAATGCCGATCGCCAGAATGCACAGGACAATAGCCAATACCGACGACCCGAGCACCCCTTGAAGGGTATAAACGGGTTTGCAAAGCTGCATGCCAGCCATTCCCACATAGTGCATCGCCAAGATGCCGGCGCCTACGATTGCTCCGGCAGCAATGATGATCCCCCTGGAACGCTCAGTGAAATGCAAAAGAACAAGCGCCAAAGCGACCATAAGGATCGCAATAAGCGCAGATGCGAGCGTGATTGCGGCATCATAGTAAAACAGGATGGGCAGCCTTAGGCCAAGCATAGCCACGAAGTGCATTGACCAGATCCCACCACCCAAAGCAACGGCACCCAACGCGATGGCCAACCTGCGTTGTGAAAGCGACTTTTCGGACAAATCCCTCGTCAAAGACAATCCCGTGGCCCCAGCAACTAGCGCCACAACGAACGATGTAACCACCAACCAAGGGTTATGTCCAAAGTCCAGAAATTCCATGGGCCGGACAATGCCGCAGCGGATTTCTTAATTCAATCTTTGCCTTTACCTGGCAAAGGTTCATCCGGCGGAAACAAAATCCTGCACGGCCATTGCAAACAAGGACCAGAGTCTACCTCAGCGTTTATCGCTCATTGGGCAGGACTGCTGTAAGATGAGTCATCGACAGCTTTGGGCTCTAACCAGCTTAATGTTCATATTCACACTATAGTCGAACATCCGGTCCAAACCGCCGCTCAAACCCGGCGGGTTAAAGGCGTTCCATCAAGCCTTTCAGTTTCGGAACCGCTGGAAGGAATAGCCGCAAATTCAATCGGATTCTGATGGCCCGCCGGGACTGTATACCGTAAACAACTCTTTCGGCTCATTCACGCCGCGCAGCATGTAGCGGCCGACCGAGACAAGCTCCTGCGCGCAGGGCTGTGCAGCGCGGGCGACATCGTCCGAGATAAGGATCCTTTGACCCAAAGACCGGTGCATTCCCGCAATGCGGGCGGCTTGGTTGACAGCCGGGCCGATCACAGTGAAGTCCAACCGGGTCTCGGACCCGATATTGCCATAGAGAATCTCGCCCGAATGTAGGGCCAGCGTATAGTTGGCCACCGGCAGACCTTGCGCGCGGCGCCTTGCGTTCAGTTCATCCATGCGGGACTGCAACAAGGGCACAGCATCAAGCGCGGCACGGGCGTCTTCGTCGATCTCTCCGACATCGAACATTGCCATCAGGCCGTCACCCATGAATTTCAGGATGTTGCCGCCCTTGTCATGCACCACACCCACGGCGACAGCGAGATAGTCGTTCAGCATGTCGATGATCTCATGCCCCGGCAGGTCTTCGGACAGCGTGGTGAAGCCTTCGAGGTCGAAATTCCAGATCACAGCATCGATTTGCTGCAAAGACCCACGCCGAATTTCACCCGACAGAACCCGGCGACCGGCATCCCGCCCCAGATAAACCCGCATCAGATCCTTGGCCAGATCCTGGTTCTTGGCGGATTTGAGCGCCAGCCCCAGATGCGGCAGTACAGTTTGTATTTTGTTCAGATCGCTGTCTTCGAATCCGTTCGGTGCGTCGCTGGTCCAGGACATCAGAACACCATCGCTGACCTTTTTCGTGCCGTCGGGGCGTAGTTGACTGGCCCCTTCATATGACAGGCCGGTGGCATAATAATCGGTCGCTCCGATTTCACGCAGATCATTCAACAAGGGAAAGCGGCTGGGTTCATTATGGTCGACCAGTTTGACCCGGATTTCATCCAGATCATCGTTCAGCAGCGCATAGAGTGGGCTTTGCTGCCAAACTTCGCTGGGCGTTTCCGTGTATTCAAACTTCTCGGATTCACCGCCCGCGCCGTTGTACCAGCTGTAACCGGTTCCTCCGTAAACCGGATGCAAGGTCGACTGCGCCGCATGAAAGCGCATCAACGGAACACCCATATCCACCAATCGGGTGCAAAACCCTTCCAACAGCTCTTCCTGCCCGGCGCCCTCCAGCCCCTTGCTGACCAGCCAATCGATCAGGGAATATGTGGAATCCGAAGCGGAATCTGGCAGGGTCATATCGTTGTCCGTATCAGGCATGGTCCCCATTTGGGGGCGCGCCGCATCAATTGCCATAGGTCAGTCCAAACCAGACAACCTCTGCAGCATTTGACGCAACAACGCGGCCTCTTGCGGTTTGAACAAGCCGGACAATTTGGCATCGTAACTGGCAGCAACGCCGCGCAGGTCACGATACGCAGCCAGCCCTGCCGGTGTCAGCGTCAGCCATTCCGCCCGCCGATCCGCTTCGTCCCGTGTGCGTTTCAGGTATCGACGCTGTTCCAGCTTGGCGACAGCACGGCTGATCTTGGTTTTGTGCATTCTGGCGCGCGCGCCGATTTCCTTGGCGGTCATCTCGCCAAACAAACCCAGATGGAACAATACCCGCCATTCGGTTCTGAGCATCCCATAACGGCCCTTGTAAACGGCCTGAAACTCAAGCGAAGCCTGTTCGGCGGCCTGATTCAGCAGGAAGGGCAGAAAATTTTGCAGATCAAAGTCATCATTTTTTTCGGATTCATCGCGTGTCATGCTTGTTAGTTACAAAATCAACTATTAACCGACAAGCAGCAAACGGAGGAATACGCAATGAATCGTCCGACTGATCCGCATACGCTGACACAGGCTGCGACGCCTGTCGGAACTCATGCAGGCTATATGCCAGGCTTTGGGAACGACTTTGAAACCGAGGCCCTGCCCGAGGCCCTGCCGCAAGGCATGAACAGCCCGCAACGGTGCAACTATGGTCTTTACGGAGAGCAGCTGAGTGGCACGGCCTTTACCGCCAACCCACCCGAGCGCACCTGGTGCTATCGAATTCGCCCATCCGTAAAGCATTCACACCGTTATGAAAAAATCGATCTGCCCTACTGGAAATCGGCCCCCTGCATTGATCCGGATGTAATCAGCCTTGGCCAGTACCGCTGGGATCCTATCCCGCATTCCGATGAAGGTCTGAACTGGATGACGGGTATGCGGACCATGACGACCGCAGGTGACGTGAACACGCAGGTCGGCATGGCAAGCCACATCTATCTGGTCACGGAATCCATGGTGGATGACTATTTCTTTTCGGCTGATTCCGAATTGCTGGTTGTGCCACAGGAAGGACGCCTGCGATTTGCGACAGAACTGGGAATCATCGACTTGGAACCCAAGGAAATCGCGATCATTCCACGCGGTTTGCTGTACCGGGTCGAGGTTCTGGAAGGCCCTGCGCGCGGCTTTGTCTGCGAGAATTACGGTCAGAAGTTTGAGCTGCCGGGTCGCGGACCAATCGGTGCCAACTGCATGGCCAACCCGCGCGACTTCAAGGCACCGGTGGCCGCTTATGAGGATCGTGAAACCCCTTCTACCGTGACAATCAAATGGTGCGGGCAATTCCACACAACCAAGATCGGCCACAGCCCACTGGATGTCGTGGCATGGCACGGCAACTATGCGCCCTATAAATACGACCTGCGCAACTATTGCCCCGTCGGCGCGATCCTGTTTGACCACCCCGACCCGTCGATCTTTACCGTTCTGACGGCTCCGTCCGGCCAGCCCGGCACGGCCAATATCGACTTTGTCCTGTTCCGCGAACGCTGGATGGTGATGGAAGACACGTTCCGCCCGCCGTGGTACCACAAGAACATCATGTCCGAGCTGATGGGCAACATTTACGGCCAGTACGACGCGAAACCTCAGGGCTTTGTTCCCGGCGGCACAAGCCTGCACAACATGATGATCCCGCATGGCCCCGACAGGGAAGCCTTCGACAAGGCGTCATACTCCAACCTGGGGCCGGACAAGCTGGACCAGACAATGTCGTTCATGTTCGAAACCCGCTTCCCGCAGCACCTGACCCCGTTTGCCGCCACCGAGGCGCCGTTGCAGGATGACTATATCGATTGCTGGACATCGCTTGAGAAGAAGTTCGACGGAACGCCGGGCAAGAAATGAGCTTGGATATCTGGATCACCTATGTGGCAACGGTCCTGCTGCTGATGAGCACACCGGGACCCAGCCAGTTGCTGATGTTGTCAAACTCAGCGACTAACGGGCTTCGTCGCGGGCTGTTCACCGCTGCCGGAGATCTGACGGCGAACTTTCTGCAAATGCTGGCGGCGGGGCTGGGCCTAGCCGCCCTGATCGCCACATCTGCAACCGCACTGACGGTCATCAAGTGGCTTGGTGTCACCTATCTGGTTTATCTGGGGGTTAAACAGATCCTAAAGGCCCGTATGTCTGACGCGCAAACCGCGCCAAAGGCCAACCGTAAATCTCTTTGGATGCAGGGGTTCATTACTTCTGCCGCAAATCCCAAGGCCGTGGTCTTTTTTGCAGCACTGTTTCCGCTGTTCATTGACGCAGCCCTGCCCTTCTGGCCGCAATTCGCCATTCTGTCGTCTACCTATCTGGTCATGGACGGGATGTTCCTGACCGCATATGGCGGCAGCGCAAGCTGGCTGGCTCGCCGTTTGCAAGGCCCGGCAAAGCTGTGGCTTGACCGCATTGGCGGCAGCTTCATGATCCTCGCTGCTATCTTGTTGGGGCTGAAATCCCTTCGCCCTTCTGCTTAACCAACAAAACAGGGACATCGTATGCCTCTAATGACATCCTGGGTGGCGTCGGCCAATGACGCGACACATCCGTTCCCACTGAATAACCTGCCGTATGGTGTCTTCTCGACCGAAGGTGATGATCCCCGCTGCGGTGTGGCCATCGGCGACATGATCCTCGACGTCACGGCCGCCGAAGCCGAGGGGTTGATCACCCTGAGCGATGAGCCGCTGTTCGACATGCCGTTCTGGAACCCTCTGATGGAGGAAGGCCCTGCCGTCTGGACCGCGCTGCGCGCGCGGTTGATCAGCCTGCTGGCGGAAGGTTCAGATGAACAAGCCAAGGTCGAACCGCTGCTTGTCAAACAGGAAGATGCGGAAATGCATCTGCCCTTTGCGGTCAGCGAATACACCGATTTCTACGCAGGCCGACACCATGCCTTCAACGTGGGCACCATGTTCCGGGGGCCGGAAAACGCCCTGCCGCCGAACTGGCTGCACATTCCCATTGGTTACAACGGCCGCGCATCTTCGGTCGTGGTTTCAGGCACGGATATTCGCCGCCCCTGGGGTCAGTTGAAAGCCCCCGATCAGGACTTGCCCGCCTTCCTGCCCAGTCGCCGTTTTGACATCGAGCTTGAGATGGGCGCGATTGTCGGAACGCCCTCGGATGGTCCGATCACCGTGCAGGAAGCGGATGACAATATCTTCGGTTACGTGCTTCTGAATGACTGGTCTGCGCGCGACATTCAGGCATGGGAATATCAGCCGCTGGGCCCGTTTCAGGCAAAGGCCACGGCAACCTCGATCAGCCCGTGGATCGTGACCAAGGCGGCGCTCGAGCCATTCCGCTGTGACACGCCACCCCGCGAGTTCGAGTTGCTGGATCACCTCAAGGATTGCGGGCCGATGCTCTATGACATCGATCTGGCGATCACCATGGCACCTGCCGGACAACCCGCCACGACGATTGCCCGGACCAATTACAACCAGATGTACTATTCCGCTGCGCAGCAATTGGCGCATCACACCACATCAGGATGCCCCATGAACACGGGCGACCTGCTGGGATCGGGAACCATTTCCGGGCCAACCAAACCTGAACGTGGCTCGTTGCTGGAGCTTAGCTGGGGCGGCAAGGAACCTCTGACATTGGACAGCGGTGAAACCCGCAGCTTCATCGAGGATGGCGACACGTTGACCCTTACCGGCGCAGCCCAGGGCGACGGCTACACGATCGGCTTCGGTGAATGTGTCGGCACCGTTTTGCCCGCTCTTGAAAACCCATATTCACGATAAGGAACCCACCATGGCCAAGGCATTCGCGTCCCAGGGGGACATGTCGGAAAAAAAGATCAGCTTTACTGAAGTCGGAGAAGGGCTCTATGCCTTTACTGCTGAAGGCGATCCGAATTCGGGTGTGATCATCGGTGACGACAGCGTGATGATCGTCGAGGCGCAGGCGACTCCGCGTCTGGCAAATAAGGTTATCGAATGCGTGCGTTCCGTCACCGACAAACCGATCACGCATGTGGCCCTGACCCACTACCACGCAGTGCGTGTTCTGGGCGCAAGCGCGTTCGGCGCGCAGCAGATCCTGATGTCGGACATGGCCCGCGCCATGGTCGTCGAGCGGGGTCAGGAAGACTGGGACAGCGAATTCCAGCGCTTCCCGCGCCTCTTTGAAGGGCATGAAAGCATCCCCGGCCTGACATGGCCCACCACCACCTTCAGCGATACGATGACGGTGTATCTGGGCAACCGCCGGATCGACCTGATGCATCTGGGCCGCGCGCATACGGCAGGCGATATCGTCATCCATGTGCCGGATCAGAACGTGATGTTCACCGGCGATATCGTCGAATATCACTCGGCCTGCTATTGCGGCGACGGTCATTTCAGCGATTGGGGCGACACGTTGGACGAGATCAAGTGGTTCGACGTCGACGCCATCGCACCGGGGCGCGGTGACGCGCTGGTTGGCAAGGACATGGTGAATGCGGCCATCGAGAACACCCGCGATTTTGTCGAAAGCACATACCGGCCGGCGGCGAAGGTCGCGGCGCGCGGAGGGTCCCTGAAAGAGGCCTGGGACGCAGTCCGCGCTGAATGCGATCCGAAGTTCGCCGACTACGCAATCTACGAACACTGCCTGCCGTTCAACGTGGCCCGCGCCTATGACGAGGCGCGCGGCATTGACACGCCCCGCATCTGGACCGCCCAGCGCGACCTCGAGATGTGGGAAGCGCTGCAAGGCTGACGAAAAACGGTCGAGTTTGATCCAGATCGTTTTTTGCGGCGGGATTCGATGGAACCATAAACTAAGACCTCCGGCGCCCGTCGCCGGGGGACAGGACATGCAGCACATCGGTGCATCTGTTTCGGGGGGGAGCCCATGAACAAGATCTTTGAAACGCCGCTTTACGGATATGAACGCAGCCCGGATCAGGACAGCCCGACGCCCGTCAGGCACAAGGTCATCGTGATCGGTGCGGGGCCGGTTGGTCTGGCCGCCGCCATCGATCTGGCCCAGCAAGGGGTCGAAGTTGTGGTTCTGGACGAGAATGACAAAGTCAGCTTCGGCAGCCGCGCCATCTGTTTTTCTCAGCGTACGTTGGAAATCGCAGACCGGCTGGGTTGCGGCCAGCGATTGGTCGACAAAGGCGTGCTTTGGGACCGGGGCAAGGTCTTTTTCGACGACCGTCAGGTCTATGATTTCAACCTTCAGCCGGACGAAGGCTATGCCAACCCGGCCTTCATCAACTTGCAGCAATACCATTTTGAAAACTTCTTTGTGGAACGCGTGCGCGAATTGCAGGCAGAAGGCGCACCGATTGAAATTCGCGGGCGCAACAAGGTTGACGCAATCGGCACGCACGAAGATCACGTTCGGCTGGAGGTCGAAACCCCCGAAGGCCCCTATACACTCGAGGCCGAATGGCTGATCGCCTGCGATGGTGCCGCGTCGCCCACCCGGCGCATGCTGGGCATCGATTTCGAAGGGCGTGTTTTCGAAGACAATTTCCTGATCGCGGACGTGATCATGGATGCCGATTTCCCCTCGGAACGCTGGTTCTGGTTTGACCCGCCGTTCAATCGCGGGCAATCCGCGCTTTTGCACAAACAGCCCGACAATGTCTGGCGTATTGACCTGCAACTGGGTTGGGACATCGACAAGGAACGCGAAAAGCGCCCCGAGAATGTGATCCCGCGCCTCAAGGCGATGCTGGGCGATGACGTCGAGTTTCAGCTGGAGTGGGTCTCAATCTATACGTTCCAGTGCCGCCGCATGGAGAGCTTCCGCAAAGGGCGTGTCCTATTCGCCGGCGACAGCGCGCACCAAGTCAGCCCCTTTGGCGCGCGCGGTGCCAATTCCGGCCTGCAAGACACTGACAACCTGTGCTGGAAACTGAAACTGGTACTGGATGGGAAAGCCCCAGAAAGCCTGCTGGACAGCTACAACGCGGAACGCGTGCACGGGGCTGATGAGAACATCCAGAAATCCAGCCGCTCCACCGATTTCATCACGCCGAAATCCGAAATGTCGCGGGTTCTGCGGGATGCGGTTCTGGACCTCAGCGAGAAGTACGAATTTGCGCGTCCTTTGGTGAATTCAGGACGCCTGAGTCAACCTTGCACCTATGACGGCTCGACCCTGAATTCTGCCGACGCGCTGGATGGCCCAGCCGAAACGCGCCCCGGCTCGGCCTGCCCGGACGCGCCGCTGGGTGATGCGTTCCTGTTGCCCAAACTGGCAGGCAAATTCACCCTTTTGACGATTGATGCGGATGCCCCAGAAGTGCTGGAAGAAGACGGGGTCGAGGTCACGCGGTTGGCGCTGTCGGTCAAGGATGACCAGACCCTGGCGCTGAAACGTCGCTATCTGGGCGACGCAACCAGCGCGGTTTATCTGATCCGTCCTGATCAGCACGTGGCGGCGCGCCGGGACAGTTATGAAGAAAACAGTTTCCGCCATGCAATCCGCAGAGCCTGTGGCAAGGAGTGAGCGCGATGTCTGACCTGATCCTATCACCGAATATCGACGATGCTGACGACTTCTATGCCGAGCTGCTGGCCGCGCATGAAGGGCTTGAAAAAGCCGACAGTGACGCGCTGAACGCCCGACTGGTTCTGGTGCTGGCCAATCACATCGGCGACAAGGCGGTGTTGTCTGACGCTATTCGCGCCGCCACCCTGGCCGACAAGTGACGGATTCGAATGTGAGCAAAACCGTCCTTTATGACTATTGGCGGTCCTCGGCCAGCTATCGGGTGCGGATCGCCCTGAATCTGGCCGGGATCGACTATCGCGCGGTTGTCGTCGACCTGGTGGGCGGCGAACACAAGGGCGATGCACATATCGCGCGAAATCCGCAAGGGTTGGTTCCGGTGCTGGATATTGACGGGCAGCGGCTGACGCAGTCTCTGGCCATTCTCGACTATCTGGACCAGACACGTGAATTGAACCTTCTGCCCGACGATGCAGCAGGGCGCGCGCGCGTGCAGGCGCTGGCCTATGCGATTGCGGTGGACATTCACCCTGTTTGCAACCTTTCAGTTGCCCGCCATGCGACCACCCTCAGCAAAGATCCGACCGACATGCCCGGAGAGTGGATGCGGCACTTCATCCGGCCGGGGTTGCAGGCCTTCGAGACCATGTTGAGTGAGTTTGAACAAACCCCCTATTGTGTCGGTTCACAGCCCGGCCTCGCCGACATCTGCCTGATCCCGCAGATCTACAATGCACGCCGGTGGAAGGTCGACCTGTCGGACATGCCGCGTCTGCTGGGTGTCGAAAAGGCCTGTGCCGATCACCCCGCATTTGTCGCGGCGCATCCTGACAGGCACGCACCCCAATAAGCTTGCACAGGTCCTGTGTGCCGGTGTGCCTAGGCGTTCGTCGCAATCGGACTTAGCTTTGTTTCATCAAAGCAAAAGAGGTTCTGATGCCCGAGATCACCGGATACCACGCCCATGTCTATTTCGACGCCGACACGCAGCACACGGCGCAACAGGTCTGCGAAGAGGCCGCCCGTCTGTTCCCCGTCCGGATGGGGCACATGCATAGCCGCAATGTCGGCCCCCACCCGCGCTGGAGCTGCCAATTGAGCTTTGCCGCTGATGCCTTCGATCAGGTCACTCCGTGGTTGATGCTGAACCGGCGGGGCCTTACCGTTTTCACCCACCCGGAAACCGGCGACCATCTCGCCGATCACCGCGATCGCGCGATTTGGATGGGTGAAATGCTGGATCTGGACCTGTCGATCTTTGACACGCTTCAGCCCAGCGCCCGCGCCTGATCCCGCAAAACGAATTTCTGCACTTTGCCGGTTGAAGTCTTCGGCAGGGTGCCAAACACCACGGTCTTGGGCGCTTTGAAATGGGCCATGTTGTCCCGGCAAAAGGCAATCAGCTCTGCCTCGGTCGCGGTTGTACCGGGCTTCAGTTCGACAAAGGCACAGGGGGTTTCGCCCCATTTCTCGTCTGGCCGGGCCACAACCGCGGCTTCCATGACTGCCGGGTGTTTGTAGAGAATGCCCTCGACCTCGACGGAGGAGATATTCTCGCCGCCTGAAATGATGATGTCCTTGGACCGGTCTTTGAGCGCGATATAGCCATCCGGATGCATGACGCCCAAATCGCCGGATGCGAACCAGCCGCCCTTGAAGGCCCCATCGGTGGCATCAGGGTTCTTGAGATACCCTTTCATCACCACGTTGCCCTGCATAAAGATCTCGCCCATGGTTTCGCCATCCGCGGGCACGGGCTCCATCGTTTCGGGATCGGCCACCATCAGGCCAGACAGCGCCGTATACCGCACGCCCTGCCTTACTTTCAGGGCAGCACGGTCTTCGGGTCCCTTGTCGTTCCATTCATCCTTCCAGGCACAAACGACCGAAGGCCCGTAAGTCTCGGTCAGGCCATAAACGTGCGTGACCTCGACCCCCATCGCCTCCATCGCTTCGATCACGGCGGCCGGCGGCGGAGCGCCCGCGGTCATCACCTTGATCTGATGGTCAAAGTCTTTCAGTTCATCCGGCGCGTGGGCCAACATGTTCAAAACGATGGGAGCGCCACAGAAATGGGTGACCTTCTCATCGCGGAATGCCGCATAGATCGGCTCGGCACGCACGGCGCGCAGACAGACGGACACGCCCGCATTGGCGGCCATGGCCCAGGGGAAGCACCAGCCGTTGCAGTGAAACATCGGCAAGGTCCACAGATAGATCGAATGCTTGGGCATATCCCAGTCCAGCAAATCCGATTGTGCATTCAGGGTGGCGCCGCGGTGGTGATAAACCACGCCCTTGGGATTGCCCGTTGTGCCGGACGTATAGTTCAGCGTGATCGCGTCCCATTCGTCCTCGGGCAGTGACCAGTCAAATTCCGGGTCGCCCTCTGATATCAGGGCGTCATAGGTCAGGCTGCCAAGCCTTTCACCGCCTTCAAAGCTGGGATCCTCGATGTCGATTACCAGAATATCATGATCAACCTGCTCCAGCGCCTCTTTCACGACGCCGGAAAACTCGGGGTCAACCAACAAGACCTTGGCTTCGGCGTGGTTCAGGATGAAAGCGACTATCGGAGCATCCAGACGCGTGTTGATGGCGTTCAAAACGGCACCGGCCATGGGCACACCAAAATGCGCTTCGTACATCTCGGGGATGTTTGCAGCGATAATTGAAACGGTATCCCCCTTTCCGATACCCCGCGCATTCAGGGCCCCTGCCAGCCTGCGGCACCGGGCATAGGTTTCAGCCCAGGTATACCGCCGCTCACCATAAACGACCGACGGGTAATCGGGATAAACCTGCGCCGTGCGCTCAATGAACGAGAGGGGCGACAAGGGTGTGTAATTCGCCCGGCATTTGTCCAAATGACGCTCATAGATATTGGTCGCTGCCAACTGCTGATCCTCCCTGCACTCGGTTTGCGCGACTTGAGCACAAACTTGGTGCTCTGACAAATCCGTAGTATTACGGTACCCTTATTGACTGGCAATACGGGATGGTGCGATCTGGCCCTACTTGGATCCGGCCATTCGCGGTGATCTGAAGCATCTTAAACATATGCCGGGGCACGCCATTTCCGCACCCCGTGCACCGCACCTCACTGAAAGGACTTGTCATGGACGGCACGTTCAACGAAAACGATCTTTCCCGCGTGGTCGAAGCCGACCGCGCCCATATCTGGCATCATCTGATCCAGCACAAACCCTTTGAAACCAATGACCCCCGCATCATTGTCGAAGGCAAGGGCATGCGCGTCTGGGACCAGAAAGGCAAAGAGCATCTGGATGCGGTTTCCGGCGGCGTCTGGACTGTCAACGTCGGCTATGGCCGCGAATCGATCTGCAAAGCCGTTTACGACCAGCTGATGAAGCTGTGCTATTTCGCCAATTCGGCCGGCTCGATCCCCGGCGCGATCTTTGCCGAGCAACTGATCGACAAGATGCCCGGCATGAGCCGCGTATACTACACCAACTCAGGGAGCGAGGCGAACGAGAAGGCGTTCAAGATGGTGCGCCAGATCGCGCACAAGAAGTACGGCGGCAAGAAGACCAAGATCCTGTATCGTGACCGCGATTATCACGGCTCGACTCTGGCGACGATGTCGGCAGGCGGTCAGGACGAGCGCACCGCACAATACGGCCCCTTTGCGCCTGATTTCGTGCGCGTGCCCCACTGCATGGAATATCGCAAGCACGAGCTGGACGGCGCCCCCGAAGAGAACTTCGGCGAATGGGCCGCAGATCAGATCGAACAGGTCATCCTGCGCGAAGGTCCCGACACCGTCGGCGCACTGTGCCTCGAGCCGGTGACCGCAGGTGGCGGCGTGATCGAAGCGCCCGAAGGATACTGGCAGCGCGTGCAGGAGATCTGCAAGAAATACGACGTGCTGCTGCATATCGACGAGGTTGTCTGCGGCGTGGGCCGCACCGGCACATGGTTCGGTTATCAGCAATACGGCATCAAGCCGGATTTCGTGACCATGGCCAAGGGCGTCGCCTCGGGCTATGCCGCGATTGCCTGCATGGTCACCACCGAGGAAGTCTTTGACATGTTCAAGGATGATGCTTCGGACCCGATGAGCTATTTCCGCGACATCTCGACCTTTGGTGGCTGCACTGCCGGTCCGGCGGCTGCGATCGAAAACATGCGCATTATCGAGGATGAAAACCTGCTGGGCAATTGCGCGGCCATGGGTGACCGCATGATGGGCAACCTTCAGGCGCTGATGGAAAAACACAAGGTCATTGGCGACGTGCGCGGCAAGGGCCTGTTCCTGGGTGCCGAGCTGGTCGCAGACCGTACCAGCAAAGAGCCTGTGGACGAGAAACTGGCACAAGCGGTTGTGGCCGACTGTATGAACCAGGGCGTGATCATCGGTGTCACAAATCGCTCGATCCCAAGCCGCAACAACACGCTGTGCTTCTCGCCTGCCCTGATCGCGACGGCCGATGACATTGACCAGATCACCGACGCGGTCGATGGCGCGCTGGGGCGTGTGTTCGGGTGAATTCCCTCAATGAATTTACGAAAACCGGCGCTGAATGCGCCGGTTTTTTTGCGTTCGCGTGGCATCTACGCGGGCTTTCCTGCCATTCGTCTAATTTCTCAGACTTCTGAGAATTCGTTGATAGAACGCGCCGTGTGCATCGTCAGCGGTAGGTTCGGTGATCAATTCCCAATCCAAATCCAGTGTTCCAGCCGGAACTAGTTGCCGCGCGATCTCGGCTGGTGTGGTTTCATCGCTGGTTCCGTTCTCCCAATCATGAAAAGCCGATGAGTATCGAACGACCGCCCCGCTGGTGGGCAAATCGAGCGAACCTCCCTCGGCAAAAAACGTCAACCCGTCACCCATTTCTTCCCCTATGAGCTTGAGCCTAGGTCCCAATCGATGTTTGAGGATGGCGACAAAAACTATCGCAGCCGAAAACGTGAATTTATCGACAAGCACAACAACCTGCCTGCTTGCGTTTTCACAGATGGCGTCGATCAAGGGCATCGTTTTGAGAAAGTCGCCACCGGTGTTTCCACGAATGTCAATCAAGAGCGTTTTTTCCGAGCAAACGCTTACTTGTTCTGCTGCACTTGAGATGGCTTTCGGCAGCGCACCTTCTCCTGAATCGAGAAAACTGGGCAACAGTATCGAAAGCCCAAGTCCCCGCCAGCCCTTAGTCTCCACAAGTCTCTCGGGTGTCCAAGCCGGATCGGCCCGGCCATGCTCGTTTCTCGGGTAGAGCGTTGATGCAGGAACCGTATGACCGTTTTCCACTTTGAATCCGGATATCTGACCGTTCTCGTCTTGCACGCGATACTCGGTCGTTTCGTCTTTTGAGGAAAAACCGAGACGAGCCAAAGCATAGGGCCACACGAGTATAATCGATCCGATTACCCGTTTCCTTTGGCGCGTTCCTGCCAGAAATGTTTCTGAGGCGGCTTCGATTTGACTTAACGGTGTGCCGTTGACTGCAACCAGCTTTCCTCTGGGCGCCGTTGTTTCTGGTGCCGTACCAACTAACTGGATGGCAGTTCCGATGCTCACGAATCTCAGCGGGAGCACCGAGATGGCATCATTCGGAATCAGCCGTGTGTGCCCGTTGTCGGGAAGTGCCAGTAGGCGCATTGTTGAAAACAGAAAGGCCTCTTTTTGACCTTCTGAAGCGTATCTTCGGGCATCACTAATGCAACTGTCTATCGCCGTCTGTTCGATCCGCCGAAAGCTGGGATCGCGTGGCAAGGCAGTTTCTAAAACTTGCTCAAAGTCTTGTACCAGCGACATAGTTTAAGGTGCGCACGACTGCTGGACGATGTCCAGAGTGTGCTTAACACCGACGTCCAATCTATGGAAAGCAAAAAAGCCGCCCCAAATGGGACGGCCTTTCTTTCACTGTCTCTCGAAAGAGGATCAGGCGGTCAGAGCTGCCTGAGCTTTGGCGACGATCGCGCCGAACGCTTCCGGTTCGTGCACGGCCAGGTCGGCCAGAACTTTGCGGTCCACTTCAATGCCGGCCAGGTTCAAGCCGTTGATGAAGCGGGAATATGTCAGGGCCTCGTCATGCGAACGCACAGCAGCGTTGATCCGCTGGATCCACAGGGCGCGGAAGTTGCGCTTGCGGTTCTTGCGGTCGCGGGTTGCATACTGGTTGGCCTTGTCGACGGCCTGACGGGCAACCTTGAAGGTGCTCTTGCGGCGGCCATAGTAACCTTTGGCGGCCTTGATGACCTTCTTGTGACGGGCGTGAGTTACGGTTCCACCTTTAACGCGGGACATCTCTTAATCTCCTCTTAGCGGTCGTAGGGCATGTAGCCCTTGACGATCTTGGCGTCGGGGGCGGACAGGGTGGTGTTGCCACGGGCGTCGCGGATGAATTTCTTGGTCCGCTTGATCATGCCGTGCCGTTTGCCGGCCTGGCCAGCAAGGACCTTACCGGTCGCAGTCACCTTGAAGCGCTTTTTGGCGCTCGACTTGGTCTTCATCTTAGGCATTTCCGTCTCCTTTTTCGGGTTCGGTTCCAGACGCGACTCGGCATGCCATCTCGGCCGGTCACGCGATCAGAAGCGCCGTTTACGCAAGTTCGGTCATACTGGCAAGAGGGTTTGGATCAGAATCTGCGCTTTTTGCCGGCTGATCGGGCACTGGGGCGACATAGGCCGCCCCAGTGATTGGGTTTAGTGTTCGAATTTCCGGATTTCACCGGTTTTCAGGCGCTCGGAATACGAGGCCAGCTCCTGACGCACCACTTTCATCAGGAAGTAGAGCGCAAAGACGTTGACCACCGCCATCGCAAAGATCGCCGCATCCGAGAAGTCGATGACCGGGCCAAGGTTGGCTGCGGCACCGATGACGACGAAGATGCAGAAGATGATCTTGAACACCAGCTCTTTGGTGTGGCCCTCACCGAACAGGTAAGTCCAGGCCTTGAGGCCATAGTAGGACCAGCTGATCATGGTCGAGAAGGCAAACAGGATCACCGCAACCGCCAAGATATAAGGGAAGAAACCGAACGCGCTGCCGAAGGCGGCAGAGGTCAGGCTGACACCCGAGTTGCCGTCAACAGTGGCAATCGCCGTGCCGGCCTCATTCAGCATGTAGTTGCCGGTTTCCGGATCGATGATCAATTGCTGGGTGATGATGATGACCAAAGCGGTCATCGTGCAGATCACCACGGTGTCGATGAACGGTTCCAGCAAGGAAACGAAGCCTTCAGTGATCGGTTCCTTGGTCCGAACAGCCGAGTGCGCAATCGCTGCCGAGCCAACACCCGCTTCGTTCGAAAACGCCGCACGTTTGAAGCCTTGGATCAGCGCCCCGACCATGCCGCCTGCAACACCCAGACCGGTGAAGGCGCCGGCGAAGATCTGACCAAAGGCCCAGCCGATCATATCCGCATTCATCAAGATGATGACCAGAGCGGTCAGAACATAGAGAATGCCCATGAACGGTACCACCTTCTCGGTCACCCGTGCGATAGACTTCAGGCCACCAACGATGACCATGAAAACAACCGCTGCGAAGACCAGCCCGGTAATCCAGCCCGGATAGTCACCCACGATTCCCGCGATCTGCTGATGCGCCTGATTGGCCTGGAACATGTTGCCCCCACCCAGCGCGCCAAGGATACAGAAGATCGAGAACAAAACCGCCAGGATCTTGCCACCCGGCAAGCCCAGTTCGTTGAACCCTTTGGACATATAGTACATCGGGCCACCCGAAACGGTGCCGTCTTCGTACTCGTTGCGGTACTTCACGCCCAGCGTACATTCGGTGAATTTCGACGCCATCCCCAGAAGACCCGCCAGGATCATCCAGAAGGTTGCGCCCGGTCCGCCGATGCCGACGGCAACAGCAACACCCGCGATATTGCCCAGACCGACTGTACCGGAAAGCGCTGTGGCCAGAGCCTGAAAATGGCTGACCTCGCCCGCATCATTGGGGTCGGAATAGTCACCTTTGACAAGACTGATTGCGTGGCCAAAAAACCGCATCTGCACAAAAGCAAAATACAGCGTGAAAACCGTCGCAGCGATCACCAGCCACATCACGATCCATGGGAAACTGGTCCCGGGGAATGGCGCGAAGATGAAGCTGACGAATGGACCGGTCAGATTAGCGAAAGTCTGGTTGATTTTTTCATCAAGCCCCGGAGCTTCTTGCGCAAAGGCAGGGCTGGCGGCAATAGCGGCTGCCATTGAGGCGCCGAGTTGTTTAAGCATTCTCATTTTGTCCCTCCCTTCAGTTCACAACCGTGACCGGAACATCGGCATGCATCACAAGGTTCTGGGTCGAGCTACCGAAGATACGTTTCTTGATCCCGTCCGCCGAAGACCGGCCGACAACGATCTGCGAGCCGCCCATTTCCATTGTAATGGCGTTCAAGGTCTCGGCCACGTCGCCGTGGCGAACAACACCCTGCGCTTCAAAACCAGCCTCTCTGAGGGCCTCAACGGCAGGTGTCACGATCCGCGACGTTGCCAGATCAACCTCTTCTTCCCGTCGCTTGTGACGCTGCGCGTTTTCTTCCGGTGTCTGAAAGGTGTAAGGGGACCATTCAATCACATAAGCGACCACCAGTTCACACGACCCGATCAACTTTGCCAAATCTTTGGCAAAGGTAATCACGCGCTCACCGGTCTCTGTCCCGTCGAGTCCTATGACAATCTTTGTTGTCATGTCGTTCCTCCATTATTTTTCATTTGGCCGAGGCCCGTGCCCCCGGCAGGGCAGCCGGAACTTGGAACTTTCAATAAGACCGCCCTTTGGTAAGTATCAGGAATTTTCACTAGGGATTGGGGATTTTTTTGGTCTATATTCAGTGGAAATTGTCGTTTTACACTAAAATTACAGGAAGTTTTACTGATTAGTAGAGAATTGGACAATATCGATCAACGCATCCTGCACGAGCTTGAGGCCAATGGCCGGCTCTCAATAGTTGAGCTTGCGGCGCGCGTAAACCTTACGAATACGCCCTGTTCCGAACGTGTGAAACGGCTGGAAAAGAACGGCTATATCAAGGGCTACAGCGCCATCGTCGACAAAGAGAGAATGGGGCTGGCCCTTCTGACCGTCGTACAGGTGTCGTTGACCGCAACGGCCGAGCAATCCCTGGAAAAATTCAACGAGGCCGTACGCGATGTGCCGGAAATCGAAAGCTGCCTGATGGTGGCAGGGTCGTTCGATTATCTTCTGACTGTCCGCACCCGCGATATCGCGCATTTCCGGATGATACTGGGTGAGAAAATCAACAAGCTGCCCGGGATTCACCAAACCAGCTCATTCACGGTCATGGAGGCCGTGAAAGAGCCGGTTGGCCAACGGGTGTCCGGGCTTTGATGCCCGTTCCGGTTATTCGGGATCCGTGCTGTAGATCAGTCGCTCGTCACAGGGCGCCACGCGCAGAATGTTGGTGGTACCCGGTACGTTGAACGGCACCCCGGCGGTGACAACGATCTGGTCGGTTTCAGTTGCAAAGCCCCCTGCCCTTGCGGCGCGCGCTGCGTTTACAACCGCGCTTTTGAACCGTTCGAGCTCGGGCGTCATGACGCAGTTGCAACCCCAGCTCAGACAGAGCCTGCGCGCCGTTCCCATCAGCGACGTCATCGCGATAATCGGAACACCGGGACGTTCGCGCGCGGTCAATGCGGCTGTCGTGCCACTTTGCGTAAAGCAGCAGATCGCCTTGATATCGGTTTTCTCGGCTATTTCACGCGCGGCGGCAACAATCCCGTCCGCAACGGTGGTGCCCTTGGCGGTACGCGAGGCCGCGATGATCTGCGTATATGTCGGGTCGGCTTCGACTTCGATGGCAACCTTGTTCATCGTCTGCACCGCTTCGATCGGATAGGCACCGGCTGCCGATTCCGCGCTGAGCATGATGGCATCAGTGCCTTCGTAGATCGCCGTCGCAACATCCGACACTTCGGCACGGGTCGGCATCGGGCTTTCGATCATGCTTTCCAGCATCTGTGTGGCGACGATGACGGGCTTGGCTGCCCCGCGGCATTTACGGACCAGTCGTTTCTGGATCGGAGGCACGGCAGAAACAGGCAGTTCCACGCCCAGGTCGCCGCGTGCAACCATGATCCCGTCCGACGCATCAAGAATGTCGTCAAACGCCTCAACTGCGGCAGGTTTTTCAATCTTGGAAAGGATCGCTGCGCGACCATCCGCAAGCGCGCGGGCCTCGAAAACGTCCTTGGCGCGCTGTACGAAGCTCAGCGCCAACCAGTCGACACCCAGTTGGCAGACAAATTCCAGATCCTCTCGGTCCTTGGCCGACAAAGCCGCCAGCGGCAGCACCACATCAGGAACGTTGACACCCTTGCGGTTCGAGATCGTGCCACCCACCTCGACCGTGCAATTTGCAAAATCCTGCCCGCAGTCCTGAACGATCAGTCGGATCTTGCCGTCATTCACCAGCAGGCGCGCGCCCGGCTCAAGCGCCGCGAAAATCTCGGGATGCGGCAGGCAGACCCGGTTGATGTCGCCCGCAGCAGGGTCGAGGTCGAGCCGGAAGGACGCACCTTCTTCCAGCTCCTCTGCCTCATTGGCAAAGACACCAACGCGAAGCTTGGGCCCCTGAAGGTCGGCCAGAATGGCAATCGGGCTGTCCAGATCTTTTTCCACCTGCCGAATAATCTTGTGCCGTTCGCGGATCTCATCATGGCTGCCATGGCTCATGTTCAAACGAAAGACATCCGCGCCAGCCTCGTGCAGGGCACTAATCGTGTCATAGTCATTTGACGCTGGCCCCAGCGTCGCCACGATTTTCACATTTCTTAGGCGTCGCATTGGCATAGACCTCCTTACGTCATCTCAAGTTTGCAGATCAGCTTACGCAAAATGTTACCGCAAACATCATCTCGATGCTTATTGCGCAATTCCCTTTTCAAAGCAACTGCCCTACACCAGCGGCAAACAAGATGACAGGCTCATGACATACACTCCATTTTTCGTCCACGGTGCGGATCGCCCGTCTCGCTGGCTGATTACATGCGACCATGCAACCAATACTGTTCCCCCTGACGTAAATGGCGGCGATCTCGGTCTGCCGCGCGAAGATATGGAACGCCATATCGCCTATGATGTCGGCGCGTATGAGGTGTCGAAACATTTGGGCGAGATCCTGAACGCGCCTGTGATTGCCGCCAACTTCTCGCGGCTGGTCATCGATCCGAACCGGGGTGAGGACGATCCCACGCTGTTGATGAAGCTCTATGATGGGTCAATCATACCCGGAAATCGCCATGCAGATGATGACGAGCGCGAACGTCGCCTGAATATGTGCTACCGCCCCTACCACGAGGCACTGGCACAAATGGCGGCCCTGCCCCATGCTGTGATCGTTTCGATGCATTCCTTCACCCGCCAGCTGCGCGGTCGTGAGGCGCGCCCGTGGCACATTGGCGTGCTGCACACCTCGGACGAGCGGTTCTCTGGCCCGCTGATCGAAAGGCTTCAGGCCGAGGAAGATCTGTGCGTTGGCGTCAACCAGCCGTATACCGGAGTTCTGCCGGGGGATGCGATTGACAAACACTGTACCGCGTTTGGACGCCCCAACGCACTGATCGAGCTGCGCAACGACTTGATCGCAGACCATGCGGGGCAAAGGGAATGGGCCGAGCGATTGGCGGTGATCCTGCAAGATGCATTGGAAGCCAGCGACCTTTGACCGCAAGTCCTGCGCGTGCTTTTCCGCGCATCACGCTGTTGTGAGCACGGCCTTCATGTCCCATATCAACTGGGAAAGGGGGTCATCATGACACAAGAGTTTTTGACGACGTTTTTTGGTTGGATGGCCGTGCTCAATATCGCGGTGCTTCTGTTTACCACCCTGATGGTTCTGCTTTTGCAGGATTGGATTGCCGACATTCACGGCAGGATGTTTCGGATGGAACGCCCGGATGTGAAACGCGCCTATTTCAGGTATCTTGCGAACTACAAAATCCTGACGCTGGTTTTCTGCATCGTGCCTTGGCTAGCATTGAAATTGATGTGAAAAGGCGCTTCGGCACGTCCGTTTCTTGTAACGGGTCCACTGGATTGTTAGGTCAGAAGCAACTCATTCGCCATCCGGAGCCAGATCATGGACAAGCAAACCGAAATTGAACTTCAGGCTGCCGCATTTCGCCGGTTGCAAAAGCACCTGATGGAAGACCGCACGGACGTTCAGAACATCGACATGATGAACCTCGCCGGGTTTTGTCGCAACTGCCTGTCGCGCTGGTACCAGGAAGCGGCAAACGAAAAGGGAATCGAACTGGGCAAGGATGAAGCCCGCGAGATTTTCTACGGCATGACGATGGATGAATGGAAATCGAAATATCAAACCGAGGCCAGCCCCGAGAAACAGGCCGCCTTCAAGGTTGCGTTCGAAGAAAACGTCGGCACGAAAGACTGACAACGCAGAGCTCAAAAAGGCCCGCCGATCCGGCGGGCCTGTTGATTTGGATTACCGTTTCAAGCTGTTGTGCCACGCCCGCCATACGCTTATTCGAGGCCCCTGGCCCAGACCGACAGATCAGAAGTCATGCGAAAAGCCCGTTTGCCTTGCCAAAATCAAGGTAGCACCTTTTGCTACGCAGGTTGTCGAGCACGTCTTCACCGGCGGAATTAGTATCTGAATGATACTCGGTAATTCCGGTGCCCTCTAACATACGATTCATCAAGTTGAACAAACCGCAAACTTGTATAGCGTCAAACAGCGCATTCTCGGACCAGCCGGCATCGTAGACTGCTTTTGCATCGGCTTCAGTCATGCGGGAGGGGCTGGTTGTTAATTTCCCGGAATAAGCCAAAATGGGTTTTAGACTGTCGTCGATATCCGCGCTTTCAAGATCATCCATCAAATCCTCGATGGTGCTGACATCAATGCCGAAAGCCTTGGCATGCACGGTGTGCGCGCCATGACAAAAAGCGCAGGCGTTCAATCCGGAGACATAGGCTGCAATGATCTCTCGTTCCGCGATGCTGAGTTCACTGTCGCCCCGCATGACACGATTTTGGTACTCTGCCAGAGGTCCAAGTTTCTCCGGGAAAGCGCGATAGACGTGGCCCAGATTCGCGTCTTCGGGCATGGACGGAAACAGGTTTTTCATTTCAACCTCTCGAAAATCAGTATCTTGCATCCTAGCTGGGCTCCGGGCTTTCGCAAACAAGCAACCTTTTGCATGTCGCAAGGCGGCATGGGGTAGTTGGTGTTATCCCCGAAGATTGCAGTCAATTGCCGCGTTGCACGGTGTCAGTGTGCGTAAGCTGTTGGCTAGTTTTAGGCATGCACGGAGTGCCGGACCTGTTTTGGAAGCTGTGGAAGCCTGTGACTGATGATCCAGCCCTTGCCGCAAACACGGGGGTTCCGGGTGCCCACAAGACGTTGGACATCTAGCGTGGTTTGGCCTTCAATCCACGCTCCTTGCCCAAAACAGACATCTTTAGCAGTCACATTACGACCCTTCACGAACTCTGGGTTCAGGCAGGTACCGAGCCGCTCGCCTACTATTGGAGCTGCAAAATATCCGGAACACAGAGTTTTCTTTTGGCCGGCATTTTATCCGCACCATCAGATCGTTTCAGCCTTTTCGGCCCATCCTTGACCTTGACGTTCGGCTTGGACAATGGACCCCTCAAAGTCACTGGCCAGGGGCTTTTTGAAAGGGGTTCGCCAATCTTTCGGGGTTGCAGGTTCAAATCCAGAGATTTTCCCGCCACATTAACATCGCCAAAGACAACAACCTGGACATGATCTGTTTCCAGGGTGGTTTGTTTTGTCGAAAAATTTCCATTTGAAATATTGATCGGCGCGCGCAAGCATACGATTGGCGCAACCTTTTGTTTTTCTTTTGTAAATACCCAAGGTAAAACCCCAAGCCCCGCCAGATCCAGAAGCTGCGTTTCGATCGAGCCGTCCCGCATTGAAACTGTGGCGCTGCCATTCATGGTGTTGGCAAAGTGTTTTGGTGAATCAGTTCCCCCGGTTACCGAAAAATCAGCATAGATCGTACCGCTGGCGCCCTTTTTGAAGTTCAGATTGTGGAGGATGTCATCCAGCTGCCAGCCGCCCGCCTTGCCGGTCAACGTAAGCAGATGCGCGTCATTCGACAGATCCATTTGCCCGCTGACGTCGAAATGGGCGCCTCCGTACTCAAACTTCAACGGCCCGGCCTTAAGCTCTTCTTCGTTGAGAGTCAGATCACTCTGCAAACTGCTTATGCCTCTGGCGCCTTCGATATGCCGAAGATCAATATCAACATCCATATCCATACCGGACAAGAGAATTGAACGGCCGATAGGTTCAAGCGTCACATCTCTCAGCGGACCGGTGGCACTGTCTTCTTGATCGGCATCTTCCTCGTCTGCCTCTGAACCGCCTAACTTCCTCAACTGTGCGACGGCCTGAATGATGGTACGGATCTGATCTACCTTGATCAGCTCACTTTCAATAGTACCCCGCAATACAGGGGCACTTGTTGCATCATCAAGATCGGCCACGATTTGCAGGACAGAGTCGGCTACCTCGACAGCAGCATTTGCGTTCCAATCAGTGCCCTGGCTGACAAGCCCGATTTCAAACCGCGCAGGACCGGTTTCGACACGTTCAAGTGACAGCGCCTCCAACAGATCCGCCCCGGATGGGACATCGACATCAATTGCCAGATCCAGATCCTCGAATTTGAGCACGTTCTTGACCTTGCCATGCACCTCGAGATTCCAGACTTCCGTTTCGCTTGTCTGGCCATCCAGATTCGTTAGAGACAGCTGATTGATGCCGCCGTTCAAATGAAAGTTGCCGGAAAACCTGCCAAGCTGGTCGTCCGGCCCCAACAACTCTGGAGAGATCAGACTGCTTGCCGGAATATCCATCAGACCTTCAGCTGATATGCCTTGCAACCTCAGCGCATCATCGACCGATCCGTTCAAAATGACAAACGGATCAGCGGGGTTCCCAATTCTCAGGTTGATGCTTCCAACACGCAAGGCGCCTTCGGGTGTTCTGGATAGCTCGGAAAACTTGATTGGAGGCGGGCCTTCGCCCGAGGTGTCCAATGTGAACCCGTTGGTTTTGATAACCATTTGTCGCTGAGGAACCTGCCCAGGAACACTGTCCATTACCATATCAACCGCAACAAGTTTAAGATCATATCGTGATGCGGCGGGGGCTGGTTCAGCATTTTCCGGGTACAACCGAATACGTGTTGTCAGCGATACATCTTCGGGGTTTCCCAATTCCCCGATTTGCCCGTTCAGCGAGAGGCTTTGACCACCATCCAAATCCGCCAGCACGGCCAGATCATCGATCCGGGAAGTGCCGTTAGCCGTTTGGAACGTTGCGCCAATACGCCCAGAGCCTTCCAATACTCGATCAAGTTTCAGGATATCGAGAAGCTGACCAAGTTCCACAATCTCTATCGTCGTCCTCACCTCAAGCCCGGCTTCCGTAGGGACTTCTTCGGCAAGAATAGAGACTTGTTCAAAAACCGCTGTTATCCGAAACGGGTCTTGCGCTGGAAACGTTCCGCTGAGCTCAAACCTCTCGCCGTTCAGCGAACCTTCCCCAGCCGCAGAGGCCGTGTTGGTTTGATCGTCACGCTTCAAAAGCAGTTCAGGAAGCTGCAGATTCAGTTCAAGCCCATTCAATTCATTCTGATAAAAAATGGTGATGTCGGTCAGGTCAACTGTGCGGTCCGACAGAATTCCTGCGACCGGCAGCGTCGGAGGTTTTGCGGTTTGCGAAGCTGCTGCATTCGGTTGAGAAACAGAGCGCCAATTTCCAACGCCATCCTTGTCAGTGATCACGTTCAGGTGAAGACCCGACACAGAGAGGCCACTTAGAGAAAGCTTATTGTTCCAGAGGTCACGCGCGGAAACCTCGAATTCAAGTTTGTCGATTGCCGCCAGCTTCGCATCTGCTTCCGGCGCCCCGGGTAGTACCAACCCCGCCGCTGATATCTGCAACTGCCGACCCAGACCGAGACGCACTTCATCTTCTATTCTGACATCCTGACCAAGTTTCTTACTGATCAGGTTCTCGACAAAAGTGGCCCTGACCGAAGAAAACAACGCGGAGGACAGGAATAGCCAGGCCGCAAAGACAGAAACAAGCGCAACAGCGCAACAAATGAAAACACCTTTGACAACGTATCTCACGCTTCTCTCCCAAGGTTCCAAGTCATCTTGAGCATCCTCATCAGACTGGTCCAAGTTGATTGTTAGTGCATCATCGGCCTGTAATCCATTGAGATGATGGATTTAGGTGCACTAAAGCGATAACCACGTTGGCTGAGTGAGCAATATCGTCGGAAGCGCCGATCTATCCGCAGTGTCGACATGCTTGTTGTCGGCTCCAAACCAAAAAGCCAATGGAAATCGGTACGCGAGCGTCTTCAACGTTAATATCACCCAGTATGGTGTTAAATCATGGATTAAGAGCATTTATCCAAATCTAAACGATAAGATTTGGCCCTTTGGCATCGTTTTATGCGTCGTTTGTGCCTGTGAGTTTCGTTTTGCGAGGCTGTCGCGGAGAAGCCATTGATCCGGTGGATAAATTGGATTGATTTTGGTTTGAGGGCTTGTTTTTGGAAGTGTGGCGCTGGTTACGGGAGCAGGATTTGAACCTCTGACATTCAGGTTGTGAGCCTGACGAGGTTTGATCGTTTAGCCAACAGTCCAGTGGACTGTTTGTAGATCGAACGGTCTGCCTGGAATTATTGGTTGCGGGAGCAGGATTTGGCCTTTGCTGAACTATCGTTGTTTTGAGAAAGTTCAAATAATGCCAAGTGTGTGTCAAAGCTTGATCTTAGAAAAACTGGAGGAGAACATCCGAAAGCCACCTTTCGACAGAGCGGTTATGAGGTCATTGAGCCAGATGAAGCCAGGGCGGCTGTGTCCCGCATGGCGTATATTCTCCAGCGACTTGGCTTTCTAACTGCGGCGACAAGGGAATGGGGGCAAAGGTAGCTCGCGCCCGAAGCTGCCGTTGTTCCCACTTCTGCCTTTCGCCTATGTAGTAGACCGCAAGCGGCACATTCCAGACGTTCAGAACCAGGCGGCAAATGGTAGGTGAGCGGACAAAGCGGACAGGATAAATTTATGGCGCTTTTCTTACGACACGAAGCTCAAAGGCCGAAACTGATAGAGAATTGCTGAATGCGGTTTATTCAACATGATGAGCAAGCTTTCCGTCCCATTCTTCTGTCGAAACCTTGGGCTCCGGCGGGTCTGCAATGTAAGACGGTGTCATTATCTGTGTTCCGTTTTCATTAAACACATCGACAATGTTTTCGCGCAAATCGGACAAAATCTTAGGTAGGCTCGATCCGCGCGAAGTGTATGCGTTGATCTCATAATTTATTGCATAGTCTGCTAGCTGCGTCCAAAGGACAAAAGGTTCGGGGCTCTTTCTCAGCCCTTGAGTTCGATGGGCTGCCTCTATCAGCATCGCTTTGATTTTCTTTGGCGGCTCCTCGTATCCAATCCCGACTGTTGTGTGGACCAATAGCCCTCGGCCATCCACTTTGCGCGAATAGTTTACGACCTCGGAGTTGAGCAGCTGCGCATTTGGAATGCTAATCATCTCGTTCATTATAGATTTAATCAGTGTTTCCATTAACTTGATCTCTGTTACGTCTCCGATCTTGTCGCCAACCTGAATGCGATCACCGACGTTGGTACTGCGTCTGTAGATGACAAACAGGCCGGCCATCATATTTGAAACAACAGTGTTTGAGCCAAGCGAAACCATGATACCCGCCAGAATTGTCAAACCCTGAAAGGCTCGGGAGTCGGAGCCGGGAATATAGGGGTAGGCAAATACAAGCGCGACCACGATGACTAACGCTCTGAACAACATATTGGTGGGAGCGATCCAATGCTCTTCAAAGTCTTTGAGTTCGAAAGCGCCATTCTCAAGGTTTTCAAAGAACAGGTCGAGCCCGCGAATTGCCAACCGTGTCACAGCTGCGATGATTGCGAGCATGATCAAGTTGGGAATATACCCAACAATTGCCAAAACGACAGTCACGAGCGGCTCGCTCACGTACTTCAAGAGGATCTGGGCTATGCCTTGCGTTTCAGCAAATGAGAGCAGCACCAAGGAAAGGTAGTAGTAAAAAACGAATAGAAAAAAGACCCACATCAAAATGTGGATTGAATAGACGATAAGCGACGCGATTGCCCTACTTCTCAAGATCGACTTCGTGGCTTCCTCAACGCCTTCAGCTCTCTTTTCTAAGTTATTTTTGATATAGTCCAATAGCTTTCGCCGCTTCGCAAAAAACGCATACGAAGCGAGTGCAAAGACTGCCGACCAAGCAAATGCAGCCATCGCACTATCTACTCTGCCCTCATTGGACCGGGCATCTCGGTATTGAAGAATTGCTGTCTCAATCGCTTCAGACTGAAGCCCAGCCAGGACTTCAATGGCCATTTGTTCGTGCTCAGCATCAGCTTGGGTGGTTATCGTAACCATCTGCCCGTCGACGCGTATCATTTTCCCAAATTCAGCGTCCGAAACCTGAACCTGAACCGAAGTCCTCGTCGAAGCATCGGCGACCTGAGCAATCCGTTCTTCGATCTTTCTCGCTCGTTCGGTAGCGGGCAACGCACTTGATCCGCGAACCAAAAACAACTCTTCGCCATCCACAATCACTGGCGCAATAAATTCGGGATCCTCTCTCCCTTCAGCCGGTGCGAGGATTTCTTCAGACTGAGCAAGCGCAACAGTACAGGCAAATAGAAGCGGCAGGAACCATAACGTTAGAGCCCTCATGATTTTGCTCCTTCTACGGGAATTATGTGCACATCGCGTTGCGGGAACGGTATAGATATTCCTTCTTCATCAAACCGTTCTTTGGCTTGGCCAGTAAGGTCCCAAAAGACAGTCCAATAGTCGTCGGATTTGGACCATGGACGGAAGAAGATGTTGACCGAGTTGTCTCCCAGCTCACCCACGAAGATTTCTGGTTCTGGTGTTTTCAGACAAAGTTGGTGACGCGCAACCAAGTCCTGGAGGACTTCAATGGCTTGGGCAGCGTTGTCCGAATAGGCGATACCAAAGACCAGATCGACCCGACGTTCTTCAGATGCGCTCACATTAGTTATTACGTCCCCCCAAATCTTGCTGTTCGGTACTATGATAATCTGATTGTCGAATGTTCTGATCTTGGTTGAAACCACCGACATCTCATCCACAAACCCAGATGAGCCGCCTACTTGGATATAGTCGCCAGTGTCGAATGGCTTGAGGACCATGATCATCAGACCACTTGCAAGGTTGCCTAACGTTTCCTGCAATGCAAAACCTAGGATGAACGACAAACCGCCGAGCACAGCAAAAAGCGGTGTAACGTTAACTCCGAACAAAGCTAAAACGACGAGTATGCCAAGGACGAAAACGGCCCAGTATACGGCGGTGGCAATGAAGCGTTTCAGCATTCTGGAGATAGTTGGAATTTTATTCAGACCCCGTTCTGTGACCCGGCGCACCATTCGGGCAATGAACATCATTGCCCAAACTGCCAATAAAACACCCAGACCGGCCATCAGCAGACCGACGCCCCCATCCCATGAAAACATCCACGCCCAAGCGTTTTGAAAAAGTGTTTGAAGATCGGTTGTTTTTAGGGCTCCGGTTTTCAACGCGAGAATTTAGTCAGAATGCGGTTCTAGATCTTCCGCCTTCGCGCCTTTCAGGGCCCATGCTTCGAGCACCAGACGATAATTGTTGAGAGTTTCTGATCCAGAGTCGTTCATGGAGGACAACTGAGACCGCAAGTTGTCTTCCCGAGTTCCGCTCGCCGACCGAAGTTGCAAGTTTACTTGCGCGACTTCTTCGAGCCGAGAGCGTACATAACTCTGCCAAGTACCAGCGACTTGGGAAAGCTCTTCCGCAGTTAGGGGAACAAGTAGGATCTCGAGATCGTCAGCCGCAATCATCTCGTCAACGACTGCATTTATTAGATCGTCATTCTCGACTTCTACCGCCTCTTGGTCCGCCTCAGTTTCTTGCGCGCAGGCTGAAAAAGCACTCAATAGTGCCGTGAACCAAAGGAATGACCAAATCGTCAACGTTCTCAGTGCTCGTCTCATCTATCTGTCCCCTACTTCTTTAACGGTCGAAGAGAGCACACACAGACACACTAAATCCAGACTTATGTTTATGCTTGAATGTTTGATTGCGACCAACAGATACTTTGTCTGGGTCTAACTCTAGATCTGATCACTCACCCGGATCAGCCGGAGTTCCGTGCTCTGCAGAAATCGCGCTCGCCAGTTTAAGTAGGTTAGACGAAAGCTTGAAGCCTAAGGCCAATAGGCAAACACAAACAAAAGAAGGACCCCGCAAGCAGCGGGGTCACGTCACGGTTCGAAATCACGATAACTCAACTAACTCGCGTTCGAGTAAGAGGCGATGTCAGCTAGCAAGTGCAAGATTGCACTTTCGGCCTTCTTCCATTGCCTTCTTTGTACCGGTCAGATCCACAACAAAATTTGCGGATTTCTTTGGAAACGCAATCAAGGTCTGTCCTTCAGCTACGGCAGTCGCCATATTTGCGTCCTTTACAACAATATAACCACCTGAGTAGTCGTCCGCTAGCTTCTTGCTTTTAATACCTTTTGCACGACCTTCATAAACGAAGTCGTCAATTGCTATCTCGATTTTCTGGCGATTTTTGATGTCGATGTCAGCTTGCGTGAATACTCCCAAATAACCGTGTTTTTGGTTTTTGGTGAGACCCATTTGCATTACGTTTCCGCTCTCGAAGACCTTTTCAATAAGGCATGTACCAGAGTCGTTGTCAGCATATACAGTCCAGCCTTCAACCTCACCGTAGATCTCGAAGTTATCACTACTTGCCGGTATCGGATCTTTGGCAGCGGCAACAGTTGCATAAGCGGATATTGCCACGGCGGCAAATATGGCAGCGTATTTCATGTATTCCTCCCTAAAAGATTATGCATCGCGAAGCTTCTCGCGGTGCAACAAATCCAAATATCGCGATGTGAATCCATTTCAACGTTTACAAGTGTTTTCCGTCAAAATTCCTGCAAAACGCGCTATGGATCTTTGTCTGATCCCACCCTCTTTTTGTGGCATAGATGCTGGTTAGTGAATGCCTATCGCCTGAAGACCTCGATAGCTTTTCATCCAAACAATAAAGCTCTTCTAGTTATTCTGATCCAAACTCGTGATCTTTTCGTAGGCATCATACCCCTAACTGCTACCCACGGTCGTATTCCATCCCTCTACGGCCGTGGGTTATTAATAAGGTCCATGATGCGTTTTAGGGAAGCCTTAGTGCAGCGCTGAAAACAGAACTAAAAAAGCTCGCCTAACGTACTTTCGAAAGTTCTTTTATCTTTGCGGTTTTTTTGTGCGACCGTTTTGGAATAGCTCCACAACCGGACCAATCAAAATAAGCAACTAAAAGACTTAAGAAAGTGCTCGGGAAACTTGCCACCAAAACGTACCACCTCGAGGGGTGGTCGTTTTGCTCGCTCCGATTTGGAAAACAGTTGGCACTATCAAGTACGCAAATTGGATACATAAAAAAATCAAGCATCAATATATCGAGATATTTCCCGTAGTGAGTGCGGGCATCGTTTTGATTACCTAGCACTTTCCTACAGCCCTGCGTTGATCCCATCCCAGGGCAATCAACGTAGGGCATTTACTTTCATTATCTTCTGAAAGTAACTCTTCAGTAACGATTTCGTTGTTCCAATGCAGGGTTTACGTTAGCCCTGAAAAAGTTTCGAAAAACGGTCAGTTTAGGGAAGCTACCCGTCTTATTTGCGCACTGATTAGCCGTTCGCTGCGGTCTGTTACTGAGACCGCTTTGCGGACAAAGCAGGCATTCGAAGACTGGTTTCGCGACCCACAAATCAACTATGGTCGGAGTTCATCTTGCGATAGTCAGAGGGCGCCAATCCCGTCAACTTCCTAAATGCGCGGCTGAAATTGTTTGCGGTTTCATATCCTAGCATGGAGGAGATACTGGAGACTGTCTCGCGCGTATCTGTGAGGAGTTCCTCAGCCCTTGCTACCCTGACATCGTTGACGATTTCGCGAAAACGAACCCCTTCGCTTGCTAACTTCCGTTGTAGTGTGCGAACGCCAAGATCGAGCGAACGCGCGGTGGCATCAATCGACATTTCCTCCCGATGAAGTTGTTGCCAAACCACTTCCTCGACTTGTCCTCTAAGTGTTTGAGGTGGGCCGCCCAATCGTTCGCGAGAAATATCTCCGACAGTTGTCGAGCCGCCGGTGAGTTTTTTGGGCGTAGCTTCGGAGCTCAAAGCCGAAGCTTCAAACTCAACCCCAAGGCGGGTGGCGTTCCAGATTACAGGACAAGCGTAAGTGTCTTCTGCCTCGACAAACCCAGGAACTTTCGGGAAGTCCAAGAGCACGGCCGATGGCTTCCAGTCGTTTCCTAAATACGCGCGGAATATGCTCAGAAAAACCCCAACGGCCGAGAAACCGATGTCCGAATACGCGAAATGCGAGCGAAGTCCAAAACGATAACAGTAGCGCGCGCTTGTGCCCGAAGTTTCAAGCCACGCGCGATCCGTGGACGAATGAAATGGCATGACGGCAGAAGCTCGTAATAGCGCTGCCCCCAGCGTTGGAGCAGAAAGAACGTAACTCCCCCAGGCGCCGTAGTCAGCGACAGTGAGATAAGGTGACCACAACAATCCGATGTTTTGTTGTCCCGAAGATCGTGCGGCTTCGTGCACAAAGGTCGCCAAGGCATGCTCCGAGATGTAACCGCCTCTTTCCTCAATGAAGTGAACAGGAAGATCGGCAGAGTCAAAAGCACGCAACAGGCGTCTCTCCCCAGCGGCCTCAAGCACAAACTGGGGCATCGCGCCCAAGGCCTTGGCCGAAATCATCGGTGGTAGGTTCAATCCGTCAACCCGCTTGTTCGCCCGCGTGTCGTGAAATGATACGCATCGGCTGAACGGATGTGCAAGCTTTCCCTAAACAGCAGGGAGCATTGCAATATGAAAACTCTTCGGCCACTACACGGCGGTTTTTCGATGCATTTTTTGGGAATGGTGCTCGGCGCAGGTATTTCTGCTTCACCAGTTTTCTCACAGTCCTTCAACGACACGGGCGAAATCCTTGCACGATCAGCCGAGGTCGAGGACATCGAGTACAAGATTATGGTGCAGCGTGCCACCCAGACGGCCATCTGGGGAATGCCTGCCGCCGGTATGATCGATTTCCTCAAGGGCATTCGTCGCGACCTCGGTGGCGACTACAATGACATCATTTATCTCAACAAGCCGTTCGACTCCAAACATGGGTTTCTTACGGCCAACGATGTTACGGCCTATGCTTGGGCTTCAATGACCTCGGAACCCGGTCCCCTTGTCATTGAAGTGCCCGCTGCCACCGACAAGGTGAACTACTTCGGTACAATCGTAAATGCCTGGGATGTTCCGATTGTGGACGTTGGTCCCGATGGTTTCGATGAAGGCGCCGGCGGCAAGTACCTCATGCTACCCCCAGGCTACGAACGGGATATGTCCCTGGAGGAATTAACTGAGGCGGGATACCTTCCCTTTGAAACAGATACCTACGAATATGGTTTTTCGTTCCGGCCAAAACTGACGAATGGCGGAACGGACGCCGATGCGGCCGACTACGCTCAGACGATCAAAGTGTACTACCTGTCTGAGGCCGACAATCCGCCACCCAACAACTATCTCGAAGCGTCAGAAGTGCCGTACGACTCGCTTCCATACTACAACGAGACATTCTTTCAGGACTTGAACGATTACGTTCAAAACAACCCTGTCAGACCACAAGACAAGGTCATGATAAATTTCCTGAAGGATCTCGGGATCGAAAAGGGAAAACCTTTCGAGCCATCGGAAATTCAGATGCAAGCTATGAATGAGGGTTTGTTGTTGGCGTATGCCTCAATGCAGAACTACTTTGTAACGCCCGGCAAAGCCATGATCCCGCTCTGGGTCGACGATAGTGGCGAGATGAAGAGCCAGTGGCTGATATGGGACTTTGCCGAAGGTCAACCCGAGGCAGGATTCCCGTATGAGACTGAGACAGAGGTACTTGTGGATGCGCGTGCGGGCGGCAGCTACTTCTGGATCACGTACCTGCCGAAACAACTCGGTGGCGGTACATTTTATCTGACGGGCCTTCGCGACAGCGACGGTGAAATGTACGACCACAATCAGACTTACAGACTGAACGTCCCAGCGGACACACCTGCCGACGATTTCTGGTCCGTGATTGTTTATTCGATGGAGACCAAGAGCTTCATCCGGAACGTTGATCCAGTGGGTCTGTCCGAGCGCGACACAGACTCTATGCAAGCCAATGAAGACGGTTCTTACGACATCTTTTTTGGACCAGAGGCACCGGAAGGCATGGAAAGCAACTGGATACCAACCACAGAACCGTACTTCCTTTTGTTCCGTCTATATGGGCCGCAAGACGGATGGCTGGAGAGTGGCTGGATGCTGGGCGATCTAGAAAAAGTAAACTGATCAAAACAAACAGAAATTCCCAATGGAGCGAACAATGAAAACAAAGTCGATAGCTGTGCTGACTGCCCTGATACTCGCATCGCATTCTTCAGCCCAAGAGTACAAGGCCGAAGTGCCGGATAGCATAATCATACCGGATCAGGTGGAGACACGATTTGGAACGTTGGAGTATTTTGACGGCTTGCCGACGCCGGATACAGCTAAGCTGTCGTATAACGCACTAAACTTCATGCGTGGTATGCAGGTATTCATGGATGGAATGCCTGCAGCCTCAACATATGCAATGTGTCACGGGCTCGAAGAGGGCGCTGGCGTTGATCCGATGAAGATCGGGATCTTTGAAGACCTATACAACGCCCGTTCGCTTCTTCTCACGCCGAACACCACGACAATCTATATTCTCAACTGTACGGACCTGTCCGAAGGGCCAGTGGTCTACGACGTGCCGCCGGGCATGCTGGGGTTTGTGAACGATGCCTATATGCGTTATGTCACTGACATCGGGAACGCTGGGCCGGACGCTGGCGAGGGTGGGAAGTTCTTGATCGTTCCGCCCGACTATGAAGGCGAGTTGCCGGACGACGGTTACTATATTGTCGAGCCGCCAAGCTATCGGAACTGGTTTCTGTTGCGTGCGTTTTATGGGGAAGACGGCGTTGGAGCCGCCGTGGATCGTGTGAAGGAAACTCTTCGTGTTTACCGGTGGGAAGACCGCGACGCGCCGCCCGATCAGGAATTTGTGAACCTGACTGATCTTCAGTTCAACACGATACACGCCAATGACTTTTCCTTCTTTGAAGAGATGAAGGCCGTTGTTGACAGCGAAGCGGAAGGAGCACTTCCCGACGAATTGATGGGAGCAATGTTCTCGCTGGGTATCCGGAAAGGTGAACCATTTGAACCCGATGACGAGCTGAGGCTGCTGCTCACAGAAGCAGTCGCATTAGGCACGGCGGCGGCTAAGTCGTTGAACTTTGCTCCTCGTTCGCGTGCGCCCTTCTACTATGACGAAGGGTATTGGAAGACAGCTTTCGTGGGCGGCAATCATGAGTTCCAGGCGGGGGACGTGAAGATCCTCGATGCGCGGACCCTGTTCCACTACTACGCGACTGGCATTACACCTGCCATGGTTGCACAAAAGGTTGGTGTCGGGTCGCAATATGCGCTGGCAAACCGGGACAGTGACGGGAACTACTTCGACGGGAGCAACACCTATTCCGTCACCATTCCGGCAAATCCGCCCGCGCAGGACTACTGGTCTTTCGTCGTCTACGACACCCAGACCCGTTCACTGCTCGAAACTGATCAGAAACTCGCAGGGGTCGACAGCAACCAACCGACATTGGAAGCGAATGAAGACGGAAGTTACACTGTCTGGTTCGCGCCTGAAGCGCCAGAAGGCAAAGAAGGCAACTGGATACAGACGATGCCGGGCAAATCGTGGTCGACCGTATTGCGTTTGTATGGCCCTCTCGAGCCTTGGTTTGACGGATCGTGGAGACCGGGCGGGATCGAACTTATGGAGTGATAGACTGTCAATTTAGTGCCCGATCAGTTCGCTATCGAGAACGAGATGTCGTGCCATGTGAGTGCGCATCCCGAACAACGCGAAAACAACCAAGGGAGGGCGGCAACTACCTCGTGGTGCCGCCCTTCCAATTGTCTGCTATGGGTTCGATTCTGACGTTCGCCTGAATATCGCGAGCGACCGCTATGCGGACATTGCTGCCTTTCACTTTGGTTTTCCGAATGTCCGCTTGCAAAATGATACTTGTCGTACTAGCTCATTTTCACGTGCTGCACGAAAGCAGGGCGATGGAGAATTTATGTCTACGATTGCGGCCTGCCGCTAAGGTCCACCTGATTGGACCAACTTGAACCAGAAGACTTCCGCGCGAGATGCCGGAAGCCTTTTCGGCTGACATAAACACAAGAGACAATCCTTTGAATATCTCAAAACACGAACAGCGTGTTTTGCACGTTCTTGCGCAAGGTGGAGCCATCCATTTTGAGCGTACGGCGAACGGCAAAGTGCGCGAAGTTTCATGCTTCACCCGCGACGGCCACGTATTGGCTGATTGCTCGCTGAAGCTCTTTGACCGCCTGAAGAAACGGCGGTTCATCAAATCTGAAAACGGACGACCCTACCGCGCCACATGGCTCGGCATTCGCTCCGTGAACCCTCAATACGACAACCGATCAGGATAAACAAAAAATGACAAACCCAATCATTAGAGCGACTTCAACCGACGACATTGCAGGACTTCAGGCAGTGCTGGATGGGACCGAGCTTTTCCCGAGCGAAATGCTCCCAGACATGCTGGCCCCATCATTGGCAGGCGAAACAGAAGCCTTTTGGCTGACCTGCCATTGCGACGGAGAAGCTGTGGGCCTGTGCTACACAGTGCCCGAGGAACTCGCCGATGGGACGTGGAACATGCTCGCCCTCGCGGTGCGCCCTGATTTGCAAGGCAAACGGCTGGGGGCGGCACTGGTACATGCAGCCGAGCAGCACCTAAAGTACAAGGGGCAACGCATCTTGATTGTAGACACGTCCGGCACGGACGACTTTGCATTGACGCGCAAGTTCTACGCTCAGAATGGCTATGAAGAAGAAGCACGTATCCGCGACTTTTGGGCCGATGGCGACGACAAGGTGATCTTCCGCAAAGCGCTTTAAACGGCAAAGCCCTCCGCCATTGTTGTGGCGGGGGGCACTTCGTAGCCGACATTCGCTAAGATGCAACAACTCGGTAAGATTGGGCTCACTGCAGTCATTCTCTGAGGTGAGACAGAACAGGTCCTTTGAGCCCGAAGCAGTCGTTACAATACTAGCTTTGAGAAAAAGACTTTATCTCGAATTCAGTCCAACGTGTTTTTATAGACTTTACCGTCTTTCATGATCAGATCGAAATTCTCATGGGGGTCTGCGATCAGGTCGATATCTTGTAGCGGATTGCCGTCCACAAGAATCAAGTCGGCATAAGCTCCCTTTGCGATTACACCCAAAACACCTTGTTGATAGGGGTGGCGCGGGCCTGAGAGATTGAGCAGTTCGGCATTGGTCGAGGTCGCCATTTTCAACACCTCGTATGGCGTGTACCAACGCCGCAATTTGGCAAGGAACGCGCCTTGACGTTCGGCCAGTTTGGGATCGAACAGGATGTCGGTTCCGAAAGCAACTTTCACACCAACTTCTTTCGCCGTTTTATAGGTGAAATCTGTCCCGTTGGTGACGTCAATCCATTTCTGCTGGCTGACAGGGTCGTCGAAAGAAAAGCCATCCTCGTCGTCCAGCAAGGGCTGCACTGACAACCAAACTTCATTGTCACGCATCAGTTCCATCGTTTCGCGGCTCATCAGGAAACCATGCTCGATGGACTTAACGCCAGCGGCAACGGCAATTTCCACGGCCTCGTCCGTGAAGACATGAGATGCAACATAGGTGTTGTAGGTGTTGGCCACCTCTACGAAAGCCTCGATTTCGGCCTTGGTGTATTGGCGTACATCCAGAGGATCATAAGTGGATGACACCCCGCCACCGGTGGAAATCTTAAGCTGGCTTGCGCCCATACGCATGATCTCACGCGCCCGTTTGAGCACTTCCGGAACACCATCAGCCTGCGCCATCAAACCAACGCTGTACCAGTACCATTGCGAATCTGCGCTGTTCGTTGGCACAGCTTGGTATGGGCGGTAGTCGAAGTGGCCGCCGGTTTGTGTCACGGGCGGGCCTGATGGCAGGATGCGGGGGCCATTGATCTCGCCTGCGTCAATCATCCGTTTTATGGCAAATGAATTGCCACCAACGTCGCGCACCGTTGTAAAGCCACGCATTAATGTGCCTTCGGACCCGATGGCACCCCGCACCGCGACCTCAAGAATATCGCCTGTCACCACCACGCTCTGCGGATTGCAGCAGTAAAGCGTGTGCCAGTGTACGTCGATCAGGCCCGGCATCAACGTGCGCCCGCCGCCGTTGATGACGATACCATTGGCGACGGCGAGGGGTTCTGAGGACACTTCTGTGATCAAATTGTCGGTTACAACGACATTGGCATTTGTAATCATTTCCTCATTCACACCATCAAACACGTTGACGTTTGTAAACAGTATCGGCCCCCCATCCTGGGAAAGTGCTTGCGAGTTGGCTATTGTGAGAACAATCGACGAAACCGCCGCAAGTTTAGGAAAATCCATTTTCAGTTCCTCAGGAAATTCTGTCGGAGAAACCATCCCAGCGGAAACGCGCTTTTTCAAGGATAACCTCACTATTCTGTAAGGTAGGCTTGTCCGGATAACGCTGTCCACGGCTCCAAATCACTGCATCTTTGATTTAAAGTCCGCTTCCTGAGCATTGACGCCGCCGCTGAGACCCGGTGCAGCACAAACAGCGAAGGTCTGCTTGGTGGCCAATCGAACTTCACAACTTTTCAAGGGTTTTGTTGTTACCGAGTAGTTGGCGGCCAAAACCACCGTTATTGGTCTTTCTACTAAACCTAGCATTCGACCAACGGCGGAGAAAGCAGGCTTGGCGGACGACCGATCCACTCCCGTGAGTTCTGAGCCATTTGCCTCGACGCCGATCGGTTGAAAAAAACGACACTCAATCATTCAGTAGGAACGCAAGTTGCATCAGCACTTTGCCGACGGTGTTGGACTATTTGTTGGATAGGACGTGAGCGACTCTTGTGCTTCTGTCTTATTTTATCGGACTTATTCCGACATTTTGCCAGGCAATATCCGGCGCCCGCTCCTTCCCCCCGTCATGTGGGAGAAGGCACTTCGCTTTCAGGTTCGAATCCGCGCGATGCCTTTTGTCGGAGGCCAGCCGCTTCCCCGCAGGCTTCTCACCTGCCCCGCTCTGACCGCGCACGGTCTCGGCGGTCCCCGGTCCGACTAGTGCCTGAAGACGTCCGTCGACCGGTGGGTTCCGTAGTCGCGTTTCTGCACCGGGCCAGAAGGAGCCGCGTCGGTGCGGGATGGGGTAGTCCCCGAACCATAGTTCACAATTGGAGGCCGGTCGTGAACGTACCGTGGTCACCACTTTTTTTTGATCGTTTGCGAGGGAAAGCAGCAAGAATAAACCGGGCGCAACGGAGACGGGGAAATCCATCCCGACCCGGAACATCCGATTTTGCGCTCTTGCTGACTAAGTGTATTGATCTGCTTTTTTTGGGGGATCTTTGTGTTTCACGCGGCCGTAAGTTGTACTAACCTTAGCTGACCCGAAGCACCGCAGCCCACCAATAGCGCAGGCGGTTCGGGTCAGCGGCTCGACACAGAACCTAACCAAATTGTTCTCTTCCTGTTCTTTTATTTTTGTGTAACCTTTGAAGGGGTAGCCTCGTCTCAAACAGCGCGCTTTCTCAGCGAACAATACTGCCTTGATGCACATCAGCTTTTGGACGTGCGACCAGACTATAGAGTGAGCCGAACGGAGAAAAACATGAGCGCTAACACGGAGAGCGGTCCGAAGGGCAATCATGACGTCGTAGATATTGAAGGTGACTATTCGGTCTACCCGCACATGGATGGGATCAAATGCTCGATGTCATGGAAGCTCGGCAGTTACGGCGAACGCGTCGCTCTTTCTGAGGACATGATCAAGAGCTTGGCTGAACGGTTTGACCTGCCAACTAATCTCGTAGGCGAACTCTCTGTGCTTCTTGGGAATTGCCTCAACAACGATGAAGACATCGCAATCAACCTGACCGAGGTCCGTCGTTCGCAAGCAATTGAACGAGGTCAATAGCACCTCAAGCAACTTTTTCGGAAAGCCAAACAGAGTTCCATTAGTCCCCAAGAACTCCGGAGCACATTGGGCTCGCTTTCGACTTATTTCGCGTCGACGCCAGAAGACGCAGACCTTCTTCCCCAAGTCCTCAACAAGCTTGAGACCGCTACGACACTTAGCCAAGACATCGTAGATGACATTCGACGCATCTATGCGACGCCAGGCGCGGTTGCAGAGATGTCGCCCCGAGACAAACGGTTCTCACGCGACAAACGCCGTCAGTACATCGTCGAGAGCAGCTGCTATATCTGGAAAGATGCCGGTCGCCCATTGACCTATACGACATACTCAGACGGTCGCCCGGGAGGACAGCGGCAAGGTCAGCTCGTCAACTTTATCCAGGCTGTCGTGAAGATGATCACCGAGCCGGGGCAAATCCTGAGCGGTGAGACGATCCGCGTGGACATTGACGGTTTTCGCGACAAGCTTGAACGCGAAGAGCAAGAGCGTTGGGCGCCGCCGGAATTGGGCAATCAATACACTTAGAATGAGCAAGCCCGCGTTGTCATGGTCATGGCATGACACGCGTTCCTGCCATATCCCCTTCTGACGACCACGCGCACAAGCAGGTTGAGACAGCGATTGACCAGGTGGTCCGATTGCTGGCTGCCCAGGCAGTACGGGAACTGGGTCGGAACGCCTCTGACCAAAAGGAGGCGCATCAGGATGCCACAGATCACTTCCAAGAAGAACCGACCCCGCCAGCTTCTGACGGTGAAAGACGTCGCTGAACTGGACAATTGTTCCGAGAAGACGGTGCGCCGTGCGATTGCGTCAGGCCTGCTTGAGGTTATTCGAGTCGGCCCCGGCGGACGCCTCATCCGCATTGGTCCAGCAGCACATGCCGCCTACCGGCATGCACAGTGCTGGTAGGTAATCGCGACCATTAATGTCAATAACTTATGGTATTTTCGGAAAGAGGGCCCGCCCGTAAGTTTCTGACTTTCTGTGCTACGCTTTTCCCGAATCGGACCCCCTGTCCACACCCGTCCGCCCGAGACTTGACATGTCCAAAGGAACGTAAACCCGATGACTAGCCAGAGCCCCGTTCCAATGACATTGGCCTTCGTCAAAGCCGGCACACCGATGTTCGCCGAGCTCATCGAACAGCTGCGCTCCGATAGCTCTCTGTCGGACGGACGCCGCCGCGACATGATCTCCGGTCTGCGCCGCGTGGCCAAAGCCCTTGGGCTGCCGCCAGAGGATGTGCCCTGCGACAGTCGCTGGTTGCAGCCCCGTCTTTCCAAAGTCACACCGGCAGCACTCGGTCTTACACCGAAGAGTTGGCAAAACGCGGTGAGTGATGCGCGTGCCGCCCTCGCGCATTTCGGGCTGGTGGAACGGCGCTTCAACCGGATCGATGATCTGTCCCCCGATTGGCAAGCGCTCTGGGCGACTGTACTGGCGTCCGGCGACAAGTCATTGCAACCCGCGCTCTGCCGCTTCGTGCACTTTCTAAACCGGCAGGGCGTCAAACCTGCCACTGTGTGTGAAGAGCATGCTCAAGCCTATCGAGTAGCCCTTGAGCATAACGAGATCAGCAAATCTCCTGATGTTGCACATCGTGCCGCTGTCAACGGCTGGAACCTGGCGGCTCGACGTATTTCACAATGGCCCAAGGCCATCCTGCCTCTGGAATCGCGTCGGAAGGTCATTACTTTTCCGGTGACCGAGTTTCCAGCGCCATTCCAAAGTGCTATTGCAAAGCTGATGCATCGTCTGTCCAATCCGGACCCCTTGGCAGATGACGGCCAGATCAGAGCACTCCGATCCGCGACCCTGTCCCGATACAAAAGACAATTGGTTCGGTTTGCCTCTGAACTGGTTCACTCTGGTATCCCGGTCGCGGAGATTGGCGGATTGGACGTCCTGATTAATCCGGTGATGGCTGAACAGGGTTTGCGCCAGATGTTATCGCGCACCAACTACCAGACCCCAAAGATGATCAGCGAGATCGCCGCGCTGCTCCGCAACCTGGCCCGGATACTTAATGCACCCGATGACGCTCGCGATGCACTGGCCGGTCTTGCCACGCGCCTAGCGGTCAAACCTCAGAATGGCATGACCCAAAAGAACCGAAGCAGACTTCGATTGTTGCAAGAGGATCGGCATCAACAGCGCCTGCTGCTCCTGCCTGAACGGATTTTCGCGCGACCACGCGGCACGTCCAAACCGTATGGCTGGGCTCTGGAGCGCGAAGATGCACTCGCCATCTTGCTGGTCTGCTCGGTTCGCGTGAAGAACCTGGCTGGCATCCACCTGGAACGCCACCTGCACCGTCCTGGTGATGGCCGAGCCTACCTGGTTCTGGAAGACGGCGAGACCAAAAATGAGCGACCTGTCGAGTTCGAGATCCCGCGTGATGTATTGCGCATGATCGACGTGCATCTCAAATCTCGCTGTCCGGAACTCTGCCCCGCGGGAACGCCTTGGCTGTTTCCCCGCAGGGATGGTCAGCATTCGGTTGATCCCGGCGTTCTGTCTGCGCGCATCTCCAAACGGATCCGGAAAGAAACGGGTTTGGAGATGAATGCCCACCTGTTTCGGCATTTTGCGGTGATGAACTGGCTCGACGCCAATCCCGGCGGCTATGAGGTCGCGCGCCGGTTGCTCGGACATTCGGAGGTCAGCCACACGATCAACATGTATTCCGGTCTTGAGGCACGTTCGGCAACACGAGCCTTTGCTGACCTGATAGAAGCTAAGAAAGGGCGTCGCTGATGAGCCTTGTTCTGCCTCTGTCTGATTGGCCCGTGCAAGACCGGGAGATGTGGCTCAACCTTCAGATAGAAGTTGGCCCACTCGACGATTGCGGCGCGCTGTCACATCTACGCGCGACCTCGTTGAAGACGTTAGAACTGCGCTATGCCCGATGGCTGCAATGGCTGATTAACAGCGATGCGGAGGCGATCACACCGCCTCCGGCTCGGCGCGGGACCCTGCCGCGCCTTTCCGCTTGGCTTAGGGACCTCTCACACACCCGGCCGATGACCCGGTTGATGTAAATTGACGGCGCGTTGCGTATCCTCTCAGCGGCTGACCCGACACAGGACTGGTCCGCTCAGCGGAGATTGAAAGCGGGATTGAAGCGCGCCGCAGGTCGGGGTGATAGGGATCGCAAACTTGGGCGTGTGTTGTCCAGCGAGGTTCTATTCAAGTCGGGAATGTCTGTGGCGACGGGTCATGCAGAAGCGGAGCCAACACCGCTGCGCCGTATGATGTGCCTGCGGGATGGCACTATGATTGCCATGCTGGCTTTGATGCCAATGCGGCGACGCGCCTTTGCGGGCCTTCGGATTGGCATATCCTTGCATGTAACAACAGACACCATGACCGTCGCGCTCCCGGGGGATCTGACCAAATCAGGGCAGCCTTGGGAGGCTGATGTTCCTCAGAGCGTTGAGCCGCTCTTGCGTCGTTATGTCAACGTAGCCCGTCCCTTTTTTATGGAGCCTGGTCAACAGCAGCACGATGTTCTGTGGGTTGGCAGAACAGGGGCACCGTTGAAGATAGATACATTGAGCCCGCGGATCGCGGAGCAAACTCTGAAGCTGACTGGTCGCCGTATTCCACCGCATTTCTTTCGGGATGCTGCCGCAACAACCTTGGCTCGTTCATCACCTGAACATGCCAAGCTGATCCGACCAATTCTTGCTCATACAAGCTTCGGAACCGCCGAGCGCCACTACATCCACGCCCAGACAATTGAAGCGGGCGGCGACTACGCGGCTTTGATCAACCAGAAGAGAAAGGTCAGGCGATGACCCGAGTTGCAATCTATGCCCGCTTCTCCAGCCAAATGCAGAGAGACGCATCAATCGACGACCAGATGCGTGTGTGCCGGGAACGTGCAGAGCGGGAAGGTTGGACTGTTGTTGACGCCTATTCTGACCGTGCTGTTTCCGGCGCCTCCATGTTGCGCCCCGGTCTGCAAGCCTTGTTCCATGCAACTCAGGAAGGACGGGTTGATCTGATTTTGGCGGAAGCGCTGGACCGTTTGAGCCGGGACCAGGCCGATATCGCCGCGATCTTCAAACGGCTGAACTTTGCAGGTGTTGGCATCGTGACACTGGCCGAAGGCGAGATCAGCGAATTGCATGTAGGTATCAAGTGCACCATGAACCAACTGTTCCTCAAAGATCTCGCCGACAAAACCCGGCGTGGTCTGCGCGGGCGGGTCGAGCTTGGGCGTTCCGGCGGCGGCAATAGCTACGGCTATGACGTCGTCCGGCGTCTTGGGCTCGACGGCCAACCCGTCACGGGAGAACGAATGATCAACGCAGCGGAAGCTGAGATTATCCGGCGGGTATTACATGACTTCACCGAAGGGCACTCCCCGAAAGCCATTGCGCGCCGCCTTAACACGGAGGGTGTCCCGGGTCCCCGCGGCAAGTTGTGGCGTGACACCGCCATCCGGGGGCACCGAATGCGTGGAACGGGTCTGCTCAACAATGAGCTTTACATTGGTCGCCTGGTCTGGAACCGGCTGCGCTATATCAAGGACCCCGAGACCGGCAAACGCGTTTCCCGTCTCAACGATCCTCCAAATGGATCATCACGGAGGTCCCCGAGTTGCGGATCGTCGGAGATGAGCTGTGGGAGGCGGTCAAAAAGCGGCAAGGTGAGATCGAGGCCGAACCCCGTATCAAAGCCATCAAAGAAACCAAGTTTTGGGAGAAGCGTCGCAAGAAGCACCTTCTGACAGGTCTTGCATTCTGCGGCACCTGCGGAGGACCACTCGCAACAGTCGGACGCGACTACCTTGCCTGCTCTGCCGCTCGCAAACTCGACACTTGCGCGCACAAGCAATCCATCCGCCGCAGTGTTCTGGAAGACGCTGTTCTGGATTTGCTTCGTCAGCGTCTGATGCAGCCCGACGCAGTGGCCGCTTTTATCAAGTCCTTCAGCGAAGCCGCAAACTCAGAAGCCAGCACAGCGGAGGCAGCGCGGACCCGTCTACAATCCGAGCGGGACCAAGCTGCACGCAAACTGAATGGGTTTAATGATGCAATCGCAGAGGGCATTCGTACGCCCGGGCTTCAAGCCACGCTCGAAGAGCTCGAAGCGCAGATCGCCGATCTGGATGCAAAGCTGTCTGAGCCCGCGCCCTCGCCGGTGCGACTGCACCCAAATCTGTCTGAACTCTATCGCTCCAAGGTCACTGATCTGGCGCAGGCTCTATCGGATCCGTCGATCCGCACCGGGGCCTTGGAGATTATCCGGGGCTTGATCGAACGTGTCACGGTCGAGCACACCAACGACGGCATTCAGATCGAACTGGAAGGGGCACTTTCAGCGATGATTGCTCTGGCCCAGACCGAACAAAGCCGCCCAGGGGCGGCTTGTTCGACACTGTGTTCGACCGTGATGGTTGCGGGAGTAGGATTTGAACCTCTGACCTTCAGGTTATGAGCCTGACGAGGTTTGATCGTTAAGCAAACAGTCCAGTTGACTGTTTGTATATCGAACGGGCTGCTGGAAGTTGGTTGCGGGGAGAGGATTTGAACCTCTGACCTTCAGGTTATGAGCCTGACGAGCTACCGGACTGCTCCACCCCGCGCCAGTGTCAGTTATTGTGTCATCGTGTTAGAGAGATGTGGGCTTTTACTAGGTTTGGCGGTGACCTACTCTCCCGGGGCTTAAGCCCAAGTACCATTGGCGCGGCAGTGCTTAACTT
>NZ_JBQFNY010000008.1:0-187969 GCF_056532905.1 Ruegeria sp. H8 | reverse complement strand
CGAGCCCCCTTGCAGCTCTGTGCCCGGCAGCGCGCCTGCGGCGCGCTCCCGGGCCAAACATGTTTGACGGCATGTCTGATGCAGGCAAACAGGGCGGGAGTATCGGTTGCATTTCTGATGGCTGACCTCAGAGACCTGCAAATAGCTGCGACAGGCGTGTCGTTTCTTCCTCGATGCCGAATGGTGCGTTCAGAATGAACATCCCTGATCCCACCATCCGATGCCCTTCGCGCACCGGTGGAAATGTCACCTCATGACAAATAGCCTTGGGGAAGTTTTGCGCTTCAAGCGTCGCGATCATCCGGGCGTGGCGTTTGTCCGACAGAACCGGGTACCATAGCGCAATCACCCCGACATTCCATTTCCGGTGCAGTTTGGCAATCACTCCGGGCAGTCGATCGTAGTCGGTCTTCACCTCATAGCTTGGGTCAATCAGCAAAAGCCCCCGTCGCGGCGTCGTAGGCAGCAGGGATTGCACCAGTTCAAACCCGTCCTGCCGATACACCTTCGCCCTGAACGGTGACATTGCCAAAGACAGCGCGGCATGTTCCTGGGGGTGCAGCTCGGCAAAATGCAGACTGTCCTGATCCCTCAACAGATGTGCTGCAATCATCGGCGATCCCGGATAGGCCGCGTCGCCGTGCCGGGCCTGTATGTTTTTCAGAACCCGCGCCATCGGATGTCCGGGGCCGAACCACCCTTCTCGTTTCGCGCGCTCGATTCCCGCTGCCGCCTCGCCCGTCCGCATGGATTCGTCCGCGTCCAACTGGTACAGCCCCCGCCCGGAATGCGTTTCGACATAGCTGAGCGGCTTGTCCTTCTGCGTCAAATAATTCAGCACCCAGGCCAGCAATGCGTGCTTTTGGACATCAGCCAGATTCCCGGCGTGGTAAATATGTTGATAAGAGAGCATTTTGCCTTCTAAAGTCCCATTCAATAAGGCGGAAAGGTGCTGATTGTCGCGGAATCAGCCCTTTTACCGGGCGTGATGGCACCCTATAAGTCATCCGTCCCGGAACCGTCGAGTCGCGGGCAGTAGAAAACCGACATACAGGATCAGGGGAAACATGGGGATCTTTGGCAATCTGGGCGGCCTGTTCACAGCGGACATGGCCATCGACCTTGGAACGGCAAACACGCTGGTTTACGTCAAGGGGCGCGGTGTCATCCTGTCTGAGCCTTCCGTGGTTGCCTATCACGTCAAGGACGGCGTGAAGAAAGTTCTGGCTGTCGGCGAAGATGCCAAGCTGATGCTGGGCCGGACGCCCGGTTCGATCGAAGCCATCCGCCCCATGCGCGAAGGTGTGATTGCTGACTTCGATACAGCCGAAGAAATGATCAAGCACTTCATCCGCAAGGTTCACAAGCGTTCGACTTTCTCGAAGCCCAAAATCATCGTCTGCGTCCCCCATGGCGCGACACCCGTTGAAAAGCGGGCGATCCGTCAGTCGGTTCTGTCCGCTGGTGCCCGCCGCGCCGGCCTGATCGCCGAACCGATCGCCGCCGCCATCGGCGCGGGCATGCCGATCACCGACCCGACCGGCAACATGGTCGTCGACATCGGCGGTGGTACAACCGAAGTGGCGGTTCTGTCGCTGGGCGACATCGTCTATGCCCGCTCGGTCCGCGTGGGTGGCGACCGCATGGATGAAGCCATCATCTCGTACCTGCGCCGGCAGCAGAACCTGCTGGTCGGTGAATCCACTGCGGAACGCATCAAGACGACAATTGGCACGGCGCGGATGCCTGATGATGGCCGCGGCCAGTCGATGCATATCCGGGGTCGTGACCTGTTGAACGGCGTACCCAAGGAAATCGAGATCAGCCAGGCCCAGGTCGCCGAGGCGCTGTCGGAACCCGTCCAGCAGATCTGCGAAGCGGTGATGACTGCGCTGGAAACCACTCCGCCCGATCTGGCCGCCGATATCGTGGATCGCGGCGTCATGCTGACAGGCGGTGGTGCATTGCTGGGTGATCTGGATCTGGCCCTGCGCGAACAGACCGGCCTGGCCGTGTCGATTGCCGACGAAAGCCTGAATTGTGTGGCTTTGGGCACCGGCAAGGCGCTAGAATACGAAAAACAGCTGCGCCACGCGATTGACTACGAAAGCTGAGGCGCGCACCTTTTAGGGGCAGTCTGAATTCGGCACGAGCAGCACGGGAAGGTAACCTGTGGCAAAAGACCGATCACAGCGCGATGACTACACGACCCCTCTGCGCCGCTTGTTGCTGGGGATCGTCATCCTGTGCTTGCTGGGTATCTTTCTGGTCTGGCGGATCGACAGCCCCCGCGTCGAGCGGTTCCGCGCGCAGGTGGTGGACGCGGTCGTACCGTCGATGGATTGGGCCATGGTGCCCGTGACCGCCGCTGTGAACCTTGTGCGCGATTTCCAAAGCTACCAGCGTCTGAGCGAACAAAACCGAGAGTTGCGCAGCGAACTGCGCCTGATGCGTGCCTGGAAAGAGGCCGCACTGCAATTGGAGCAGGAAAATGCGCGGCTGTTGGATCTGAACAATGTCCGCCTTGACCCGCGCCTGACATACATCACGGGTGTTGTGATGGCCGACAGTGGATCACCCTTCCGGCAGTCCGTCCTGTTGAATGTGGGGGAACGCGACGGGATCGTTGATGGCTGGGCCACGATGGATGGCATCGGGCTGGTTGGCCGAATTTCCGGCGTCGGGCCAGATACGGCTCGGGTGATCCTGGTGACGGATGCCACCAGTGCCATTCCGGCAACGATTCAGCCTTCTGGCCAGACCGCGTTGATCAAAGGAGACAATACTCCGGCCCCAGTGGTCGAATTCCTGGAAAACCGAGAGCTGGTCCGCCCCGGTGATCGGGTGATCACATCCGGCGACGGAGGCGTTTTTCCGGCAGGCCTTTTGATCGGCCAGATCGCCGCGGATCCGGGCGGCCGTCTGCGCGTTCGCCTTTCAGCGGATTTTGAACGGCTCGAGTTTCTTCGCGTTCTGCGCTTCCATTCGCCCCCGCCAATTCAGGATCCGGGTGGGATCGTCGGGCCAACTCGGCCCGAAACTGCGCTTGTACCGGATGAGGTAAGCGATGGATAGGCCCGCCTCATACAACTGGGCCATGCGCGGACTTTACGTTGCGCTGGCCTTTGTCGTGCTGTTCATGCACTTGCTGCCGCTCGATGCGCAACCGGATCGCTGGCCTTTTCCTGATGTATTGGTTGCGCTGACCTTTGCCTGGGTATTGCGGCGCCCCGATTATGTGCCCACTCTGTTGGTCGCGTTTGTCATGCTGATGGCGGATCTTTTGCTGCAACGCCCGCCGGGCCTTCTGGCCGCGCTGGTGGTGTTTGGCACAGCCTATCTGCGCTCTGCCGCTCCGGGTATGAAGGACACCGGATTTGTCGGAGAATGGATGTCTGTCGGTGTGGTGATTTCCATGGTCTTTTTGACGAATAGAGTCGTTTTGTCGATCTTGTCTGTGCAGCAGGCCGCATTGTGGCCAGTCGTGATTCAACTTGTGCTGACAATCGCCTTCTACCCGTTCATCGTGCTGTTGAGCCAAAGCGTATTTGGCGTCCACCGCCTGTCTGCTGCTGATGGCGGAGCCGTAGGGGGCGGAGCATGAAACAACGCAAACCCAAGTCGCAGGGCCTTGCCTATAAACGCCTGCCACGCCGGGCGCTGCTGCTGGGCGGTTTGCAGGCGGCTTTTATCGGCGGGTTGGCCGCACGGATGCGTTTCATGCAGGTGGATCAGGCCGACGAATACCGCCTGCTGGCCGAAGAAAACCGCATCAACATTCGACTGATCCCGCCAACCCGTGGACGCATCTATGACCGCAATGGTCAGATCATCGGTCAGAACTCACCATCCTATCGCATCGTTATCGTGCGTGAAGACGCAGGTGACGTCGACAAGGTGATTGCCAAATTGTCGGAACTCATCCCGCTGAACGATGATGAGATCCAACGCGCCCGGACCGAAATGCGCCGATCAGCGCCGTTCCTGCCGGTGACTCTGGCGGATCAGGTCACTTGGGAAGACATCTCGAAAGTCGCGGTCAATGCCCCGGCCCTGCCGGGTGTGACGCCCGAGGTCGGCCTGACACGGCAATACCCACGCTATGAGGATTTCGCCCATATCGTCGGCTATGTCGGCCCGGTCAGCGACTACGATCTCAGCAAGCTCGAAGACCCCGAGCCGGTTTTGCGAATTCCCCGGTTTCAGATTGGCAAGGTCGGGTTGGAAGCCAAGCAGGAAACAGCCTTGCGTGGCAAAGCCGGCGCAAAGCGTGTCGAAGTCAACGCCACAGGGCGCGTCATGCGCGAGCTGGACCGGCAGGAAGGTCAGCCGGGTGCGGACTTGCAATTGGCGATCGATGCCGACCTGCAACAATATGCGCAAGCGCGGCTGGCAGGTGAAAGCGCGGCTGCAATTGTTCTGGATTGCGAAACCGGGGACCTGCGCGCTGTCAGCTCTACACCCAGTTTCGATCCTAATCTGTTTGTGCGCGGTATCTCGGTCGCGGATTATCGGGCTTTGACGGGGGACAAGTATCGCCCTCTGGCCAACAAGTCCGTACAAGGCACTTATCCTCCGGGGTCGACGTTCAAGATGGTCACCGCATTGGCCGCGCTGGAGGCCGGCGTAATAGGCCCTGGAAACACAGTGTATTGCCCCGGACATCTGAAGGTCGGCAGCCGCAGGTTCCACTGCTGGAAGCGCGGTGGGCATGGTACGGTCGATCTGAACCTGTCGCTTAAACGCAGCTGCGACGTCTATTACTACGACGTGGCTTTGCGGGTCGGGATCGACAAGATATCCGAAATGGCCCGTACATTGGGGCTGGGCGTCAAGCACGATATTCCGATGTCGGCGGTTGCCGCTGGACTTGCCCCCAATCAGGAATGGAAGCAGCGGAAACACGGTCAGGATTGGCTGGTGGGCGACACGGCCAACGCGTCCATCGGGCAAGGGTTCATGCTGGCATCACCGCTTCAACTGGCCGTCATGACGGCTCGTATAGCCACCGGCCGATCGGTGACACCGCGCCTTGTACGATCGATCGACGGTGTCGAGCAGCCTTCGGGCGCAGGGGAACCGCTGGACATCAACGCCTACAATCTGGAACAGGTGCGCAAGGCCATGTACTCGGTCTCGAATGATCGGCGGGGGACGGCCTATCGCAGTCGCATCATCGCAGACGAGTTCCGCATGGCCGGCAAAACCGGCACCAGCCAGGTCCGCAACATCACCAAGGCCGAACGTGCCGCCGGCGTGATCCGCAACGAAGACCTGCCATGGGAACGTCGCGACCACGCCTTGTTCGTCTGCTTCGCGCCCTATGACAATCCGAAATACGCGGTTGCCGTGGTCGTTGAACATGGCGGCGGCGGGTCCAAGGCGGCGGCACCGGTCGCCCGCGATATCATGCTTCAGGCGCTCTATAACGGTACTCCGCCGCTTGAAGCATATCCGGTTGCCGACCGCGAGCGCATCAAGGAACAGCAAAAACGGCTCGAGGGCGACCGTCGCCCCAAAGCGCGTCCCGATGGAAAGGACCGCGCATGAGCTATCTTGAATATGCCGTGAAATCCACGCCGTCGGGGTTTCGGAAATTCCTGTACATGAACTGGCCGCTGACCCTGTTGTTGATCAGCACGGCTAGCGCAGGGTTCCTGATGCTGTATTCGGTTGCAGGCGGGTCGTGGACACCCTGGGCAGAACCGCAGATGGAGCGGTTCGGGCTTGGCCTGATCGCGATGTTCATCATTGCTTTGGTTCCGATCTGGTTCTGGCGCAACATGTCCGTGCTGGCCTATCTCGGGTCGGTTGCGTTGCTGGTATTCGTGGAATTGTTCGGCACCATCGGCATGGGCGCGCAGCGTTGGATCGACCTTGGATTCATGCGCCTGCAACCCTCAGAAGTCATGAAGGTGGCCCTGGTCATGGTTCTGGCGGCGTACTACGACTGGCTGCCATCGCACAAGACGTCTCGCCCTCTTTGGGTCTTTATTCCCGTGGCTCTGATTGTCCTGCCCACGCTGCTGGTTCTGAAGCAGCCGGATCTCGGCACGTCGATCCTGCTGTTGGCTGCCGGTGGCGGGCTGATGTTTCTTGCGGGTGTCCACTGGGCTTACTTTGCAGCCGTCATTGCCGCCGTCGTGGGCCTGATCGCCGCCGTGTTCAACAGTCGCGGGACCGACTGGCAGTTGCTCAAGGATTATCAGTTCCGCCGGATCGACACGTTTCTTGACCCCTCTACCGATCCTTTGGGTGCCGGATATCACATCACGCAATCCAAGATCGCCCTTGGTTCCGGCGGCTGGAACGGGCGCGGTTTCATGCAGGGTACGCAATCCCGGCTGAACTTCCTGCCCGAGAAACACACCGATTTCATCTTCACCACCCTCGCAGAGGAGTTCGGGTTCGTCGGTGGCATCACGCTCTTGACTCTCTACGCCCTGATCCTTGTGTTCTGCATGGCGACCGCACTGGCCACCAAGGATCGGTTCTCGTCACTGGTTACTCTGGGCATCGCGCTGAACTTCTTCTTGTTCTTTGCCGTCAACATGTCGATGGTGATGGGCATGGCACCGGTTGTGGGCGTCCCTCTTCCAATGGTCAGCTATGGCGGATCGGCCATGCTGGTGCTGATGGCCGCGTTCGGCATCGTCCAAAGCGCTCATATCCATCGTCCCCGCTGATCTGAAAGGCCCCCGATGCCCGTAAACGTTCTGTTTTCCGCGCGCCCTGCCCTGTGGCCCGTGTATGAACCGCTGCTCGCTCGATACCTTGCGGAAGCTGGCGTTGAGGCGCGGCTCGGTACGGAATTTGACCCGGATCAGGTCGATTACGTTGTCTACGCTCCGAATGGCGGGTTACTGGATTTTTCGCCCTTTACACGCCTGAAGGCGGTTCTGAGCCTCTGGGCCGGGGTTGAAAAGATCGCGGACAATGACACGCTGACCGTCCCCTTGGCGCGAATGGTGGATCACGGGCTGACGCAGGGTATGACCGAATGGGTGGTGGGCCACGTGCTGCGCTATCATCTGGGAATGGATCGCCACATCACCATCCAGGATGGCGTCTGGGCCCCGGATGCCCCGCCTTTGGCGCAAGAGCGCAAAGTGTGCATTCTGGGCCTGGGCGCTTTGGGCGAAGCCGCGGCCCGCGCCCTGGCCTCGCTGAGTTTCACGGTCACGGGCTGGAGCCGCACCGCCAAGGCCATCCCCGGCGTAACCTGCCTGCAAGGCCCAGACGGTCTGCGTGAGGCGCTTTCCCGGGCCGAGATTCTGGTTCTGCTTCTGCCTGACACCGCTGCCACCGAAAACGCGTTGAATGCTGAAACGCTGGCCCTGCTGCCGAAGGGCGCGCGGATCATCAACCCGGGTCGCGGACCCCTGATCGATGACGATGCGCTGCTGGATGCCTTGAACGCGGGTCAGGTCGGTCACGCGACGCTGGATGTGTTCCGGGTCGAGCCCCTGCCCCCCGATCATCCGTATTGGGCACATCCGAACGTGACGGTGACCCCTCATATCGCGTCGGAGACCCGCCCGGTCACAGCCGCGCAGGTCATTTGCGAAAACATCCGGCGTGGCGAAGCCGGAGAGCCCTTCGTGCACCTGGTGGATCGCGCTTTGGGCTACTGATTTCAGGCCGCGATCAGACCGCGGCCTTTCAACAGGGCGTCAACCCCCGGCAATCTTCCCCGGAACACCAGATACAGGTCTTCTGCCTCGCGCGAACCGCCAGTGGACAGGATGTTGTCCTCCAACGCTTTGGCGCGTTCGGGGTCAAAGGCACCTCCCGCCTCTTCAAAGGCGGCAAAGGCGTCGGCATCCATCACTTCGGACCACATATAGCTGTAGTACCCCGAGCTGTAGCCATCGCCTGCAAAGACATGCGCGAAATGCGGAGTAGCGTGGCGCATTCCAATGGCCTTCGGCATCCCCAACCCGGCCAAAACTTCTGACTGTTTCGCCATCGGATCTGACGGCGCCTCGCCATCGTGGAAGGCCAGATCAACAAGGGCCGAGGCGACATATTCCACCGTCTGGAATCCCTGATCGAAATTGGCCGCCTTCAGCACCTTTTGCAGCATGTCCTGCGGCATCGGCTCGCCCGTTTCCGCATGGGTCGCAAACTCGGCAAGAACCTCGGGCACTTCCAGCCAGTGTTCGTAAAGCTGGCTGGGCAATTCTACGAAATCGCGCGCCACGGACGTGCCCGAGATGCTTTCATATGTCACGTTGGACAGCATCTGGTGCAGGGCATGGCCGAATTCATGAAACAGGGTCCGCGCGTCATCATAGGACAGCAAGGCGGGATCCCCCTTGGCAAAGTTGCACACATTGATGACAACCGGCGTCTGCTTCTTTGGGAATTTGGCCTGCGCCCTCATCGCGCTGCACCAGGCGCCTGACCGCTTGGACCCTCGTGCAAAGTAGTCTCCGATAAATACGGCAATATGCTGCCCGTCGCGGGTAACGCCCCAAGCCCGGCAATCCGGGTGATAGAGGGGTACGTCCAACGGTTTGAATTCCAGCCCGAAAAGCCGGTTGGCGCAGGCAAACGAAGCCTCGATCATGCGATCCAGTTGCAGATAGGGTTTCAACGCGGCCTCATCCAGATCGTGTTCCGCCTTGCGCCGCTTTTCAGCATAGTACCGCCAATCCCAAGCTTCCAGCGGGCCGTTGATGCCTTCTTCCTGCATCATCTGCGTCAGAACATCCGCGTCGGCGTCGGCGCGGGACTTGGCCGGTTCCCAAACCTGCATCAACAGTTCGCGCACCCGATCCGGCGTGCGCGCCATCTCGGTTTCCAGCTTGTAGTCGGCGAACGTGTCATAGCCCAGAAGCTTGGCACGCTCTTCGCGCAAGGCCAGAATCTCGGCCGCGATATCTCGGTTGTCTGTCTCGCCCCCATTGGCACCGCGTGCGGCCCAGGCGCGATAGGCTTTTTCACGCAGGTCCCGGCGGGGCGAGAATTGCAGAAACGGCACGATCAGCGACCGTGACAAGGTGACCACCGGCCCCTTGGCTTTCTTCTCCTGCCCCGCGGCACGCGCCGCGTCCACGACGAAATCCGGCAGGCCGTTCAGATCCTCTTCGGTCAGATCCATGTACCAGTCCCGCTCATCCGCCAGCAAGTTCTGGGTAAACGACGTGCCCAGCGACGCGAGGCGCGACTTGATCTCTTGCATGCGGGCGTCTTCGTCCCCTTCCAAAGCCGCGCCGGCACGCACAAAGCCCCGGTGGGTCAGCATCAGCACACGCGCCTGTTCCTCGGTCAGGTCAAGATCATCGCGCCGTGCCCATAGGTCGGCCACACGCTTGAACAGCGACTTGTTGGAAGAAATGCCCGAAAAATGCGCCGAAAGCCTGGGGGAAAACGCGCGTTGCAGTTCTTCCCGCTTGCGGTTGCTGTCCGCGCCCGCAATCGTGAAGAAGACCGACAGAACCTTGTCCAGTTGCCCGCCCGCAGCCTCGAGCGCCTCGATCGTGTTGGCGAATGTGGGGGTATCCGGATTAGCCGCTATCGCGTCAATCTCGGCGTTATGCTCTTTCATCGCCTGCTCCAGTGCCGGCGAGAAATCATCATCCGAGATATCGGAAAAAGGGGCGATTTCAAACGGTGTGGTCCAGTTGGACAGGATCGGGTTGGTCATGCGGATCTCCTTTGATCCCATAGCTATGTCGCCATGGCCGGGTGTTCCAGAACACCCATCCCATGTGAAGAAAGGTTAATCGTTTCTCATGCCACAAACGGGGCAATCGTCCCGGCGGGTCAGAACAATCTTTCGGCTTTCGCCGTACAGCGCGTCATAGATCAGCATCTCGCCGCGCAGCGCCATGCCGGCGCCCGTTATCACCTTGATCGCCTCGACCGCCATCATTGATCCGACAACGCCCGGCAGCGGGCCGATCACGCCGGCCTCGGAACAGGACGGGGCCAAACCGGGGGCCGGGGCCTCTGGGAAGATGCACTGATAGCAGGGGCTGCCATTGGCCGGGTCAAACACACTCAGCTGACCTTCCCACTGCGACAAAGCCCCCGAGATCAGCGGTTTGCCCAGCGCGACGGCGGTTCGGTTTGCCAGATACCGGGTCTCAAAATTGTCGGTTCCGTCAAGAATCAGATCGAAGTCTGCAAACAGGTCGGTGGCGATTTCCTCGCTCAAGCGGCGGTGATAGGGCAGAACAACGACGTTCGGGTTTTGCGCCTCCATCGCCTGCTGCGCCGAAAAGACCTTGGGCATTCCAATATCCGCGTCCCGGTGAATGACCTGTCGTTGCAGGTTGGCATTCTCGACAACGTCATCGTCGATGATCCCGATCGTGCCGACACCCGCAGCCGCCAGATATTGCAGCGCAGGTGCACCCAGACCACCTGCGCCGATCACCAGTACGCGGGCTTTTTTAAGTTTTTTCTGACCGGGCCCACCCAGTTCGCGCAAAACGATATGGCGGGCATAGCGGTCCAGCTCGGCCTCGGTAAATCGGTCCGAGGGCATGTCGGGCTCCGGTTCCGAAGTTGAAACTGCGCGGTTACGCAAGGCTTTGAGTATTCTGCCATACAGCAAAGCCAGCGCCGCGAAACCCACGAGGATCAGCCAAAGCGCCGCAGACCCACCCGTTGCTTCGCGAAGAGGGTGCCCATCCGGCAAGATCAGATGGGACAGTATGACGCCGGCCAGCAACACACTCACGGAAACCACCCGCGCTTTTTTCGACGTGCCGGCGAAATAACCGACACCCCAAAGCCCCGCAGCCAGGATGAAAACCAACAGCATCAGCCGCGCCCGGTCGAGCCGAAACCGCCAGCCCCGCGATCGGTTTCGCCCAGCGCCTGAGCCAGTTCAAACGTTGCCTGCACCACCGGCGCGACCACAAGCTGCGCGATACGATCTCCGTGGGCGATCTCGAACCGTTCCTGGCCCGCATTCATCACGATCACGCCCAAGGGCCCACGATAGTCGCTGTCGATGGTGCCCGGCGTGTTGGGCAGTGTGATCCCATGTTTCAACGCAAGGCCCGAGCGGGGCCGAACCTGTACCTCATACCCTTGCGGGATTTCAATGCGCAGGCCGGTCGGCACCAGCGCCCGCTGACCGGGGTCCAGCGTAATCAGCGCGCCGCCGGGCAGATTGGCACGCACGTCCGCGCCGGCCGCCCCCGAGGTTTCGTAAGAGGGAAGCGCCACGGCGGGGTCTGCCCCGTCTTCGCGGATCACCCGGATTGCAACCATGCCCTTGCCTTTCCTTCAGCCTGCCAACGCGTCCGCGATTTTCGCCGCCAGACGCCGGGCAACTTCGTCTTTACCCATACGGGGCCATTCCTCGGCCCCGTTGTCCGAAATCAGGGTGACCGCATTTTCCGACCCGCCCATAATGCCTGTTGCAGGGCTGACATCGTTGGCGACGATCCAGTCGCAGCCTTTGCGCAGACGCTTGGCCGTGGCGTGTTCAATCACATTGTCGGTCTCGGCCGCAAAGCCGACAACCAACGGCGGGCGGTTCACGCCCATCCCGGAAACACGTTTCAGAATGTCCGGGTTTTCGGCGAACTCCAGTACCGGCAGGCCATCGCGGCTTTTCTTCAGCTTCTTGTCCGAAGCGCTGGCGACACGCCAGTCCGCGACCGCAGCCGCGAATATTCCGGCATCGACGGGCAGAGCTGCATCAACCGCATCAGACATCTGTTGCGCGGTTTCGACAGGTACGACCCGCACACCCGCCGGGGGCGGCACGTCTGCCGGGCCAGTCACAAAGGTCACCTCGGCCCCCAATTCCGCCAGCGCCCGGGCCACGGCGGCACCTTGGGCCCCGGACGAACGGTTGGCTATGTACCGGACCGGATCTATCGGCTCATGCGTCGGGCCGGACGTCACCAGCACCCGCCTGCCCGCCAAGGGCCCCGCAGACAACCGAGCCTCAACCGCCGCGACAATTTCCAGCGCTTCGGACATGCGCCCCGGGCCGTATTCGCCACAGGCCATGTCGCCTTCGTTCGGGCCCACAAAGCGCACGCCATCCGCTTGCAGCTGCTTCAGGTTTCGCTGTGTTGCCGGGTGGGTCCACATCCGCACATTCATCGCGGGCGCACACAGAACGGGTGTGTCCGTGGCCATCAGAAGGGTCGAGGCCAGATCGTTGGCCAGCCCTGCGGCCATCTTGCCCATCAGATCCGCCGTTGCGGGTGCCACGACGATCAGATCCGCAGAGCGGGACAGTTGAATATGCCCCATCTCGGCCTCATCGGTGAGGTCAAACAGATCGCGATAGCCTTTTTCACCTGCCAGAGCCGATACGGACAGCGGTGTCACAAACTCTTCCGCAGCGCGCGTCAATACAGGGGTTACGTCCGCGCCACGCTCGCGCAACCTGCGGATCAGGTCCAGCGATTTGTAGGCCGCGATTCCGCCACCGATAATCAGCAGAATGCGTTTGGATGACAGCATGTTCAGCCCTTCCCGTCCCGGTCGGCCCCGACATTAGGCAAGGCCCGCAGGTAGTTCCAGCGATTAATTCTGCACCTGAAATGCCGCACAGGGGTCTTCGCGCTCGGCCGTGGGGCTATCAATCACGATATCGAATTCTCCGTCGATTGCTCCATCCTCCGATTGTCCGACGGCCACGACTTTCCAACCAGGTCTGAGGCGCGCAAGATAGGTCGGTATGCCCCGATCCTTTCGCGCATGACCGTTTCCGGTGATCACGGCAACCGGACCCCCGGTTTCGTCCATCGCACGGACCACGGCCCGGGCCAGCACAGCATCGCGCAATCGTTGGATCGCAACCATCTGGGGCAACATTTCAGCCGGAAGCGCATCGCAATGCGCCGCCAACTGGTCGGCTTCGCGCGCGACCTGTTCTTCAGACGATAGAGGCACCGTCAGACCATAACGCGCCGCGTCTGCACCCAACGCCGTGGCGGCACCGCGTTCCATCGCGGCACGCGCAGCAGCACGCGGAACCATGGCCCCGTACACCGGCGCGCCTGACGCCTCGAACACCGGATAATACATGCTAAGCGGCGGCCAGCCACTTTCAGCCCATTCCAGAATACGGCTCAGTTCTTCCGGGTTGGACACAGCTTTCTGCGCGAGCCTCTGCGCGCCTTCTTCCGTGACCATTTCCCAGACGACGGCCGAGGGTGAAACAGCTTCAAGCGCTTCGGCCTGCACCAGATGATGCGTCGGGTTGTCGTGAACTTCCCCCAATATCACGACATCGGCGTCCCGCATCGCGGACATGGCATCAGCGGGAACAAGTCGATCTGCCAGCCCCGGTCGCGCTGCCGCAACCGTAAGACCCAGAACGCACACAAGAATCGCAAACTGTTTCATGCGATGAAGTGTTGCACCTCGCGCGACTGGGCTTCAAGGTTCTTGCGCATTTTCGCGAAGGCTGCGGCTTCAAGCTGACGTACACGTTCCTTGGACAGACCCAGCTCGGTTCCAAGGCTTTCCAGGGTTCGTGCGGGGTCTCGCAGCTTGCGCTCGCGCACAATGAAACGCTCGCGATCATTCAAGGCATTCATCGCCGTCAACAGCCACTTGCGCAGTTGTTCGGTGTCATGGCTGTGTTCAACTGCTTCGGCTGCCTGCTCGCGGTCATCTTCCAGGGCATCAATCCACTCGCGCCCATCCTCATCAGCGGATTGCACCGCATTCAGCGAAAAATCAGAGCCGGACAGACGACCTTCCATCATCTCGACGTCGCGCAGCGGCACACCGATTTCCGTGGCGATCATCTGATGCAACTGATGACGGTCCAGTTCCTGACCTTCGGTGGCGGCTTCACGTTCCAGCCGGGCCTGAACTCGACGCATGTTGAAGAACAGCGACTTCTGAGATGAGGTTGACCCGGTCCGAACCATGGACCAGTTCCGCATGACATAGTCCTGAATGCTTGCCTTGATCCACCATACGGCATAGGTCGAAAACCGCACGCCGCGATCTGGATCGAACTTGTCGGCGGCCTTCATCAGGCCAAGGCCTGCTTCCTGAATGAGATCATTCATCGGCGCGCCATAGCGCTTGAACTTGGCCGCCATCGAAATCGCCAGACGCATATAGGCCGTGATCAGACGGTGCAACGCCTGTTCATCACGCTCATCACGCCACGCATAAGCCAGTTTCAGTTCGGTTTCCGCATCCAGCAGCTCGGCCTTCATTGCTTGCCGGGACATCGAAAAGTCCGTCGCATTATCCAGTGCCATAAACCTCTCCCCTGTTTGCAGGTACTGGTCAGACTTGCTTTGCCGACCTATGACCATTACGCAAAACAGCACCAAACGGATCAACAATAGGTAAGTACTGTGTCGCCGGATTTAACCTTGGTTCTGGGTGGGGCCGCGTCAGGCAAGTCGGTTTTCGCCGAAGAACTGGTTGTTTCTCAGGGGAAAAGCCGAGTTTACCTTGCGACATCACAAGTGTTTGATGACGAGATGCGCCAGAAGATTGAGCGCCATCTTGAACAACGCGGCGACGGGTGGACTACGGTTGAAGAACCCTTCGATCCGGGGCCGGTTCTGGCCACGTTGTCGCCCGATCAGATTTGCCTAATTGACTGCGCCACTATGTGGCTGAGCAACCACCTGTTGACTGATGCCGATCTGGAAGCGGCACAAACCGCCCTGCTTGACGCCCTTCGTGCATGCCCCGCGCAAATCGTGATTGTCTCGAACGAAGTTGGCCACGGTATTGTCCCGGACAACGCCCTGGCCCGCCGGTTTCGCGAAGCCCAGGGGCGGCTGAATATAGCACTTGCAGCGCAGGCCGATCTGGTGGTGCAGATCACTGCCGGGTTGCCCTTGGTTCTGAAAGGGCAATTGCCGTGACGCGCCTTCACCTCGTCCGACACGGGCCGACACATGCGAAAACCATGGTCGGCTGGTCCGACCTGCCCGCCGACCTGAGTGATACAGCCGCACTGAAACGTCTGCACGACCATTTGCCGCCCGAGGCGCTTGTGATCTCGTCCGATCTGTCACGGGCGGTTGACACCGCCACGGCCATACAAGGCCAACGTCAACGTCTTCCTCATGATCCGGGCTTGCGGGAAATCCATTTTGGTCACTGGGAGTTGCGCGGATTTGCCGAAATTGAAGCCGAAGACCCGGAACTGGCCTTTGCGTATTGGGACAACCCCGGCGATGTCCGCCCGCCGCAAGGTGAAAGCTGGAACGACGTCCGCAATCGGGTCGACGCGGCGATCGACACGCTTGTTTCAGCACATTCAGGCGGCGATCTGGTCATCGTCGCGCATTTCGGCGTTATCCTAACTCAGGTGCAGCGCGCCCTTGATCTGGACGGACAACAGACTTTTTCACACCGAATCGACAACTTGTCGGTGACGGATATCCTGATCGACGCAGACAGGTGGTCCGTCGGTACAATCAATCACCTTCCGTGAACAGACCCCTCACAAATCAATGTTTTACCGAACTGCGAACCTGCGGCATCGTCTGCGTATGACATATGATTTGTATATCGGCGACCGCCTCTTCTCCAGCTGGTCAATGCGTGGCTGGTTGATGCTTGAGAAATTCAACCTGCCCTACAGAAGCCACATGATTGGCCTGTATTCGGGCACAATGGCACAGGATATGGAGCCCTTGGCCCCAGCGCGACTTGTGCCTGCCCTGCACCTGCCGGAAGGAACTGTGGTGGGCGAAAGCCTGGCCATGGCTGAAACCCTGGCCGAGCGCCACCCTGATGCCGGGTTGTGGCCATCAGATCCCGCCGCCCGGGCAACCGCCCGCTGGCTGTGCGCCGAGATGGTGGCAGGGTTTGGAGCCTTGCGGGGTGAATGCCCGATGCAATTGCTGCACGTCTGGCAGGATTTCGACCCATCAGATGAAACACTGGCAGATCTGGCACGCATCGAAACACTCTGGGATCATGCGCGCATAATGTCAGGTGTGGAACAAGGCCCGTTGTTCGGCTCGTATTCGCTGGCGGACGTGTTTTACACACCTGTCGCAGCGCGGATCATCGGATATGGGCTGCCAGTTTCCAAGGCGAACCGGACCTACTGCCTGGACCTTTTGTCAGACCCCGCCGTCAGACAATGGCGCGCAATGGGCCTGACTGTCAGATACGACCCTTTTCCCTATCGTCTGGATTTGCCGTCCAAGCCGTGGCCGATCGGAGGGGTTTCAACCGCCAAGCCGGCCTCCGGCCCGTCAATCAACCAAGTTTGCCCGTATTCCGGCAAACCCGTCGCGGAGTTTCTTGAGTTGAATGGCAAATGCTGGGGCTTTTGCAATCCATTCTGCCGCGACAAAACAATTGCCGATCCCGACGCGTGGCCCAAATTCGCTGCATTGCGCGCAACCGTTAACGACTCTTAAACCACAATCATGGCAGCAACACCCTGTTAACCAGGAACAGGACTGCCATGGTCGCCCGCGCCCACACTGTTGCCTTTCACGGCGTCGAAGCCCGCCCGGTCGAGGTGCAATGTGCCGTATCGCCCGGCTTGCCGGCCTTTTCCATCGTTGGCCTTCCCGACAAGGCCGTGTCCGAAGCCCGCGACCGTGTCCGCAGCGCGCTGAGTGCGATGGCCATCGCTCTGCCGTCGAAACGAATTACGATCAACCTGTCTCCTGCCGATCTGCCCAAGGAAGGCAGCCATTTCGACCTGCCCATCGCAGTCGCGCTGTTGTCTGCGCTCGAAATCATCCCGGCCGATGCCGCCGAAGGAACGGTCGCACTGGGAGAGTTGTCGCTTGATGGCTCTTTGGCGCCTGTCGTCGGCGCCCTGCCCGCGGCCATGACGGCAGCGTCCGAGGATCGCATGTTGCTATGTCCCAAAGCCTCCAGCGCCGAGGCTGCATGGGTCGACGCCACTCAGGTTATCGGCGCGGTTTCCCTGGGCGATGTTGTCCGCCATTTCTCGGGACAGTGCCCTTTGCCGGCGGCACAACCCGGCGAGGTGAATCTGACGCCCAGCGTGCGGGATCTGCGCGATGTAAAGGGGCAGGAACGCGCCAAGCGCGCCTTGGAAATCGCGGCAGCCGGTCGTCACCATCTGATCATGATCGGCACGCCGGGGTCGGGCAAATCCATGTTGGCCGCACGGCTTCCGGGCATCTTGCCTCCGCTGACCGCAGTCGAAGCGTTGGAAACTTCGATGATCCAGTCCCTGTGCGGGTTGCTGGACGAAGGCGGCATCAACCGCACGCGTCCTTTTCGGGAACCGCATCATACGGCCTCGATGGCAGCCATTGTCGGCGGGGGCAAAGGTGCCAAGCCCGGTGAGATCTCATTGGCGCATAACGGCGTGCTGTTCATGGATGAGTTCCCCGAATTTCCGCGTACGGTTCTGGAGACCCTGCGCCAGCCAATAGAGTCCGGAGAAGTCATGGTGGCGCGTGCCAATGCCCATGTGAAATACCCTTGCCGCTTCATGCTGGTGGCCGCCGCGAACCCGTGCAAATGCGGCTACCTGACGGATCCGTCGCGCGCCTGCTCTCGCGCACCCGGCTGCGGCGAGGACTATCTGAACCGTATCTCGGGGCCCCTGATGGACAGGTTCGATCTGCGGATCGAAGTTCCGCCTGTGGGCTTCACCGATCTTGATCTGCCCCCATCCGGCGACAGCTCGGCGACAGTTGCCGCGCGGGTTGAAAACGCCCGCACCATACAGGCAGACCGGTTTCGGGGAATGCCGGACCTGCGCCAGAATTCCGACGCCGAAGGCAAGATTCTGGAACAGATCGCAACACCCGATGCAGAAGGAAAAGCAGTTTTGCTGAAGGCGGCTGATCGGTTCGGCCTATCGGCCCGTGCCTTTCATCGCATTCTGAGGGTGGCGCGGACGATCGCCGACCTGGACGGATCAACCGACGTCCGCAGGCCACATGTTGCAGAGGCGCTGAGCTTTCGCATCAGCGCCCGGCTCATGGCTTAGATCTTGGCTTCAATCGCCTGCCAGATCTTTTCGGCAATGTTCACGCCGTCGAACCGTTCCAGCTCTTGAATACCGGTCGGCGAGGTCACGTTGATCTCGGTGAGATAGTCGCCAATGATGTCGATCCCGACAAAAATCTGACCTTTTTCCTTCAGCAGCGGCCCGATGGCGGCGCAGATCTCCAGATCACGCTCTGATAACCCGATCTTTTCCGGGCGTCCGCCCACATGCATGTTTGACCGCGTTTCGCCCGCAGCCGGCACCCGGTTGATTGCGCCAACCGGTTCACCGTCCACGAGGATCACCCGCTTGTCGCCATTGCTGACATCCGGCAGGAACTTTTGCACGATCAGAGGCTCGCGCGAGAACCCCGTGAACAGCTCGTGCAGAGAGGTCAGGTTGCGGTCATTGGCATCCAGTCGGAACACGCCCGCACCGCCATTGCCATAAAGCGGCTTGAGGATGATATCGCCGTGCTTTTCCTTGAACGCCTTGATCGTTTTTATGTCACGGGCAATCGTTGTCGGCGGCGTCAGGTCAGGGAAATCCAAAACCAGCAGTTTTTCAGGATAGTTCCGAACCCAGAACGGGTCGTTGACCACCAGCGTTTGCCCTTTCAGGCGGTCCAGCAGATGGGTGGACGTGATGTAATGCATGTCAAAGGGTGGATCCTGACGCAGCCAGACCACGTCGAAATCGGCCAGGTCAACTTCACGTTCGGGGCTCAGAACCGCTGGATCGCCAGCGACCCGCTGCACAGTCATGTCATGGCCGCGCGCCGTGATACGACCTTCCTGATAGGCCAGCTGATCCGGCCCATAGAAAAACAACGAATGACCGCGCGCCTGCGCCTCTTCCGCCAGACGGAATGAGCTGTCGGCGTTGATGTCCACGGCCCCGATCGGGTCCATTTGAAAGGCGATTTTCATGGCGTGTCCCTCAGTTTCACGCAAGATACATGGCCCAGCAGGCCTGAGGGTTCAATGGGGCTTAGGCGTGACCGAAGGCGTTTTCGATGATTTGAACCGCGCCAGTGCCATCTACCAGTGCCGCGTCAAAGCGGACATTGGTCAATTGCCCACCCGGTTCGTTTTCCAGGTATTGCGCGGCTGAAGCACAGATTCGGTCAATTTGTCTTTGGCTGATCCGGGCTGCAGCATCTTCGAAACTGGAGCTTTTCTTGACCTCGATGAACACTAGCCCATCGCCGTCCCGCGCAATCAGATCGATTTCACCACCGGCACCCCGCCACCGATGATGCGCAATTGCAAACCCCCGGCGCTCGTAGTCCGAGGCGACCCGAAGCTCGGCTGACTGTCCCGCCTGATAGGAAACCGAGCCCTGAATTGCACGCCGCCCCATGTCATCCCTTTCCCAGTTTCAGAGCTTTCTGGTAAATAGGTCGGCGCGGCAGATCATACATTTCTGACACAAGATCCGCTGCGTCCCGAACCGAGTGGGTTTCCAAAGCTCGTTTCAAAGCCTCTTCTACGTCGGATTCGTTAACGCTTTGCAAATAGCCGCGATCCACCAGCAAAACGATCTCACCCTTGACCGGTTTTTCCTGAATTTCCGCCGCCAGATCGGCCAGTCTTCCACGGCGGATTTCTTCGAACTTTTTCGTCAGTTCACGGCACAAGGCCGCCTGGCGGTCTGCCCCCAGGCATTCCGCAAGATCTGCAAGGCTGGCCGAGACGCGTTTTGGGGATTCATAGAACACCAAGGTGCCTGGTATGTTTTTCAAAGCCTCAATCCGGGTCCGGCGTGCGCCCGATGCATTGGGCAAGAAACCTGCGAAAAAGAATGAATCCGTTGGCAGACCCGCCAGGGTCAGCGCTGTTATGGCAGCGGATGCCCCGGGCGCACAGGTCACCATATGCCCGGCTTCGGCCGCCTGCTTGCCCAGATCATATCCCGGATCAGCGATCAGCGGCATACCCGCCTCGGATGCATAGGCGACCGATTGTCCCTGTGCCAGGGCATCCATAAGTCTGCCACGCGCCCCGGCGCCGCTGTGATCATGGTAGGCTTGGATATGCCGACCCTCCAGGGGGATGCCATGGATTTCCATCAACCGCCGCAGGCTCCGGGTGTCCTCCGCCGCTATCACATCGGCCGAGGCCAGAACATCCAGCGCCCTGAGCGTAATATCGCGCGCGGTTCCGATCGGAGTGGCAACAAAATACAGGCCCGCAGCCAATCTGATCTTTTGGAAATTCAAAGCTGGACCCTCACAGCGTGACGTTTATTATCGCGGCTCAACAGAACAGAAGCATTCACAGCCGCCGGATCAGGGAGTTTTCATTTAGATGTTTACCGTTTGCAAGCCCGTAAGCAAGCTGGCGAAAGCCGCCATTGCCCTGACGACCGCAGCGTTTCTGGCCGCTTGTGAGCCGGGCGGCGTTGGGGGTGGCCCTTCGATTGACACGTCGAATCCTGTTCCGGTTGCTTTGCTGGTTCCCCGCTCGGGCGACGCCGCGCTGGCGCAGAGCCTTGAGAATGCGGCCCGTATGGCAATGTCCGATCTGCCTAACGTCAAAATCGACCTGCGTGTTTACGATACGGCAGGAAACCCGACCACGGCGACAGCGGTGGCCCAGCAGGCCGTTGCCGAAGGCGCCAAGATCATTGTCGGCCCTGTTTACGCCCAGGCGGCAAACGCTGCCGGACTGGCCGTACTGAACAATAACGTGAATGTTCTTTCGTTCTCGAACAACACCAGCATTGCGGGTGGCAATGTATTTGTACTTGGACCGACCTTTGAAAACACCGCCAACCGGCTGGTGAATTATGCGGGCAGGCAAGGCAAAACGAACACGGTTATCGTGCACAGCAATGATGCCGCGGGGCAAGTGGGGCAAGCTGCCATCGCCAATGCTCTGGCAAACAGCCGGGTCAACAATGCGGGAACGGTCGGATACGACCGGTCGCAGCAGGGTGTCATCAACTCGGTTCCCACCATCAAGGCCACCGTCGATTCGACAGGGGCGGACTCGATTTTCATGACGGCAACGACAGCGGGTGCCTTGCCACTTTTCTCGCAATTGCTGCCTGAGGCCGGCGTTTCTCCGGCGACGACACAATTCATCGGTCTGACCCGTTGGGATATCCCCCCGCAAACGCTGGAGCTGCCGGGCGTGCAAGGGGGATGGTTCGCCCTGCCCGACCCGTCAAAGGCCCAAGCCTATCGTCAACGGTACAACGCGACATATGGAGAAGCGCCACATCCGATCAGCGGTCTGGCCTATGACGGAATAGCGGCGATTGGTGCTTTGGTCAGCCAGGGCAAATCCAATGCTCTGACCGGTGCTGCCCTGACGCAAAATGCCGGTTTCCAGGGTGTTGGCGGCATCTTCCGCCTGCGCCCGAACGGCACCAATGAACGCGGCCTTGCCGTAGCGACGATTCAGAATAAACAGGTGGTTGTGATTGACCCTGCCCCGCAAAGCTTCTCTGGTGCCGGTTTCTGAGCGATCGGGCGAGACCATGGCGCCGGATGGCGCGCTAATTTGCCCTGCCGAAAACATCTTTGACAGCGTCAGCGTCAATGATGCGCTGGCCGAGGTGTTCGAGACCAGCTCTGACAACAGCAAAATGCGTTCTGAAACAGTGCGCATTCTGCGCGACGCTCAGAAAGCGGGTCGCAAAGCCATTGCCGATGCCTTCAGCGAGCGTCCGTTCGACGCGCGTGCGCTGACCCGGTCCTATACCTACCTGACGGACCAGCTGGTCGGAACCGCGATGCTGGTCTCCAGCACGCGCCTGCACCCGCTTGCGACGCCAACACAAGGTGAAAAGATCGCCGTACTGGCCGTTGGCGGATATGGGCGCGGTGAAATGGCACCGTCTTCTGATGTCGATCTGCTGTTTCTGACCCCGTACAAAATCACCGCCTGGGCCGAGAGCGTCATTGAATCGATGCTTTATATCCTTTGGGATCTCAGGCTTAAGGTCGGGCATTCCTCGCGCACGATCAAAGACTGCCTTCGGCTGGGCACCGAGGATTTCACGATCCGCACGGCAATGCTTGAACAACGCTATTTGGCGGGCGACAAGGCGTTGGCCGACGAGCTTGAGCGACGCCTGAAAACCGAGCTGTTCAAAGGAACCGAGCGGGAATTCATCGAAGCCAAACTGAACGAACGAGATGAGCGGCACCTGAAACAGGGAGAGCGCTACAAGGTCGAACCCAATGTGAAAGAGGGCAAAGGGGGGTTGCGCGACCTCCAATCCCTCTACTGGATCGCAAAGTACATCTATGGCGTTCAGGACGTGGCCGAACTTGTGCCTTTGGGTCTGTTCACTCCGGAAGAGTTCAAGACCTTCGTTCAGGCCGAAGAATTTCTTTGGGCTGTTCGTTCGCATTTGCATCTGGTGACGGGTCGCGCCACCGAGCAACTGACCTTTGACATGCAGGTCGAGGTTGCCGCGCGCATGGGCTATGAGGATCACGCCGGTCGCCGGGCGGTCGAGGTGTTCATGCAACGCTATTTCCGCGAAGCCACGCGTGTGGGCGAGTTGACGCGGATTTTTCTGACGAAGCTTGAGGCGCTGCACGTGAAAGGCGCACCTTTGCTGGAGCGTATTTTCCGCAGACGCCGGCGGGTCAAAGCGGGATACCGGGTTGTTCACGGTCGTCTGGACATAGCGGACCCTGACAAATTTCTGTCCGACAAGGTAAACCTTCTGCGCCTGTTCGAAGAAGGCTTGCGAACGGGAATGCTGATCCATCCGGATGCCATGCGTCTGGTGGCGGCAAATCTGCATCTGATCGACGACGAAATGCGAAATGACAAAGAAGCGCGGCGCATCTTTCTGGACCTGATGCTGAAACACGGCAACCCAGAGCGAGCCTTGCGGCGGATGAACGAACTGGGTGTACTGTCCGCCTTCCTGCCCGAGTTCGAGCCCATCGTGGCAATGATGCAGTTTAACATGTACCACAGCTATACGGTGGACGAGCATACCATCCAGTGCATCGTGAACCTGGCCCAGATCGAACGCGGAGAGCTGATCGAATCGCTGCCTCTTGCCTCTTCGATTCTGAAAGGTGGGGTCAATCGCAAGGTGCTGTATGTCGCCCTGTTGCTGCATGATATCGCAAAGGGACGACCCGAAGATCACTCGATTCTTGGAGCACAGATCGCGCGCAAGGTGGCACCACGACTGGGCCTGAACAAAGCAGATTCGGAAACGGTCGAATGGCTGGTGCGTTATCACCTGCTCATGTCCGATATGGCACAGAAACGTGACATTTCAGACCCCCGCACAGTGCGTGATTTCGCCAAGGCAGTTCAAACCGTCAAACGGCTGGACCTGTTGACCGTTCTGACCGTCTGCGACATTCGCGGCGTGGGGCCGAACACATGGAACAACTGGAAAGCCACGCTTTTGCGTGCCCTTCACGCCGAAACCAAGCGCGCGCTGGAAACCGGGATGGAGGACCTCAACCGCGCCAATCGCGGCGCCGAGGCAAAGAAAGCCCTGCGCACCGAACTGGCAGCCTGGTCCAAGGCCGACCTCAAATCCGAGACGGGGCGCCACTATGACCCATATTGGCAGGGTCTCAATCTGGCCACACATGTCGAGTTTGCGAACATGCTGCGTGCGCTGGAACAAAGCGGCGACCCCGGCGCGATGGAGATCCGCCTGCAACCGGACGAGGATCGCGACGCAACCCGAGCCTGTTTTGCGATGGGCGACCACCCCGGTATCTTTGCCCGCATTGCCGGCGCGCTGGCCCTGGTCGGCGCCAATGTCGTTGATGCGCGCAGCTATACGACCAAAGACGGCTACGTCACCGATGCATTCTGGATTCAGGACGCCGAAGGGCACCCGTTTGAAGCCTCGCGCCTGCCACGTCTTACGCAGATGATCCACAAGACATTGCGCGGCGAAGTGGTTGCGAAGGAGGCGTTGAAATCACGCGACAAGATCAAGAAACGCGAGCGTGCCTTCAACGTTCCAACGCATATCACCTTCGACAATGACGGTTCTGAAATATACACGATCATCGAAGTGGACACCCGCGACCGTCCGGGGCTGTTGTTTGACCTGACCCGGACCCTCGCCGCAGCGAATGTCTACATCGCCAATGCCGTGATCGCGACCTATGGCGAACAGGTGGTCGATACGTTTTACGTCAAAGATATGTTCGGCTTGAAATACCATTCGGAAAGCAAGCAACGTGGGCTTGAGGCCAAGCTGCGCAAGGCGATCACCGAAGGTGCTGAGCGTGCGGCCTCATGAAGCAGATCCGTTTGTTTTCAGGCCTGTTCACGGTCGGCTTCTGGACGCTGGCCAGTCGAATACTGGGGTTTCTGCGGGAAATTCTGCTGACCGCCTTCATCGGCCCCGGGCCGGTGATGGATGCTTTCGTCGCGGCCTTTCGCCTGCCGAACATGTTCCGCCGCTTTTTCGCCGAAGGTGCGTTTAACGCTGCTTTTGTGCCCATGTTCTCGAAACGGCTGGAGGCGGACGAGAACCCCCAGGGGTTCGCGCAGGATGCGTTCAACCTGTTGGCCGTGGCCGTTCTGGCGCTGGTCGGGCTGGCCATGGTTTTCATGCCGGGTCTGGTGTGGCTGACGGCCGAAGGGTTCTATGGGGATGAACGTTTCGATCTGGCCGTGGACTATGGCTATGTCGTGTTCCCGTATATCCTTTTCATGTCCTTGGCGGCGTTGTTTTCGGGGGTATTGAACGCCACCGGCAGGTTCGCAGCGGCCGCAGCGGCACCTGTTTTGCTGAACATCTTTGCCTGCACCGCGCTGATCGCCGGGGCCATCTCTGGCGGCGAGGTGATACGATGGCTGATCTCGGTCATTCCGGTCGCCGGCGTCGCACAACTGGTGCTGGTCTGGGTGGCGACCGAACGTGCAGGTATCCGTATCCGCCCCGGCCTGCCCCACCTGACGCCCGAGATGCGCCGGATGGTCCGCATCGCTGTTCCCGCCGCCTTGGCCATGGGGGTTACGCAGGTCAATCTGGTGGTCGGACAACTGGTGGCGTCAAAGACCGAAAAGGCCGTGAGTTGGCTGTTTGCCGCGGATCGCCTGTACCAACTGCCTTTGGGCGTCGTCGGAATCGCCATTGGCATTGTCCTGCTGCCTGACCTGTCCCGCCGCCTGCGCGCCGACGACAAAGAAGGGGCCCGCAACGCGTTTTCCCGCGCCGGGGAATTCATGCTGCTGTTGACGTTGCCCTCGACCGTGGCGTTCCTGATCATCCCGAACCCGCTGGTTTCGGTGCTGTTCGAACGGGGACAGTTCAGTCCCGAGGATACCGCTGCGACAGCGCTGGCGGTCGCGATTTATGGCATCGGTCTACCTGCATTCATGCTGCAAAAACTGCTGCAACCCCTTTTCTTTGCGCGCGAAGATACGCGTTCCCCGTTCCGCTATGCGGTAGTCGCAATGGTCGTGAACGCGGCCTTGGCGTTTGGCCTATTTCCGCTGGTGGGTTGGATCGCCCCTGCGATTGCCGCGTCAACTGCCGGCTGGGCCATGGTTGTTCTTCTGGCGATCGGCGCACGTCGTATGGGCGAAGAAGCGCGTTTCGATGACCGTTTCAGGGCACGTGCGGGCCGGATCGTTCTGGCCTCGGTCGGTATGGGCGCGGTCTTGTTTGCGTTGATCCACTTCTTGGGTTGGACGCTGGACATTCCCGGCTGGCGCTATCTTGCGCTTTTGGTCCTGATCGTGGTCGCCGCCGTCTCGTATTTCTGTCTTGGTCATGTCCTGGGAGCGTTCAAATTGTCAGAGTTCAAACGCGCCTTGCGCCGGGCCTGATCAATCGCGGCGGATGCGCCCGACGATCCGGGCCCAGGCCCCCGGCGCCACCAGAAATGACATGCCAAAGCCGGTGGCAAACCCGCCCAGATCGGCGACCCATTCCGCGTTTCCGCCGAAGATCAGACCAAACAGGAACTGAATGCCCATCAGAACGGCGATCAGTTGGAACGCCCTTGCCTGATTTGCCCCCACAAGCGACAGTTTGCGCCACAACAACCACGTGAATGCTCCGATCAGGCCATAAACAGGTGGAAACCCTCCGATCAGGGGATAGCGCGGGTCCAGCAAAACGGCGTAGGTCAACGCGCCGCCAATCCCCGAGACGACGAAGATCAGCAGCATGGGGACACCACCAAAAACCTCACCAACCATTTTTCCCATCGCCAGAACGAAGACACAGACAAAAATCGCCTGCGTAAAGTTGGCGGAAACAAAGGGATAGGTCACGAACCGGACCAGATGTTCGAACGGCCAACGCCCGTTCAGCACCATCCAATCGAAAATATCCGCCGAGAAGGCATAGTGCTGTATCGCGTCCAGACGCCAGCCCACGGCCGCCGGCCCTCCGATCAAACCGCGCGATCCCAGCGTGAAGGCCAGTTCGACGCCGATGATGAACAGAACCAGCGCCACCACAACGGGCGGCAACGGGTTTACGGCGGGTGTGTAATGCTCACTGCTCATTGGGATGGCCTTTCGCGGCTGTTGACGTCCCTTTGCCTCATGGGTAAGCGACGGGGGCTGATTTTTCCAGACAGGAGTTCCCTTTGATGACCGAGACCCAGTTCACGCCCCGCGTGTTTTCCGGCGCACAGCCTTCGGGTAACCTGCACCTCGGCAATTATCTCGGTGCGCTTCGGAACTGGGTGAGAATGCAAAGCGAGGAATTTGAAACCATCTATTGCATGGTCGATCTTCATGCAATCACGGTCTGGCAAGATCCAATCGAGTTGCAGCATGCAACGCGGGAGCTTTGTGCCGGTTACATCGCTTCTGGACTAAACCCCGAAAAATCGATTTTGTTCAATCAAAGCCAAGTGCCGGAACACGCGCAACTGGCTTGGATATTTAACTGTGTTGCTCGAATGGGTTGGATGCAGCGCATGACCCAGTGGAAGGACAAGGCCGGCAAAAACCAGCAGAACGCTTCGCTTGGCTTGTTTGCCTATCCTGCTCTGATGGCTGCGGACATCCTCATCTACCACGCGACCCACGTACCGGTAGGGGAAGACCAGAAACAGCATCTTGAGCTGACTCGCGACATCGCCATCAAGTTCAACAACGATTTCGGCGTCGATTTCTTTCCCGTCACCGAGCCGGTGATCGAAGGTGCGGCCACACGGGTCATGAGCCTGAGGGACGGATCAAAGAAGATGTCGAAATCCGATCCTTCTGACATGAGCCGGATCAACCTGACGGATGACGCCGAAACGATTGCCAAGAAAATCCGCAAAGCCAAGACCGACCCTGATGCTCTGCCATCAGAGACCGAAGGGCTCGAGGACCGCCCCGAGGCGCGTAACCTGGTCAATATCTACGCGGCCCTGAACGATCAAACCATCGAACAGGTTCTGTCCGAAGTAGGCGGCAAGCAGTTCGGTGAGTTCAAACCGATGCTGGCCGATCTGGCAGTGGCGAAACTGGCTCCGATCTCGACCGAAATGTCACGCCTGATGGGGGATCAGGCCGAGATTGACCGGATTCTCGCCCGCGGCGCCGAGCGCGCACGTGAAATCGCTGCTCCGATCCTGCAAAAGACCTACGAAATCGTTGGCATGGTTGGCGCCGCATCACGCTGATTGCACTGGACCTTCGCCTGACGCCCTCCTAGGGTTTGCCTGAATCAAAGGAGGGCGTCATGGCAACCGGCACGAACATCCGGACCTATTTTCAAGGCCAATGGCATGAGGGGGATGCACCCATCATGCGCGCGGCGGATCATGGCGCCTGGCTGGGATCTTCGGTCTTTGACGGCGCGCGATATTTTGACGGCGTGGCCCCGGATCTGGAGGCCCATTGCGCACGGGTAAATCGGTCAGCCGAAGCCTTGATGCTGACGCCGACCACGACGACCGAACAGATGGTCGAGTTGATACGCGAAGGGTTGCAGGCCTACAGCCCGGACACAGCCGTTTACATTCGTCCGATGTACTGGGGGATCGACGGTGACAGCACGGCAATAGTCCCTCAGGAAAACAGCACCGGTTTTGCCATCTGCCTGGAAGAAATCCCAATGGCCCCGGAAACCGCGTCGGCCACTCTGTCGACCACGCGCTTCCGCCGCCCGGTTCTGGAAAGCGCGGTCGTAAACGCCAAGGCGGGGTGCCTTTACCCCAACAACGCCCGCATGCTGCAAGAGGCGCGCTCGAAAGGCTTTTCCAACGCTTTGGTGGCCGATGCGATGGGGCATGTGGCGGAAACGGCGACGGCCAACATCTTCATGGTGAAGGATGGCGAAGTCTTTACACCGATCCCGAACGGAACCTTCCTGGCTGGAATTACCCGAGCACGGCATATCAAAAACCTGCGCGCAGATGGAGTAAAGGTCCACGAAACGGTTCTGAGCTTCGAGGATTTCCACGAGGCCGACGAGGTCTTCATGTCCGGCAACATGAGCAAGGTCACACCGGTAACTGCGCTGGAGGAAACGCAATTTCAGGTGGGTCCTATTGCTCGCCGTGCCCGCGCCCTCTATTGGGATTGGGCTGCAAGTGAACGATAGCACTATGCCTCAGGCTTGCCCGAGTTGCCAGCGTGCGATCGGTCGGGCATGATCCCGGAAACCTAAAGAGGATACCCATGCGTAAGTTCCTAGTCGTTCTGGATGACAGCCGCGAATGCCTGAACGCGATGCGGTTTGCCGCGATGCGGGCTGCCCATACCGGAGGTGGTGTGACGGTCCTGTCTGTCATCCCGCCCGACGAGTTCAATCACTGGATCGGTGTGGCCGAAACCATGCGTGAAGAAGCCCGCGAACGTATCCACGCGCATTTCGAAGTGTTTGCCAAATGGATGCGGGACAAGCAGAACGTGGAACCGGAACTGGCCATTCGCGAAGGCGATCCCGTGGCACAGATCATCGAACATGTTCAGTCCGATCCCGAGATTGGTGTTCTTGTACTTGGGGCAGGGACCGACAAGAAAGGTCCTGGTCCGTTGGTGACTCAACTGACGAAGAATTCGGGTAGCCTGCCGATTCCGATCACGATCGTTCCGGGCAATCTGAGCAAAGAGAAACTGGAAGAAATAACCTGAGGAGCGGCGATGGCGAAGACGATACAGTTCTGGTTCGAATTCGCCTCGACCTATTCCTACCTCAGCGCGATGCGGATCGAAGCGGCCGCGCAAGACAAAGGCGTTGACATTGAATGGCACCCGTTCCTGTTGGGTCCGATTTTCGCGGATCAAGGATGGCCCACCTCACCTTTCAACCTGTATCCGGCCAAAGGGCGGTACATGTGGCGCGATATGGAACGTCTGTGCAAGGCGCGCGGGCTTCCTTTTGCAAAGCCTGATCCATTTCCGCAGAATTCGCTCAGGGCAGCACGTCTGGTTCTGGCCATCGAGGATCATCGGGAACGGACGGCGTTTGTTCGGGCCGTCTTCAGCGCCGAATTCGGCGCCGGGCAGAATATCTCGGAGGACAGCGTACTGGCCTCCTGCCTCGACGAGGCAGGGCTGCGCAGCAGCATGATGAACCGTGCAGGGGACACCGACATAAAACAGGCCCTGTTCGAACAATCTGCCCGCGCCAACGCGCTTGGTCTGTTTGGTGCACCAAGTTTTCTGGCCGGGGAAGAGTTGTTCTGGGGCGATGACCGTCTGGATGATGCACTAGAATACGCCTCCAAAATTTAGAATCGTTCCAAATCTTGACTTCCCGTGCGCCTGCGCGCATATCAGAAGCACATCAGACGGAGCGCCCTCATGTTCATCCAGACCGAATCCACCCCCAATCCGGCCACGTTGAAATTCCTGCCCGGCCAAACGGTGCTGGAAGCTGGAACAGCGGATTTCCCAACTGCGGAAGCGGGCGCAAAATCCCCTTTGGCCAAACGCATTTTTGCGGTCAACGGTGTGACTGGCGTGTTTTTTGGCAACGATTTTGTCACCGTTACCAAATCGGACGACGTTCAGTGGGACCACATCAAACCGGCCATTCTTGGCGCGGTGATGGAGCATTATCAATCCGGCCAGCCTGTTATGGGCGCAGATTCCGCCGGGGCCTCGGGCCATGCCGAACACTCTGGAGAGGACGCTGATATCGTCAATCAGATCAAGGATTTGCTGGACAGCCGTGTGCGTCCTGCCGTGGCTCAGGATGGGGGTGATATCACGTTCCACGGGTTTGATCGCGGCGTCGTCTATCTGCACATGCAGGGGGCCTGCGCGGGTTGCCCGTCTTCGACATTGACCCTGAAGATGGGTATCGAAAACCTTCTGCGCCATTACATTCCGGAAGTGACCGAGGTTCGCCCTGTTGCCGTCTAACCCGACTATTCTGGCATTTGACACATCGGCCGCGCATTGCGCGGCCGCTTTGTTGCGCGACGGCGAAATCGTGACGTCTCGTGCCGAAGCAATGTCACGCGGACAAGCCGAACGATTGATTCCGCTGTTGGAAGACGTTCTGGCGGAAACCGGATGTGATTGGGCCGGTTTGGACGCGATCGGCGTTGGGATAGGGCCCGGGAACTTCACCGGCATCCGTATTTCGGTTTCGGCCGCGCGGGGTCTTGCACTTGGGCTGGAAATCCCTGCGGTCGGAGTTTCCGGCTTCGATGCCTTGCGTGAGCTGGCGGAAGGCGGGCAGACACCGGCGATCCCTGCCCCGCGCGACCAGGTTTATGTGAAAATGCCCGGTGCCGATCCGTGTCTCTTGCCTCGGGCCGAAGCGGAACTTGGCGGGCCGTTGTATTCCTGCTCTGACCCTGCCTTGCTGGCACAAGCCATCGCCCGGCTGGCCGCGCGGCGCTGGGATCGTACCAGCTTGCCGCCTGCACCTTTGTACGTAAGGCCCGCCGACGCGGCTCCGTCCCGCGATATCCCCCCTGTTCTGCTGAACGAATGACACCGCACGAGATGGCATCGACCCATGCCGCAGCGTTTTCGCACTCGCGCGGCTGGACAGAAGATGAATTCGCCGCTCTTCTTGAAAACCGCTTTACTCATGCCGTCGGAGATTCCCGGTGCTTTGCACTGTTTCAGGTGATTGCGGGCGAAGCCGAGTTGCTGACAATTGCGACCCACCCTTCGTTTCAAAGGCAGGGCCTGGCACTTCGTCTCATGCAGGAATGGCATGATCAAGCGATCGATTTTCAGGCAACGCGTGCCTTTCTGGATGTCGCGGCCGACAACATTGCGGCCATTTCCCTGTACAATCGATGCGGATATCGGCAGTGCGGGTTGCGCAGGGCGTACTATGCACGCGAAACGGGCCAGAAAACTGATGCACTCGTAATGGAATGCCGCCTGCCCCTACGGCAATCGCCCGTTTTTTAGACCATTTGGTCAGAATTCAGTTGACCATGGTGGTTGCAAACCCCCTTAATACCCGCCATCACAACAGTTATGCTCGCTAAAAGTGGGTGAACGGGGCTAATCTGACCCTGTGCCAACAAAATAATATTGGGAGACTGAAATGACCCTGATGAAATCCTTGATGGGTGCTGCCGCTGCCGTCGCAATGTCAGCCGGAGCGGTACTGGCCGAACCGGCGGTGATCTTTGACCTGGGCGGCAAGTTCGACAAGTCCTTCAACGAGGCCGCCTATAACGGCGCGCAGCGCTGGGCGAATGAAACCGGCGGCAAGTATCTGGAAATCGAAATTCAGGCAGAACCGCAGCGCGAACAGGCCCTGCGCCGGTTTGCGGAATCCGGTGCAAATCCGATCATCACCATGGGGTTCGGAATCGCTGACGCCCTGGCGGCTGTTGCAAGTGATTACCCCGACACCAAATTCGTCGCTGTTGACGTGACTTGGCTGGACGCTCCAAACATCCGCCAGATTGGCTTTGCCGAGCACGAAGGGTCCTACCTGGTCGGGATGATGGCCGCCATGGCGTCGAAATCCGGCACCGTTGGTTTCATCGGAGGCATGGACATCCCGTTGATTCGCCATTTCGGATGCGGCTATGCCCAGGGCGCTAAGGCCGTGAACCCAGACATCAATGTTGTTGCCAACATGACAGGAACAACGCCTGCTGCCTGGAACGATCCGGTAAAAGGTTCGGAGCTTACAAAAGCGCAGATCAGCCAGGGCGCTGATGTGATTTACGCTGCGGCCGGCGGAACCGGCGTTGGCGTTCTGCAAACTGCGGCTGACGAGGGCATCCTGTCGATTGGTGTGGACAGCAACCAGAATCACCTGCACCCAGGCAAAGTTCTGACTTCGATGCTGAAGCGTGTGGACGTCGCTGTTTATGAAGCGATGAAAGCAGGCGAAAACGTTGAAACCGGCGTTTTCATCATGGGTCTGGCCGAAGATGGGGTCGGCGTTGCCATGGATGAAAACAACAAAGAGCTTGTTTCGGTTCGCATGAGCGACGCCGTAGACGAAGCCCGCAAGGCGATCATCAACGGCGACATCAATGTTGTAAGCTATTACGAGAACGACAGCTGCCCGGCGCTGCAGTTCTGATAACGCGCGGGGCGGGAGAGTGCCTTCCGCCTCGCCACCCACTTCGCCATCCGGGCGGACAGCCGGATGGGTTTCTCGGCAGTTGAGGGCAAGACATGACCGTCCCAGCCATTGAGCTCAAAGGGATATCCAAAGCCTTTGGGCCAGTTCAGGCCAACAAAGACATCTCGATCAGCGTTGCACCCGGTACGATCCATGGGATCATCGGTGAAAACGGCGCAGGCAAATCCACGTTGATGAGCATTCTCTTCGGCTTTTACAAAGCCGACAAAGGTGAGATCTGGATCAATGGGACCAAGACCGACATCCCGGACAGCCAGGCGGCCATCGCCTCGGGCATCGGGATGGTGTTCCAGCATTTCAAGCTGGTGGAAAATTTCACCGTTCTGGAAAACATCGTGCTGGGCGCCGAGGATGGCGGGTTGCTGGCGCCATCACTGGCAAAAGCCCGCAAAGAGCTGAAAGAGCTCGAGGAAGAATACGAACTGTTCGTCGATCCCGACAAGCGCATCGACGAGATCGGCGTGGGGATGCAGCAGCGGGTCGAGATCCTGAAGGCGCTGTACCGCAAGGCCGAAATTCTGATTCTGGACGAACCGACCGGCGTATTGACCCCAGCCGAAGCCGATCAGCTGTTCCGCATTCTCGACCGGCTGCGGTCCGAGGGCAAAACAGTCATCGTGATCACCCACAAACTGCGCGAGATCATGGAAAACACCGACACGGTATCGGTTATGCGGCGCGGGCAAATGACGGCCACGGTCAAAACATCCGAGACCAGCCCCGAGGAGCTGGCCGAACTGATGGTCGGCCGCAAGGTTCTGCTGCAAGTCGACAAAGTGCCCGCGACGCCAGGCAAACCCATTCTCGAGATCGAAAATCTCAGCGTTTTTGATTCGGCAGGCGTTGAACGGGTCAAAAATATCGACCTGACCGTGCGCGCAGGTGAGATCGTCGGCATCGCCGGCGTGGCCGGCAATGGTCAATCCGAATTGCTGGAAGTTCTTGGTGGAATGCGCCCAGGACAGGGCACGATCAAGCTGAACGGCGAACCGCTGGCACTGAGTGGGGCCGGATCAGATGGTCAGGCCCGCCGCGCGCAACACATTGCCCACGTGCCCGAAGACCGGCAGCGCGAAGGCCTGATCATGGACTTCCACGCCTGGGAAAACGTGGCCTTCGGGTATCACCGTGACCCGGCCTATAAACGCGGTATCTTCATGGACAACGCGGCGTTGCGCGCCGATACCGAAGCCAAGATCGAAAAATTCGACGTCCGCCCGCCCAATCCCTGGTTGGCAGCCAAGAGTTTCTCGGGCGGCAACCAGCAGAAAATCGTTGTCGCCCGCGAGATCGAACGCAACCCTGACCTGCTGCTGGTCGGGCAACCCACGCGGGGCGTGGACATCGGCGCCATCGAGTTCATTCACAAACAGATTGTCGCGCTGCGTGATCAGGGCAAGGCAATCCTGCTGGTATCGGTCGAACTGGAAGAAATCTTCTCGCTCTCGGACCGGATCGCGGTGATGTTTGACGGACATATCATGGGAGAACGCCTGCCCCATGAGACAGATGAAAAAGAACTGGGCCTTCTGATGGCCGGTGTTGCGGGAGAGGCCGCGTAACATGGAAAAAATGCCTAAATGGGCCGATGTCATTCTGATCCCCCTGATCAGTCTGATACTGGCCGCAATCCTTTCGGCGTTGGTCATCCTCGCCATCGGAGAAAACCCTGTCGAGGCCGTCAAACTGATGGTCACTGGTGCGCTGGGGTCGACCTATGGCTGGGGCTATACGCTCTATTACGCGACAAACTTCATGTTTACCGGTCTTGCGGTGGCCGTCGCCTTCCATGCCCGTATGTTCAACATCGGGGGCGAAGGTCAGGCGATGCTGGGCGGGCTGGGCGTGGCCATGGTCTGTCTTTATGTCGACTGGCCGCATTGGAGCATTGCCTTGCTTGCCGCCTGCGCGGCATCGATGCTGTTCGGCGCGCTCTGGGCAGCCATTCCGGCCTATCTTCAGGCAAAGCGTGGCAGCCATATCGTGATCACAACGATCATGTTCAACTTCATCGCCGCTGCTTTCCTGAATTACATGCTGGTCAATGTCATGCGGCCCCAAGGGTCGCAGGACCCGGCCACCGCGCGGTTCTCTGAAAGCGTGCATCTGCCCTCTTTCCAGGAGATGTTCTCGACCGCAGAGAACGTTGTTTTCCGCGGCGCCCCAGCGAACATCACCTTCTTCATCGCGCTGCTTGCCTGCGTCGTTGTCTGGGCGCTGATCTGGCGCACGCGTCTGGGTTATGAAATCCGGGCTTACGGCCATTCCGAGACAGGCGCTGTCTATGCCGGTATTTCACCTGTGCGCATCACGATTGTCGCGATGCTGATTTCCGGCGGGCTGGCGGGGCTGATGGCCATCAACAATGTCATGGGCGAAGCCGAGCGACTTGTTATGAACTCGACCGAGGGCGCGGGTTTCATTGGTATCGCCGTGGCTCTGATGGGGCGTTCACATCCGTTCGGCGTGTTTCTGGCCGCGCTCTTGTTCGGATTTCTGTATCAGGGCGGTGCCGAGCTGGCGCTGTGGGCTTCGATTCCGCGGGAACTGATCGTGGTCATTCAGGCCCTGGTCATCCTGTTCACCGGCGCATTGGACAACATGGTGCGAATGCCGCTTGAAAAACTTTTCCTGGGTATGCGGAAGAGGGCTGAGTGATGGAATTTTTCGTAACCCTCATTCAGGTTCTGGATTCGACCATTCGCCTGTCCACGCCGCTGCTGCTTGCCTGTCTGGCCGGTCTGTTTTCGGAACGGGCCGGGATCTTCGACATCGGTCTCGAAGGCAAGATGTTGATGTCAGCGTTCTTTTCGGCTGCAATCGCAGCAGTCACAGGGTCGGTTTGGCTGGGCTTGCTGGCTGGTATCGCATCCTCTTTGTTGCTGTCGGGCCTGCACGGGCTGGCGTCGATCACCTTCCGGGGCAACCAGTTGATATCGGGCGTGGCCATCAACTTTCTGGCCTCGGGCCTGACCGTCTTGGTCGCGCAAAGCTGGTTTCAGCAAGGTGGTCGGACACCCTCTCTGTTTGGCGGGGGCCGGTTCGAACCGATCAACTTCCCGTTTGCCGAGCCCCTCAGCGGTGTGCCGATTATCGGCCCCATCTATTCCGAATTGCTCTCGGGCCACTCGATCCTGGTTTATGTCGCGTTCCTGATGGTTCCGGCCACCTGGTGGATTCTGTATCGCACCCGGTTCGGTCTGCGCCTGCGGGCGGTGGGTGAGAACCCGGCCGCAGTGGACACCGCCGGTGTATCGGTGGTTGGCCTGCGGTTCGCCGCTGTCGCCATCTGTGGTGTATTGTGCGGTATTGCAGGCGCCTATCTGGCTACGGCCTTGCAGGCAGGGTTTGTCAAGGAAATGACCGCCGGTCGTGGCTTTATCGCCTTGGCCGCCCTGATCTTTGCCAAGTGGCGCCCGTGGCATGCCATGTGGGCCTGCTTGCTGTTTGGTCTGCTGCAAGCGATCGCGCTGCGGTTCCAAAATATCGACCTGGGTGGCGTCGTGATTCCCGTGCAGGTGATGGACGCCCTGCCCTATATTCTGACGGTGGTAATCCTTGCCGGCTTCGTCGGCAAGGCCATCCCACCTCGGGCAGGCGGAGAACCCTACGTCAAAGAGCGCTGATAAGGCCAGTTCCGAACTGAGTTTCAGTCCTGTTCGCTGCGGAGCGGCATGCAGAGTTGATTTTGCATGCCGCAACCGTTCTAAGAGGGTATGAGTGTGTACCTTCCTGCAAACTGGCAGTTGTCCGCAGACCCGATCAGCGCAAACAGGCAGGTCTGGTCGTATGTGCCGATTAGTCACATTCAATTTTTTAAATATTTAGGCGAATGCGACGCTATGGCGTTGCGCCTCTCAACTCAGTGCGACTAGAAGAGCCCATGCAGATATACCTTCCCATCGCCGAAGTCTCAGTAAACGCCTTTCTCTTGTTGGGGTTGGGCGGCATGGTTGGCATCCTGTCCGGAATGTTCGGTGTCGGTGGCGGCTTTTTGATGACCCCGCTGCTGTTCTTCATCGGTATTCCGCCGGCGGTGGCTGTTGCTACCGAAGCCAATCAGATCGTCGCATCATCCTTTTCCGGAGTTCTGGCACATTTCCGACGAAAGACCGTGGACCTAAAAATGGGAACGGTATTGCTGGTTGGCGGGCTTGTTGGGGCCGCTTTGGGCGTGGTTGTCTTCAACTATCTCAAAAGCCTGGGTCAGGTCGATCTGCTGGTGACACTCTGTTACGTTGTTTTTCTCGGCGTCATTGGCAGCCTGATGTTTGTCGAAAGCCTGAGGGCCCTGCGTAAAGCCAAGAAAGGCGGCGCGGCCCCTGCCAAGCGCCGACAGCGGGGCTGGGTCCATGCCATGCCCTTCAAAATGCGTTTTCGCACCTCGGGCCTGTATATCTCGGTCATCCCGCCGGCCTTGGTCGGTCTGTGCGTCGGGGTTTTGTCGGCGATCATGGGCGTTGGCGGCGGCTTTATCATGGTCCCTGCCATGATCTACTTGCTGGGTATGCCGACCAAGGTCGTTGTCGGCACGTCGCTGTTTCAGATCATCTTTGTGACAGCCTTCACCACGATGCTGCACGCCACCACCAACTATACGGTTGATGTTGTTCTGGCAGTCTTGTTGCTGGTGGGCGGCGTCATTGGCGCCCAGATCGGAACCGTGATCGGAGCCCGGATGCCGGCGGAACAATTGCGCGTGCTGCTTGCCGCTCTGGTGCTGGCCGTATGTGGCAAGCTTGCACTTGATCTGCTTATCGAACCCGCCGAGCTCTACTCGCTTGGCAGCGGCGGAGGGCACTGAGGATGCTGCGTTCGCTTATTGCCGCCCTGTGCTTGTTCTGCACGCCCGCTTTGGCAGCGGAAGAACAGGTTGTCCTTGGTCTCAGCCAGGACCGGGTTGCCATCACCGCGACATTCGACGGATCTGAACTTCTGATTTTTGGGGCCATCAAGCGGGAAACCCCAATCCCTTCCGGCCCTCCGGTCGAAGTCATCGTCGCGGTTGCGGGTCCGTCCGAGCCTGTCACCGTGCGACGCAAGGAACGCAAGCTTGGGATCTGGGTGAACACCGACAGTGTTCTTGTCGACCTTGCACCCAGCTTTTACGCCGTTGCAACCAGCGGACCCTTTGACGACATCCTGTCCGACACCGAAGACCTGCGTTACCGGATTTCGATCGAACGCGCGATCCGCTCGGTCGGTGCCGCGATGCATATCCGGGGCGCACAGGATTTTGCAGACGCCGTAATAAGAATTCGAGAACACGAACAACTGTATTCGATCCGCGAAAACACCGTAGCAGTGGACGAACAGACCCTGTTCCGCACCTCGATCGATATGCCCGCCGACCTGACCGAAGGCGATTATTCCGCCCGGATTTTTCTCACCCGTGGCGGAGAGGTCGTCTCGCAATATGAAGCGATCATTGATGTCCGGAAAGTCGGCCTGGAACGTTTTTTGTACAATATGTCCCGCCAGCAGCCCGTCTGGTACGGCCTGATGTCGCTGGTCATAGCGATTGCGGCAGGCTGGGGCGCCTCGACAGCCTTCCGGCTGTTGCGAGAAAAGTAGCCGTCACCCCCGGCCGATATAGGGCATGGTCGTGGCCATGACGGTCATGAACTGCACGTTGGCCTCGGGCGGCAGGCTTGCCATATGCAGGACCGAACGCGCGGCGTCTTCCACGGCCATCGTCGGGTCTGGTGTCTCGCCCGCGGCTTGCGCCGCGTCCACAAGGCCCTGAACCATCTGCGTGCGCGCATTTCCGATATCGATCTGCCCGCAGGCGACTCCAAAGCGACGCCCATCCAGCGAAAGACTGCGCGTCAGCCCTGTAATGGCGTGCTTTGTGGCCGAATAGTGTACCGAATTCGGGCGCGGAACATGTGCCGCTATCGAGCCGTTGTTTATGATCCGGCCGCCCTGCGGGTTTTGGTGACGCATGATTTTGAAAGCTTCACGCGCGCATAGGAACATGCCGTTCAGGTTCACGTTGACGCTTTGATACCAATCGTCCAGAGCGATCTCGTCGATCGTGCCGCCCGGCGCAAAGATCCCGGCGTTGTTGAACAGAACATCCAGCCGCCCGGTGCGGTCTGTAAAAGACCGAAAAGCCCGTTCAACCGCATTCGGGTCGGTCACATCCGCAGGCAGGACGGTGGCTGCCTGATGCTCTTTTGCCAGAGCTTCCAGTTTGTCTTTGCTGCGCGCCAACAACCCGACCGTCCACCCTTGGGACAAGAACAGCAGGGCCGTTGCCCGGCCGATACCTGAACTGGCACCCGTTACGATGATGGATTTCATGTCTCTTCCGTCTCCAATGTCAGCGAAGCCGCCGGAATCGCCCTCAAGTCATCCACACGCAGGGGGTGCGTGGGTTTCGACAGGCGATTGCGAACCACCCAGATCAGCCGCTCTTGCGCGCGCGTGATCGCGACATATGCCAAACGCTTCCACAATGGCTGTCCGGCCTCGGTCCGGCCCATGCGAGCGGCGGCATAGAGATCCGGAGCGAACACCTGAACCGTATCCCATTGTGACCCCTGCGCCTTGTGGATCGTCACGGCCGCCCCGTGCAAAAAGGTCGCCCCCATGCGGGCAGCGTAGGGAATAAACGGCTCTTCCTCATCCGGTTTTTCGATCTGAACAATGGACGCGGCGCTGACCTGCGGGTCTTCGGCCCCCATCACGTGAAGACGCGAGAACCCCGGCTTTCGTCCCGGCCCCAGATATACCACCTGAGCTCCTTTGATCAGCCCACGCGCCTCAAGGTCCAGCCGTTTCTTGCGATGTTTCAAGGGCAATTCGATCCCATCACAAATAAGCGGTTCACCTTCCAGCAATTCCGTATCCGGTGCGCCGTGAACTTGCCTGAAGGCCTGTATCAAACGAATGCGCGTGGCGTTGCGCCAGACGAGAACCGGGCTTCGGGCCATCAGATCGACCTCAACCCGCTGGCCCCAGACAACCCGGTCATCCCGACGGGCTGTTTCTTCGATCAGTCGCTCGAAATCCTCGAAGCCCATTGCCGGGTCAGCCAGCGCATGCGCAAGATCCAGAATTGGGTTGTCTGCATCCTGGCGGTGCACGCGCTGAAGTGTCAGCTTCCGGGGCTCGGGCAAAGCCTCGAACACCATGCTGCCGGACTGATTTACCGGTGCCAGCTGAGCCGGATCGCCGAACAACAGAAGGGTCGGGAAAATCTCTTTGAGATCATCGAACTGGCGGTCATCCAGCATCGACGCCTCATCGACGAACCCGATATCCAGCGGTTCGTCACGGCGCTTCCACCCTGTGATGAAATCCGACCCTCGCAAACCGGCGGCGGCCAGCGCCCCGGGGATAGATTTGTTGTTTTGGTAGAAAGCAGCCGCACGATCCAAAGCTTCATCCGTCAAACCTTCGATATCGGGGCGTTCGTCATTGCCGGCCAGCCATTCCGCAATACGCTCGTATTCCGGATCATAGACCGGCGTGTACAATATGCGGTGAATCGTGGTCGCAGGCACGCCGCGCAATCGCAGAACGCTTGCAGCCTTGTTCGTCGGGGCCAGGATGGCAAGGCTGCGCTTGTCTTTCGATTTGCGGCTTTCATAATCGCCGGACACGATCTGAACACCCGTCTCTGCCAGTGCCTTGTACAGCTCGGCCAACAGCAGCGTTTTGCCCGATCCGGCCTTGCCGATCACGGCCATCACACCAGATTTTCCTGCACCTGGCAGTTTCAGAAGGGCATCATCTTCGAGATCAACACCCGCTGCCCGCAGCATCTCGGCGATGCTGTCATACGCGGCGGCCTGATCATCTGAGAACGTTACATTCGGCAAGGACATGGCGCGACCCTACAGGGCCGCGCCGACCACCACCAGATGTGGATTAGCGTTTTCCGACACTTAAGCGGACAGGGCGAACCGGTGCTGTTTCTTCGGCCCGAATGCGGCCTTGAACCACATCCGAGACAGGTCGCGCGGGATGCCCGCACGCTCGGCCACCCGGTTGCAGTCGTCCGCGGAATAGGGCCACAATCCGACTGAAATCTGATCGCGCCCACTGCCCTGGGTTCCCAGAACCTCGGGCGAGGACCCGATCAGGCGATAGATTCTGATCATCCTTGCATCGAATACGCCGGCGATATGCGTCAGGCCGAAACCTTCCATCATTTCACCGCCGCTCAACATGATGGCGCCGGCAGTATGCGGGCTGGCTGTTCGGGACAGGCAGAACCGGGTGACCTCCCAGATCAGGGGGCTGCAAATCGGCTTGCCGCCATTCAGATGACCAAAAACCTCATTGATCATCACCCGACCGGTCGTAGGCAATACACGCATCGACCCTCCGTGGCTGCCATCCGGCTCTTCCCAGATGACATAAAGCGGATTGAGATCATCGTATTCGTCCCGCTCTTCGCCCTTCTCGTTGACGTGGACATCCCACCCCAACCTGGTCTTGAACTGATCCGCACGATCTTTGAACATCCCCTCTGCCAAAGTCGGAAATCTGTGTAACTCATCGGCATATAGATAACGCAACATGACTTGTTCCCCTTGTCGTCCTGTGCAGGAACGAAGTGAGTACAGAGTCGTGGTTAATTTTGCGTGTGGAGGCCGTTCGCCTCTTAAACCACTATTAATCCCCGGCTGAGTGCCGTGGCGATTGCGTGGGTTGTGTTATGTGCGCCCAGCTTTGAGCGCGCGCTTTCAATGTAAACGCGCAACGTATGCTCGGAAATCGTCAGGGAATGGGCCACTTGGGCGCGGCTGTATCCCAACGCCAAAAGTGTGATCGCGTCGATTTCCCTTGGCGACAAGCTGCGCGGGCAGTCCGGCTGCCTGTCTTTTTCAAACTCCAGCGCCTTGCGATTTATGTAATGCGCAACAAGAATCAAATCACGCCCGTAAGCCGAGATAAAGTTCTTCCAGGTTTGATCATCACAACTGTGGTTGACCGTGAACAGTGCGAACTGACCATTTGGACCCCGAATTGGGATGGAATACCCCTGATTTCCAACGCCATGGTTTTGCGCATCCAGAAGGAAGGCCTTTGCCACCTTGCCGGACCAATCCAGCGACTTCCAGTCAACCGGGTGAAACCGCTGGAAACACCCCAAGATCACTGGGTCGATACGGTGATAGTTTTTTTCCCTGTAGCGCTCATCCCAGGCGTCTGAATAGGTGGTGTAGCCGTATTGATCTCCGGCACCGTCAACCCAGTGATACGTCAGGTGCTCGACGTTCAACGCGTCCCGCAAACGCTCAGCTACGGCGCTGAGTTCTTCAAGCGTGTTGGTGTCTTCCAAATCCTGAAGGATTTGACCCAAATCGACCTTCGTTGCCATCCGCGGGCGCCCGTGCCTCGTTCTTCATGGACGCAATCTCGGCAGCCGCGATCAGTCTTGTGTCATCAAGCTGCTCTGCAAGCGCGCTCAAACCATTCGCAACGGCGAAAGCATTGAGGTCCGACAATACGTCCAATATCCACTCATTTTGCGCCATCAGGGTCTCTCTGAAACAGTTAACGAAGGGTTAACACAACCATAACATGTATGATCTTTTTTGGCCTATTCGCCGGTTTCTACTCCCCAAAAATAGCGATGGGCAAAATTGCAAGCATTTGAAAGATCGTCAGGGGACTGAAAAACGTAAAACACCCGCGAACCAGCAAGGTGATTCGCGGGCGTTTTTTGTCTACAACCCTGGCGGGTTGTTAGCCTGCGTCCAGGACTTCCTCGAGGGTACGCAGACCCGTACGCGGCGCCTGAACAAGAACGGACATATTGCCCGGCTTGTGCTCGTTCCGCAGCATTTTCATATGGGCCTCGGGCAGGTCATTCCACGTGAACACTTCGGACATGCAGGGGTCAAGGCGGCGCTCGACCATCAGCTTGTTCGCGGCTGCCGCCTGCTTGAGATGAGCAAAGTGCGAGCCCTGCAAACGCTTTTGGTGCATCCACATGTAGCGCACATCGAATGTACAGTTGAAACCCGATGTTCCGGCGCAAATCACGACCATACCGCCTTTTTTCACAACGAAGGTCGACACTGGGAAAGTGCTTTCACCCGGGTGTTCGAACACCATATCGACATTGTTGCCTTTGCCGGTGATGTCCCAGATCGCCTTGCCGAATTTGCGGGCCTCTTTGAACCATTCGGCATATTCCGGTGTGTTGACCGTGGGCAATTGACCCCAGCAGTTGAAGTCACGACGGTTCAGAACGCCTTTGGCGCCCAGACCCATAACGAAATCACGCTTGCTTTCGTCTGAAATCACACCGATCGCATTTGCGCCTGCGGTGTTGATCAATTGGATCGCGTAGGACCCTAGACCGCCCGACGCACCCCAGACCAGGACATTCTGACCCGGTTTCAGATCGTGCGGTTCGTGGCCAAACAGCATCCGGTACGCGGTTGCCAGCGTCAGGGTGTAGCACGCCGCTTCTTCCCATGTCAGATGCTTGGGGCGCGGCATAAGCTGCTGTGCCTGCACGCGGGTGAACTGGCTGAACGAGCCATCCGGTGTTTCATAGCCCCAGATCCGCTGGCTGGGCGAATACATCGGATCACCGCCGTTGCATTCCTCGTCATCGCCGTCGTCCTGGTTGCAGTGGATCACAACCTCATCGCCAACTTTCCAGCGCTTCACCTTGTCGCCAACGGCCCAAACGATGCCCGACGCATCCGAACCCGCGATGTGGTAGGGTGCTTTGTGGCCGTCAAACGGGCTGATCGGCTGCCCCAGAGCGGCCCAGACGCCGTTGTAGTTGACCCCTGCGGCCATAACCAGAACCAGCACTTCGTTGCTGTCCAGGGTCGGAACATCCACAACTTCCTGCTGCATGGCGGTGTTCGGTTCACCATGACGTTCTTTGCGGATGGCCCAAGCGTACATTTGCTTTGGGACATATCCCATGGGCGGGATTTCACCCATTTCATACAGATCTTTTTCAGGTGCCTCGTACGACGCGATACCACTTTCGGTGTCCAAAGCCATGCCGGCCTCCTCTGTTCAGTGCCTTTGCCGCGACGCAGAATCGCGCGCTTCACAGACTGGAATATTGGGCGCTGAGTAATATTGCAACCGTTTTTGGCGCCATATTGTAATTTTATGACCCAGCGGTTGCAGAAAGTTATTTTGCGGATGCAGAAACCTGGTTACGTGAATCCGCCGGGACGGATGCGGCGTAATAGTCCAGAAGATCGCTGCGCTGACCTGATACGGACAGCATATTCCCCTGTCGGTTCAGAATCCGGCGTTCAACCAGTTGATCCAAAGCATTTGTTATGGCCTGCGAATTGTCCTTGGTCTGCGGATCATCGCGCTCCATCATCTGTCGGATTTGTGACAGCACATCTTCTTCGGACATCGGGCCGTTGTCGCGCACCAGCAAACAGGCCGCTGGTGCCGGCACAAGCGGAATAGCATGCTGGATACGTTGCATCAGCGCCCGGGCCAAATCCGTCATCATGTCGTCGCTGCCCTTGGCCCGGAATTCTCTCAGAGAGATCGGCCTGCCGTACCGGACGGACGCCAGACCGAACCGCTTGTATCGGCCGATCAAACGACGCCAGATCTGTTTCACTATCCAGCGCGTGATGACGCCGATCCGCGCGCGAAACCGCCGCTCTGTTCCAAGTGCCGCGCGGGTCAGGATGGTGTCTTCCAACGCACGGTCGTAATTCAGGGCAACCGGGACAAACACCACATCGCGCCCCTGTGGCGACGTTCCATCCATAATGTATTTGAGCAGTCCAAGCTTGGGGCGCGCAATGGCCCCGGTCAGGCTCAGCCCGCCTTCTGGAAACATGGCTTGAGTTACGCCGGCTTCGGTTGCGTGGCGCACATAGGTGGACAGAACCTGACGATAGAGTTCGCTACCGGACTTGCGCCGGATAAAATACGCCCCCATCGCCCGGATCAATCGGCTGAGCGGCCAGACCCGGGCCCACTCTCCTACAGCATAAGACAGCGCAGAATGTCGGGCCGCAAGATACGTGACCAAAACGTAATCCATGTTGCTCCGGTGGTTCATGACAAAGACAACCGTAGCTTCGGGGTCAATGTTCCTGACGGATTCTTCGTCCTGGTAGCTAAGCCGTACCTCGTAGAATGTGTTGCTCAGCAAGCGGGCCAACCGGATCGCAAAGCTGAAATAGGCGAAGGCCGAAAATGACGGAACGATCTCTCGGGCATAACGACGTGCCTGCTCCGAGGCGACGGCCTCGGGCATGCCGGTTTCACGCGCATGTTGCTGAACCGCCTGACCGACCTGCGGATCATAGATCAAGCGCTGGATCATGTCATGTCGACGCGCCAGCTTGAAGGGCTGGATCGGGCGTTGAAGGCGCTGGTTCAGGCGCGCCACCGCGCGTTCCAACCTGCGACGGAAAAACCAGCGGACGGACGGAAACAGGAAATGCGATGCGAAAGTGACCATGGCAAAGACCACGATCAGCACGAAAAGCCAAAGCGGAAGTTCCACGGTTTGCGTCATGGCGGCAGATTGCCACCAATCACAGCTGCCCACAATCTGAACAATTGCGGCATGCCGCAACGCAGCGAATTGACATGTCCCGAAAATTGCGCTTTAGAACCTCAAGACGAAATTTTATTGCCCACTGAAACGCGAGGCCCCGCTATGACGCAGACGCAGAAAGATCGCCCCTGGCTCATCCGAACCTATGCCGGTCATTCCACGGCCAAAGCCTCGAACGCGCTTTATCGGGGGAATCTTGCGAAAGGCCAAACCGGCCTGTCCGTGGCCTTCGATCTGCCCACGCAAACAGGCTATGACAGCGACCACACTTTGGCCCGCGGTGAAGTCGGCAAGGTCGGTGTGCCGGTCTGTCATCTGGGCGACATGCGGGTTCTGTTCGACCAAATCCCGCTTGAGCAGATGAACACCTCGATGACGATCAACGCCACTGCGCCATGGCTTTTGGCGCTTTATATCGCCGTCGCGGAAGAGCAAGGCGCGGATGTATCCAAACTACAGGGCACGGTTCAAAACGACCTGATCAAGGAATACCTGAGCCGCGGCACTTATGTTTGCCCGCCCAAACCGTCGCTCAAGATGATCGCGGACGTAGCCGAGTATTGCTATACCAATGTTCCGAAATGGAACCCGATGAACGTGTGCTCGTATCACCTGCAAGAGGCGGGTGCGACGCCAGAGCAGGAACTGGCCTATGCCCTAGCCACTGCCATCGCCGTGCTGGACGAATTGCGCCCACGTGTACCTGCCGAGGATTTCCCGGCGCTCTGCGGTCGGATTTCCTTCTTTGTGAATGCTGGCATCCGCTTTGTCACCGAAATGTGCAAAATGCGTGCCTTCGTGGATCTTTGGGATGAGATCCTGCAACAACGCTATGGCGTTGAAAATCCGAAATTCCGTCGATTCCGCTATGGCGTGCAGGTGAACTCTCTGGGTCTGACCGAGCAGCAGCCCGAAAACAACGTCTATCGCATCCTGATCGAGATGCTGGCCGTAACCCTGTCGAAGAATGCCCGCGCCCGAGCGGTGCAGTTGCCCGCCTGGAACGAGGCGCTGGGTCTGCCGCGCCCGTGGGACCAGCAGTGGTCGATGCGGATGCAGCAGATCCTGGCCTATGAGACCGATCTGCTGGAATACGACGACCTGTTCGACGGAAACCCCGCTGTCGATGCCAAAGTGAAAGAACTGAAAGAAGGCGCACGGGCCGAACTGGCCAACCTGGATTCGATGGGCGGCGCGGTCGCTTCGATCGAATACATGAAGTCCCGACTGGTAGATTCCAACGCTGAACGCCTGAACCGGATCGAGCGCAACGAAACCGTTGTTGTCGGTGTGAACAAATGGATCGAAGGCGAGGCATCACCGCTTCAAACCGACGACGGTGGCATCATGGTTGTTGATCCTGCCGTGGAACAAGAACAGATCGACCGCCTAAATACGTGGCGCGCAGAACGGGACGAAGCGGCCGTAGCAGCGGCCCTGGCCGCGCTGCGCGAAGCGGCACAGACCGGGGCAAACATCATGGAACCGTCCATTGCCGCCGCAAAGGCCGGCGCGACGACGGGCGAATGGGCCGAAGAGATGCGCAAAGTCTATGGAACCTATCGCGGCCCAACCGGTGTTTCCGGGTCTGTTTCGAACAAGACCGAAGGGCTGGACGACCTGCGTGCCGCTGTTGATGCCGTCAGCGACAAGCTGGGCCGGCGTCTGAAGTTCCTTGTAGGCAAACCCGGACTGGACGGCCATTCCAACGGTGCCGAACAGATCGCCTTCCGTGCCCGCGATTGCGGTATGGACATCAGCTATGAGGGCATTCGCCTGACACCCGAAGAAATCGTTGCGGCCGCCCGCGAAGATGATGCGCATGTCATTGGATTGTCGATCCTGTCTGGCAGCCACCTGCCACTGGTCAAAGACGTCATGGAACGTCTGCGGCAGGCGGGGTTGTCTCATATCCCAGTCGTGGTGGGTGGCATTATTCCGGACGAAGATGCCGAAAAACTGAAATCCATGGGTGTAGCCAAGGTCTACACCCCGAAAAACTTCGAACTCAATTCGATAATGGGCGATATTGTTACTCTGGCGGATCCTCGGAACCTCGCCGCAGAGTAAATTATCTGCAAGGCATTTTTTCTCCTGTTTCCGTCTCTGAAAAATTCGGGATGGAATAAGCTGATATTTGGAATTACGGTGCGCGCTCATGTGCACCGTAATTATTATCTGATGGAGAAGAATGATGGGGATCAATCTTGAGAATATGTCACGCAAAGACCTTTTGGCTTTGCGCAATGACATTGAGAAAGCTTTGATCAGGGCAGAAAAACGCGAACGTCAGGAAGCTTTGAAAGCCGCAGAAAAGGCTGCGGCAGAATTCGGCTTCTCTTTGTCTGAACTGTCCGGAGAAACGTCGCGCAGCGTTAAGCCAACAAAAACAAAGGCTAAATACCGCAACCCGGAAAATCCAGATCAAACTTGGACCGGTCGCGGCCGCAAACCTCAATGGGTGCATGACGCGCTGACCGCAGGCGTGGATATTTCTGATCTGGAAATCTAATCTGAGCGTTTTTGAAAATGACAATTCATATTGGCGCCGAAAAAGGCGAAATAGCTGAAACCGTTCTTTTGCCCGGTGATCCCTACCGGGCGAAATGGGCGGCCGAAACGTTTTTGGACGATGTCAAACAGGTCAATAACGTTCGGGGAATGCTTGGCTTTACCGGAAACTGGAAGGGAAATCCCGTGACAATTCAGGGAAGCGGCATGGGAATGCCGTCTCTTTCCATTTATGTAAACGAGTTGATCCGCGATTACGATGCGAAAACCCTGATCCGCATCGGATCCTGCGGGGGGATGCAGGACAGCGTCAAAATTCGTGACGTTATTCTGGCCATGACATCAACCACGCTGAGCACGCCGTCGCGCGGCATCATGAAAGAGCTCAACTTTGCGCCCTGCGCCGATTGGGGGCTGCTGCAAGCTGCCGCCACAGCGGCTGCCGCCAAGGGAACGCCGACCCATGTTGGTGGAATTTACTCGTCAGATGTCTTTTATGACGAGCGTCCAGATCTCAACGAACAGATGGTGCGTCACGGCATTCTGGGGGTCGAGATGGAAGCGGCCGAACTCTATATCCTGGCGGCGCGCCACAAATGCCGCGCTCTGGCCGTTCTGACTGTTTCCGATCACCTGTTGACCGGAGAGGCTCTGCCATCGTCAGAACGTGAAAGCAGCTTTGGTGAAATGGTGGAAATCGCGCTTCAGGCGGCGTTCCCCAACAGCTGATGGTGGGCAGGCACGAGGAAACGGGTGCCTGCCGTTGCTAACGCCCGTGCGAGCGATCATAACCATTGCTCGCAGGGCTATCCCACCCCTTCAAATCACCATTGGCAGGCGCGAACACCTCGACCAGCAAGGGGTAGCATGCAGCCGTGTCCGAAGAGTGTTCCGAGGAACAATCTCCGCCCGGGCAGGCGCTGAGGTTGCCCAGCAAATCAATCTCGGCAAAAAATTCCAGAAAATCTCCCGGGCGCACGGGTGAGGCTTTCATGAAGTACTGACCCGTGTCGCGGGTGAAACCGGTACACATGAAGACGTTCAGTACGTCGTGCACCGCTGGTTCGGCTTCGGCCAGCGGAATATTGAGGTGATCCGCAAGCGCGCGGGTCAGGTTGGAATGGCAACAATGATGGTATTGCGTACCGGACAAAAGGTTGCCCGTATACGGATCGCATCGCGTACCGATGACGTCATGAACCGACCCCCCATAGGAATCGATCCCGTACCACTCCAGCGTATCCGCAATAATCGTGGCCATCGGGCGCAGATGAGGAAAACTGGACCACATCCGCTCTCCGGTGGTCAGATGCGTGCCATGCAGCGCCCGGGTTTTTCCGGAATAGAAGCGTTCCGAAAGGTCGTTTCGGTTCCAGAGGTTCAGATCGCCAACCTGCGGCCCCTCGACGGAAGTGATGCGAAAGAAATGGCCGGCAGGCACTTCAAAACAACGCGCATCGCGTGGCGGCACCAGCACTTCGCCCGTTTTGCTTGCGCGTGCGCGAAGGGACTTCATCCAAGGTACATCCGGTCGCGGCAATGCCTCGTTCGGGTAACAGATGACAGGGGCGACCGCGCGACGGGCTTCGGCATCTTCGGGCGGTTGTAGAGTGTTTTCTGAAACGGTCATGCCGGGCAGAGTGGCGTATTATTCAGCCCTCGGAAAGCCCTATCTTTCAGGCGTCACGCGCCTTCAAGCACCGCAATGGTTGGTCCAGTGCAGTTATTTCGGCACCGCAGAAGCTGCACCGCCAGATGCCGTGGCTCTTGTCCTGGCGCCACCTGCAATCACGTGTCAGCCCGGAATGGCGCGAGCGCCAGAGGAAATAGGCAAACACGCCGGCCGCCAGAAGAAGCAGAAGAACAGGCATCCCTCTGCTTTGCCGATAAACCGTCAGTTTGCAAGCCTTGCCGCCTGTATCAGGCTGCGTTTGCGTATTCGAAAAGCTCTGGTTCCTTGTCAGCCTTCGCAGGTTCGGGCGTGTAATAGGCCCATGCCTGTTCAAGCAGTTCCAGCGCCTCTTGGGCGTCGGTTTTCCGTTTGGATGTGTCTTTGCTCATTGGAGTGATCCTGACTAAAGCTCATCACTCCTCCCTGCCCAAAAAATAAGGCAATGCAGCCGGGGCTGCATCGCCTGTTTTTGCAAGATGGACATGCGAAAATCGCAAATCGGGTCTGTGTTTAGATCGCGCGCTCGACCATCATCTTCTTGATCTCGGCAATCGCCTTGGCCGGGTTCAGACCTTTCGGGCAGGTCTTGGCACAGTTCATGATGGTGTGACAGCGGTAGAGCTTGAACGGATCTTCCAGCTCATCCAGACGTTCACCGGTGGCTTCATCCCGGCTGTCGATGATCCAGCGATAGGCATGCAGCAAAGCCGCGGGGCCAAGATAGCGGTCGCCATTCCACCAGTAGCTGGGGCATGAGGTCGAGCAGCTGGCGCACATCACGCATTCATAGAGACCGTCCAGCTTCTTGCGATCTTCGATGGACTGTTTCCATTCTTTCGCGGGACGATTGGTCTTGGTTTCCAGCCACGGCATGATGGACGCATGCTGGGCATAGAAATGAGTCAGATCAGGGATCAGGTCCTTGACCACCGGCATATGCGGCAGCGGATAGATTTTCACATCGCCCTTGATCTCATCCATGCCATAGATACAGGCCAGCGTGTTGATCCCGTCGATGTTCATCGCGCAAGATCCACAGATGCCTTCGCGGCAAGACCGGCGGAACGTTAACGTCGGATCGATCTCGTTTTTGATCTTGATCAGCGCGTCCAGCACCATCGGACCGCACGTATCCATATCAACGAAATAGGTGTCGACACGCGGGTTCTGCCCGTCATCGGGGTTCCAACGATAGATCTGGAACTTGCGCACGTTCGTGGCGCCGTCCGGCTTTGGCCAGGTCTTGCCGGTGGTAATCCGGGAATTCTTGGGCAGGGTCAGTTGAACCATGTCAATTCTCCATTCAGCACAAGGCCGCCTTTCAGCCTGTCCGGGCGCATTCAGACGCCCCTCGGTTATAATGCCCCCAATGGGCGATGTTCACGTCAAAATCCGGCGAAAGCCAATCCGCAAGGTTTTGCGGATCGTCCCGGTCGATATCAAAGCGCAGAAAGCGCGGGTTGTCGTCAAAGAAAGCTTCGACCTCGGAATGGTGCACGTCATACATACGCGCCCAGCCCCGTTTTACCTCGTCGGCCGTCTGTCCATTGGCCTTGCAGCATCGCTCTAGGTACCTACCGCCGGAATGGTTGGCACGTGATGCGATCCAGTCATCGCGATTGCGCGTGTTCAGCAAGAAATAGGCATCGGGGTAAGCCGCGTGCAGCTCACGAAAGAACCGCGCGCCGTCCAGCATGAAGCGCGAATTGACAAAGGCGATATCGGTGAAGGCCCGAACGGCACCAAACCCATCCAGCGGTCTGCGCCCCATGGCAATATTGGTTACCATGCGATGTGCAAGGTTTAGACCCTGTTCATCTTCCCAATGCACCGAAGGAATCCCGTTGTTCTGAAACAGCTTATGAAACGAGGTCGTCGCACAGCGGTTCAAGCCGATCAGGATGATCTTGGGATCGCTTTGACCGGATTGGAGTTTCTCGACCGTCATTGCAAGCACCAGCAAGGCATATACCGCGATGCGCTTGGAATTTCACCATGACTTGCGCTTTTTTGAGCGCCCTTCCGGCATGTGACAGGATCAAAAGCGGCTTGTTTGGCTTCCCGGGTCGATATGGTGCTTACGCCAGTCACACGTTCAACTCCGCTCGAACACTTTGAACGCGGCAAAGCTGTTCTTTGAGGCATGCGCATGCCCTTTGACGGCAAACGGGTTCTCTTCTTCACAATAGAGCTGCCAGCCGGGCATGAATTCTTCAACCCACAGGGAATACGGGCGATGGCGCACATGCTGGTTGGAAGGGTTCTGGTCAAAATCAGACGAATAGATAACGACAAAACGCTTTGCCAGCCCGAACAACCGCCGCATGTAGTTCTCGAAAACGCTGTCTTCGGTCAGATGATAAATGACATCCAGCGAAAGAGAAACGTCATGCGGCTCAACCTCGGAATCGGCGTTTTTGAACACCCAATTGGGGCGGGATCGAAAAACTTCGTTGCAGCGACGAACGCAGAGGTCCGAGACATCAAAACCGGTATATTTCGGGATATCAAACAATTGCGCCTGATTTCCGTCGCCCGATCCCAATTCTACAACCGAGTCCACGCCTTCCATCTCGACCATCGTGTTGATGAAATTCGCTTTGTAGACGGCAAGACGCCCGTAAGACCCCGCTCCCGAGGTCTTGCCGCGCTCATATCGGCGTTGCCAATAATCGGTCGAAGAAAACTCTGCCATCTCGCCCCTGTTCCTGACCCGCCCTTTAGAACGTCCGCGCTTTGGGCGCGATTTTCTGCAAGCTGATACCGCCTTGGTCCTCGGTCGTCAGCGGATCAACGATGACCGGACGATAGCTAAGCTCAACCTTGCTGCCCTCAACCCGGCTGACCGTGTGAACACGCCAGTTTTCGTCATCACGCTCGCTGAAGTCCTCATGCGCGTGGGCCCCTCGGGATTCCTTGCGGGCCTCGGCGCCGACGATGGTGGCAAGCGCGTTTGGCATCAAGTTGGTCAGTTCAAGGGTTTCCATCAGATCGCTGTTCCAGACCAACGAACGGTCTGTGACCTTCAGGTCGTCCATCTTTGCGGCAATCGCCGTCATCTTCTCGACGCCTTCGGCCATGGTCTTGGCGGTTCGGAACACGGCCGCATCCGCCTGCATGGTCTTTTGCATCTCAAGCCGAAGATCAGCGGTTGGGATTGAACCGCTGGCGTTACGCACCGCATCAAAACGGTCAAACGCCTTGTCGACCGACGCCTGGTTCAGAACCGGGTTGGGGGATTCGGCGTCGACAACCTTGCCAGCGCGGATCGCTGCCGCCCGGCCAAAGACCACAAGGTCAATCAGCGAGTTCGACCCCAGTCGGTTCGCACCGTGGACCGAGGCACAACCGGCTTCGCCAACGGCCATCAAACCGGGAACAACCGCAGTCGGATCGTCGGCAGTCGGGTTCAGAACCTCACCCCAATAGTTCGTGGGGATACCGCCCATGTTGTAATGCACGGTGGGCAGAACCGGGATCGGTTCCTTCGTGACATCCACACCCGCAAAAATCTTGGCGCTTTCCGAGATGCCGGGCAGGCGCTCCGCCAGAGCCTCGGCAGGCAAGTGGCTGAGGTTCAGGTGAATGTGATCCCCTTCGGCCCCTACGCCACGTCCCTCGCGGATTTCCATGGTCATCGAGCGCGAAACGTAATCGCGCGGTGCGAGGTCCTTGTACTGGGGCGCATAGCGCTCCATGAACCGTTCACCTTCCGAGTTTGTCAGGTACCCGCCCTCGCCGCGCGCGCCTTCGGTGATCAGACAGCCCGAACCGTAGATGCCGGTGGGGTGGAACTGAACGAATTCCATATCCTGCAAGGCCAGCCCAGCACGGGCCACCATGCCGCCGCCATCACCGGTGCAGGTATGGGCCGAGGTCGCACTGAAATAGGCACGGCCGTAGCCACCCGTAGCCAGCACCACCATCTTGGCGTTGAAGACATGCATGGTGCCATCGTCCAGCTTCCAGCAGACGACACCCTGACACTGACCGTCTTCGGACATGATCAGGTCGATGGCGAAATACTCGACATAGAACTCGGCGTTGTTCTTCAGCGACTGCCCGTACAGAGTATGCAGGATCGCATGGCCGGTCCGGTCGGCGGCTGCGCAGGTGCGCTGTACCGCAGGACCTTCTCCGAATTCAGTGGTGTGTCCACCGAAGGGGCGCTGATAGATCTTACCCTCTTCTGTCCGGCTGAACGGAACGCCATAGTGCTCCAGCTCGTAGACCGCCTTTGGCGCCTCGCGGGCGAGGTACTCCATCGCGTCGGTATCGCCCAACCAGTCCGAGCCCTTGACGGTATCGTACATGTGCCATTGCCAATGGTCGGGGCCCATATTCGATAGCGACGCGGCAATGCCACCCTGCGCGGCCACGGTATGAGAACGGGTTGGGAAAACCTTGGTCACGCAGGCCGTACGCAGGCCTTGTTCCGCCATACCCAATGTTGCCCGCAGACCGGCCCCACCGGCGCCGACAACGACCACGTCATATTCATGCGTTTCGTATTCGTATGCAGCCATTTCTTTCAGCTCCGGGAATTAAAGGGCAATGCGCGCGATGGCGAAGATGCCGGCCGCGGCCGCACCGTAGGACAGGCAGGTCACCAGAATGATCAGGACCTTCTCAAGCGTGCCGTGAACATAGTCTTCAAGCATCACCTGCGCACCGTCTGCGAAGTGTTTGAAGCCAACCGCCAGCGTCAGTGCTGCCACGATGGCCGGGAAGGGCCGCGAGTAGTATTCAAGTACCACGTCAAACGGCTGACCCAGAACCGGGCCGAAGGTGAAAACAAACAAAGGCACAAGGATCAGCAGAGCCACCGAGCTGACTTTCATCGTCCAGAAATGAGCGGTGCCGGATTTCGCCGAGCCGAGGCCAGCGGCGCGTTTGCGGTCGGTCAGATAACGCATGTCAGGCCTCCAATCACGCGACGATGACAAGGGTCAGAAGGGTCAGCACGACCGATCCGATGACAACGGCCCAGCCCAGCTTTGTCGCTGTGGGAAGGTCCAGCCCAATAGCATTGTCCCAGATCAGGTGCCGTACACCGGCCAGCGTGTGATACCAAAGACCCCATACGGACAGAGCCATCACCAGATCGCCAAGCACCGAAGTAATCACTCCGTTCGCAACGGCGAAGGCCTCGGGCGACGTTGCTGCGGCCAGAAACCACCAGACGATCAGCAGCGCCGCCAGCAGTAGCGCGTTTCCGGTGATGCGTGTCAGGATGGATGTGACCGACGTCAGCTGTGGACGATAGATCGACAGGTGCGGCGAAAGTGGGCGGTTGCCCCGATTTACATCGGCCATGGCGGCTCCTTTTCGGTTGGCTACCGAACGTTTTACTGTTTTTTGCGACACTGTCACGTGCTGCGGGTGCAAAAACCACTAAATTCAGCGCAATTTGACGGATTATTCCGGTATGTGATCACACAAAATATTGTCGTGATCACATTTAACATTCCCCTTCATCAATGTTAGCGATTTCAAGACCAAAGGCATGTGATCACGAATCTCCTGACTGTCATTTCAGGCCCGCCGTTTGCTGCGTCACTTCGCGCAGCAGTTTCTTGCGAATTCGCTCTGGGTAGTCCGCGAAGCCCGAGGCCGAAACGACAAAAGCGCCTTCACCCACGATGACATTCTCAAAGAAATAGGCCGTCAGGTCCGGTTCACTTTCTTCGATGGCCAACGCATTGACGACAATGCCGCGGTTGCGCAAAGCCGCGTGAACTTGCGTCGGTTCGACGCCTTCATTGGATACGCCGTCCCCCGACAGATCGATCAGTCGCCGTTTGCAATCAGAAACGGACTCAAATGCGTCCAGCGTCGTGTGCAGCGCCTCGCCAATCGCGGTCGAGAAGTTCCGCCAGATGCGTGGATCTTCGGCAACCTGATCGGCAAAACGATCCAGCGCCGCGAAATTGTCGACTCGGGTCCAGGGGATCGTGACCTGCTGGCGCGACGACCCGGTCCATTGCACCAGCATCAACTGAGCCTGACCACGAACCAATGCCTCGGACACGATCGGGTCGCGCAGACCAGCGGCCAGCCCGTCCATCTGGATACGAAACTCGCTGGCGTCGACCGAGCCGGAAACGTCAACCGCCAGGGCCAGCGCCAGATCGCAGGCCTGAGCCGCCGGCGCCAGACAAACGCTGGTCAATATCGCGCGCAGAATATGCATGGTGCAAGCCTAGCACGGCTTGCACGCGAATGGCTCACAATACCGTCAGCACGCCTATTGCGGCATGAGCGCCCAATAGTCGAGGTCCAGAAGCACATCCGGCAAATACCGGCCCTCGTCATTCTCCAACTCGAACGGATCACTACCCTTTGTCGCCACCAGACGCAGGCGGATCGCACCCACGCCGGGAACACCGGTTTCCGCCTTATCCAGAACTTCGGACCAGGCCTTGATCGTGTCGCCCGCGAAACACGGGTTGGCATGCGCGCCGCCATTCAGGCCGACAATCATCTGCGCGTTCGCAAGCCCATTGAACGACAATGTCCGCGCCATCGAGATCACGTGCCCGCCATAGATCAACCTGCCTTCCGGGCGGAACGTCAGGTCGAAATGCACCTTGGCGGTGTTCTGCCACAATCGCGTGGCCAGCATGTGTTCGGCCTCTTCCACGGTGACGCCGTCCACGTGGTCGATTTTCTCTCCGATTTCATAATCGCCCCAACGATGCGCTTCACCGGCCAAAGCGAAATCGTAATTCGAGAAATCCAGACCTTCGGGCACGATCAGATCCTGGGGCGTCAAGGCCTTCTTCAATTCTGGAACAACCGTTTCGGGCGCTGGCGCATTCACGTCTGCCTTGCGCACCATCACCCAACGGACATATTCGATGACGACTTCGTCCAATTGGTTCAATCCACGGGTGCGGACCCAGACGACACCTGTTTTCCCGTTGGAATTCTGTTTGACGCCAATCACCTCGGACACAGATCGCAGGGTATCACCGGCATAGACGGGTTTCAGCCAACGGCCTTCGCCATAACCAAGATTGGCTACCGCGTTCAACGAGACATCCGGAACCGTTTTACCGAAAACCAGATGAAACGCCGCCAGATCATCAAGCGGACTTTCCGGCAAACCGCAATCCCGGGCAAATTCGTCCGAGGAATACAGCGCGTGACGCGCGGGATAAAGCGCGTGATACAAACCGCGTTCGCCCTCGGTCACTGTGCGCGGCACGGCGTGTTGCAACACCTGCCCTACGGAATAATCCTCGAAAAATCGGCCCGGATTTGTTTTTACCATTACTGCTGTCCCAGTTTCATGTCGGGGGAATAGTCGGCTTCGACCTCTTTGGTCACAGCCTGCGCACACCGCATTACATTGTTGGCTGAGTCAAAGGCATAGGACGGGTCGCCGTACAGCTCCCATCCCTTCGCCAGCGCATCTGACACCTTGTGGCAGAAGGCCGACGTGTCTTCTTCGGTCAACAAACGATAGAGTTTCGCCATGGGGTTAGGTCCTCATGAGCCAAACGGAGACGGACCGACCAGGCCGTGGATATATCCAATAATCCCCAGCAGCACGATCGACGCCACAAAGAACATCGCATCCTTGCCATAGGTTCCCGGTTCACCGGGCGTCCAGTCGGGTTCGGCCTTGTTGATCACAACAACTTCGACCACGGCCCATGCCAGAAGACCGCCGAACAGGATGATCGAGGCCAGATCTCCGTTCACCAGCAAATGCGCAAAGGCCCACAGCTTGAAACCACCCAGCATCGGATGGCGAAACTTGTTCAGCACCCGGCCTTTGGTGCCCGCGGGGCTCATCATGAAGATCGCGATCAGAACCAACAGATTATTGACGTGAATCAGAAAGGTCGGCGGTGCCCAGACATAGATGAAGTCGGTCATGCGATAGCCGAACACCATCAGCAGGATCGACGCGACCAGCGCCAGGGCAACCGCCCCCTTGCCCCCGTCGCCCATCGCGGCGCGGCGTTCAGGCGCCACACGTTTGAACAGATGCGCGGCCCACCACAGCGCCACGCCCAAGATCAGAAGAACAAAGCCCATGCTGGCTTACCCCGCTTGCAAAGCTGAAATCGCCTCTGCTTTTGCCAGAATTTCACGGGCCGTTGCAACGTGCAGGTTTTCAACGATCTTGCCATCCACGACGGCAACACCCTGCCCTTGCGCTTCGGTCTCTTCGAATGCCGAAATTTGGCGACGGGCCAGATCGATCTCGTCATCCGATGGTGCGAAGGCCGTGTTGGCCACATCGACCTGGGCCGGATGGATCAGAGTTTTGCCATCAAAGCCCATGTCGCGGCCCTGCGCACACTCGGCGGCCAGACCCTCGGTATCCTTGAACGCGTTGTACACGCCATCGATGATGATCAGCCCTTCGGCCTTGGCGGCCAGCAGGCACAGACCCAGCGAAGTCATCATCGGCAGGCGATCGGGACGAAAGCGGGTTTGCAGTTCTTTGGCCAGATCGTTTGTGCCCATCACGAACCCGGCCATCAGCGGATGCGCGGCGATCTCGGCAGCGTTCAGCATTCCGCGCGGCGTTTCCATCATGGCCCAGATCGGCAATTCTCCGGTGATCGCCGCCAGAGCATCCACGTCAGCCGCCGAATTCACCTTGGGCAACAGGACAACATCGGCATCCATGTCGCGCACCGCCTCGGCATCGGCACGCCCCCATTCGGTGTCCAACCCATTGATCCGGACGATCTTGACCCGCGCACCATAGCCCCCAGCGGCCAAGGCCCCTTTCAGCGTTTCGCGAGCGTTTTCTTTTTCGTCCGCTGCAACTGCATCTTCCAGATCGAAGATGATCGCATCCACAGGCAAAGAACGGGCCTTGTCCAGGGCCCGGTCCCTCGAGCCAGGAATGTAGAGAACCGAACGATAGGGGCGCAGACGAGGATCCATGGACCACTCCCATTGAAATAAAGTTGCGCGGAATGGGACATTTTTTGCAGGAAAGTTCAAGCACAAAATCGCCGCACCGCAGCAAACCCGACGCAACGTGCGTTCCCTTAACCGGATTTCGTCCCTTGCCACCCACCCTGATCGGCAGTTGGAATCAAAAAGGGTACGGGATGCAAAAGACGGTGTTCAAGATGACAATGGGGCTTGGGATTATGGTCCTGGCCGCGCAACATGTGCATGCTCAGGGTCAAAACTGTGCGCCCAGAGAAGCTGTGCTGGAACGGTTGCACGAGGCCTATGGTGAAACGCGCAGGGGTTTGGGGCTGGCCCGGAAAGGCGCCGTCATGGAGTTTTTTGCCTCGAACGAAACCGGCAGCTGGACGATCACGGTGACGTTGCCCAACGGGATCACCTGCCTTGTGGCTTCTGGTCAGGCTTTTGAAGAGGTGGCCGAGGCGCTGCGACCCAATGCCTGATCAGGTAAGCGCGTCCCAGATCAGCTTGCTGCCGGTGAGTGTCAGCAGCACATAGGCAAGCCCGAAGAACAGGCGTTCGGACAACATGAAATGTGCCCGGACGCCCAGCCATGCCCCCAGGATCGCAAAGGGTGCCAGCAGCAAATCCGCCCATAACGTCTGCCAAGTGAACATACCCAGATAAGCATAAGGTATGAATTTCGCGATATTGATCACCCAGAAAACCAGTACCGTACTGGCTTGAAATTCGGTTTTCGTCAGGCGTTGCGACAATAGATAGACCGCTGCCGGGGGGCCACCGGCGTGGCTGACGAAGCTTGTGAAACCCGCGACCAGCCCGGCAAATAAACCGGAAGACGGCGGCAGTCGCCTGGCAAACCCGCGCACCCACCCTTTCGACTGCGCGATGTGCCAGATTACGAACCCGACCGAGATGCCACCGATCAGCAGACGCAACAGATTATCATCTGTTGCACGATAAAGCCACGCACCCATCGCCACACCGGGCACGGCGCCAAGGATCAGCAGACGGGAATCCGGCCAGCTCCACCGCCTCCAATAGGGACCTAACGTGGCCACGTCGATCACCATCAAGATCGGCAGCATCAGGGCCAAAGCCTGCCCGGGCGTCAGGATCAAGGCCAGAATCGACGACGAGGCAAAGGCCACGCCGGAACCGAAACCGCCCTTTGAAATACCGGCAAAGATCACGGCAGGGATCGCCACGGCAAAAAACATCAAGTTCAATTCGAACATGCGACGGTCCCGGTTTTGGCTTGTCTCAAAGGCCGTTTAGCGCAATCAAAGCAGGGCCTGCAAACAGTATGCGGTTGTATGCCACGTCGCAGAACTCTTGCCTATTGACGTTTTAACGACTAGCACAACCGCGATTTCAATACCGACCGGATATGGAGAAATTCCAAATGGCCAGACCCAAGATTGCGCTGATCGGCGCGGGGAACATCGGCGGCACGCTCGCACATCTCGCAGCTGTCAAAGAACTGGGTGACGTTGTCCTGTTTGACATCGCAGACGGGCTGCCTCAAGGCAAGGCGCTCGACATCGCTGAATCCGGCCCTTCGGAAGGGTTCGACGCCTCGATGAAAGGCACCAGCGACTATGCCGATATCGCTGGCGCGGATGTGTGCATCGTGACCGCAGGCGTGGCCCGCAAACCGGGCATGAGCCGCGATGATCTGCTGGGCATCAACCTGAAAGTCATGAAGTCGGTTGGTGAAGGCATCGCAGCCCACGCACCCGACGCGTTCGTGATCTGCATCACCAACCCGCTGGACGCGATGGTCTGGGCCTTGCGCGAATTCTCGGGCCTGCCGCACAACAAGGTCTGCGGCATGGCAGGGGTGCTTGACTCGGCGCGCTTTGCACACTTCCTGTCGGAAGAGTTCAACGTCTCGATGCGCGACGTCACCGCCTTCGTTCTGGGCGGCCACGGCGACACCATGGTACCGTCGGTCCGTTACTCGACCGTTGCCGGCATTCCGCTGCCTGATCTGGTCGAGATGGGCTGGACCACGCAAGAGAGACTGGACGCCATCGTGCAGCGTACCCGTGACGGCGGCGCCGAAATCGTTGGCCTGCTGAAAACCGGTTCGGCCTATTACGCGCCTGCAACGTCGGCGATCGAAATGGCCGAAGCCTATCTGAAAGACCAGAAACGCGTTCTGCCATGCGCGGCCTACTGCAACGGCGAACTGGGTGTAGACGGGCTCTATGTCGGTGTTCCGACCGTCATCGGCGCTGGCGGCGTCGAGCGTATCGTTGACATCAAGCTGAACGAAGACGAGCAGGCAGGGTTCGACAACTCGGTGAACGCCGTGAAGGGTCTGATCGACGCGTGCAAGGGCATCGACAGCTCGCTGGCGTAAAACAGTCCTGAAGTCCGAACAACAGACCGGCCCGTTTCAGGGCCGGTTTTCTTTTGGTCCGCGCATGTCCCGGTCGCAATTGTTGGCGCAAACGCCGCAAATCCCTTTTTTCGAATGTGATTTTCTGACGCGGCGCAGTTTTTTCGAATCGTTTTGCCGCATCAGAAATTTTGTGATCACACCCTAAAAACCCGTGATCACAAATGTTAAAAATCTTCGCTAAAAACCCATCGAGCATCAAAAAACCCTTTAAACTTGCCCGCTAGACACCCCTATAACGATTAAACGCAGTCAGACGGGACAGTTTCGATGAACATTCACGAATATCAGGCCAAAGCCCTCCTTCGCAGCTATGGCGCACCGGTGTCCGATGGTCGCGCCGTGTTGCGCGCCGAAGAAGCCAAAACCGCAGCAGGTGAGCTGGACGGCCCGCTTTGGGTTGTCAAAGCGCAGATCCACGCAGGTGGTCGCGGCAAGGGTTCGTTCAAAGAGGCCGACGCCGGTGAAAAAGGCGGTGTTCGTCTGACCAAATCGGTTGAAGAAGCCGCTGAAGAAGCCAAAAAGATGCTGGGCCGTACACTGGTCACGCATCAGACCGGTCCGGCAGGCAAGCAGGTCAACCGCATCTATATCGAAGCAGGCTCGGGCATCGAGCGTGAACTGTACCTGGCCTTGCTGGTGGACCGCCAGACCAGCCGCATTTCCTTCGTCTGTTCGACCGAGGGCGGCATGGACATCGAAGAAGTGGCCGCCGCGACGCCCGAGAAAATCCTGTCCTTCTCGGTCGATCCGGCCACCGGTTACATGCCTTATCATGGCCGCCGGATCGCCTTCTCGCTGGGTCTGGAAGGCGCGCAGGTCAAGCAATGCGTCAAACTGATGAGCCAGCTCTATCAAGCCTTCGTCGAGAAGGACATGGAGATGCTGGAGATCAACCCGCTGATCGTCTCGGACAGCGGCGATCTCAAGGTGCTGGACGCCAAGGTCGGCTTTGACGGCAACGCGGTCTACCGCCACCCGGATATTGCCGAACTGCGCGACACGACCGAGGAAGACCCCAAGGAACTGGAAGCGTCGAAATACGACCTGAACTATATCGCGCTGGATGGTGAGATCGGTTGCATGGTCAACGGTGCCGGTCTGGCGATGGCAACGATGGACATCATCAAGCTTTATGGTGCCGAGCCTGCCAACTTCCTCGACGTGGGTGGCGGCGCCACCAAAGAGAAAGTGACCGAAGCGTTTAAGATCATCACCAGCGATCCGCAGGTCAAAGGCATTCTGGTCAACATCTTCGGCGGCATCATGCGCTGCGACGTCATCGCCGAGGGCGTTGTCGCCGCGGTGAAAGAAGTCGGCCTGAAAGTGCCGCTGGTCGTGCGTCTGGAAGGCACAAATGTCGAGAAGGGCAAAGAGATCATCAACACCTCTGGCCTCGACGTGATCGCGGCGGACAACCTGAAAGACGGTGCCGAGAAGATCGTGAAGGCGGTCAAGGGGTAAGCTTGTTCAAGTGGGGCTGGCCTCGGGCCCGCCCCATCGCGGCCAAAACCAAGCTGAATAACATTGCCGCGCAAGGCCGAAAGAAGCAATCGATCTGATGACCATCCCCATCTTCCTCATAGGTCTTGAACGCGCCACAGGGCGGGCGCGTTTGATGGAGCAGGAACTGCAAAAGGCAGGCCTGTCGGCGACCCGCGTCAATGCAGTTGATTGCGACGCCGCCACCCGTGAAGATTTCCTGCGCGAATGCCGGGCCGAGGGGCCGTGGGGCTATTTCCATACCAAGGACATGGCCTGCACCCTCAGCCATGCCAAAGCGTGGGAGGCGCTGATCGCTTCGGGGGCGGAACAGGCCTTGATCCTTGAGGATGATGTGTTTCTGACACCGGAATTGGCAGACTGGTTGAATGATGCATCATGGTGGCCAGAGGATGCCGACATCGTGCGGTTCGAACGCTGGCGCAGCACGAAGCTTTACGTGGCACTTGGACGCAAGCGGTTGTCCCATTTGGGGCGGGAACTGCGCCTGATGCGTTCGCGCCATCCCGGTGGTGCAGCTTATGCGCTGACACGCGAAGCGGCCCGGCACTTCCTGGCCCAGAAACCCTTTGACATTACGCTGGATGGTTTGTTGTTCAACCCTTCCGCATCGCCGGCGGCGCGTCAGATCAACATCTACCAGGTGATCCCAGCCATGGTCGAACAGGGCAACGAGGCGCCCGGCGAATACAATATGGGGGCACCGCGCGCGCGACCAACAGGCTGGCCTCTGATCCGGCAAAAAGTAAGGCGTGGCATCGCTGAAATCAGCAGCGGCCTGCGTACGACGGCCAACCTGGCCCTGGGACGTGCCACGCTCGAGAAAATTACCTATGCGCCGCAGGTTCTGCCGGCGACTGAACCCAATCAATCCAACACCGCCTAGAGAAAGGGACAAAATGGCAGTCCTCATCGACGAAAACACCAAAGTGATCTGTCAGGGCTTTACCGGCTCGCAGGGTACATTCCACAGCGAACAGGCCATTGCCTATGGCACCAAGATGGTCGGCGGCGTCACCCCCGGCAAAGGCGGGATGGAGCATCTGGGCCTGCCCGTGTTCAACTCGGTCCACGAGGCCAAGCACGTGACCGAAGCCAATGCCAGCGTGATCTATGTGCCGCCGCCGTTTGCTGCGGATTCGATCCTCGAATCGATTGATGCCGAGATGGAAGTGATCGTCTGCATCACCGAAGGCATCCCGGTGCTGGACATGATGAAGGTGAAGCGCGCGCTGGAAGGCAGCAAATCCCGCCTGATCGGCCCGAACTGCCCCGGTGTGATTACACCCGACGCCTGCAAGATCGGCATCATGCCCGGCCATATCCACAAGCGCGGCTCGGTCGGCGTTGTGTCCCGCTCGGGCACCCTGACCTATGAGGCCGTCAAGCAGACCACCGATGTGGGTCTGGGCCAGTCCACCTGCGTGGGTATCGGCGGCGACCCGATCAAAGGCACCGAGCATATCGATGTGCTGGAATGGTTCCTGGCCGATGACGAGACCGAGTCGATCATCATGATCGGTGAGATCGGTGGCTCGGCCGAGGAAGAAGCTGCGCAGTTCCTGGCGGATGAGGCCAAGAAGGGCCGCAAAAAGCCGACCGCCGGTTTCATCGCAGGCCGCACAGCCCCTCCAGGCCGCCGTATGGGCCACGCAGGCGCGATTGTCGCCGGTGGCAAAGGCGGCGCCGAAGACAAGATCGAAGCCATGCGCTCGGCCGGTATCGTCGTGGCCGAAAGCCCGGCGCAGCTGGGCGAAGCCGTGCTGGAAGCGATTGGGTAAGTGACCAAGAACCGGGCATATGCTTTTGGGGCAACGCCCGGCTCGGGGGTGGGCGAGACGCGCCCGCCCATCAATCCTGAAGTTTGCCTTTGGCAATTCCGGGCGGAACAGTAACGATGGGACCAAAGCAAGCCATATCGACCGGCATCCGAAAGACATTTGTCTTTTCGGGCAGAGCGTCGCGTTCTGAGTTTTGGTGGTTTGCCCCTATTGCAATTGTTTTGCCGATCTCCGCCGCATTACTGTTTGACTGGAGCGTTCTCGTAAACTGGGGCACCTCGAGGCTTTTGGTGATCACCGCCGCGTCTTTGCCCCTGCTTTCGGCAATGTGCAGACGGCTGCAGGATACTGGCGAAGATGGGCATCAAGCGCTCTATCCGTTCGCAACAGTATTTATCGTTTGGCTGGGGTATCAGGTCTTTCTTGGCTTCGGGTTGCTGATCGGCGGACCGATTCTCCTGTTTCTTCTGGTCATCTTTCTTTTTGTTCCAGTGTTCCTAAACGCGATAGTGACAAGCGCGCTGGTTGCGTCCAATGTTATCGGGTTGATGCTGGTTGCTTCCGACCCAGACAAAAATCGATTTGGGGTGCCGCGTGAAGAGGGCTTCGCATGACCTTCTCCGACGCCATACGCACCTGTTTCTCCAAGTTTTTCACCTTGTCAGGTCGTGCCTCGCGGCCCGAATACTGGTTCTTTTTCCTGTTCATCGTGATTTGGAACATCATCGCCGGCATCATCGACTGGCAGTTCTTCACTCAGGTCGCGATCACCGAAAGCGATGAGGTGAAATCTGTCACCGCAACGTCCTCGGCTCCGGTGCAGAGCATCGTCGGCCTGATCGTCTTCTTCCCGCATCTGGCCGTTGCGTGGCGGCGGATGCACGATACCGGGCGCAGTGGGCTGTACGCTCTGCTGCCGATCCTGCTGGTCCTTGGGGCCTTTGCCGTCCTGATCTTTGGTATCGGGATCGCCTCGAGTTTCCAGCATGGCGGAACGCTCGACATTTTGTTTACCCGCGCAACATTGCTGATCGTCATCCCGACACTTATCGTTCTGGTGGTGTCGCCCCTCCTGGTGCTGTGGTGGCTGACCCGCCCCAGTCAACCAGGCACCAATCAATACGGTCCCAACCCACATGAGGTAGCCCAATGACCGAACACTCGCCCAATACTGCCTTTCATGCCTCGAGCTTCATGCAGGGGCATAACGCCGAATACCTGGAACAGCTTTATGCGCAGTACACCAAGAACCCCGGTGCGGTAGACGCTGCCTGGGTCGAGTTCTTCAAGGCCATGGGTGACGCCGCGCCTGATGTGCAGCGCGAGGCCGAAGGGCCTTCGTGGGCGCGCACGGACTGGCCGCCCATGCCAGCGGATGATCTGACCGGTGCGTTGACCGGCGAGTGGGCCGAGATTGACGCCAAGGCCGCAGGCAAGAAGATCAAGGAAAAGGCCGCCGACAAAGGTGTCGAAGTCAGCGATGACCAGATCAAACGCGCGGTGCTGGACAGTCTGCGGGCGCTTATGCTGATCCGGGCCTATCGGATCCGGGGCCATCTGGCCGCCAACCTTGACCCCCTTGGCATGCGCGCGGCCAGCAATCATCCGGAACTGGACCCCAAAACCTACGGCTTCACCGATGCCGATATGGATAGACCGATCTTTATCGACAACGTTCTGGGACTTCAGGTCGCCTCGATGCGGCAGATCGTCGAGATCGTGAAGCGAACCTATTGCGGTACTTTTGCGCTGCAATACATGCATATCTCGAACCCGGAAGAGGCTGCATGGTTGAAAGAGCGGATTGAGGGCTATGGCAAGGAAATCCAGTTCACCAAGGAAGGCCGCAAAGCCATCCTGAACAAGATGGTCGAGGCCGAAGGTTTTGAGAAATTCCTGCACGTCAAGTACATGGGCACCAAGCGCTTTGGTCTCGATGGCGGTGAGGCGCTCATTCCGGCGATGGAGCAGATCATCAAACGTGGTGGCGCGCTCGGGCTCAGCGATATCGTGATCGGGATGCCGCACCGGGGCCGTTTGAACATTCTGGCCAATGTGATGGGCAAACCGTACCGCGCCATTTTCAACGAATTTCAGGGCGGCAGTTTCAAACCCGAAGACGTGGATGGCTCGGGCGACGTGAAATACCATCTGGGTGCTTCCAGCGACCGCGAGTTTGATGGCAACAGCGTGCACCTGTCGCTGACGGCGAACCCGTCGCATCTTGAGGCGGTGAACCCTGTGGTTCTGGGCAAGGTCCGCGCCAAGCAGGATCAGTTGGGCGACACGGACCGCACCAAGGTCATGGCCATTCTGCTGCACGGGGATGCGGCCTTTGCCGGACAGGGCGTCGTGGCCGAAGGTTTTGGCCTGAGCGGTCTGCGCGGGCATCGCACCGGCGGGACAATGCATATCGTGGTGAACAACCAGATCGGCTTTACCACCGCGCCGCATTTCTCACGCTCCAGCCCGTATCCAACGGATATCGCGCTGATGGTCGAGGCGCCGATCTTCCACGTGAACGGGGATGACCCCGAGGCGGTTGTTCATGCAGCCAAGGTGGCCACCGAGTTCCGCCAGAAATTCCACAAGGACGTGGTTCTGGATATCTTCTGCTATCGCCGGTTTGGTCACAACGAGGGCGACGAGCCCATGTTCACCAACCCGATCATGTACAAGAAGATCAAGACGCATAAGACCACGCTTTCTCTGTACACGGAACGTCTGGTCAAGGATGGCCTGATCCCCGAAGGTGAGATCGAGGATATGAAAGCGGCCTTCCAGGCCCATCTGAACGACGAATTCGAGGCCGGTAAGGTCTATAAACCTAACAAGGCCGATTGGCTAGATGGGCGCTGGTCGCATCTTGACAAGAACAAAGACGAATACATGCGCGGCGAGACGGCGATCACGCCGGAAACCATGGCCGAAATCGGTGATGCCCTTACCCGCGCACCAAGCGGATTTGCCATGCACAAGACGGTTGGTCGTCTGCTTGAGCACAAGAAACAGATGTTTGAAACCGGTAAAGGCTTTGACTGGGCCACTGGTGAGGCGCTGGCCTTCGGATCCCTGCTGACCGAGGGCTACCCGGTACGCCTTGCAGGTCAGGACGCCACGCGCGGCACCTTCAGCCAACGCCATTCCGGATTCGTTCATCAGGAAACCGAAGAACGGTATTACCCGCTGAACAACATTCGCGCTGGTCAGTCGCATTACGAAGTGATCGACTCGATGCTGTCCGAATATGCAGTGCTCGGGTTCGAATACGGATACTCACTGGCCGAACCTAATGCACTGGTTCTGTGGGAAGCCCAGTTCGGGGACTTCGCCAACGGCGCGCAGATCATGTTCGACCAATTCATTAGTTCGGGTGAATCGAAATGGCTGCGGATGTCCGGCCTGGTCTGTCTGCTGCCGCACGGGTTCGAGGGGCAAGGCCCCGAGCATTCGTCGGCAAGGCTGGAGCGGTTCCTGCAAATGTGCGGTCAGGACAACTGGATCGTGGCGAACTGCACGACGCCTGCGAACTATTTCCACATCCTGCGCCGCCAACTGCACCGGACATTCCGCAAGCCGCTGATCTTGGTGACGCCGAAATCACTGCTGCGCCACAAGCTGGCAGTCAGCACCGCCGAGGATTTCACCACCGGATCCAGCTTCCACAGGGTACTGTGGGATGATGCCCAGAAGGGCAATTCCGACACCAAGCTGGTGGCGGATGACAAGATCAAACGCGTGGTGATGTGTTCCGGTAAAGTCTATTTCGACCTGCTGGAGGAACGCGATGCTCGCGGCATCGACGACATTTATCTGATGCGGATCGAACAGTTCTATCCCTTCCCGGCGCATTCTCTGATCAACGAGCTTGAACGGTTCAAGAATGCCGAAATGGTCTGGTGTCAGGAAGAGCCCAAAAACCAAGGTGCGTGGACCTTTATTGAACCCAATATCGAATGGGTTCTTTCCCGGATCGGCGCGAAACATACCCGTCCGGCTTATGTCGGTCGCGCAACCTCGGCCTCGCCCGCGACGGGCCTGGCCAGCCAACACAAAGCCCAACAAGAAGCGCTGGTTAACGAAGCGCTGAGCCTCGAAGGAAAATAAGCGATGACGATTGAAGTTCGTGTTCCCACGCTTGGCGAGTCGGTCACCGAAGCCACTGTTGCAACATGGTTCAAAAAGCCCGGTGATGCAGTCGCCGTGGATGAGATGCTGTGTGAGCTGGAGACTGACAAGGTGACGGTCGAAGTGCCCTCTCCCTCAGCTGGCGTGATGGGTGAGATTGTGGCCGCCGAAGGCGACACGGTTGGTGTCGATGCTCTGCTGGCGACGATTGCTGCCGGTGAAGGTGCGGCCGCGCCTGCCCCGGCGACAGCCGCAGCAACCCCCGAGGCCGCACCCTCTGCATCGGGCGGGTCGGTTGACGTGATGGTGCCCACGCTTGGCGAATCCGTGACAGAGGCGACTGTTTCAACCTGGTTCAAGCAAGTTGGCGACAGCGTCGCGCAGGACGAGATGCTGTGTGAGTTGGAAACCGACAAAGTCTCGGTCGAGGTACCCGCGCCGGCTGCGGGTGTTCTGGCGGAAATCGTCGCGCCGGAAGGTGCAACCGTTGATGCAACCGCAAAGCTAGCCGTCATCTCGGGCGCGGCCGCAGGCGCAGCCCCTGCACCGGCTGCTGCTGCGGCGGCTCCTGCTGCGGCAAGCACCGGCAAGGATGTTGCAAATGCGCCGTCTGCCGAAAAGGCGATGGCCGAAGCCGGGTTATCAGCCGATCAGGTTACCGGCACCGGTCGCGATGGTCGCATCATGAAGGAAGATGTAGCCAAGGCGGTTGCGGCTGCTTCGGCCCCCGCACCTGCGGCGGCTGCGCCGGCGCCCGTTGCTCAGGTTCCGCGCGCACCGGTTGCTGCCGAAGATGAAGCCCGCGAAGAGCGTGTACGGATGACCCGTCTGCGTCAGACCATCGCCAAGCGCCTGAAGGATGCGCAGAACACCGCCGCGATCCTGACCACCTATAACGAGGTGGACATGACCGAGGTCATGGCCCTGCGCAATCAGTACAAAGACCAGTTCGAGAAGAAGCACGGTGTGCGCCTGGGCTTCATGTCCTTCTTCACCAAGGCCTGCTGCCATGCCCTGAAAGAAGTGCCCGAGGTCAATGCCGAAATCGATGGCACCGACATCGTCTACAAGAACTTCGTTCACATGGGCGTTGCGGCCGGCACGCCGCAGGGTCTGGTGGTTCCGGTCATTCGCGACGCGGACAGCATGTCCTTTGCAGCCATCGAAAAAGCCATCGCCGAAAAGGGCAAGCGCGCCCGCGATGGCAAACTTTCGATGGCCGAGATGCAGGGCGGTACCTTCACAATCTCGAACGGTGGCGTCTACGGCTCTCTGATGTCCTCGCCGATCCTGAACCCCCCGCAATCGGGCATTCTGGGCATGCACAAGATCCAGGAACGCCCGATGGTCATCAATGGCGAGATCAAGATCCGCCCGATGATGTATCTGGCCCTGTCCTATGACCACCGCATTGTTGACGGCAAGGGCGCGGTAACCTTCCTGGTTCGCGTGAAAGAGGCGCTTGAAGATCCGCGCCGCCTGCTGATGGATCTGTAACCATGGCGACACATGTACTCTGGCAGGCCGATGTGGCCGATTTCGACGCCTGGCTGAAAGTGTTCCGCGAGGACAAGCCGATGCGCAAGGCCGCGGGTATCCGCGACCTGCATGTCTGGCGCGATCCCGATCAGAAGGACCATGCAATCGCGATGTTCGAGGTGATCAACCTGGACAAGGCCAAGGCGTTTTTCGGATCCGAGGAATTGGCAATGCACCATGAACGCGGCGGCATTGCGCATATCTCAATCAAGCTGCTGGAACCCGTTTGACAATAGATATTACCGACCCGCCAGATCGGGTCGGGAAAGCGCCGGATCGTCCGGTCGGTTTAGGAGAATGTAATGGCAAACTATGACGTCATCGTAATCGGCGCCGGACCCGGCGGCTATGTCTGCGCGATCCGCTGCGCTCAACTGGGCTTGAAAACCGCTGTGGTTGAGGGGCGCGAAACGCTGGGTGGCACTTGCCTGAACGTGGGCTGCATCCCGTCAAAAGCTTTGCTTCATGCCTCACACCAGCTTCATGAAGCCGAACACAACTTTGCCAAGATGGGCCTGAAGGGTAAATCGCCTTCGGTCGATTGGAAACAGATGCAGGCCTATAAAGATGAGGTGATCGAGGGCAACACCAAGGGCATCGAGTTTCTGTTCAAGAAGAACAAGATCGACTGGCTGAAAGGTTGGGGCTCGATCCCTGCGGCCGGCAAGGTTCAGGTTGGCGATGAAATCCATGAAACCAAGAACATCATCATTGCGTCAGGCTCCGAACCGTCCTCGCTGCCCGGTGTCGAAGTGGATGAGAAAGTCGTTGTGACCTCAACCGGTGCGCTGTCACTGGGCAAGATCCCGAAGAAAATGGTGGTGATCGGCGCGGGTGTGATCGGGCTGGAACTGGGTTCGGTGTACAGCCGCCTGGGCGCCGAGGTGACGGTGATCGAATTCCTCAAGGAAGTCACGCCGGGCATGGATCCCGAAGTACAGAAGACATTCCAGCGTATCCTCAAGAAACAAGGGCTGAATTTCATCATGGGTGCAGCGGTGCAGAAAACCGAAGCAACCAAGACCAAGGCCAAGGTGACCTACAAGCTGCTCAAGGACGACAGCGAGCATGTGATCGACGCCGATACCGTGCTGGTGGCAACTGGGCGCAAACCATATTCCGATGGTCTGGGGCTGGACGCTCTGGGCGTCGAGATAACCCCGCGCGGCCAGATCAAGGTGGGCAAGGACTGGCAAACCAACGTACCGGGCATCTACGCCATCGGCGACGTGATCGAAGGCCCGATGCTGGCGCACAAGGCCGAAGATGAAGGCATGGCCGCCGCGGAACAGGTTGCGGGCAAGCATGGCCATGTGAACTATGGTGTCATTCCGGGTGTGATCTATACGTGGCCCGAGGTCGCCAATGTCGGTGAAACCGAGGCGACGCTCAAAGAACAAGGCCGTGCCTACAAGGTCGGCAAGTTCATGTTCATGGGCAACGGCCGCGCCAAAGCCAACTTTGCCTCAGACGGGTTCGTCAAGATCCTGGCCGACAAGGAAACCGACCGTATCCTGGGCTGCCACATCATCGGCCCCGCAGCAGGCGATCTGATCCATGAGGTCTGCGTGGCGATGGAATTCGGCGCATCCGCCGAAGATCTGGCGCTGACCTGCCACGCGCACCCGACCTATTCCGAGGCCGTGCGTGAGGCCGCACTGGCTTGCGGCGACGGCCCGATCCACAGCTAGGCAGGTCGGGCTCCGCCCGTTTGACGCGTGAAAGGTCCACCGGACCTTTCATCGGCTGCGCCGAACCACGTCAAACCCTGCCACGCGCACCCGACCTATTCCGAGGCCGTCCGCGAGGCCGCACTGGCCTGCGGCGACGGCCCGATCCACAGCTGACAACCTTGCCCCGGCAGCGATCAGCCTGTCGGGGTCACCCAGGCATCCAGATAGGTCTCCAACCTGTCGGTGAAAGTCGTCGCGGAATGCAACGCGCAGAATCTTAGTGACATGGCCTGAATGGCAAAGGCCTGCACACCTTCGGCCAATAACTCGGGTGGCACGTCCTTGCGCACCTCTGCATGTTCGAGCCACAGCATCACGACGCGGAAATATCGCTCAAAACAATAGGCCACCGGTCCTATTTCGGCGACAGCCGTCGCACCGGAATACCTGATCAACAAATCGAATACATATCGCTCGGACGTCATGAAACTGTGAACCGGTTCCAGCGCAGTGATGATTTCTGCGACAGTTTTGGGTGGCGTTCTGGCCTCGGCCAGATCCAGACAGGCGTTCAGCTTGTCTGCGATCAAAATTTCCATCAGCGCATCCTTGTCGTGAAAATGCGCGAAAAAGGTGCCCTTCGCGACCCCAGCGGCCTTCACGACCTCTTCCACCCGTAACGCTTCATATCCGCCTTTGCGGATGACCTCTTCAGCGGCCGCGAGAAGCTTGGCGCGGGTCTTGATCGTACGTTTCTGAATTGTCTTTTGCATATGGCTCAATCGCATAATTTCTGACCGTGGTCAAATTTTTTATTGACCACGGTCATTTTTTGATTCTATAAATTGACCACGGTCACTATTTAGGAGATACCCGATGCAACCGAAAAAGATTCTCATCCTTGACGGACACCCCGCAGAAAGCAGCCTGTCACGCACATTTGCCGAAACATACAGAGACGCGGCCCGCAAAAACGGGCACGATGTACGGTTGGTTCATCTGAGCGATCTGCAATTCGATTTTGATTTCGGTCAGGGCAATTATCACGACTTCAAACCACTTGAGCCGGTTCTGGAACAAGTGCTGCAAGACTTTGAGTGGAGCGACCATCTGGTCCTGACCACCCCCATGTGGTGGGGCGGCCTTCCAGCCAAACTCAAAGGACTGATCGACCGAATGTTCATTCCGGGGCGAACCTTTGACACACGGAACACCACCAAGATCGGGTTTCCGGCCCCGATGCTGACAGGGCGCACCGCGCGTGTCATCCTGACGTCAGACACGCCGGGATGGTTCATGCGCCTGATATACCGGCAGGCGCTTATCCGTCAGGTACGGGACCAGATTCTTGGGTTCGTCGGCTTCAAACCAACGCGTTTCACCTATTTTTCCGGTGCAAGCTATCCCAAGCCCGGCAGCGTAGATCGCTGGGTGGAAAAAGTATCAAGGATCGGGGCCGCTGCGGTTTGAACCACAGCCGACCCCCACATCTACCACATCGTTTTTGCGGCGCGTGCAAGCCATTCCTCGTCATATTGCGCGCCGCCTTCCACGCCGTCTGATGCCTCGGACAGAAGCTGGCCTATCGTGGGAAGATCGCCGCTTTCATCACCGCTGGACCAGATACGCGCCCGGATCAGAGCACGGGCACATTGGCTGTATATCTCGGCGATTTCAACGACGATAACGGTCGCTGGGCGTTTGCCGGCCTTCTCGAATTGATGCCGCAGGGTCTCATCCGCCGTTACCCGCGCCAACCCGTTCACCCGAACGACGTTGTTGGACCCCGAAACAAGAAACATCAGCGAAACACGCGGATCGCGCACGATATTGCGCAAACTGTCCAGACGGTTGTTGCCGCGCCAGTCCGGCAGAGCCAGCGTATTCGCATCCAGGTCTTTAACCACCGGGCCATCATCGCCCCGAGGGCTGCCATCCACACCTTCAGGGCCAACCGTGCTGAGCACACAGAGGCGCGATGCAAGGATCCACTTGCGATAGAGAGGCGTCAGTTGATGAACGACCTTTCGCAAGGACGGAGCACCGGGCCGACCATACAAAGATTCAAGCGTTTCAATGTCACGAATGTGCTCCATCCGGATCAAACCCCACTTCCAGCATCAACTCGTTGGAACGTGTTTCTATCACGTCTTCCAGCCGGGCAAGGAAGTCGTCCCGGCCAACACCCGGCTCGATTGGGTCGAGGAAATCGACGATCGCAAGGCCCGGTTTGCGCATGACACCCGTTCGGGGCCAGAAGACGCCGGCATTCGTCGCGACCGGAACGCAGGGAAAGCCGAGCCCTTCGTATAGAACGGCTGTTCCAACCTTGTAAGGTTTCTTCGCACCGGGCGCCACACGTGTCCCTTGCGGGTAGATCACAAGCTGTCCGGGTTCCGAAAACTCTTTCGACACATCCTTGACCATCTTGGTCACGGCGGCACCGCGCTTGCCGCGATTGACCGGAATACAGCCAAGTCGCCGCGCATACATTCCAATGACGGGCGTAAACAAAAGCTCGCGCTTCATGATGAACTTGCCGTGTGGAATGGCATCAAAAATTATGATGATATCAAGAAAAGACTGGTGTTTTGCGGCTATGACCACTTCGTTCGTTGGGACCGTACCCCGCACTTCACACCGAATGCCAACCATCCAACGAGCCAGCCACATCGTGCTGCGCGCGTAGGTCTTGCACGCCTTCAGGGCGCCAGCCTTGGAAAACAGTGCATAGGGCAGAAAGACGATGCCAAGGATCAGCATCCAGGCGTAGATCACGATCATGAAGATCAATGACCGAACCCATTGAACAGCCATCAACATCAGGAAAGCTCCTTCAATTTGCGTCGGGCCGCGGCCCAGGTGGCAAAAAACGCGACCATGGCACCAAGGATCGGGATAAGAACCGGCAACACCCAGTCTTTGCCCTGAAAGCCGACGCCAGCCAGAAAACCACCCGATTCCGAGGCTTCGGGCAGCATCAAAACACCGGTCATGCCCAGCAATGTACCGACCGATGCCCCAAAGAATGCGCGATATGTAAACCGCCTTACGAATGCGCCCGCTATGAACCCGTCGCGTGCACCGACCAGGCGCAGCACTTCGATGATCTGGGCATTTGCGGCAAGTGACGCGTTGGCGGCAAGGGTAATCATGGCAGCGGTCGCTCCGCCGATCAGCAGGATCGAAATCCACCCCAGACGACGCAGGGACATCGCCGCATCAACCAAAGGCTCTCGCCACCGCGTATGATCATCCAGTACGGCGCCCGGCACTTCGGCTCCCAGTCGCAATCGCAAGCCAGCCACGTCGATGCCCGGTTCGGTTTCAATGATCTCGATAAGCTGCGGCACGGGCAGCGTATCCAGCGGCAGATCCGGCCCGAACCACGGGGCAAGCAACGCCGCCTGCTCTTCCTGCGTCAAAGCACGGGCCGAGGCCACGCCAGGCGTCTGGCCAAGAACAGTCAGCGCGGCCTCGGTCTGGGCTGCACGCTGTTCCGCTGGTGCGTTGATGCGCAGAGTCGCAGCACCAGCCAGTTCCGAGGCCCAGCGATCCGCAACGCGCCCCGACGCCAGAGACAGGGCCAGGGCGAATACCGCAAGAAACGCCATCGCACCCGCGACGAACAGTGTCAGGTGTGCCGTGTATCCCGTTGGGGGAACAACCCGGTCTGCCCGTTTGTCACCGCGCAACAGATTTCTGAGGTCAGGACTGATCATAGATCCGCCCCCGCCAGTTGCAGCTTGCGCTGCGAAATACGCAAGACACGGGCCTGTACCTGGCTTTTGGCCGCTCGGATAAGGCTCAGATCATGGGTGGCGATCAGGACGGTTTTGCCCATCCTGTTCAGTTCGATCAGAAGACGCAGCAGCCGTTGCGACATTTCCCAGTCAACATTGCCTGTCGGCTCATCCGCCAAAACCACGTCAGGCGACAATATGACGGCACGCGCCAGAGCGGCCCTTTGCCGCTCGCCGCCGGACAGTTCAGGCGGGAGCGCTTCGAGCCTGGCGCCAAGACCCACCCAGCTGAGCAGCTCGGTCAGGTTTTCCTGCTCGGATGTTTCCGAACGCCCGGACACCATCAGCGGCAACGCGACGTTTTCGGCAAGCGTCATGTGGTCAAGGAACTGACAATCCTGATGCACGACACCAACGCGGCGACGCAATACGGCCAGCTGGTCGCGATCAAGCGTTGAAATATCCTGGTCAAACACGCTCAACCGCCCCGAGCTCGGCAGCAGGGCACCATAGCACAGCTTGAGCAACGTGGTCTTGCCCGCCCCGGAAGGCCCGGTCAGAAAGTGAAACGAACCCGGCTGCAATTGTACCGAGACATCACTCAGCAATTCACCGCCACCATAGGTGTAGCTGACATTTTCCAGCTCGATCACACGTGCCCCCGTTATCTTGCCGCTCTTCTTGCCCGAGCATGGTGATGGTTTCAATGGCTCTACCGAGTCCAATTGGTGACACTTGACCCGCGAAACCGAAAACGCTCTTTGCTGTTGGGTCTTAACCGAATATCATTCCTGAAAAAACTATTATCGGCCCTTCGCCCGGCCGAGGAGGCAGCATGCGTCTTACATGTCCGAATTGCAGCGCGCAGTACGAGGTTCCTGACGAGGTCATCCCCGAGGAAGGCCGCGACGTACAGTGTTCCAATTGCGATCAGACCTGGTTCCAAGCGAAGCACCCTGCCGAAGCCGCAGACGCACCGGACGAAAAAGCGAAAACCCCTGAACAGGATGACGCATCGCCCGACGTGGTCGACGCTCCGCAGGACGTTGAACCGGAACCTGTTGAAGAAGCGGTATCCGAAGACAAGCCAGAAGTTGATGAACCCGCCGCGCCCACCGGGAATGTCGATCCGTCCGTCGCCAGCATTCTGAGAGAGGAAGCTGCCCGCGAAGCGGAATTGCGGGCGCAGGAAGGCAGCAGCCTCGAAAGCCAGCCCGATCTGGGGCTGGATACGCCGCCAGAACCCAAGGTGCGCCCCAAGCGGCCTTCGGCTTCGGAAGCCGCTGTCGATGCCGGGCAGAAAGACGCGCTGCCGGATGTCGAAGCCATCAATTCGACCATGCGATCAGATGAGCCGGAAGAGGTCCCGCAGCTACCCCGCAAATCGGGCGGATTCCTGCGCGGCTTCGCGTTGATGCTGATCATCGGCGTGGTTCTGTATCTGATCTATGGAAATGCCCAACAGATCGGCGAAGCAGTCCCTCAGGCCGACCCGTTGCTGAGCTCATACGTGTCGCTTGTGGATCAGGCGCGTATCTGGCTTGAAGCACAGGCTGGATCCGGTGCCCAGAACTGAGGTCTAGAACCTCTCCAACAAACGTTTCAGGTATTCCAGTTCGATCTGGGGGCGGTCCGATTCCCCAGTTCTGCGCCGGATTTCATCCAGCAGTTCCCGCGCCCGGCGATACACGTCTTCGCCTTGCAGCAAATTTTCATCTGTTGAAATCGAACCGGCGGCACCCGGGTTTCGGCCCAGCGGATCGCGGTTGTTGGCTTGCATATCGCCATCCTGCGTTCCCTGACCCGGCTGATTCTGCTGGTTCTGCGCCATCGCCTCACCCAACGAACGCATCCCTTCGCGCAGGGCTTCCATCGCCTCAGATTGCCGGTCGATGGCTTCGGCCAGATCATCCCCACGCAGGGCCTGTTCCGCCTCGTCCATGGCGCGCCCGGCCCGATCCAGCGCCTCGCGCGCGGCGTCACCTTCGGGCGTTCCGGCACCGGGCAACCCCTGCTGCTGGCGGCTCAGCTCATCTCTCAGCGCCTGCTGCCGATCCGCAAGTGTGCCTTGACCCTGCTGGCCTTCGCCAGCTTGATCCGAGCCTTCCCCCTGACCGCCCTGACCTTCGTGGCTTTGCCCCCGGCCTTGCCCGCCATTGCGTCCCTCATTGCCCTGGCTTTCACCGGATTGAGCGCCTGGGTTGAACTGTTCCTGCAAATCACGGAAGGCCTGATCGCTCAGACCTTGTTGTTCACGCAGGGTTTCCGCAAGACCTTCCATGGCCTGCTGACCTTCGGACTGCTGCCCACCGCCCTGGCCCTGAGTCACACGCATGTTTTCCATCATCTGCTGGAACTCTTCCAGCGCCTGCTGGGCTTCGGCCATTCGGCCCTGTTCCATGAGCTCCTGAATGCGGTCCATCATGCGTTGCAGATCATCCTGCGTCATTTGCAGGGACTCGCCGTTCTGGCCCGGCTGACGCTCGCCATCTTCGCCGTTTGGCTGGGCCAACCGTTGCAGCTGTTGCAGGTAATCCTGCGTCGCTTCGCGCAATTCCTGCATCAGTTCCGCGATTTCCTCGTCGCTGGCGCCGTTCTTCATTGCTTCGGTCAAGCGTTCCTGCGCGCGCCGCATCCGTTCCAGCGCATCCGCAAGCGTGCCGTCCTCGATCAACACGGCAAGATCCCAGAGGGCCTGGGCGATCTCTGCCTGCTGTTCGGGTTTCAGCCCGTATTGATCAAAGGTCTCAAGCCGCCGCAGAACGACCCTCAGACGCAGATAGGCAGTTTCCGAACGAAACAGGTCCTCTGGCAGATGCGATACAGCCCGCAGCAGTTGCGCGATCCGAGGCGCATTGGACCGCGACCACAGCAGATCGCGCCGTTGTTCAATCACCGCCGCGGCCAGCGGATCAAAAAAACGACGGGCCGGAAGGTCGGTCACATAAGGTTCGGAAGACGATTGCTGATCCGCCGCGTCCATGGCCATCAAGGTGATCCGGACCGGCAAATGCGCCCATGGGTGTTGCGAGAAATCCTCGATCAGATCTTCTGCAAAATCCGCCCGATCGCCGGTGATTGGCATAGGCAGCTCAACCGCGATCGCTTCGCGTGGCTCGGGCTCTGCCGCCAGACCATAGCGGCGATCAACGGCAGCCAGATCCAGCTCGATCAGGGCAGAGCCTGAAACCACACCATAGTCATCTCTTGCGACGAATGGCAGCTTCATCTGCCCGCCCGCTTCGGCCTCAGCCGATCCAGCCACGGCTATCTGTGGTGCCGTGTCGTCAATGATCTCAACGGCCCATTCCCGCCCCGCTGGCCCGTCGATGCGCAACTGGCCAGAACGTTCTGCCACGAACTCCTGCTCGGGGTCGGTCGCCGCCTCGGCCCCCAGGGCCGAGCTGTTTTCCGTCAGGCTATGTGCGCCAACCTCACCATACAGCCGCAAGGTAACGCGGCTGCCTTTGGGAACGGCAAGCTCTGCATCCGTTTGGTCCGCAAGATACAGCGTTGGAAGGCCCGTATAGCGCGGGGGTTCGACCCATCCTTCCCAAGTCGGCCCTTGCCCGGCGGCGGCAGTGCCCGGGGCCATGTCCGCCACAGACCCCACGCGCCACAAAGAGCCGAAAACCAGCGCCACGACAAAAGCCAGCAACGCCGCGTAGCGCAGTGCATAAGGATCTCGCGATGCCAGCCGAAGATCTGGTTTCACGGCCTCGGCCGTTGCAACCCGTTGCGCCATCTGGGCTTTGTGGGCTTGCCACAGCGCCACGGAATCCAGATCGGCCGCACCGATGGCCTGATCATCCATCAAAGCCTGAATTGGGCGTCCCGGCAAGGTCTCATCCAGCCGCACCAAAACGTCGGCGCGCGAGGGCAACTTGAGACCCCTCAGGCCAAGCACCGCGGCCGTCAACAACAACCCCAGGGACAGCGCGCCAACTGCCCAGACGATTTCCACAGAAACAACATCTTGAAGCCCCAGCATCAATGCCGCAAGCAGAACAAGTGCAATCGAGAATGCCGGCCAGAACGCGCGCAACACCTGTTCAGCCACCATGCCGACATGGGTCAGCCACACGGACAGGCGCGGAATGGGCAGGTTTGAACGGTCGGACAAGACGGGCCTCCGGGGTTAGGCCCGCGCGGTCATCGCGTCAAAGCCATGAAGGTATGGTATCGCGGTTTATGATTTCGTCAAAGCTTGGTCGTTCACGAATGACTGCAAATTGATCACCATTGACCAGAACCTCGGGGATCAGCGGGCGGGTATTGTACTCGCTGGCCATCACCGCGCCGTAGGCACCCGCGCTGCGGAAGGCGATCAGGTCACCCGATTTCAGCGGCGGCATGTTGCGTTGTTTGGCAAAAGTGTCACCGGATTCGCAAACCGGGCCCACGATGTCATAGGCTTGCTGTTCCACGCCTGCCGCCGGTTCCTGCACCGCGACGATATCATGATGCGCTTCATACATCGCCGGGCGGATCAGATCATTCATGGCGCCGTCGACAATCAGGAAATCACGGCCTTCGCCCGACTTCACATAGATCACTTTACTGACCATCAGCCCCGCATTGCCTGCGATCAGGCGGCCCGGCTCGATCTCGATCTCACAGCCCAGATGGCCCAGTGTTTTCTTGATCAACGCGCCATATTCCACCGGCAGCGGCGGCGCGTCATTCGAGCGGGTATAGGGGATGCCCAATCCACCGCCCAAATCAAGACGGCGGATGTTGTGGCCTTCAGCCCGCAACTGCTCGGTCAGTTCGGCCACTTTCGTATAGGCCAGCTCGAATGGCTCGAGTTCCGTCAGCTGCGAGCCGATATGGACGTCGATGCCGATCACCTCCAGTCCCGGCAGGCTGGCGGCATGCGCATAGACGTCCGAGGCGCGGGATATCGGAATTCCAAATTTGTTCTCGGACTTGCCGGTCGCGATCTTGGCGTGGGTCTTGGCATCAACATCCGGATTCACCCGGACCGTGATCGGAGCAACCACACCCAATTCCAGTGCAACGGCGTTGATCACTTCCATCTCGGGCTCGGATTCGACGTTGAACTGACGGATGCCGCCGGTCAGCGCGGTACGAATCTCATCCGCCGTTTTGCCCACGCCAGAGAACACGATCTTGTCGCCGGGAACGCCCGCTGCCTTGGCGCGCAGGTATTCCCCGCCCGAGACCACGTCCATCCCCGCGCCCGCCTGTGCCAGAGTTTTCAGGATCGCCTGATTGCTGGCCGCTTTCATCGCATAGCAGACAAGGTGGTCCGTGCCGTCAAGCGCATCGTCAAACAGCTGAAAATGCCGCAGCAAGGTTGCGGTGGAATAGACATAGAACGGCGTTCCGACCGCGGCAGCGATTTCGGAGACAGGGACATCCTCGGCGAAAAGCGCGCCGTCGCGGTAGAGAAAATGATCCATGTCTGCGCGCTTAGACCAGAAGATGGCTTCGAATCAATGGATTCCGAACCCATCGACCAAGTTTAATTTCGGGTCGAAACTCCAACCCGGCCATAGCCCGAGATCGAAACTCCGGTGCCCGATTGCTTGGGCTCTGCCGCAGGTTCCGGGCGTCTTGCCGATGTAGGTTCGCAAGCCGTCAAAGCCGCAAATACCAGAAACAGTCCTAGTGTTCTCATTTCAGTATCTTTTCTTTGGATGACATGCGCACCGACATGCCACCTCACGTTGGTGGATATAAAACCGATGCGCAATATGAAAGTGGCTTAGAATCCCAGGTAAATCCCCAGCGGCCCACGGCTTAGACCTACGCCACCGCCTACATACGCTCCACCAGAGCCAACGCCGACGGTTGCACTGACAGTTGGCTGAGCGGGCGCAGGCTGAACGGGTTCACCGTCGGCTCCGCATCCGGCCAGTATTAGGCCGGAGCCTGCAATCAGGATCGCGCGCAGAACGGTCATCACACCATTGCCTTCCATCGTTCAACCTGAGCACGCACCTGATCCGGGGCCGTGCCACCATAGGACTGACGTGAGTTTACAGAATTTTCGACACCAAGGACAGAGTAGACGTCATTTGTGATCTCGGCATGGACCGATTGCATGTCGTCCAGCGTCAGATCGGGCAGGTCGCAGCCCTTCTTCTCGGCCATGGCCACCAGCGATCCGGTAACATGATGCGCGTCGCGGAAGGGCAGGCCCAGCACCCGCACCAGCCAGTCGGCCAGATCGGTCGCGGTGGAGAAGCCCGAACCGGCGGCGGCGGCCAGGCTGTCGCGGTTGGCGGTCATGTCCTTGACCATGCCTTCCATCGCCGCCAGCGCCAGCATCCAGTTGTCGGCGGCATCAAAAACCTGTTCCTTGTCTTCCTGCATGTCCTTGGAATAGGCCAGCGGCAGGCCCTTCATCACCATCATCAGCGCCGTGTTGGCGCCAAAGATCCGGCCCACCTTGGCGCGGATCAGCTCTGCCGCATCGGGGTTTTTCTTCTGCGGCATGATCGACGATCCGGTCGAGAACCGATCCGATAGGGTGACAAAGCGGAACTGCGCCGAAGACCAGATCACCAGTTCCTCGGCAAAGCGCGACAGGTGCACCGCGCAGATCGAGGCCACGGACAGGAACTCCAGCGCGAAGTCACGGTCGCTGACGGCGTCCAGCGAGTTGGCGGCAGGCCGGTCAAAGCCCAGCGCCTCGGCCGTCATATGGCGGTCGATGGGAAAGGACGTTCCGGCCAGCGCCGCAGCACCCAGTGGCGATTCGTTCATCCGGGCGCGGGCGTCACGAACGCGGGACAGATCACGGCCGAACATCTCGACATAGGCCATCATGTGATGGCCCCATGTCACCGGCTGCGCCGTTTGCAGGTGGGTAAAGCCCGGCATGACCCAATCGGCCCCGGCCTCGGCCTGCGCCAAAAGCGCGCGGATCAGGGCCAGCAAGCCGCTCTCAGCGGCGTCCAGCTGATCACGAACCCAGAGTTTGAAATCGGTTGCGACCTGGTCATTGCGTGACCGGCCTGTGTGCAAACGGCCTGCGGGCTCTCCGATGATCTCTTTCAGACGGGCCTCGACATTCATGTGGATGTCTTCCAGCGCGGTCGAGAACTGGAACTCTCCGTTCTGGATTTCTGACAAAACGGTGAGCAGCCCTTCCCGAATGGCTTCGGCGTCACTATCACTTATGACGCCTGTGGCTGCCAGCATGGCCGCATGGGCGCGCGAGCCTGCGATGTCTTGGGCTGCCATCCGCTGATCGAACCCGATCGAGGCGTTGATTGCCTCCATGATCGCGTCTGGACCGGCGGCAAAGCGGCCGCCCCACATCTGGTTCGAGGATTGATCGGTCATGTAAGAAAACCCGGAGTTGATATGCGCCTATTTCGTTTGATCCCCCTTTATATGGCCCTTGCGCTGGGTGCAAATGCCGCCTTGGCGACCGATGCCGAGACGCTGGCCCCTCTGCGGGAAGACAGCCTGAAACGTCTGATCCTGCACAAGGAACCGAAACCCACCAAATCAATCGAATTCCAGCTGGAAGATGACGGCGGCGTCGGCACGCTTGCCGATTATGAGGGCAAATATGTGCTGCTGAATTTCTGGGCCACCTGGTGTGCGCCTTGCCGCAAAGAGATGCCTCAGATCGCTGAGCTTCAGGAAGAGTTCGGCGGCGACAAGTTTCAGGTTCTGACACTGGCCACGGGCCGCAACTCGCCTGCCGGCATCAAAAAGTTTTTTGCAGAGAACGGCATCGCCAACCTGCCCCGTCACCAGGACCCCAGCTCGGCCGCTGCCCGTGAGTTCGGCGTCATCGCCTTGCCGATCACGGTCATCCTGAACCCCGAAGGGCAGGAAATCGCCCGGTTGATCGGCGACGCCGAATGGAACTCGGACAGTGCGAAGGCGATCATTTCGACGCTTGTTGGCGCCGAAAGTTAACGCATTTAGAAAAATTTGCGGAATTATGGTACCCTCCCACGCATTAAGAGTGGGAGGTTTTTTATGAAACATACGATTTTATTCCTTGCTGTTGCAGGCACATTGGCAATCGCTGGCGCCGCTCACGCGGACTACAAACGGATCAAGACCGCAAAGCAGTTCAATTCTGATATTGTTGGGAAAAAGCTGACAGACGAACAAGGCAATGTTTTTGTCGCGAATGCTGATGGCACGATTTCAGCCAAACTCAAAAGTGGGAAAAAGTTCAGCGGAACCTGGGTTTGGAACAAAAAATTCTGGTGCCGAAACGGAGTATTGGACGGCAAGGCACTGGGCACGGATTGTCAGCTTTGGGAAATTGACGGGGCCACTGCCCGAATGACCCGCGAAAAAGGCAAGGGCAAAACAACCATTTATTCGATCAACAACTAAAGGCGTCAGCCCTTTTCAATCTCGTGATATACTGTTCCTGCCCTGCCGGACAGGGCAGGCATATTGTTGGAAATGGAGGCAATGATGAAACCCGTCGTACTGCTGATCGGACGGTTGCCAAATGTGATCGGTGACGTTGCACGGCAACTGGATCATCTGCCGATTCAGTGGCTGGGCGCACATGACACGGACGAGGTTCGGAAACAGCTGGATGCCGAGCCCCGGATTGCCTGCGCCATCTTGGGCGCGGGGCTTGACGACACGATCCGTGGTGAAATGGTGGGCATTATTGCCGCCCGCCGCCCGGATATCTGCATCCACCTGAAGGATCGTACATCCGGCCCCGAGGGGCTGGTGCCCTTCGTCGAACGTGTGGTGCAACACGAGATACTGGAACGGCTGGAAAACAGCTGACGTCACGCCACCTTTGACAGAGTTTCAACTCCTTTGCACTCTGCGCTCAGGAGGATGGAATGCCACTTGAAATTCTACTGGCGCTGGTCGTCGGCGGCATAGCTGGTGTCACCCTGTTATTGCATCTCACCGGCAGGTCGCAGCAGGTGATGCTGACGCCCGACATTGCACGCTCACAATGGGCACGTCACTTTCCGGACGATGATGTGGTCGACGTCACGGTTTCCCATGATGGCCACGCCGCGGTGGTGCGCACCAGTTCAGGCAATGGGTTGCTTTGGTCCTTGGGGGCCGACACCGTGGCCCGGCATCTGATGGACTATGATCTTCTGGATCATCCGGAAGGCTTTGAGATTCTGTTTCACGAATTCTCGGTGCCCAAGACACTCATCCGACTGGACGATTTCGAACGCCATCACTGGCGTGACCTGATGGAGCCCGCATGACAGACCAAATTAGTTTTCCCGATGCGGTACAATGGGCCGTTCCCTTTTTCATCGCAGCGATTCTGGCCGAGTTTCTGTGGATCGCAGTCAAAGGCAAAGGCGGGCGTTATGAAACACGCGATGCGGTGACCTCTTTGATCATGGGGGCCGGAAACATCGCATCGGGCTTTTTGCTGGGCTTTATCGCCTATGCGTTTTTCATGTGGCTGTGGCAGATCACACCGATGAACCTGGGTACGTCAGTTCCGGTTATCATCCTGTGCTTTGTCCTGGACGATCTGCGTTACTACTGGGTCCACCGCTTTGGCCATCGCATCCGCTGGGTCTGGGCCAGCCACGTAAACCATCATAGCTCGCAGCACTACAACCTGACGACCGCGCTGCGGCAGACCTGGACCTATACGTTCACTTTCATGATGGTCGTACGCGCCCCGCTGATCCTGCTTGGGTTCCATCCTGCGATGGTTTTGTTCGTCGGTGGCCTCAATCTTATCTATCAGTTCTGGATTCACACCGAGGCCATCGGCAAGATGCCCCGCTGGTTCGAAGCGGTAATGAACACCCCCAGTCACCACCGCGCCCATCACGGCCGCAACGCACGCTATCTGGATTGCAATTATGCCGGGGTGTTCATCATCTGGGACAAGTTGTTCGGCACCTTCGTCCCCGAGCAGGAGGACGACCGGGTGGACTATGGCCTCGTGCACAATATCGGCACGTTCAATCCCCTGCGGGTGGCCTTTCACGAGTGGGTGGCCATCTGGCGCGACGCGACCCAGCCGGGTCTGACCCTGAAACAGCGGCTGGCCTACTGCTTTGCTCCACCTGGGTACAGCCATGACGGCAGCCGGGACAGTTCGGAACAGATCAAGGCCAAGCATCTGGCGCGCCACCCGGAAGACCGCGGAACGCCAGGTTTTGAGCATCTGGACAAAAAACTGCCTAGCGGACAAGCAGAACAGGCCTGAAACAGCCGGCTGAAACCTGCTTGTGCCTTGAATCTCGGTCATTCAGCGCCATATCAGTCGATGGGCGCCGTGTGTGAGTGAGCGAGGGTCGGTATGAATCGTTTGGCAACCATTTCAACCTTATTCGGCCTGTTCGGCCTGTTGATGGCCATGCTCGCAGCCCTTGGGGGCGCCGTTGCAGCCCTGATCGCGTTGGGTTTTGCAATGATGGCCCTAGGTGCGATGGGCGCGATACTTGGCGCGGCAGCTTCTTTGGCGCGCGCGTGGCAATCCACCCGCTGAGCCCGCGAGACGGAAATTTTTCCGAACCCTTAACCGCAGATTCATCTCTTTGCCCCGAGACTGTGAGCGGACACCTGTCCCGGACACATGGGAATCCGCGTTTATGGGAAACAAAAAACTGGCAAATCTGCCTGAGGGGTCGGACAGCCCGTTGAATGCGGCCGTTTCGACGCGGGATCGTTCGGTTGTGCAGATGGCAACCGATGCCGTGAAGCATAAGCAATGCAAACTGGCTTTTCAGCCGGTGATACAGGCGTACGCCCCGTACCGGGTCGCGTTTTACGAAGGGTTCATTCGGGTTCTGGACGAAACCGGCCGCGTCATCCCGGCGCGCGAATTCATGCCTCAGGTCGAAAACACTCCTATCGGTCGCGATCTGGACTGCGTCGCGTTGGAGCTTGGATTGCGCACATTGGCGAGGAACCCGGAAATACGCCTGTCGATCAACATGTCTGCACGCTCGATCGGTTATTCCAACTGGTCCAGAATACTGGACAGATTCCTGAAACGAGATGCCGGATTGGGCGAACGCTTGATCCTCGAAATTTCCGAAAGCTCGGCCATGCAGGTGCCCGAGCTGGTTGTCGACTTCATGGACCGCTTGCAGGATCGCGGCATCGCTTTTGCGCTGGATGACTTTGGCGCCAGCAATTTCAGCTTTCGGCATTTTCGCGAGTTTCTGTTCGACGCAGCCAAAATCGATGGACAGTTCGTTCGGGGTATCGGCAACGATCCCGACAACCAGACTTTGGTGCGGGCCCTGATTGCAGTGGCCCGTGAATTTGAAATTCTGGTTACGGCCGAATCGGTTGAAACGCAGGAGGATGCCGCTTTCTTGGTGGCAAGTGGCGTGGATTGCCTGCAAGGATTCTTGTATGGCGCACCCAGTGTCGTGGAACCCTGGAAGCAGGAAAACAGATCAAAAACAGGCATTTGATTGCCTGTTCATCGACATTTTCCAACCATTTCCGACACTGAGACAAGCTGCCCGTTGCTGCATGTGCAGCGTTACGCTATTGCAAGAGTACTTGAGCGGGGGATCACGGGGCGCTCTTGTTTCGAAAGGACACCTTTCGACCTGCGCCGTCAGAAATTCCGCTGGCCCATGACGGTAAAGGACTGATCATATGACCAACGTAGTAATCGCATCCGCCGCACGAACAGGTGTTGGCAGCTTCAGTGGTTCGTTTGCGAACACACCTGCCCATGATCTGGGCGCTGCCGTTCTGGAAGCAGTTGTCGAGCGCGCCGGGGTGGAAAAAGGCGAAGTCAGCGAAACCATTATGGGTCAGGTTCTGACTGCCGCCCAAGGCCAGAATCCCGCGCGTCAGGCGCATATCAATGCCGGCCTGCCACAGGAAAGCGCCGCATGGGGCATCAATCAGGTTTGTGGCTCGGGTCTGCGCGCCGTTGCTTTGGGCGCCCAGCATATTCAACTGGGAGACGCGGAAATCGTCGCTGCCGGTGGTCAGGAAAACATGACGCTGTCACCCCACGCCGCCGCGCTGCGCGCCGGTCACAAGATGGGCGACATGAAGTATATCGACACGATGATCCGCGATGGCTTGTGGGATGCTTTCAACGGCTATCACATGGGTCAGACTGCCGAGAATGTTGCAGAGAAATGGCAGATTAGCCGCGAGATGCAGGATGAATTCGCCGTTGCTTCGCAGAACAAGGCCGAAGCAGCCCAAAAGGCCGGCAAGTTCGCAGACGAAATCGTGCCCTTCACCATCAAGACCCGCAAGGGCGACATCGTGATGGACAAGGACGAATACATTCGTCATGGCGCAACCATGGAGGCCATGGCCAAACTGCGTCCGGCCTTCACCAAGGACGGTTCGGTCACAGCTGCCAACGCCTCGGGATTGAACGACGGCGCGGCCGCGACGCTGCTGATGTCAGCCGAAAACGCTGAAAAGCGGGGAATCGAACCTCTGGCGCGCATCGCGTCCTATGCGACCGCCGGTCTGGACCCTTCGATCATGGGCGTCGGCCCGATCTATGCATCGCGCAAGGCACTGGAAAAAGCAGGCTGGTCGGTAGACGATCTGGACCTGGTCGAAGCCAACGAAGCCTTTGCCGCGCAGGCTTGCGCGGTTAACAAGGATATGGGCTGGGATCCGTCGATCGTGAACGTAAACGGCGGCGCCATTGCCATCGGCCATCCGATCGGTGCTTCGGGGTGCCGTGTTTTGAACACCCTGTTGTTCGAAATGAAGCGACGCGATGCAAAAAAGGGTCTGGCGACCTTGTGCATCGGCGGTGGCATGGGCGTTGCCCTTTGTGTGGAGCGCGACTAAGCGCTTTGACAATCAAATAGAATTAGGCGCCCAATGGGCGCCTTTTTTGTTACATTGAGGTTCTAACCCTTGGATGCGACGATATTGCCGCCCGGAAACCGAGATTCAAGACGAAACAATATTGCGCACAACTATCTCTCAGAGTAACAGCATTACTAAGACGACTAAAATTGAAGGAGTCATAAATGGCACGAACAGCACTCGTAACTGGCGGTTCCCGCGGCATTGGCGCAGCAATTTCCAAGGCGCTAAAAGCCGAAGGATATAACGTTGCGGCCACCTATGCAGGAAACGACGAAGCAGCCGCAAAATTCACCGAAGAAACCGGGATCAAGACCTACAAGTGGAACGTCGCGGATTATGACGAATCCAAAGCGGGCATCGAAAAGGTTGAAGCTGAGGTTGGCCCCATCGATGTGGTCGTCGCCAATGCTGGCATCACCCGCGATGCACCGTTCCACAAAATGACGCCGGATCAGTGGAAAGACGTGATCGACACCAACCTGACTGGCGTGTTCAACACCGTGCACCCCATCTGGCCCGGCATGCGCGAGCGCAAGTTCGGCCGTGTCATCGTCATCAGCTCGATCAACGGTCAGAAAGGCCAGTTCGCTCAGGTGAACTATGCTGCAACCAAAGCAGGCGACCTGGGCATCGTGAAATCCCTGGCGCAGGAAGGCGCGCGGGCGGGGATCACTGCCAATGCGATCTGCCCCGGCTATATCGCAACCGAAATGGTCATGGCTGTGCCCGAGAAGGTACGCGAGTCCATCATTGGCCAGATCCCGGCCGGTCGTCTGGGTGAGCCAGAGGAAATCGCCCGCTGCGTGGTCTTCCTGGCATCGGACGATTCGCAGTTCATCAACGGTTCGACGATCTCGGCCAACGGTGCGCAATTCTTCGTCTGATCCGGACTTGTGAACAAAAAACGGGCCGGTCCCTTTGGGCCGGCCCTTTCTGATCCCGTAAGAACGCGCGTGCTGCGATCAGCGGGAACCGAATATCCATCCCCAAAACTGCCAGACCACCCTGCTGCGCTCTTGGTGGGCACGCAGGATCGCCATCTGGGCGGCGGGATTCGTCGTCATCTCGATCATGGCAGTCTCCTTTTCAAATCAGTTTTATTTGACCTGATGTGAATATGGCTGCTAAAAACAAACACGACAAACGAGCTTTCTTGAGACTTCAGTTAAGTTTTTCTTCACTATGAGTGACTATCTGCCTCCGCTGACCGCGTTGCGTGCTTTTGACGCCGCAGCCCGGCACATGTCTTTTTCGAAGGCGGCGGAAGAGCTGCATGTGACGCCAGCTGCCCTGTCGTTTCAGATCAAGTCGCTTGAAGAACACCTTGGCCGGCCGCTGTTTCGTCGTCTGAACCGCGCCGTAGAACTGACCGAGGCGGGCCGTGCCCTGGCGCCCGGTGCGGCAGAAGGGTTTGCCACCTTGCAAGCCGCATGGCGCGCGGTGCGCAGACAGGAAGATGACACAAGCCTGACCGTCACCGCGGGCCCAGCTTTGACCGCCAAGTGGCTGGCGCCGCGGCTTTACGAATTTGCTCGGGCGCATCCCGAGATCGATCTGAAATTCTCGGCCACGCTGCGCAACATGGATCTGGAGCGGGACGACGTGGACGTCGCCATCCGCTTCGGGAATTCGGCCGATGACGGGCTGTATTCCGTTCCCGTCAGAAAGGAATGGCTGACCCCTGTCATGACCCCCGAACTTGCGGAACAATTCACCACGCCGGAAAGCCTTGAAGGGGCCCCGCTGATCCATGACGATTCGATCAGCTTTCTGACCCCGCCTTGCGATTGGCCCGCTTGGTTCCGTGCTGTCGGAATGGATTTCACTCCGACCCATGGCGCGCATTTTTCCAATGCAGATCACGCGATTGATGCCGCTGTTGCCGGTGTCGGCGTGGCACTGGGGCGACGCGCCATGATTCTAAAGGACCTGACCGAAGGCCGCCTGGTTGCACCGTTCAAGGTGGCCCTGGAAACACAAGGCCGGTTCCGGTTTCTGTGCCTGCCGGGGGCTGAAAAGAAACCTCAGATCGCGGCGTTTCGCGATTGGTTCCTGACCGAGATTGAAAAAACCGCGCATATATCGGATGAGTTCGAAATCATACCGATTGAAGAGGTTTCCCGCCCATGACCAAAATGCGCGCAACGGCCATCGGCTTCGTGGCTGTCTTGCTATGGGCCTTGCTGGCGTTGTTCACTGTCGGGTCGGCACCCACGCCGCCCCTGCTGCTGAACACGATCTGCTTTTCGATTGGTGGAGCGCTTGGGCTTGTCTGGGCGACGGCGACAGGTGGTCTGAGCGATCTAAAGCAAGTCCCCTGGACGACCTACCTGTTTGGCGCATTGGGCCTGTTTGGCTATCACGCGCTGTATTTTTCGGCCCTGCGCATGGCGCCGGCTGCCGAGGCCGGGCTGATCGCCTATCTCTGGCCTCTGCTCATTGTGCTTCTGTCGGGCCTGCTTCCGGGTGAACATCTGCGTATCGGTCACCTGATCGGGGCCTGCCTTGGATTCGCAGGGGCCGCTGTCATCATTGCCGGGGGTGGCGGCGCGGGTTTTCAGGCCCAATACCTGCCCGGATACGCATTGGCCTTGCTGTGCGCACTGACATGGTCGGGCTATTCCGTTCTATCACGCAGATTAGAGGGCACGCCGACCAGTTCCGTCGCAATTTTCTGCCTTGCGGCTGCACTGGCTTCGGGTCTGCTGCATCTGGCGGTGGAAGACACTGTACTGCCCGATACGGCACTGGGCTGGGCGTCGGTGCTGGCGCTCGGCCTTGGGCCCGTCGGGCTGGCGTTCTACGTCTGGGACATTGGCGTCAAGCAAGGCGACATTCAAATTCTCGGAACCTCATCCTATGCGGCCCCGTTACTGTCGACCCTTGCTTTGGTGGTGGCCGGGATCGCGACCCCGTCCTGGGGGCTTGCGATCGCGGCCTTTCTGATCACCGGCGGGGCCTTGATAGCGGCCCGCGCCAGCCTGAAAACTTAAGCGGACAGGCGTTCGATCTCTTCTTTCAGCTTGAGCTTCTGTTTTTTCAACTGAGCAATATGGAGATCATCGATACCTGGCGAGCGTTGGGCTTGTTCCACTTCTAGACCGAGAGATTCGTGCTTTTTCTTCAGTTCCGTCAGATGTGCGCTCACGCTCATTGCGATCCTCCTTGTTTTTGTGTCTGTATGTCACGTAAGAATTTGACCACATCGTTTCCACCCTGTCACGCTGCAGACGCACAGAATCTGTAACAAATCCGACAAATTCGGCTGGTCATTGCCGATGGCACAAGTTCCGAGGCAACGGAGCGGCGTGTCGAAGCACGGCTGAGACCGCCTCGGTATAGCTTTCACCGTCTTTTTCGTGGCGCTCACCGGCGTGCAGAATCAAAGGCGCATGGAGGCGAAATGCCGCGCGTCCCCCTTTGCGGGCGCTCAGGATGACCAGTTCGGCCTCGCGGCCCACCCGCGCGCTGAGCGGCAGCACCTCGATCGAACCCAGTTTCCCTTCACAAGCCGTCAGCATATCGGGAAGACGGTCGGCTTTCTGGATCATGTGCAGGAACCCCCGAGGGGCAAGGCGTTTGGCCGCCACGGTGATCCAGTCAATCAGAGGCGTATTTTCACCCAGGGCAATGCTCCGCCCTGTGTCGCTGGCAGGGCTATGCGCCCCAGAACGGTAATAGGGCGGGTTCGCGATTACGTGATCAAAGTGCCGCTGTCGGAGGTCATCAGGCAAAGCGTTCAGGTCAGCCTCGATCACATCCAGATCACAGCTGTTGATTTCCGAATTGCGGCGGGCCAGATCCGCATAGGCCGGTTGCAATTCGATCCCAACCAATTGCAGCCCCGGCACCCGCGCGGACAGGCACAGAATGGCAGCCCCCGCGCCACATCCTAGTTCCAGCACGGATTGCCCGGCCTTTGCAGGGACGGATGCGGCAAGCAGAACAGGGTCTACTCCGGCGCGGTAACCTGACGCAGGTTGCAGCAATCGCACCCGGCCACCAAGGAAATCGTTGCACGTCAATTCATTGTCGTCAAAGCGCATCATCGGCCCAGCGGGATTTCGTTGTCGCGCATCACACGCTCGGCCCGGGTCAGGTCTTCGGACCGAACCATCAGTCGACGGGGAAAGATCCCGATACCACCTTCGAGGATGCTCATATTTACGTCCATCTGAAAGCAGTCTATATCCTCGCCCTCAAGGAGAGCGGATGCAAAGGCCAGGATTGTCGGATCGGTACTGCGCAACAGTTCTTTCATGGGGATGGATGTAAGGGCAAGGCGAGGCGAAAGTCGAGCCTTGTATCAGGAGTGTGATGACCGTCGACATGATCTCAAAACCGCATGAGCGTCTGGCTGAAATTCTGGCGGGCGAGATGGAAGCCGTGAACGGGCTGATCCGCACGCGGATGGCGTCGGACCATGCGCCACGCATCCCGGAAGTGACGCGGCATCTGGTCGAAGCAGGTGGAAAACGCCTGCGCCCGATGCTGACACTGGCCGCAGCACGCCTGTTTGGCTATTCCGGCGACCACCATGTGCGCCTTGCTGCGACGGTCGAGTTCATTCACACCGCCACCCTGCTGCATGACGACGTCGTGGATGAAAGCGCACAGCGACGGGGCCGCCCGACCGCCAATCTGCTTTGGGACAACAAATCCAGCGTTCTGGTTGGCGATTACCTGTTTTCACGCAGTTTCCAGCTGATGGTGGAAACGGGCTCGCTGCGCGTTCTGGATATCCTGGCCAATGCCTCTGCAACCATTGCCGAAGGCGAAGTGCTGCAAATGACGGCCGCAACCGATCTGCGCACGGATGAAAACGTTTATCTTCAGGTCGTACGCGGCAAGACGGCTGCATTGTTTTCAGCCGCGACCGAAGTGGGCGGCGTGATCGCAGGCGCCTCGGAAGAGCAGGTCAAAGCGCTTTTCGACTATGGCGATTCACTGGGCATCGCGTTCCAGATTGCCGATGACCTGTTGGATTATCAGGGCGACAGCAAAGCGACCGGGAAGAATGTTGGCGATGACTTCCGTGAACGGAAACTGACCCTGCCCGTCATCAAAGCCGTGGCGCAATCCACGCCCGAAGAACGCGCCTTCTGGGAGCGCACGATCGAAAAGGGCCGCCAACAGGATGGGGATCTGGATCAGGCGCTGGGCCTGATGAACAAATACGCCACGCTGGAAGAAACCCGGCAAGACGCTTTGGGCTGGGCCAACAAAGCCAAGGCGTCGCTGGAGGTACTGCCGGATCATGAGATTCGCAGCCTGTTGCGCGAATTGGCCGACTACGTGGTTTCACGTCTCAATTGAGCTGTGTGGCGCGGCACCACCAATCGGGATGGGCTGCGCCGATCTCATAGGCCGCGAAATGCGCGTCTTTCATCGTCGGATAGAGCGCAAAACAGGTTGATCCTGACCCTGACATGCGCACCACGAGCGCGCGATTGGTCATCTGCAACTCGTCCAACACCTGATCAATCTCAGGTGCGACGTTCATGGCGGGCACTTGCAGATCGTTTCGTTGATTGCGCAGCCACTGGGCGCACTCATCGGCACTTTCAAACTCAGGTGTGCTTTCAGGCATTGGCGGGTTGCCTCTGGACGCCAGCGCGTTGAAAACGGCGCCGGTGGGCACCTGTACATTCGGGTTGACCAAAAGGGCGGGCAGGTGCGGAAGGTTCACCGCCGTCAAACGATCGCCAATGCCCTGCATTCTGATCGCCCGACCTTCCAGGCAGACGGGGACATCCGCCCCCAATGACAACGGCAGGCCCTGCGGGAGGTCGTGGCCCTGATCTGCCAGGGCCCCAAGCGTGGCCGCGGCATCAGACGACCCTCCGCCAATGCCCGCCCCATGGGGCAGGGACTTGGTCAGTTGGATATGACCGGTCCAACCGACAGCTTCTGCCGCCCTCCAGACCAGGTTTCGGCTGTCCGTGGGGACTCCGTCGGCAAACTCGCCGCGAACGTCCATGGACAATTCGGGGCCGGGGGTGAATGTCAGCCGATCACCCAGATCGGCGAATACAACCAACGAATCCAACAGGTGATAGCCGTCGTCTCGACGGCCAGTCACATGAAGGGTCAGGTTGATCTTGGCGGGCGCAAACGCCTTAATTTCCATTGGCGACTTTCAATGGCTCCGAACCTTCTTCGGCCAGAACGGCATCCAGCCCGACTTCGATCTTGCGCCGGATTCGATCCGGATCGGCTTCGCCGTCCGTGTCTTCCGGGTCGATGAAGGACAAGGCGCGGCTCCACTGAAACTCGGCCTCGCGCGCGCGCCCGACAGCCCAATAGACGTCACCCAGGTGATCGTTGACCACCGGATCCACCGGCATCAGCTCAACCGCACGTTCCATGTGTTCGACGGCCTCGTCGTAACGCCCCAGACGGAACAGAACCCAGCCCAGACTGTCCACGATATAGCCACTGTCCGGACGCGCAGCTACTGCGCGCTCGATCATATTCAATGCTTCATCCAGCTTTTCTTTGCGCTCAACCAGCGAATACCCCAGATAATTCAGAACCTGAGGCTGATCCGGGTTCAGCTCCAGCGCCCGGCGGAAATCAGCTTCGGCCTGGTCCCAGTGCTTCAGCCTTTCATGACTGATTCCACGAGCATAATGCAGGAACCAATTTCCACCCGCCGCGCTGTCCGTCAGCGCGATCGCAGTGTCATAAGAGGCCACGGCAGCGGCATAGTTTTCCTGTCGGCGCTGCAAGTCTGCCAAAGCGACATGCACACCCGGAAAATCAGGATCTTGCGCAGCCAGGTTCTGCAACACCTCGACGGCCGCGTCGGTTTTTCCCGAACGGTCCAGAACTTCGGCCCGGCCCAATTCGGCCGCGTGGTGATCGTTGCTGTCCGCCGGGACCAGGCGGTATGCCTCAACCGCCAGATCATATTGCTGCAAGTTGTCCAGCAGATCCGCGCTCAGCAAAATGGCATCCGCATGATCGGGGCGCAGGAAACTGGCCAAGCGTGCGTACAGCAGAACGTAATCGGCCGAAGCTTCGCTGTTCAATGCGGCACCGACGGTGAAAAAAATCTCGGCCATGCCGTCCTGAGCGGATCGGACATGGGTGAACGGCAGTGTTTCACCCGCCGCCAACTGGCTCAAATACGCCTCGATGGTCGGGTCACTTCCCGCCACGAACACATCGTCCAGAAACTGAATGGCGTCTTCGTTGCGATCCAGCTGCGACAGAATCTCGGTGCGGGCCAAGGCGGCACGACGAGAGAACCGGGCAACCGTTCCATCATTGTCGGCAAGTATTGCCTCGGCGCCTTCGAAATCACCGATAGACGCCAATGCCATCGCCTTGTGGTAAAGCGCGAATTCCCTGAGGCCATCCTGTGTCGCGACGGAATCGAACTGTTCCATCGCCTTGGTCATCTCACCCTGTCCCAGATGGGCCCAGGCGATCATCAGGCCGTCAACAAGGGGGCCAACTCCCTGTGTTTCAGGGTCGCGGGCCAGCAGGTCGTCAAATTTCCCATCGGCGATCAGATTGGCCGAGATCACCATACGCGCAGCCTGACTGGGCAGGTTGGCTTCCTCGATCTGCTGGGCGATCGGCAGCGCGCGCGCCACTTCCCCCAACGCGATGCGTGCAACGACAACGCTTTCCTGCAACAGCGCATTTTGGGGATCAAACCTGAGGGCCTGAGCGTAATATCTTTCAGCGGCAGAATAGTCGTTTTCGTAAATCGCCTGCCGCCCGGCCAGATAAGACCCGGCGCCCGTTTCCGAAAAGGCCGGAACCGCGACCGACGACATGAACAGCACGGACAAAGCCGCGCGACGAACCAGGGAAAACACCGAAATCCTGCCTTGCTATCGTTGACTGATGGGTAAGCTAGGGCTTCGGCAGGCAAGAGGCAATGGCAGAGCCTTCACAGCGCCGCCATTGCCCGTTTTTTGCTTACATGTTCGGATAGTTTGGACCGTCGCCGCCCTGCGGTGTGGTCCAGGTGATGTTCTGGCTGGGATCCTTGATGTCGCAGGTTTTGCAGTGAACGCAGTTCTGGAAGTTGATGACGAATCGCGGGTCGCCCTCATCCTCGACCACTTCATACACACCCGCCGGGCAATACCGCTGCGCCGGCTCGTCGTATTTGGGCAGGTTGACCTTCACGGGGATCTCGGGATCGGCCAGACGCAGATGGCAGGGCTGGCTTTCCTCGTGGTTTGTCGCTGCGAACGAGACATTCGTCAGACGATCGAAAGACAGCGTTCCATCCGGCTTTGGATAATCGATTGGCTGGTGCTTGCTGGCATCCTCGGTCGATTCCGCATCGTTCTTGCCATGGCCCAGCGTACCGAACAGCGAAAAGCCAAACGTGTTGGTCCACATGTCCAGACCACCCAACATCAGGCTGGCGGTCAGACCCCATTTCGACCACATCGGCTTGACATTGCGAACTTTTTTCAGGTCGGAACCAATCGCGCCATTGCGAACTTCGGTCTCGTAAGCCGTCAGCTCATCGCCCGAACGCTCGGCCTTGATCGCTTCGAAAGCAGCCTCGGCCGCAGCTTTGCCCGACAGCATCGCGTTGTGGTTGCCTTTGATGCGCGGCACGTTGACCATGCCCGCCGAACAGCCCAACAGCGCCACGCCCGGCGCGACCAGTTTCGGCATCGACTGATAGCCGCCTTCCGTAATCGCACGGGCGCCGTAAGCGACCCGCTTGCCGCCTTTCAACAGATCGGCCACCATCGGATGGTGCTTGAAGCGCTGGAACTCCATATAGGGGTACAGATGCGGGTTCTTGTAATTCAAGTGAACCACGAAGCCGACGTAAACCTGATTGTTCTCAAGGTGATAGATGAAGGATCCGCCGCCCGCGTTGCTGCCCAAAGGCCAGCCCATCGTGTGCGTCACGCTGCCTTCCTTGTGCTTGGCAGGGTCGATCTCCCAGATCTCTTTCATGCCGACACCGTATTTCTGCGGCTCTTTGCCGGCAGACAGGTCGTATTTGGCGATTACTTCCTTGGACAGCGACCCGCGCACACCTTCTGACAGGAAGACATATTTGCCGTGCAGCTCCATCCCCGGTTCGGTGTTGGGGCCATAGGAACCGTCTGCCTCAAGGCCAAAAACGCCTGCTACCACGCCCTTGACTTCGCCATTGTCGCCATAGACCATTTCCGAGCACGCCATGCCCGGAAAGATCTCGACACCCAGTTCTTCGGCCTGTTCCGCCATCCAGCGGCACACATTGCCCATCGAAACGATGTAGTTGCCGTGATTGTGCATCAGCGGCGGCATCGGGAAGTTCGGGATACGGACCTGGCCCGCTTCACCCAGCATGTAGAACTTGTCGTCCTTCACGGGCACATTCAGCGGCGCGCCTTTTTCTTTCCAATCCGGGATCAGTGCATCCAGACCACAGGGATCAAGAACCGCGCCCGACAGGATGTGCGCGCCAACCTCGGAGCCCTTTTCCAGAACGACAACGTTCAGGTCGGCATCCAGCTGTTTCAGACGGATGGCCGCCGACAGGCCCGCAGGACCTGCACCCACGATCACCACATCGTATTCCATCGCTTCGCGTTCAATCTCGGCCATCGCGGGCTCCTTAGCTAACTTTCCGATTTGGCGCTGTCACCGCATGATCTGCGCAATTTTGTTTCACGGCTGATTACATGGTCGGAAAGACATTGGTCAATCGAAACACGGCGTAACAAGGGCGCTATTCGACACATCACCCCTCTGGTGCATCCCCCATCAGGTACCTGGGACCGCTACCATGCGATTTTGCCCGGTCATCGGGGTTGTAGAGCGCACATTTCGGCAGGCTCAGACACCCGCATCCGATGCAGCCATCCAGATTGTCGCGCAACCGCTTTAGGGTGTCGATTCGCTGATCCAGATGGGCCCTCAGCTGTACGCTGATCGCCTTCCAGTCCTGAGGCGTCGGCGTGCGGTTTCCGGGCAGGCCCGACAGCACCTGACGGATTTCCGGCAGGGTCAGGCCGAACTGCTGCGCAATCATGACAAAGCTCAGCCGCCGAATATCGGCCCGCTGATAGCGCCGCTGTCCGCCCGCGTTGCGCCAGGGCGAAATCAGACCCTGTGCTTCGTAATACCGGATGGCCGACACGGCCAGACCTGTGCGCCGGGCCAATGCGCCAATCGCCAGCCCCTCTGATGCCGCCATCAAACCCTCATGAAAAATTCCTTGACCTAAAGTTAGGTTTAGAAATTACGCTGAGTCGGGACAAGCCAAAAAACACAGGAGATCCCATGATGGCGACGCTTGAACACACCAACTTCACTGTCCGCGACCCGAAGGCCTCGGCCGATTGGATGCAAAAGGTCTTTGGCTGGAAAACCCGTTGGGAAGGCCCCGCAATTGCCGGCGGATACACCGTGCATGTCGGTTCGGCCCATACGTATCTGGCGCTGTACAAACCTGACGACCCGAAGCAGTCGGATGAAAGCAGCTATGATGTGATCGGCGGGCTGAACCACGTGGGTGTTCTGGTCGAAGACATCGATGCCACCGAAGACAAGGTTCGCAAGGCAGGATTCGAGCCCCACAACCATGCGGATTACGAACCAGGGCGCCGGTTCTATTTTCGCGATGACAACGGGATCGAGTTCGAAGTGGTGCAATATGATTGAGATGATTTGGCTTTGCACCCCATCGCAGCGTTGGCGCAGGTCGCGGCATCCCGATCATCGGCACAGGCCACACCCCAAATCAAAACGGCGCGAAGTCGCGAATTGATCGCTGCTGACGCTGTCACCTCTTGCAATTCACGTGGCATTTGGGTCAGGTAACTGCCAATCTAACATTCGCCCCGACGCTCCTGTGCGGCGGGGCGACTCAATTTATGCGTGGACGTAGAGAGTATGGAAAAGATCCCGATGACGCCTGCGGGCAATGCCGCGCTCGAGGCTGAGCTGAAGAACCTCAAATCCGTTGAACGCCCGGCGATCATCGAAGCCATCGCCTCGGCGCGCGAGCTGGGCGACCTGAAGGAAAACGCCGAATATCATTCTGCCCGTGAAAAACAGGGCTTCATCGAAGGTCGCATCAAGGAACTGGAAGGTATTCTGTCGCTGGCTGATGTCATCGACCCGGCAAAATTGTCGGGTGCGGTCAAATTTGGCGCAAAAGTCACATTGGTCGATGAAGATACCGATGAAGAAAAGACCTGGCAGATCGTTGGTGAATACGAGGCCAATATCGAAAACGGCCTGCTGAACATCAAATCCCCCATCGCCCGCGCCCTGATCGGCAAAGATGAAGGGGACAGTGTCGAAGTGCGCACACCCGGCGGCGTGCGCTCTTACGAAATCCTGAGTATCGAGTACGCCTGACCGGAGCGCATGTAATGTCGGGGCCAAAACCTGACCCGGAAACCGAAAAGCCGACGTCGCTGGGCATCTATGATCGCCCGAAGACTCCGGCTGTCACCGAAATCGAGATTGCCGCACTGGTGCTCAGCCTGATCTGGCTGGTGGTGTCGGTCGTCTTTCTCGTGCTGCCCGGTCAGGGGCAGAACGGTGGCTTTGTCGTCGCCTTTCTGGCCGTGTTCATGCCCGTGGCGATGATCTGGGTTGCGGCCACCGCGATGCGCGCCAGCCGGGTGATGCGAGAGGAAAGTGCGCGGTTGCAAACGGCAATCGACGCGATCCGGCAGGCCTATGTGGCGCAGCAGCAGCGCGCCTCCAGCACCTATGAACCTGCGGTTACCAAAAAGCTGGATGAAATCGCTGCGGCCACACGGAAAACCGAAGACGCCCTGGCGACGTTCTCGACCAAACGCACGGCGCGTTCTGCTACGGCCACGCAGAGTTCCTCTCAGGGCGACCAGACCTCGTTGGAACTGGGCACACCTGCGGAAGAGATCACACCACCGCTGAGTACCGAGGTTTTCATCCGCGCCCTGAACTTCCCCGAAACGCAGGATGACACCGAGGGGTTCAATGCGCTGCGTGTTGCATTGAAGGACCGCAAGACGGCACAGCTTGTGCAAGCTTCGCAGGATGTTCTGACGCTGCTCAGCCAGGAAGGCATCTACATGGATGACCTGCGGCCCGACAAGGCCCGGCCAGAAATCTGGCGCCAGTTCGCCCAAGGTACACGCGGGCGCGCCGTGGCGGCGCTGGGCGGCGTACGCGACAGATCCTCACTTGCGCTGACGGCAGCCCGGATGAAACAGGATCCGATTTTCCGCGACGCCGCGCACCATTTCCTGCGCCGGTTTGACAAGATGATGGCCGAGTTCGAACCCACGGCAAGCGATGCGGAACTGAGTGAACTGGGTGAAACCCGAACGGCCCGCGCATTCATGTTGCTGGGTCGCGTGGCGGGCACGTTTGATTAATCCGACCCGACAATCCACGACATTTTGTTCGCGCTGCTGAAATTGAACAGATACTTCAGCGGTCCGGTTTTTTCTTGACCCACAGGCTGGAACCCCTCGCGCTCGTAAAGGCTGCGGGCGCGGGGGTTCGTGTCGATGACATCAAGCTGAACCTCTGACATGTCGCGGTTGCGGGCCTCGGACTTGATGGCATTCAGCAATGCCGTGCCCACTCCTTTGCCGCGCGCTTCGGCAGCGACAAAAATGCCATCCATCTGGAACACGCCCGGTTTCAGTTCGCGCTCCAGCACGCTCAGAACCAAGGCGCGCCAAGTCGCCCCGAACCAGCCATAGACCTGCGCCAGATCAGACATATTGCCCCCCGCAAAAGAGCCGTCACGTGTCTTGAAACCTGCCAGACCCAGCATCCGGCCCGTTTCATCCCGTGCAACCAGCGCGAAATCCGGGTTCAATGCGAGTTCAAAGAAAGCCAATCCTTTTTCGTCCGGCCCCATGACTTTGCCCAGCTTGGCCGCAAATGCCTGCCAGAACAGTGCCGCCGCTTGCGCGCGTTCCTGATCGGCGAACCCTCTGGAAATCGTGACCGTCACAACCCGAAACTTCCATACGGAAGGAACCGGACCATATCGCCCGGTTTGACATGACGCGCACCGTCCTCGATTTCGACCAACCCTTCAGCCCAGCTGAGGCCACTGATCCGGCCTGATCCTTCCGAGTGGAAGACCTCGACCCGCCCATCCCGCATTCGGGCGCGCAGATATTCCCGGCGACCGGGCTTCTTGCGCTTTTCAAAGGCGGCAGGCACTTCGAAACCTTGCGGTTCAGCCCAGCCTTCGCCGGACATCAGCCCCAAGGCCGGACGCGCGAAGATCAACGTACAGACCATGGCGGCAACCGGATTTCCGGGCAAGCCAAACACCGGCACGCCAGACCACAAACCCAAAGCCAGCGGCCGCCCGGGTTTCAACGCAATGCGCCAGTGCTGCATCGCTCCGGCCTGACGCAACAGGGCCGAAACATGGTCTTCGTCACCCGCTGACGCGCCACCACTGGTCAAAATCACATCCGCCTGTTCCGCGGCCTGATCCAATCGATCCCGCAAGGCGTCCCGATCATCCGAAACACGCCCCATATCCACGGGCACGAACCCCATACGTTCGATCAAGGACAGCACCAACGGGCGATTGGCGTCGAAAATCTGACCCGGACCAGCGCTCTCTCCGGCTTCGACCAATTCATCACCCGTAGAGACCACGGCCACGCGAAGCGGTTTGCGCACGTTGACTTCGGCGATCCCCACGGCAGACAGCAGCGCAAGATCGGCAGGGGTCAGTCTGCGCCCGGCAGGAAGGGCGACATCGCCTGCGGCCACATCTTCTCCGGCGCGCCGTGTGTTGGCGCCTTTTTTCAGCGGGCCGTGGAAGGCTATGTGGCCGTCCTTGACCGTGACATCCTCTTCCAAAATGACCGTGTCGACACCGGCAGGCAGCGCCGCCCCCGTCAGCACGCGCAAGGCCCAACCTTCACGCACGTCACCGTCGAACGGGATCCCTGCCGCCGCGCGCCCGTCAATCAATGGCATGATCTGCGGGCCATCAGCGACGGGACCGGCAAACCCGTACCCATCCACGGCAGTATTCGGTTGCGGCGGGTTCGAACGTCGGGCGACCACATCCCCGGCCAGAACGCGCCCGCACGCCTTGGTCAGCGCCATCGTCTCAGATGCGGTAATCGGGTGCAGCCTGTCACGCAAATAGGCCAGCGCCTCATCCACCGGTGTCCAGTTGACCCCGGCGGGCAAGGCAAAACAATCGTTCCGCAACGGGGGCGGGGCTATGTTCGGCTTGTCCTGAGGCACACCCAATATCCAACCTTCCTCTGCCGCTGAGACGTTCAATTGCGCATCCAACTCCTGCTCTGTCAAACCCGACAGAGTCAAGGCGGCCTGTTCAACCTGCCAGGCATCTTTGATCCGCCCTTCCGGAGGCGCGCCCAAGGTCAGAGACGGCCAGATTTCCACGAAGGCGACTGGTTTATCCAGCGGTTCAAACGGCCAGACCGAGATTTGCCCGGCAAACCGATGGCGAAGCCGGTTTAGAATCGGCAGCCCCATCATGACTTGGCCACCAACCGCGCCTGCCCCTGCCATCTGCCAGCAGGTGAAGCTTCCTTTTGCCAGAGTCTCAACGACACGACGGTTCGGGAACGGGTTGGAATAGTCCGATTTGGTACGCGGCAGGCCGTCAATATCTCGGCGCAATCCATTCATCCAGAACGGACCACGGCCGTCAAACTGAAGGTTGATCCGACCCGCCAGATCAAAGCGGTTGTTGGCCTTCGGAGAATCCTCGATTTGTTGGTCGAACCAATCCCACAACGCCAGCGGATCGTCCGTTCCGGTCATCGCCCGTGCGAAGCCGCAAGGATATCCAAAAGGAAAATCGAACCCAAGAAGCAGACGGCGACCGGCCTTAAGTTCGGCGCGGATCAGAGCATCCAACCTCTGCTCGGCTATCCGCCTGTTGCGCAGATATTCGGGGGCAAGCGCTTTTCCGTTTCGTACAATGCAGGCCCAGATCGCATCCTTGCGCGGGGTCGGCCCGGTGTCGTTTCCGCCAGACCAATCCACCATTGCAAAGGTCTGGAACAGGCTCACAAACCGGCCTCTTTCAGGATGAATTCAGCAATCCCGGCAGTATCATCCAGATCATAGACCGGGCGGTCCAGATCCAGCGGAGTGTCGCTGGCCACCGCGCGGATGGTGCCATTTTCAGGTGCCATCAGCGCATGGCCAGCCTCAACGCGATACGCTTCGATCTTGGGGTGGTCCTCGCGCTTGAACCCTTCGACCAACACCAGATCGACCGGCGAGAGCCGCGCCAGCAGCTCGGCCAGCGGCGGTTCAGGCGCGCCCCGCAATTCCTGCATCAAAGCAATACGTTGCCCCGAGGCAAGCAGCACCTCGCTGGCGCCCGCAACGCGGTGCCGGTGACTGTCGGTGCCCGGCTGATCCACATCGACGCTGTGGTGCGCGTGCTTGACCGTAGAGATCGTAAAGCCCCGGCTGGTGATCTCGGCCACCAGCCGTTCCATCAGCCCGGTTTTGCCGGCATTCTTCCAGCCCGTGACGCCGTAAACCCTCATGCCTGCTCCAACAAGGTTCGGGCGCGATCCAGATCTTCAGGCGTGTTGACGTTGAAGAAAGGATCGAACGGGTCGGCGCTGAACAAAGCCTCGCGCCCGTCATGTTTGTCGGTCCACAGCACCACCTTGCGCAACCCGTCCATCAGCGCCGCCCGCAGATCATCGCGCAGCGCAACGGGCCAAAGCCCGAATGTCGGGTGTCGGTTGACCCGCTTGCCGCCACCGGATTTCAGCGCCTCGTCACCCGTACGCGGCGTGGTGGCCAAGACCAATGGGTGTACCTGCCCTTCCGCAGCCTGCGTCAGTCGCGCCACCAGATCGCGCGGGAAAAAGGGCGTGTCCGCGGCAGCTGTCACGATGCTGTCCGCCCCCTGCTCTGCCGCCCAGTCGAGCCCGGCCAGCACACCGGCCAGAGGCCCGGCGAACCCTTCGATCGTATCAGGCAGGACGGGCAGGCCCAGATCAGCGAACCGCCCAGGGTCGCCATTGGCGTTCAGCGCCAGCCCATCGACCTGTGGCGCAAGCCGGTTGATCACATGAGACAGCAGGCTCTGCCCCCCGATCTGCAACAGGCCCTTGTCGCCGCCGCCCATACGGGTGGCCTGCCCGCCTGCAAGAATGATGCCAAGCGGTTTGGTCATGATGGGTCCTCGATGTCGGGCCATTTTCGGAATTTCTCCAGCGGTGTGAAAATCCAAACCCCGTTGCCCGCACCCAGCAAAATGAAACACAGGCTCAAAGGAAGTCCGGAAAAACCGGCCAAGACGTGGCTCAAGCGAATGAAAGCGAAAAAGAGCACCAAAACTGTCACAGGCGCGAAAAACGACCAGAAAAAGCACCGATACCTGCGAAGTGATCGTCTGATTTCACTTGGCAAAACGACTGAGTCTGGCAAACCTTGAAGAAGGATACGTTGCAATACGGCACTTTGTTTTTGCACCGCCAATCCCCAAGCTGCCCATCCCATCCGGAATGGGGCAAACAGGTCGAATGGGCCGATGTATTCTCTTGCCTCCCACCCCAATCGATCCAGAGTTTCTTCGTCCAACCGCGCCATGCCCTCTACGATGGTCCGTTTGCTGCGTGCGTAGTTTCGCGCAGCAAGAATGCTCAGCGGCAAGATACTGACTGCAACAACAAACAGGAAAAAAAGTCTAAGGGTTTCCAAAATCATCCTGCACTTTTCCGGCGGTGTTTCCTGTCTTCGACAGCAACGGTTGACGGGTCCACGTCGCGCAGCAGGCGATCCTCACCCGACAGGCAGACAAAGCGCTGGCCGCGCATCCGCCCGATCAGCGTCAGCCCGACCTCGCGCGCGATCTCGACGCCCCAGGCGGTGAAGCCCGAGCGGGACGCAAGTACCGGAATCCCCATCATTGCCGTTTTGATCACCATCTCGGATGTCAGGCGACCAGTGGTATAGAGGATCTTGTCCGCCGCACTCTCTCCTTCTGACAGCATCCAGCCAGCGATCTTGTCGACGGCGTTGTGGCGGCCCACGTCCTCCATATAGACCAGCGGGCGGTTTTCACGGCACAGGACCGTGCCGTGAATCGCTCCGGCTTCGAGGTACAGCGACGGAGTGCGGTTGATCTTCGAGGCCAGATCATACAGCCAGGAGGTGCGCACCTGAACCTGCGGCAGCTGCACGTCTTCCAGGCCCTCCATCATGTCGCCAAACACAGTACCCACGGCACACCCGCTGGTGCGGGTCTTTTTCTTCAGCTTGTCCTCATACGATGTTTCGCGCGCGGTTCGGACGATCACGGTTTCAAGATCGTCGTCATATTCCACGCGCGTGATTTCGTCATCCGACAGCAGCATCCCCTGATTGCGCAGAAAGCCCAGCGCAAGATATTCGGGATAATCGCCAATCGTCATCGCCGTCACGATTTCCTGCGAATTGAGGAAGATCGTCAGCGGGCGTTCCTCGACCACGGATATCTGGCTGATTTCACCGTTCTGATCCACACCCTCGACCGCTCGGGTCAGGCGCATCGCACCCGGATCAGGGGCGATAAGATAGTCCGACAGATCGAATTCCGTGGCCAATTGCAACCCCTTCCCAAGACAGTTACTGCTGCATGAATCACCATAGGATTTAGCCATGGCCTCTGCCACATCCAAGTCATACTTCTGGAAAGGTTTTCGGGACGGGACGCCGTTTATCTTCGTCGCCGTGCCCTTTGGCCTTCTGTTTGGTGTTTTTGCGACGGAGGCCGGGTTGACCCTTGTCCAGACGATGGCCTTTACATCGACCGTTTTTGCAGGTGCCGCGCAATTCGCGGCGTTGCAATTGTTGCAAGACAACACCCCGACCGTGATCATCATAATCTCGGCGCTGGCCGTGAATCTGCGCATGGCGATGTATTCCGCATCACTGACACCTTACCTGGGTTCCGCGCCCATGTGGCAGCGTGCCTTTGCGGCATATCTGACCGTGGATCAATCTTATGCCTGCTCGATCGTGCGGTTCGAGAAAGAGCCCGACCTGTCAGTGCCACTACGCATGGCCTATTTCGTGGGCTCTGTCACGCCGATCACACCGCTTTGGATTCTGAGCACTTATCTAGGCGCGGTGCTGGGTGCGCAAATACCGGAAAGCTGGGCGCTGGATTTTGCCCTGCCTATCACCTTTCTGGCCATGATAGGGCCGATGATGCGGACCTTTGCACATGTGGTCGCGGCCCTTGTGGCCATCACGGTATCGTTGTTTACCGTCGTAATCCCGTTCAATCTGGGTCTGTTGATCGCCGGATGCGCTGGAATGGTTGCCGGAGCACAGGCGGAACTGATCCTCGAACGCAGAAAGACGCGACAATGACACAGCCCGATTCCGTCACCATCTGGACCATTATCATCGGGCTTGCCATCGGCAGCTATGCGCTGCGCTTTGTCTTTATCGGTTTTGTAGGTGATCGCCCGATGCCGCCTTGGCTGCTGCGTCACCTGCGATATACAGCGGTGGCCATCCTTCCCGCATTGATCGCACCGCTGGTCGTTTGGCCCTCTGCCACCGAAGGGCAGCCTGATCTGCCACGTATGTCGGCGGCAGCCGTTGCCCTGGCGGTCGGAGTGATCAGCAAAAACGTGATAGCGGCCATCTTTTCCGGGGCCGCCACACTCTATGGTCTGCTTTATCTACTGAGTTGAGACAGCGTCGAGCTGGTTGAGACGCGCATTGTTTGCCGCCAAACCTTTTTGCAGATCCGCATCGTCATTTTCCCGATATTCTTCGGTCACGACGCCCGGAATCTGCGCAAACTGTTCCGACAGGTTTACCGGATAGAACGTCACATCAATCTGCTCGAACCCCGGCACCTGCTTCAACAGTTGAGAAGTCGAGTTAGTGCAGAACGCTCCGGCGACCGGACCGGATTGCTTTGCCAGTTGCAAGGCGATTTCAGCCTGTTGCGGGCTCACCTGAATGGTCTGTATGCGGGCATAATGCGTCTCGCGCGCGTGCGAGCTGCGATAAGCTCGTTCGACCGCCGGGGTAATGCCGTAAAGCACATCATCCTTCACCGGAACCACATCCGCCCGGAACGAACCGGCAGGGTCAAAGATCACACGCTCGCTGCCCGAGATCATCAACGACGTATGCGCGCCCGATCCGGTGCGTGTGTTAATCATTGTGTACAGCGTCAGGGTCGCTGGCCCCGGATCACGGTAGGACCGGGACACGATCTCGTTCCGATCCGCCTGTGGACGGTTCGAATTGGCGCAGCCCGCCACTGTCGCTGCCAGCAAGCAGGCAATCAATATCCTGAACAAGTCAGCCCCCGAAATGATTAGGAGGCGAAAACCGCCAAGAACAGGCACAGGAAGGCAATGGCGACCACACACCACGTGGTGGCCTTGATGAAACCGTTGAATGTCTTGGTTTGGACCGTGATGTCCATTTCGCCGTGCTTGTGTTCAGCCATGAGTCTCAGATTCCCAATTCGCGTGTTTGATCTGTTGGATAATAGAAAACAGAACGCCTGTCACCACGTCATTCGCGCGCAGGACGCTGTTACTTGAGAACCGAACAACCGGGATACCCGAACCCCCACCGCCAGGGCAGGCCGCTGCACGGCCCGCCACCGAATCGCACCGCCCCGTACATTGCATCCGCAGTGATCGCGTGCACGCTGCGAATCTGTTCAGGCGACATGTCGTACTGGTCGGCATAGTCCTCGGCATGGTTGTCTCCGTGCTGCACCACACAGGCATGCAAGGCGTCATCCGCTGCCAGACGTGCCTCATAGCTTTCGTTGGCTGTCTCTGCACCGCCAGCATTGTGATATGCCCGGTCGTGGATGACGCAGCAGTACTCCCACGGCGGGTGCTCTTGATATAGCGCGCCAACCTGTGGGAATTGTTTTGCTACCCAGCGCCAACTGGCTGACAACCCGCCTGAACAGCCATCGGTTGCAAACGGCGTCAGTTCGGCGTCCTTGCTTTGCTCGATCAGGGCGCGGTGGCCCGGCATCTCAAATCCGCGCATCAGATCCTGTGCCCATGCCGACAGTGGCAGCAGAGACAGAAACAGCGCCATGTTAAGGGCTTTCATCGCGCATCGCCTCTGTATCGACCTGCAATCCAAAGGTGGTTGCCAGCCACAGCAAGAGCCGCTCGCCCGGCCCCATTTCAGCGCGGACGCGCAAAACCTCATTGGCCATGGCCGGGCGGTCGGTAATCAAACCATCCACACCCATCGAGGCCATCCTGGACATCTGCAACGGATCATTCACCGTCCAGACATAGATATCCTTACCAGCGTCCTGCACTTTGCGGATCAGCCCGGGTGTAACCATGCCTGCATTGACGGCGACAAATTCACCTTCCAACCCCGACAGATCCCCAATGGCCGTGGCCGCCAGCACACCAGAGCGCCAATCGGGCCGCAACTTTTCCATCTTTTGCACGGCCGGGTATTTCAGCGACATGGTGGCAACGTCGTTCTGCATCCCAAGTTCTTCGACAAGGCCGATCACCCGATTTTCCAGATCGACGTCGTGACCATAATATTTCAGCTCGATAAGAACCTTCGACTTACCTTTGGCCGCTTCCAGTACCTCTCGCAGGGTCGGGGTCCGCTCTGCGGCGTATTCCGGTCCGAACCAGCTTCCGATGTCGATATCAGCCACATCCTGCATGGTCGCATCCCAGACCTTCAAGTTGACGCCGGCCAATTTCATGAAATCGCTGTCATGGGCCACGACAACCACATCGTCCGCCGTTTCCTGAACGTCTATCTCAACCCAGTCCGCACCATCTTCTATCGCTTTCAGGACCGAGGCCATTGTGTTTTCAGGTCGCAAAGCCGCAGCGCCCCGATGGCCGATGACCTCGGCTTGATCCGGCGCCTGCACGCGTTCCAGCAAGCTTTGCCCAAGCCAGAAGCCAACGCCCAACGCGGCCAAGGCCGCCGCGACAGTGACAAGAACCGGCACGCGGATCCTTCGGGGTTCGGGATGGGGAACGTCCTTGGTCTCAGCTTCAAAGAAACCGTCCAGCAAGACCGCCAATGCGCCCAGCGCCGTGGCCGCCAGAACCAAGCCCGCCAGGGACCAAAGCCCCGCAATGATCAGGCTGAGGATCAATGCCAGTCTGAGGCTGCCGCCTTCCTGCAAGGGCACAACCGCAAACAACAGACTGGCCACCGCCGCAATCAAAGCCGCAATCACAAGCCGCAGTCCCAGCCAAAGGGCAAGCTCGATCTTCAAACGCCCGCGCTTGCCTTCCATCTTTTGTTCGCTTTTCGCGAATGCTCCGCGTGGTGAGGCCCCCTCGAACAGGACCAGATGCAACGCCAGCGCCCATCCCGACAGTCGGCGGATCAACACCCATGCCAACGCAAGAACGACAAGTCCGATCAGAACCACGGCCACCTGAAAGGCCGGAGGGTGGAATGTCAGGTAATAATTGATGTCATATTCCGTCAGCGTCCACCATGCGATCAACCCCGCGATGGCCACAAACGGCAAGGCGAGCAGCAGAACGCGCAGGATGAACCGAACGGCAAATCCGAACAGCGCCGGAAAGCGGGACAGGTTCAGTGCCAGTGCCGCGCTGCCTGCGCGCCAGGGGTCATTTTCTCCCATACGCAAGGACCCGGCCATGACCGCGAACACAAGCACCTCGGCCAGCAAGAACAGACTGAGCACCGCAACACCCGCGATGAACCCTGCCGGAGACAGCAGGAACATCGCAATGTCCTGATCGGTCAGAGCGGTCTGATTTGACAGAGAGACCGCCAGATTGACAGCCACAGCCACACCCGGCGCGATCAGCGCCACCAGCAGCAATCGCACAGCGATATAGATTGGCACGAAGACCCGGCGCCGTTCCCAGGCACCTACATAGGCATGTGTTACTGCTTGAAAAAATCTTGTCACGTGGGCGCCTCCGGACTGATGCAGTCATTCAAAGGCGCGCAAGCGTGAATTGCAAGTCAGCTGTCTTCCAGATCCGCCGCCAGACGGAAACCGATGCGGTTGGCGGGTTTGTCCTCGACCGATTTGGGCAGGGCGCGCAGCATCACGTTCAACTGGCTGACATGCTGCACCAATTGCGTGCGGGCCCCGGTTCCGTCAGATCCGTAAAAAGTGATCATGTCGGGGTCGAAATACCCCATCCCTTCGATCCGCATGACGCCGGCATCGCCGCCGGTAAAGCCCATGGCGACTTCGTGATCGCCGTCCAGAGTCTTTTCAAAGTTCTGGATATACATGATCAGACGCTCGTATGCCCATTGCGCCGGGCTTTTGTTGGCAACAGGCTTCTTCAACCCCTCGGGCAGGTCCTTGGCTCCGGATTCGGCATTGGGATCCGCGTGCACCTCGTGACACCGCGGCAAAGCGGCGGCTTCGGCGGCCTCGGCCGAGGTTTCGATCTGGTCCTGCATTCTTCTACCCTTTGCGCTGATACAGCCATGCCCCGTCAGCGCGTTGCGTCCGGGTTACCGCACCAATGTGGTAGAGATGATTCACATGCGCAACCGCCTCAACCAGCGCAAGCCCATATTCGCCTTCGCGGATCGTGCGTTTGAACAGTGGCAGAAAACAATCCGCGGCCGCTCTGGGTTGATCCAGATGCTTCAACAGGCGGTCCAACGCGCCGTGGTGGTTGTCGATCAGCTGTTTCATCCTCAGCGGCAGGCCCGAAAACGGCAGCTTGTGCCCGCCCAGAACCAGATGATCGGGCCGGGCAAGCGTCTGCAACCGCTCGCAGGCTTCCAGCCACGCTGAAACCGGATCGGCCATCGGTTCCGTGGCATAGACGCCCAGATTGGGACTGATCGAGCTGAGAATCTGATCGCCGCTCAACACCAGATTGTCGTCACGGCTCCAGAAAGTGGCGTGTTCCGGCGCGTGGCCATTGCCCATATGCACATCCCAGTCGCGCCGTCCCATTCGGATCACGTCGCCCTGCTTGATGCAGGCAAAGCCCAGCGGCATGGGGTAAACCGTGTCGGCAAAGTTGAACGGACGATCCTTCATCCGCGCATTCAGAACCTCGGGCGCCATGCCGGCGCTGCGATAGAAATCAAGCGTTTCCTGTGGCCATGTCTCTTGCACATCCAGCGTCAGCATCCGCGCGAACAGCCATGAGGTGCGGCTTGTGACCAGCTCGGCCCCGTGTTCCGACTGAAACCACCCGGCATTGCCGACATGGTCAGGATGATGATGCGTCACCACCACACGAGTGATCGGTTTGCCTTTCAAAGGCCCGCCCATCAGGGTTTCCCAGATACGCCGCGTCTTGTTCGACGACAGCCCGGTGTCAATCACCGTCCAACTTTCGCCATCGTCCAGCGCGTAGATATTGACGTGATCCAGCGCCATCGGAAGAGGCAGGCGCATCCACAGTACACCCTCGGCAACTTCGACGGCTTCACCCGGCGCGGGCGGTTCCGCCCACGGATATCTGATCCCCGATACGCGATCCCCGTCCATCACGCCGCCAACTCATCGGGGTTGAGCGAAAAGAGGTCATCCGCGCCGCTTTGCACCCGCGCCAGAAGCCCGGAATGCTCGGGCAACAAGGCGTTGATGTAGTAGCGCGCCAGTTTGGCCCGTGGTCCTTCCGGATCAGCCAGTGCCGCGGACAAGTGATAATGCCCGCCAAGAACCCGGGCAAACGCCTGAAGATAGGCCGTTGCGCCTGCAAATCGGTCGTTCATGTCGTCTTGCGCCACCAACCATTCGGTTGCCTCGCGCAGGGTTTCTGTCGCCTCCCACACTGGACCGGCCAGATCGGGCATCGTCGTACGCGCGTGCTCGGCCTGTTCTTCGATCTCGTCCAGAAGGTTCGAAGCCGCCTCGCCCCCATCCATCATTTTGCGCGCAACAAGGTCCATGGCCTGAATGCCGTCGGTTCCCTCGTAAATCGCGGTCACGCGAACATCGCGGGAATATTGCGCCGCGCCTGTTTCTTCGACAAAGCCCATTCCGCCATGCACCTGTACGCCGGTTTCGGCCACGCGTATCCCGGTCCGGGCCCCAAAGTTCTTGCCGATTGGCGTCAACAACGCGGCCCGCGCGGCCCAATCGGCGTCGCCGGTGGCTTTCGCCATGTCAATCGCGGTCGCGTTGGCCAGAAGAATAGCCCGAGCTGCAAAGATATCGGCGCGCATATCCATGATCATGCGACGCACATCCGCATGATCGATGATCTTACCTGAAGGCGTCCTGCCCTGCTTGCGTTCCAGCGCATAGGCCAAAGCGTGCTGATAGGCGCCTTCTGCAACGCCCACACCCTGGCCACCCACGCCCAGGCGAGCGTTGTTCATCATGGTGAACATGGCCGCCATACCACCATGTTCCTTACCCACAAGCCATCCTTTGGCACCGTCATATTGCATCACGCAGGTGGGCGAGCCATGCAGGCCCATCTTGTGTTCGACGGAAACAACCTTCAGGTCGTTGGCCACGCCGGGATTGCCATCCGCATCGGGGATGTATTTCGGCACCAAAAACAAGGAAATGCCCTTGGTGCCTGGCACACCGTCCGGCAGACGGGCCAGAACCAGATGGCAGACATTTTCAGCAAAGTCGTTGTCGCCCCAGGAGATGAATATCTTCTGCCCGGTCACCGAGTATGTGCCATCACCATTTGGCTCGGCCTTCGAGGTCAGCGCGCCCACATCCGATCCGGCCTGAGCTTCGGTCAGGTTCATGGTTGCAGACCACTCACCCGAAATCATTTTGGGCAGATACAGTGACTTCAATTCGTCGCTGGCGTGGTGTTCCAACGCCTCGATCTGGCCCTGCGCCATCAGCGGAGCAAGTTGCAGCGACAGGCAAGCGGCGCTCATCATCTCGTTCACGGCAGTGGTGACAGCCATCGGCAGGCCCATTCCGCCAAATTGGGGATCAGCGCTGATCCCGATCCACCCGCCTTCGGCAATCGCCTTCCAGCCATCGGCATAACCCGGAGAGCTGCGCAGCACGCCATTCTCAAGCCGCGCCGGTTCCAGATCACCGGCACGCTGCAACGGGGCCAGAACCTCTTCGCTCATCTTGGCCGCTTCGGTCAGGATGGCAGTGACGACATCAGCGCTGGCATCTGCAAAAGTCTCGGTGGCGGCGACCTGGTCGAACCCGACGACATGGTCCAGCAGAAATTGGTAATCTGAGATTGGGGCGCGATATGGCATGATTTCTCTCGGGGTCTAACGGATCAGAATACATCGGCGGGCTTGGAATCAAATGCAAGCGCCGGTAAGCGTGTGGGCCTGAACCGATTACGTACCTTACCTCAAGTTCCAGGCAACCAAAACGCGGCGTCATCAGATATGATCTCATCCGGCACACAGGAATTGACGGCAGATCCCGGCGGCATCGCGCAGGCTGCCGATTTTTTGCGCCAGGGTCTTCTGGTCGCTTTTCCGACCGAAACGGTCTATGGCCTTGGCGGCGACGCCCGCAACGGACAGGCCGTCGCATCGATTTACGAGGCCAAGGGACGGCCCAGCTTCAACCCGCTGATCGCCCATGTCGCCTCGGTCGAAGCGGCCCAGCGCTTTGTGCAATGGTCGGATCTGGCCGAGCAGCTGGCACAGGCCTTCTGGCCCGGTCCTCTGACCCTGGTTTTGCCGTTGCGCGAAGGGCACGGGGTTTCCTCGCTGGTGACCGCCGGGCTGGACACTCTGGCCGTGCGGGTACCTGCGCATCCGACGGCGCGTGCGCTGCTGGCCGACTTTGACGGACCGGTCGCGGCCCCTTCGGCTAATCCCTCGGGTCAGATCAGCCCCACGACGGCGGCTCATGTGTGGTCCGGTCTTGGCGGAAGGATCGCGGCTGTTCTGGACGACGGTCCCTGTGCGGTGGGGCTGGAATCCACCATTGTCGGTCTGGCCGGAGAGCCCACATTGCTGCGTCCGGGCGGCGTTGCGTTGGACCGGATCGAAAGCGTGCTGAACCTGCACCTGCACCTGCACCAATCCGGCGATCTGCTGACCGCTCCGGGGCAGTTGCAGTCGCATTATGCGCCCGACGCCCCGGTCCGCCTGAACGCCACTGCACGTCGCGGGGATGAAGTTCTGCTGGGTTTTGGAGCGGTGGATTGCGATCTGAACCTGTCTGTCCAAGGACGTCTGACCGAGGCGGCCGCGAACCTCTTTGCAGCCCTTCACAGGTTGAACGAGACGGGCCGACCCATTGCCGTATCTCCGATCCCGAACACCGGATTGGGGGCCGCAATCAACGACAGGCTGCGCCGCGCCGCTGCGCCACGCGACAGCTGATCAGGCCCGGCCTGCGCTGGCGGACAACGTCAGAGGGTCCACCCCGAGCGTCGCCAAGGCAGCTTCCCATTTTTCGTCATCAGGCACGTCGAAGACAAGTTTCGTCGTCGCTTCGGTGGTCAGCCAGCCGTTCATCGCGATTTCGTCCTCAAGCTGACCCGGGCCCCAGCCGGAATAGCCCAGCGTCAGCATCGAATTCAGTGGTCCGCTGCCAGAGGCCAGATCTTCAAGCACATCCAGCGTCGCGGTCATGCTGAAATCCGCGGAAATATGCATCGAATGCAGATTGGCCTCATAATCGGCGCTGTGCAGGACAAATCCGCGCGACATCTCGACCGGGCCACCGAAATGCACAAGGCGCTCTCCGATTACCGGGATACGGCAGGCGATGTTCAATTGCCCCAGCAAAGTCTTGATTCGCAGATCCGAAGGCTTGTTCACGATCAATCCCATGGCGCCATCGTCGCCATGGCTGCACATATACACCACCGAATGGTCGAATCGCGGATCGCCCATTCCGGGCATCGCAATCAACAGTTTTCCGGTCAGGTCCATGAGCCTTCATCTCTTTGTCAGTTCACGTCAACAATGGCCCTGCCGCACCCCAGTTTGCAAGAGACCAACCCGTATTTCGACAGATTTCAGCGCAGTGACCGGATCGTGACTTGGAATCCGCGCCATCGACGCGCATTTATGGGGTATGAAGATGCCGATCAAACCCACCGCCGTCGCCGCGCTCGCGTGTCTGAGCCTGTCCGTTCCAGTTGCCGCGCAAGACTTGGACAACGTGGTTCGGCTGGATGTTCTGGATGGTGGACGGACGACCAACGGCACCTATATGTCCGCGCTGAAACTGACGCTCAAGGATGGCTGGAAGACCTACTGGCGCGCGCCAGGAGATTCCGGCATCCCGCCCGAGTTCGACTGGAAGCGATCCAGCAATGTCGGCCAGGTGGAAATCATCTGGCCCTCGCCCGAAGTCTTTGACCAGAATGGCCTACAATCGATTGGCTATGAAAATCAGCTGGTCCTGCCCATCAAGGTCACTCCGCGCAACCCGGCAAAACCGGTCCGTCTGAAAGGCAGGATGGATCTGGGGGTCTGCAAAGACGTTTGCATCCCGGAACGCCTGGATTTCGACCACACGCTGGACGCCGAAGCTGATCGCAACCCGGCGATTGCCGCAGCGATGGCGCAAAGGCCCTATTCCGCGCGCGAAGCCCGTGTCACCAAGACCACCTGCAACCTGACGCCCACGAAAGATGGGATGCGGATCGAGGCGCGGATGACGATGCCGTCCGCGGGTGGTCGAGAAGTCGCCGTGATCGAACCCGGCAATCCTTTGCTATGGGCCTCGCAACCCGTATCTCAGAGGCAGGGGGATACATTGGTGGCCGAAGCGGAAATCATTCACACATCAGGTGCACCTTTTGCGCTGGACCGATCCGAGATCCGGATCACCGTTCTGGGATCCGACCACGCGGTGGATATTCTGGGCTGTAGCGCGGGCTGAATGCATGAGCCAATCCCCCAAGATCGGTGCGTTGGCGGTTGTTCTGCATCGGGACAAGGTTCTTCTGGTTCAGCGCAGCAAACAGCCGGACAAAGGGCTGTGGGGGTTCCCCGGCGGCCATGTAGAGTGGGGTGAAACCGTTTTGCAGGCGGCGCAGCGCGAGTTGCAGGAAGAAACCTCGGTGATTGCGGAACCGTCTCATTACCTGAGAAATCTGGATCTGCTGCGTCACGACAAGGCGGGTCAGGTTTTGTCCCATTACCTGTTGGTCGGCGTTGCTTGCCGCTATCTCTCCGGCAAACCACAGGCTGGTGACGACGCGCTGGATGCCCGCTGGTTCGCTATCGAGCAGATACGCCGGGGCGACCTGCCGATGAGCGCGCGGGTCATCGACCTTTTGGAACACGCGATCCGCGCGGATCAGGCATCGGCCGATCTTGTCAGCCGCCCATAAAGCAAACCTGACAGGATCACGCTCAGGACCACGATCAGAATTGCCCCGGCCAGGAATGCACCCAACCCCATTCGCAGCACCGCAATGCCATCTCCACCCGCATAGAGGCCTTGCAGCACGCCAAGCGGTGCGCCTGTAACCGCGGGCCAAATCATCGTCAGGCCGAACCAAACAGCCAATGCGGCCCCGGTTGCCGCCAGCGCCCCGCGAACCACCCGGTCGGGTGCCCGCGCGGCACGGCGCATGGCTGTCATAGGACGCGCCACGTCATTGAGGATCGCCAACAGGGCAGGCACCAGGATCAGAACCAGCAACATCCCGAACCCAAGCCCGTAAACCAGCGTGATCACGGTCGGCTTGAGGAATTGCGCCTGTTGCGAGCCTTCGTAAAGCAACGGTGCAAGTCCAAGAACCGTGGTCAAAGTGGTCAACATCACGGGACGCAACCTGTCTGCTGCACCTTCGACAATGGACGGAACCAGACCACGGTCTCTTTGATACGCATCTATCGTCGTCACCAGAACGATCGAGTCGTTGATGATGATCCCCGTCATGCCCAGCAACCCGACCACCGTGAACATGCTAAGCGGCACATCCCAGATGTAGTGGCCCCAGATCGCACCAACGAGGCCAAAAGGTATGATTGCCATGACCACCACAGGCCGTGTCCAGCTTGCGAACACCCAGGCCAGAACAAGGTAGATACCTGTCAGGCACAGGATCAAACCGGTGCGGGCTTCGGCAAGGAATTCATTTTCCTGTTCGCTGAGGCCCGACATGCGCCACTCGACTTGCCGTTCGGCAGCGATATTCGGCAGGATTTCTTCCTGCATCGCCCGTTCGATTTCAGCCGCGCGTGCCGGGTCATCCTCGGAAATGTCGCCATAGACCGAAACAACCCTCAGACCGTTTTCGCGCCGAACCGTCGAGAAACCGGATTCACGCTCGACCGAAACGATGTCGGCCAGCGGTACGTAAACCCCGTCAGGAGACCGCATGAGCGTACGCTCGAGGAAATCAGCCGTCAGTTCGCCTTCAGGCAGTTCCACACGGATCTCGGCACTGCGTGGCCCGTCCGGGAAAGTCGCCGCTTCGATACCGTTCAGGCGATTGCGCAGGGCGCGACCAAGCGTTTCAATCCGGAAACCCAGCGCCTCTCCCTGTGCAGTCAGGTCCAGGATGAACTCTTCCTTGTCATAAGCCAGGTTGTCTTCCAGCGCCGAGACTTCGGGAAATTTCGACAGCTCGGCCTGCAAGTCTTCGGACGCGGCCTTGAGAACGCTCACGTCAGAGCCGAAAAACTGCACGTCGATGGCGTCGCCACCCGGGCCAGAGCGCCACCCCCGGAAGCTGATCACTTCAAGCTTGGGATGGCGCGGCGCGAATTCCTGCAACTCTCCGACGAATTCGAAACTCGAATAAGGGCGCAGATCGGCATCGATGAGTTCGATCGAGATACCACCCAACAAACTGCCATCCTTGCCATCCGCAGCAGCCAGCTGTCGGCCTGCATTGCCGCCAACCTCGGCCAGGACATAGTCGATCGGATTGCGCCCATGACGCTCTTCATAGATCTGGCCCAGGTCATTGACCGCCTGTTGCAGAAGGCGCATCATTTCCAGCGTATCTGATCGCGTCGAACCTTCGCGCATGATAAAGCCGCCGGTCACGGAACTTCGCTCTGGTGCATTGAAAAAACGCCAATTCACGTCGCCGCGAATGAACAGTGCCACCTGGCTGGCCAGTACCGCGATCATCAGCGCCACGACCACGTAGCGTGCCCATATCACCCAGGCGATCAAGGGACGGAACAGGTGATCCCGAACCCAACGGAAACCACGGTTGACGACCCGGTTGGGCAGATCATACCAGTGTTCCTTGGCCGAATGCGCGATGGCGTGCGCCATGTGATTGGGAAGGATCAAAAAGCATTCGACCAGCGAAGCGAACAAAACGGCGATCACCGTAAAGGGAATGTCGCGGATCAATTCTCCGAATCGTCCGCCCACCAGGGTCAGACCGAAAAACGCGATTACCGTCGTGACAGTCGCAGCCAGCACCGGCATGGCCATCCGCCGCGCCGCACGTTCCGCAGCCACAACAGGCGGCTCACCCAAACGCCGGGCGCGGAAATCCGCGTGTTCCCCCACCACGATGGCGTCATCAACCACGATGCCCAGCGTGATGATCAGGCCGAACAGCGAGACCATGTTCAGCGACAAGCCCCCCAGATACATCAATGCGATTGCGGCCGACATCGCCACGGGGATACCCGCCGCAACCCAGAAGGCGATGCGCGCGTTGAGGAACAAGAACAGCAGGCAGACGACAAGGCCGAGACCCATCAACCCGTTGTTGACCAGGATGTTCAATCGGTCGGTTATGGCCTGGGCGCGGGTGCGGATCAGCTCAATCTTCACACCTTCGGGCAAGCTGGCCTGCATTTCACGGGCAACATCTTCGACCGTTTGCTGGATGTCTATCGCATCGCCCAGATTTGACCGGTCGACCCGGATGGACATGGCCGGATCGTCACCGACGAAATAACTGCGATGCCGTGTGACACCTTCGACCCGAATCCTGGCGATATCACCGACCTTCAGCTTCGACCCGTTGGCAAAGGTCCGCAGCGCGATGTCTTCGATCTGCTCCGGGGTCCGCTTTTCGGTTCCGGCCCGGATACGCGCACCTGCGCCCTCAACCTCACCTGCGGGATCGGTGCTGACCTCGGCCGCAATCGCCGACGCGATCTCTTCCATGGTGATGTCATTGGCGATCAATTGCGCCGTGGTGATCTCGACAATGATCTGGGGCGCGGCAATGCCCCTGATTTCGGTTCGCGTAACCCCTGCCGAGAACAAGCGGTTGATGAACTCATCCGTCAGCTTCGCCAGTTGATTGGTGTCTGTGGGGCCACTGATAACGACATCCGTCACCCGATCCCGCCAAGCGCCACGTCGAATTTCAGGTTCTTCCGAACCTTCGGGCAGATCCGTCACACCGTCTATCGCGGTCCGGACGTCTTCGACCGCGCGGGACATGTCCCAGTTCGGCTCGAACTCCAGTCTGACGCGGGTCCAACTTGGGTGTGAGCTGGCCTCGGTACTGGTTACCCCTTCAACGGCCAGCAGCGCAGGTTCCAGCAACTGCACGATACCGGCATCCATGTCCTCGGGGCCTGCACCTTCCCACGAGACGGTGACATCAACGCGTTCCAGAATGACATCCGGAAAGAACTGCGCCCGCATGTTCGGGATAGCCGCTGCACCCAGAACCAGCATCACCAGCAGCAGCAAATTGGCGACCGTCCGGTGCCGTGTGAAATAGCTGAGAAGGCCACCCGCTGCGCCAGGTATCTCGCGCATCATGACGCTCAGCCCCCGGCCTTGGTTTCAATGCGCCGCACCAGAGATGAAGGGACGCGCGCTTCCCGCAACTGACCGAGAACCTGAGTTTTTTCATCCTGAGGCATGGATTCGTTGGCCTCGACCCGGGCCACGAGTTCAGCGCGTTTCGCATCTGACAGTTCGACCATACCCGGGTCTGCCCCGGCCTCAAGCCGCAAGGGCCGCACCCGCACGCCAGATCCAAGCAACGGCGTGCGTCCGATGACAACCTCGCGCCCTTCCAACCCTTCGCCCCGCAGCAAAACCTCGTCACCTTGTCTGCGGACAAGCTGCACCGGCAAACTTTCCAGACGGTCATCCGTACCCAGCACCAGAACCGTTCCCGATGCGTCCAATGCCGAAGACGGCAAGCGGAACACATTGGCAAGCGGTTGTTCCTGAACCGAGACGGTGACGAAATCTTCGGGCTTGAAACCGGATGCCTCTTGCAGACGCGCATAGATCAGTCGTCCGGTCTGACCCTCGCCCGCAGAGCCGCTGTCGCGGCTGATATGACCAGTCGCGGTCAGATCGGTGCCCGTCACCTCAAGCGAAACCGTGACCGGTGCGTTGATCAGCCTGTCATTCTCGTCCAGCAGACGTACATATTGTGCTGTTGACACCCGGAACGCCACTTCAAGCGCGTTTGGATCAACCAGTTCAGCCAGTTTTTCATTCGCCGACACCAACCGCCCTTCCACAAGCGTCACATCGGTCAGCGTACCGCTGAATCCGGCCCGAATGGTCATATCGTCAAGATCGCGTTCCGCTGCCTCCAAGGCGATCACCGCGCGCGCCAACAACGTCGTTGCCTGATCGACGCGGGATTCAGCCTGTGCAAGCGCGATACGACGCGCGAGCACGGCCTGTTGTGCCGAAGCAGCCGCCAGTTCCGCCTCTTCCACGCTGGCGGCGGCGCCTACCCCTCGGGCCTCCAGATCGCGCTGCCGTTGCAGCGCCCGTTCCCGCAGTTCGGCTTGCGCCTCGGCCGATTTCAATTCGTCCTGCGCCAGCAGCAAAGACCGTTCGGCATCACGTTCTTCGAATTGTGCGTCCAATAGATCGGACTTGGCCCGATCCAGCGCGGATTGGGCATCCGCCGGATCCAGTTCAACCAGAACTTCCCCGGCAGTCACCGTTCCGCCATCCACGAAATCCTCTGCCAGGGCGACAACGCGGCCACCCAGTGCCGCGCGCAATTCAAGTCTGCGCCGGCTCTGGACCTCTCCGAATGCTTCGAGATATGGGATTACGGTTTCCGCTTCGGCCTGACGTACGGCAACCGCAAAGACCCGTTCGCGGGCGGCGGGCGCCTGGTCCTCACGCGTCAGGACGTCCTGAACGGCACCCATGATGATCTGCGCGGCAATAAACAGCAGAGCAAGCGTCAGGAACGCCAGAAAGATACCGACAAGACTCTGCCGTAGAAATCGCATCAAACAGTTACCCCGGTTGCACCAAGCTGCCGTCCACAACATGTAGCCGGATCACGAATTATGCCAAGCCACAAAGCGGTTATACGGAATTGAACGTACGACCAGTCTACTTCCGTCGCAGATGTTCGTCCAATCTGGGCATTATTTCCACAAAATTGCAGGGGCGATGCCGGTAATCGAACTGTTTTTCCAAAATCCCATCCCACGCATCCTTGCAGGCCCCCGGGCTGCCGGGCAATGCAAAAAGGTATGTTCCCCCCGCAACCCCCCCGGTTGCACGGGACTGCACCGCCGAAGTGCCGATTTTCTCCATCGAAATGATGGTGAAGACAGTAGCGAATGCGTCGATCTCTTTTTCGTACACGTCCCGATGCGCCTCGACGGTCACGTCCCGCCCCGTCAGACCCGTTCCACCGGTCGAGATCACGACATCGATCTGTTCATTAGCCACCCATGCCCGCAACTGATCGGCGATCTGGTCGCGCTCATCCCGGATGATCTGGCGATCCGCAACAACATGGCCCGCTTTTTCGATCCGGTCCACCAATGTCTGCCCCGAGCGATCTTCGTCCATCGATCGGGTGTCCGAAACGGTCAGAACGGCAATTCTGACGGGGATGAACTCCTTGGTTTCGTCAATGCGTGACATCTTGCGTCAGGCCCTTTCCATCATGACAAGCCGGATCGCGAGGGCGGAATAAATACCCCCTGTGACCCAACCAATAATACGCGAGGCGCGCGGGTTGCCGATCAGCACCTTGCCTGCCCCGCCGGCAAAAATTCCGGCCAGCCCGTTTACCAAGAACCCGCCAAACGCGATGATCAGCCCAAAGATCAGGAACTGCACCAGAACCGATCCCGCAGTCGGGTCGACGAATTGCGGTATGAACGCCAGCACGAACAGAATGACCTTGGGATTGGTCAGGTTGACCAACATCCCATCCCGAAATGCCATGCGCGTCGACCGCATAGGCGCATCCCCTGTCGAAGCGCCGTTCCGGACCGCTCCCCAAGCCAGAAACATCAGGTAAGCGGCACCCATCCAGCGGATCACTTCGAAAAGCCAGGGCAGCGCCGACACCGCAGCGCCCAGCCCAAGCCCTGCCAGCAGCACGTGAATCATCGAACCCACGGACACGCCGGCGCTTGCCGATACCGAAGGCCACGCCCCGGATCGCAGCCCTTGGCCAAAGCAGAACATCATATCAGCACCGGGCGTCAGGTTCAGTGCCAGTGCCGCTGGAACAAAGACCAGCAAAGTCTGGAATTCGATCACGCATCCACCTCAAACCAACTTGGCATCGGGCCCAGATTGGCCAAATGCGTTCGCCCCAAGGACCCGCGATAGCCCCAGCTTTCATGCACATGACCGAAGAACGCAAATCCCGGCTGAAGGCGTTCCACCGCATCCCGTATGGCAGTCGATCCGACCGAAAGGCCTTGCGATGTCTGATCCCCATACCCTTTGGGCGGAGAATGAACGATCAGGACATCAGCCGTTTCACACCGGTCGAGCATCTCGGTCGCCTCACCTTCCGTCAGGTCACAGGACCAGTCTCCGAACGGGGTCGGTGGTACGCCATAGCCAAGACCAAACAAGCGCAAGCCGTCTATGGTCATGCCAGACCCGTGCAGGACATGGACACCGTCCGGGGCCGCATTGCCCAGCTCTTCTGCGCTTTCCGCGTTTCCCGGGATCAGGACCAGCGGGGCCGAAATGCCGGACAGCATCTGCATCGCCTCGTCCAGCCCCTGACGCGAATTGCAATAATCACCGGCACCGATGACAAGATCAGCCTCGGTGCTGGCGGCAACAAGATCGGCTGCCCGGTTGCGCGCCATGTGCAGATCAGAGAATGCCAGAACCTTCATGTTGCACCTCGCAGCCGCGCTTTCAGTTCCAGCAGATCCGCCCAGGCCTGCCGTTTCATCTGCGGTTGCCGCAGCAGGTAAGCCGGGTGGAACATCGGGATCACCGGCAGATCCATTGCCTGATCCCATTTGCCGCGCAGGCGGGTGATGCCGCGTTTGCCCAGCACCGCCTGACAACTGATATTCCCCATCACAACCAAAACCTCGGGTCTGGCCAGGGCCACGTGGCGTTCCAGAAACGGCTTCATCATCCCGATCTCTTCGGGTTTGGGATCGCGGTTCTGCGGGGGCCGCCATGGCAGCACATTGGTGATATAGACGTTCTCGCGACGATCCAGATCAATTGCCGCCAGCATCCGGTCCAGCAATTGACCGGCGCGACCGACAAAGGGCTTGCCTTCACGGTCTTCGTCGCGACCCGGCGCCTCGCCAATGATCATCACTTTTGCACCGGGGGTGCCGTCGGCAAAAACCAACTGCCGCGCACCGCGCTTGAGCTCGCAATGCTCGAACGCGTCCATCGCTGCGCGCAGCTGATCCAGCGATCCCGCGCCCCGTGCTGCGGATCCTGCGATTGCTACCGGGTCCACATCCCTTGGCTTTGCCGGGGCGGCGGGGGGCGTTTCCGGTTTCCTGGGTTTGGCCGAGGTGTCGGGCAAAGCGTACCGGTCAACCGGCACATCACCGATTGCCTCGGTCGCGCCCAGTTCGATCTGCCATTCCAGCAGCGCCCGCGCAGAGTAATAGTCCAAGCCCGATTCCATAGGGATAACTTACCCGCCTGAGGGCTGAGGGAAAGCGAATAGGGCTTGATCGGTCGCTCTGTCGCGCCGACCATCGGCATGCGATGCTCAGATTTCTGCGATTCCTCATCATTGGATTAGTGCTGGTTGTCACCGATGATCCGGCATGGGCCACATTTCATGACAAACACGGGCAATGCCGTGCGGGTCAGTTCAAATGCGGCAGCACATGTTGTTCAGGCGGGCAAAGATGCAGTTTTGATGGCCATTGCATTCCACTGGGCGGCACCTATTGCGGCGGCGGGCGCAGTTGCGGTCCGTTCGAACGCTGCGTCGCTGGTGGACTCAGATGTGCGCCCGCAGGCCTGAACAAATGCGCATCGCGGCTGGATTGTCCGGGCGACAGTTTTTGCAATGGCCGTGGCGAGTGTGAACGAAGCGCACCCGAACTGGATACGACGCCACCGACCACATGCGCTGATGGCAGAACCTGCGCGCGCGGTTCGGCCTGCCTGCCCGGCGGGGGCTGCTCGCGTCCGGGGTGGTTCCTGTGCGAGGAAACCGGATCACAATGCCGCCCCGGTTTCAAATGCTCGGCGCATCAAGGCTGCGTACCGATCAAGGCCATCGACTGCGGTTATGGCAAATGGTGCAAGCCGGGCGAGCAATGCCTGCCCGAAGGCGGCTGCGAAAAACTGCCTGAGGGTACGGAACCTTAGGTTGCCTTGCGCCGCCCGGCTTCCTATAAGCGGCGCGATTGTCAGACAGGAGCCCGCCCATGCGTTTCGCCCATCGTCACCTTCTTGGCATCGAGCATCTGTCGCAATCCGATATCACCGACATTCTGGATCTGGCCGAGACCTATGTCGACATGAACCGCCAGTCGACCAAGCATTCCGACGTTCTGTCGGGGCTGACCCAGATCAACATGTTCTTTGAAAACTCGACCCGCACGCAGGCCAGTTTCGAACTGGCGGGCAAGCGTCTGGGTGCGGATGTGATGAACATGGCGATGCAGGCCAGCTCGATCAAAAAAGGCGAGACCCTGATCGACACCGCGATGACGCTGAACGCGATGCACCCGGATCTTCTGGTGGTGCGGCACCCGCATTCCGGCGCGGTCGATCTGCTGGCGCAGAAGGTCAATTGCGCCGTTCTGAACGCCGGTGACGGCAAACATGAACACCCCACGCAAGCCCTGCTGGACGCCCTGACCATCCGTCGCGCCAAAGGTCGCCTGCACCGGCTGAGCATTGCCATTTGCGGCGATGTCGCCCATTCCCGCGTCGCCCGATCGAACCTGATCCTGCTGGGCAAGATGGAAAACCGCATCCGCCTGATTGGCCCGCCGACGCTGGTGCCCAGCCAGCTCGCCGAGTTCGGGGTCGAAATCTATGACGACATGAACGAGGGCCTCAAGGACGTTGACGTCGTCATGATGCTGCGCCTTCAGAAAGAGCGGATGGATGGCGGGTTCATCCCCTCGGAACGCGAATATTACCACCGCTACGGTCTGGACGCCGCAAAGCTGGCGCAGGCCAAGCCGGACGCGATCGTGATGCATCCCGGCCCGATGAACCGCGGGGTCGAGATCGACGGCACCTTGGCGGACGACATCAACCGATCCGTCATTCAGGAACAGGTGGAAATGGGCGTCGCCGTCCGCATGGCCGCGATGGATTTGCTGGCGCGCAACCTGCGCGAGGCCGCATGAGCGATCTGACCGTTGCCCCCCACGAACGCGGCGTTTTGCGCCTGTTCACGCTGGACATGCGCCCGGAAGAGGCAAAGTTCCTGCGCGAACCGGGTGCCGCCGATCAGGCGCTTGGGGTCGACGGGCTGGACCCCAGCCACATCGATGTATTCCCGGTCTCCGACCTCGAGGACCTCGGCCTTTACGGCTATCTGACCGAGGGCTGCGGCGTGCCCGCTGACCAGTTGGACCGGGATGCTCTGGCCACTATCGACGGTTGGGTCATGGTCCTTCGCAGCGCGGCTTTCAACGGACACCCGGCGACGCTGAACCCTGATCCGCGCCTGCGCCTGATCGGCCTGTTCACGGAAGAGGCCACGAACTGGACCGGGGGGACCATTGAAACCGAAAGCGCCAAGCCCTTTTCCGCCCCGCAAACCGTCACAGCGGGTGACACCCCCCGCCGCGTCGGATCTGCCATTCTGGCACTGGTCGCGCTTGTGGTCATCGGAGGCATCTTATGGCTGATCCTGTGATCTTCGCCCCGGACAAAGGGGCCTATATCCGCACAAATGCATGGCTGGCTGCAGTGGCCATGGCCGGTGCAATGGCCGTGCTGTGGCTGATCGGCAATCCTTACGTCTGGACCGGAGCCCCAGCCGGCCTGGCCGCCATCGGCATACGCGCGTGGTATCTGGCCTCGGAAGAACTGGTCTCGAATTGGCAATTGTCAGACACCGCGCTGACCGGTCCCGGCGGACGCATCGTGCCGCTGAACCAGATCACCGCCGTGAATATCATGGGCAGCTTCGTCCAGGTTGTCACCAAAACCGGCGACAAGCATCTGATCAAGTACCAGTCAGACCCGGCCGCCACCAAAGCCGCGATTGAAAGGGCGATGGGATGAGCGAAGAATGGTGGCGTGAGAAGATACCAGAGGGCGAACAGGTTCTATGGTTCGGGCGGCCGCATAACGGTTTCTTCCCACCTCATCTGGGTTGGTCCTACAGGATTCTGATCGGCTCTGTCGGTCTGGCGTGGTTCGCCAGCCCGTGGATTGTCGACTCGGTGCGGGATTTCTGGAAGCTGCTCAGTTGCACGGGCGTGCTGGCATTCGTGATGTGGGCGGACCGCTTTGTTCGCTCGCAACGCGTTTATGTTGTGACGCCGCAGAACGCGTGGCAAGTCAACAAAGAACTGAAAACCAAGAAACTGGAAATTAACCGGTTCCTGAATTTCCGCACTGCGCCGTCTGCGGTGGTTTTTAACCGCCACCCCTTTTTCAGATTCGACCATCTGCCCGACCCGGATGCCGCGTTGGCCGCGCTGACCCAAGCCCGAAAGGCCCATACATGACCGCCCTGATCTTTACCAACGCCCGCCTGATCGACCCTGAAACCGGCACGGACAGTCCCGGCTGGCTGCACATTGCCGACGGCCTCATTCACGGCAAGGGCAACGGCGACGCGCCCGTTGCTGACGCCCGGGTCATCGACTGCGGGGGCAAGTGCCTCGCCCCCGGCATCGTCGATATCGGCGTCAAGGTGTGTGAGCCGGGCGAACGGCACAAGGAAAGCTACAAATCCGCAGGCCTCGCTGCCGCAGCCGGTGGTGTCACCACTATTGTCACCCGCCCGGATACACTGCCCGCAGTCGACACGCCGGAAACGTTGGAATTCGCGACCCGGCGCGCGCAGGCGGATGCGCCGGTCAACGTGCTGCCGATGGCCGCGCTGACCAAAGGGCGCGAAGGGCGTGAGATGACGGAGATTGGGTTCTTGCAGGACGCAGGCGCCGTGGCCTTTACCGATTGCGATCACGTCATCACCAATACCAAGGTGTTTTCCCGCGCACTGACCTATGCGAAATCCTGCGGCGCGCTGGTGATTGCCCACCCGCAAGATCCGGGCCTGAGCCATGGCGCCGCCGCCACCAGCGGCAAATTCGCCGCCCTGCGCGGATTGCCTGCGGTCTCGCCCATGGCCGAGCGCATGGGGTTGGACCGTGACATCGCGCTGTTGGAAATGACGGGCGCGGCCTATCACGCCGACCAGATCACCACCGCCCGCGCCCTGCCCGCGCTGGAACGGGCCAAGCGCAACGGGCTGGACATCACTGCCGGCACCTCGATCCATCACCTGACGCTGAACGAGCTGGACGTGGCCGACTATCGCACCTTCTTCAAGGTCAAGCCTCCGCTGCGGTCCGAGGATGACCGGCAGGCGGTGATCGAGGCAGTGCGCACCGGCCTGATCGACACGATCAGTTCGATGCACACACCGCAGGACGAAGAAAGCAAACGCCTGCCGTTTGAAGAGGCCGCCTCGGGCGCGGTGGCGCTGGAAACGCTCTTGCCGGCGGCATTGCGCCTGTATCATGCCGACCAGTTGGACCTGCCGACCCTCTTCCGGGCGATGGCTTTCAACCCGGCGAAACGGCTTGGTCTGGAAAGCGGCCGATTGTCGGAAGGCGCCCCGGCGGATCTGGTTCTGTTCGACCCGGATGTGCCTATTGTGCTTGATCGCTTTGCCCTAAAATCCAAATCTCAGAACACGCCATTTGACGGCCAGCGGATGCAAGGTAAGGTCATTTCGACCTATGTTGCAGGTAAAGAAGTGTTCCGGAGTTCCTGATGCCCCCGATCGACAACTCGACCAGCGAACTGCTCCAGTGGGCGGTGGTTGGATATCTCTTGGGCTCCATTCCCTTCGGCCTGCTGCTTGCAAAGGTCATGGGGCTAGGAAATCTGCGCGAAATCGGATCCGGAAATATCGGCGCAACCAATGTCCTGCGCACCGGCAACAAAGCCGCCGCGGCGCTGACCTTGCTGTTCGACACGGCCAAGGGCGCGGCGGCGGTTCTGATTGCCCGTGCTTATGCCGGAGAAGACGCCGCGCAGATCGCAGCCCTTTTTGCCTTTCTGGGTCATTGCTTTCCCATCTGGCTGGGTTTCAAGGGCGGAAAAGGCGTGGCGACCTTTCTGGGCCTCTGGCTGGCGCTGGACTGGCGCGTCGGAGTTGCGTGCTGTCTCAGCTGGCTGGTGGCGGCGGCGATCTGGCGGATATCCTCGGTCGGCGCACTGGCCGCGGCCGCGCTTTCAACGACCTGGGTGCTGGTTCTGACAAACGGACAATCCTTTATCCTTGGGATTATCCTGACCCTTCTGATCTATTGGCGTCACAGCACCAACGTCGCACGGATCAAGGCCGGGACTGAACCGAAAATCGGAAAATCGTGACACCGCCGGACGCTTTCGTTTCCGCGTTTTTCGCACTGCCCGAGGGCAGGTTTGCCGGTACATCGGGGAATCGGCGCTATGTCGTCGTGCGCCAACAGATGGCAAAGGGGAAATCCCACAAGCTGGTTGCACGCGAACTGGGCGGCACCGACTATATCAGCATGAATCTGTATCAGACACGCATCAGCGGCGCGCTGCTGAGGCCTTGTGAAATGGCGGCCAGCAAAGTCATCGCGTGTGTTCTGGATTTTGAACCGGACGCGTAATGTCAGGCCTGCATTTTTGAACAGACGTTCCTCTCTGACGCACAATCACGATTCATTGTTTTGAACGTGATCCGCCTGCTTCCCAGATCGCTGTCGTGACGGTCAATTACGGGCCACACAGGACAACAATCCGGGGCCTTCGATCGGCACACAGACGAGGCTCCTTTCACGAAAGGTGGAACAATGAACAAGTTTAAATCTCTGATCGGTGGCGTCGCTCTGTCCGTTGCACTGGCAACATCCGCACTGGCCGCTGGAGTGGACATCAACGCAAGCTCGACCGGTCTGGCCATGCAGGGTTATGACCCGGTTGCCTATTTCACCGTCGGTGAAGCGACCAAGGGCGACTATCGCATCACCGCGCTACACGACGATGCGCTGTACCGTTTCTCGTCCGAGGAAAACAAAGCCGCCTTCGAAGCCAACCCGGAAGCTTACCTGCCTGCCTATGGCGGCTATTGTGCCTTTGGTACAGCCATGGGCTTCAAGTTCGACGGTGACCCGAACCACTGGAAAATCGTCGACAACAAACTGTACCTGAATTTGTCGGAAGACATCCAGGAACGCTGGGAAGGCGACATCCCGGGCTTTATCGAAAGCGCAAGTGCAAACTGGGAAAACATCGCGGACAAGACCCCTGCTGAATTGCAAAAGCAATAATCCGCCTAAATCTTCAGATGTGTCGGCGGCGGAATGTTCCGCTGCCGCATATCGTTTGAAGACCTCTCATCTCTACCTATCTCATCAGTATCAGAAGTGCCCGATTTCAAAGGCCCCCGGCGTGTCTTGTCACGTTTCAGAGGCAAAATTCGGGCAGGGGTTCGTAGGTATCACTGATCCGATGACGTCCGCGGATCGTAACTGTCTGCATAAGTGAACCGAATTTCACTGGAGCAGAGTGACAATCGAAAGGAAATGAGATGACTTTGAAATTGGCTCTCATCACTACTGTCGCAACCGTGGTCGCGGGATCGGCAATGGCACAATCCTCGGGCAACTGGACCGGGTTTTATGGCGGTCTGCAACTGGGTTATGCCGATGTAGACACCAGCCTGTCCGGTGTCGATGGCGATGGCGCGATCGGTGGTATCATCCTGGGCTACGACTATGATCTGGGCGACTGGGTCGTTGGCGGCGGATTTGACTATGACTGGACTGACGTGGGCCTGTCCGGCGCCGCAACTGTCGAAGATGTCTGGCGGTTGAAGGCGCGCGCCGGCTACAAGGTAAACCCGCAAGGTTTGCTGTACGGCACGGCAGGCTACGCCGAAGCGGGCACCGACACCCTGGGCAGTGATGACGGGTGGTTCATCGGCGCAGGCTATGAACAGATCGTGGCCCCAAATGTGAGTATTGGCGGAGAACTTCTGTACCACGAATTCGATAACTTCAACGGAAACAATGTGGATGTCGACGCAACCACATTGCAGGTTCGTGTCTCTTACCGGTTCTGAACGGCACTCCGGATAAAGTTGAACCCGGCCTGACAGGCCGGGTTTCGCGTCAAAGGTCCAGAATCGTACTGCCGGTCGTCTGCCGCGCTTCCAACGCGCGATGTGCATCGGCCACCTGATCCAGCGCAAAGCGCTGATCGATGTGGATCTTGACCTCTCTGCCCTCGACCTTGCCGAACAAGCGGCGCGCCATTGCCTGACAGACGGAGTGGTCCGCAATATGGGTGAACAAAGTGGGGCGGGTAATCTTGAGCGATCCTTTCTTGCCCAGAACACCGATATCGAATGGCGGCACCGGCCCTGAGGCGTTGCCGAAGGAAATCATCATTCCCAAGGGTTTCAGGCAGTTCAACGATCCGTCGAACGTGTCCGCCCCCACGGAATCCATGACCACATCCACACCCTTGCCTTTGGTGATCTCGGCCACCCGTTCGGCGAAATTCTCGGATCGGTAGTTGATGCAATGCGCGGCCCCGTTGAACCGGGCAAGGCTGCACTTCTCGTCGGTTCCCGCCGTGCCAATCAGAGTGATCCCTTCTGACTTCGCCCATTGACAGGCGATCAGTCCGACCCCACCCGCCGCTGCGTGGAACAGCACCGTATCCCCGCGTTTCAGCGGAGTGGTTCGGTGAAACAGGTATTCAACCGTCAAACCCTTCAACATCATTGCCGCAGCCGCTTCGAAAGAGATGCCATCCGGCAAAGGGCACACCTGTGCCGCAGGCATCACGCGGGCCTCGCAATACGCGCCGGGTGGGGCTGCGGCATACGCGGCCCGTTGACCGGGTTTCAGGTGCGTTACCCCTTCCCCGACGGCCTCGACGACACCCGCCGCTTCCATCCCCAAAGCATGGGGGAGCTCCAGGGGGTACAATCCAGTGCGTTGATAAACATCGATAAAGTTTAGACCGCAGGCATGATGACGGATACGTATTTCACCCGGTCCGGGGTCGCCCAATGGCCTGTCTTCGATCCGCAGAACCTCGGGCCCGCCGAATTCGTGCAATACCACCGTTTTCGCTGTTGTCTGCATCCTGACCTCCTCTTGCCTGACATCAAGCTAACATGACTGCGATGCGGAGCAATCGTCAGATATCAGAGTGTTGATCAGGATTCCGCCAAACTGTGCTATACTGCGATCAGGCGTTGTCGGCTGGTCCGGCCACGGACAACTTAATGCCGGATCCATTCCGCGGCGCAAATCTCGCCAGGAAAGGGGATGAAAATGGCTAAAACAATCGGAAATCCGATCAGTTGGGCAGCCCAGAATCTGGGGGCGGCCAGTGATCATGTCTCGGACAGCGTTTCAAAACTCGGAAGCGCAGATACCACGCATTTGCCGATGGTGCAGACATTGACGATGCAAGATCTGCGCGCCTGTCTGAAGGCGGGGTATCACGACTTTGTCGAAACACGGGCGGATGCCATATTCATTGTGCTGATCTACCCGGTTGCGGGGCTTTTGATGTTCGGCTTTGCCCTGAACGTCAACATGGTGCCACTTCTGGCGCCTCTGATCGCCGGTTTTGCCTTGATCGGTCCAGTCGCAGCTGTGGGGCTGTATGAGATCAGCCGCAAACGAGAACAAGGCAGCACGGTGCATTGGTTGGATGCGTTCGGTGTATTCCGCTCTCCGGCTTTCGGCGCAATTCTGGTTTTGGGCTTCTATCTGGTGATGCTTCTGCTGATCTGGCTGATGGTGGCGCAGAGCATTTACACGCATACAATGGGGCCAGAAGCCCCCGCGTCACTTGGCACTTTTGCCAAGCAGGCCGTCACTACGGTTGCCGGCTGGACCATGATGGTTGTCGGACTCGCCGTTGGGTTCGTGTTCGCTCTTTGCGCTCTGGCGATCAGCGTTGTCAGCTTTCCGTTGCTTCTGGACCGGCAAGTCGGATTGCCGGTGGCGGTCGTGACATCGTTTCGCGTGTTGCGTCACAACCCCGGCGTCATCTTGACCTGGGGGTTCATCGTGGCGGCCCTTCTGTTTCTGGGTGCCCTGCCGATGCTGTTGGGCCTGATCATAGTGATGCCGGTTCTGGGCCATGCCACATGGCACCTGTACCGCCGCGCGGTTGCGTGAACGCGCGGGTCTGCCCCGCGCGCGCAGAGTTCAGCCCGCGACGTGCAGGACGATCTTGCCAATATGGCCCGAGCTTTCCATGCGTGCATGGGCGGCCGCAGCCTCGGCCAGATCAAATTCGCTGTCCATGACAGGCGCAACCTTGCCTGCCTCAAGCAGAGGCCAGACAGCTTCGCGCAGGTCCTGCGCAATCCGGGCCTTGGCCAGATCGCTTTGCGGGCGCAGGGTGCTGCCGGTCAGGGTCAGGCGTTTGACCATCATGAGGGCAAAGTTCAGCTCGACCACCGGGCCTTGCAGGAAGGCGATCTGGACCAGCCGCCCATCCTCGGCCAAAGCTTTGACGTTGCGCGGGATATAGTCGCCTCCGACCATGTCGAGGATCAGGTTTGCCCCGCCTTCGGCCCGTATGACGGCCACAAAATCCTCATCGCGGTAGTTGATCGCCCTTTCCGCACCCAGCTTGACGCAAGCCTGACATTTTTCATCCGACCCTGCGGTGGCAAAAACGCGGGCGCCAAAGGCATTGGCCAACTGGATGGCCGTCGTGCCAATCCCGCTCGAGCCGCCATGGACCAGAAATCGTTCACCGGCCTTCAGCCCGCCCCGCGTAAACACGTTGGACCAGACGGTGAAAAAGGTCTCGGGCAGGCAGGCCGCCTCTTTCATTCCCATGCCGGCAGGAACCGGCAGGCAATGGGCCGCAGGGGTGGCGACATATTCGGCATAGCCGCCGCCCGGCAGCAACGCGCAGACCTGATCCCCAACGGACAGTCCTTCGACCCCGGCCCCGACCGAGACCACTTCGCCCGAAGCCTCAAGCCCCGGCAGGTCGCTGGCACCGGGCGGCGGATCGTAAGCGCCCGCGCGCTGCAACGCGTCCGGCCGGTTCACCCCGGCATAGGCCACTTTCAGAACGACCTGCCCCGCACCCGGTTCAGGAATCGGTCGCTCGGTCAGTTGCAAAACATCGGGACCACCCGGTTCGGTGATCTCAACAGCGCGCATCATCTGGGTCATAGGCACCTCCTTTGCCCAATGCCTAGCAGGCATCAGGGCCAAGGCCCAGCATCAAGACGCGCTACTTTCGGGGGTTCAGCATTCCCGGAAGATCGGCCCGCATTTTGACCGGAGCCTTCACCTGACCCGCCAGCCAGTTCGGAACCGCCAGAAACGGTTTCAACACCGGGTTGTCGCGCACCTGCGCCTTGAGCTTTTCAAACTCCATGACATTTGCGATCCGGCGATCCAGAAACTCCCACGTGTTCTGATGATCCGGGCTGTCATCACCCAGCCAGAACAGCAGGGTCGAGGAATAGACACCCGACAAAGTGGCCCGCTTCGTGTACCAGTTCACATCATCCGAGCTGTCGCCCAGCGCATCCCAGATCAGATCGCAGGTCTGCCAAACCGCCTTGGCACCGTCGGCCGCATGGGTTGGCAGGGAAAACAGCGTCATGCCCCGGCGCACCAGTTCTTTGTCCTCGACGGCCTGCAACCGGAACCGAACCGCAGCTGCAATCCTGTCGCGGAATTTCAGTTCGCTCAGGTCCTCGGACTTGATGCGGTCCAGCATCGCCTGATCCCCGCGCGCGTGGTAGGCCAGCGCCAGATCCACCGCGCCGCGCGGACAAATCGCGCGCGCCAGACCGTCATCCAGACCACAGTCGGAAATGGAGGCGCGGAAACTGGATTCCGACCACCCATCGAAGGGAACATGGATCAGCATCGCATCCAAAAGCTGCTGTTTTGCATCTTCATATGTGGTCGTCATGGCGGTTCTCCGGTTGTCGGACCCAGTACTAGACAAGTTAGAGCGGCTTTGCTATACGGCCAACTCCTGCAATTTCCTTGCAACTCTATCTAGAAAGGTGGTGACAACCACATGCAGGTTAGTGTTCGCGACAACAACGTCGATCAGGCGCTTCGTGCCCTGAAGAAAAAGCTGCAGCGCGAAGGCGTGTTCCGTGAAATGAAGCTGAAGCAACATTTTGAGAAACCGTCCGAGAAAAAAGCGCGCGAGAAGGCTGAAGCGATCCGTCGTGCCCGTAAACTGGCACGCAAGAAAGCCCAGCGCGAAGGTCTGCTCTAAGACTTTCCTCGTCCAGCTTTGGATGACACTATTTGACGACCCCCGAGGCATCGCCCGGGGGTTTGTCGTTTCGGCGATCGGTTTCAATCCGCCGACTCGTGGTACCGGCTGTGCGACAAGCCGCCATTTCCTCACCAGCAACATTTTGCCCGGCATTTTGCAGCGCAGCGAATCCCGCATCGGTAGCATCGCGTTGCCAAAACTCGCCTGAGGTGAAACACCCTCTACCACCGTCGATATCCCGACCTCTAAGTGAGCCCGTCCGGAAGGGCACAAACACAAACGGAGGCAAAAATGTCGACTGCAAGTACATTCGAACGCGAGATGCTGGAGCTGATAAACCAGGAACGCACATCCCGCGGGCTCAACCCGCTTCAGCTTGAGACGCAGCTGAACGATTCATCCGAAGATCACAGCACCTGGATGCTGGATACAGACACGTTCAGCCACACCGGCTCGGGCGGTTCCAGTGCGACCCAGCGGATGCAAAACGCCGGGTTCGATCTTGAGGGCAACTGGCGGACCGGCGAAAACATCGCATGGCAGTCCGAACGCGGACAGCCCGGCATCAGCGATGACGTGGCGCAGTTGCACCAGAACCTGATGAACAGCCCGGGCCACCGCGCCAATATTCTGAACCCGGATTTCAAATATATCGGGATCGGGATCGAAACCGGCGATATGCAGGGTTTTGATGCGGTGATGGTCACCCAGAACTTTGCCGCAACCGACGCGGCAGTCATGCTGGACAACGGCAATACGAACACACCGCCCGTTCCGCCAACCACGCCGGACGAAGTTGCTGTTCCGGAAGAGCCCGAACCTGAAACACCCGACACCGACGTCACCGAGACCGAGGAACCGGAGCCCGAAACACCCAATACCGACGTCACCGAAACCGAAGAGCCGGAACCCGAAACACCCGATACCGTCGTCACCGAAACCGAGGAACCAGAACCCGAAGCACCCGATACCGACGTCACCGAAACCGAAGAGCCGGAACCCGAAACGCCGGACGTGGACGTGGTTGACGGAGGTGAGGCCGAGACGTTCTGCTTTGACGTTCAGGCCTTCCTGGATGAAATCGCCAGTTTCCTCGAAAACCTGCAAGCGCAGTTTGACGAGTTCAACTGGGGTGACGATATGAACGGCGACACGGACGTGGCGGACACCGATGATATCGACATGATGCCGACCGTCGACGTCACGCCGGAAACGGAATCCGAGCCTGCGGGCACCGAAACAGCCGACGTCGATGACTGTGACATCACAATGGTCAACTTCTTTCACTTTGACTGCATGATGGATGCAGCCTGATCAGTTGACCCCGTGCGAGGCCGGCCGTGTCGGCCTCGCATATTCCGGCTCAGAGCCTGATCTTGCTTCAATAGATCTTTGGTACGTAAAGCTCATCCGGCAAAACGCGGCGTTCGTATTCCGGGTTGTACTTGCGATCGGGCAGATTGACCTTTTCCTGAGGCACGTCCTCGTAAGGGATTTTTGTCAAAAGATGCTCGATACAGTTCAGCCTTTCGCGCTTTTTGTCATTGCCTTCGACGATGTACCACGGGGCCTCGGGGATATTGGTTCGGAAAAGCATGTCCTCTTTGGCCTTTGTGTAGGATTCCCAGCGGATGCGGGATTCCAGATCCATCGGCGACAGCTTCCATTGCTTCATCGGGTCGTGAATACGCATGAGGAATCGCAACTGCTGTTCCTCGTCCGTGATCGAGAACCAGTATTTCAGCAGAATGATCCCTGACCGCACCAGCATCCGCTCGAACTCAGGAACGTCCTGAAAGAATTGTTCAACCTGGTCCTCGGACGCAAAACCCATCACCCGCTCGACGCCGGCCCGGTTGTACCAGGAGCGGTCGAACAGAACGATTTCGCCCGCCGCCGGCAGATGCGGTACGTAACGCTGGAAATACCACTGGCTTTGCTCTCGGCGGCTGGGTGCCGGCAATGCCACCACGCGCGCGACACGCGGGTTCAGACGCTGGGTGATCCGCTTGATCACGCCCCCTTTACCGGCACTGTCACGGCCTTCAAACAGGATACAGACCTTGGCTCCGGTATGCTGTACCCAGTCCTGAACCTTGATCAGTTCGGCTTGCAGGCGCAGCAGGTTGCGGAAGTAAACCTTGCGATCCAACATGTCCGGATGCTGTTCCCGATAGATTTTCCGGACTTCCATCGACAGCATCGGCTCACTGAATTCTATCTCGAAATCTTCGTCCAGCGTGTCCTCCAGCTCGGCTTCCAGCCAGTCTTTGGGGGCGCCAGTGTTTTCGTTGTCCAAGGTCAGCTCCTTCTCGGTCTTCGGGTTCGGACCATATCGGGCCCGTGTAACAACCTGATGCCACCAGATAAATTGACGCTAGGGTCACGAGTCCTGCGGCTGTTGTCGTGCCTGCAAATCAGGTCCAGCGCGGGTATACGGTCTTTCCCCTGAATTTGTACATCTGGCCGAGGGGATACAAGCGTCTGAATTGACGCAATGCACGGCGCTTGGCCACGGATGCTTGCATTGCCTCGTTTTGGTGCGGCATCACGGTGCGCATGACAAAGACGAGGCGATTGTGACATTCCTTCTTTCCGTGATGCCCATTATCTGGCCCTGGCTTGTTCTTATATCAGCGCAATTGATGGTGCTGGCCCGGCGGACAGGCATCGGCTTGTCGCTGCTGGTTTTGTTCATCAGCATTGCCTCGGCGACAGGATTGATGTCACCCATGGCGATCGCTGCGGCGGCCTTTGGTCTGGTCGGAGCTTCATTGCTGCCCCATCTGAAAGGATGGCCTGCTGTCGCCGGACACTTGTTGTTGATCCTGTGGTGTCTGGTGATGGGTGCACATCTGCTGCCGGGATTCGAAAATTTGAAAATTCTGGATCAGGTACAGGCAGGCGCGGGAAGTGCCAGTTTCACCCTGCATCTGAACCTGGACAAACCGATGGTCTTCTTTGCCGTACTTCTGGCCTGGCCCGGGATGCTGCGCGGCAAAACGCAGATCAATCGCACGGCCTTGCTGGCAGGGTTGCTGCTCCTGCCGGGGCTGTTTCTGTTGGGGCTTTCCTTCGGCGCGGTGCAGCCGGAATTTACGGTCCCGCCCTGGTGGTTGGTATTTGCCCTGTCCAACCTGTTTCTGACTTGCCTGACAGAAGAAGCCTTCTTTCGTGGCTATCTGCAATCGGCCATCGCCCCGCGCCTGGGGGCCGTTGGCAGTGTAATAGCAGCCAGCCTGCTGTTCGGGCTGGCCCATGTCGCCGGGGGTCCGGCGCTGGTGGTTTTTGCTTCCATTCTCGGGCTGGCCTGCGGATTGGGATACTATGCAACCAGGCGCCTGTGGGTGCCTGTGATGATGCATTTCGGGTTCAACCTGACCCATCTTTTTCTGTTCACCTATCCCGGGCCTTTATGACAATCAGACGGGCAAGGCAGTGGTCTTGAACACGGTACGCAAGGCAAACGAGCTTTGCATTTGCGCAACCCCGGGCAGGCGCGACAGGTATTGCCGATGGATGCGGGCGAAATCTTCGGTGTTTTCCGCCACAACTTTCAGAATGTAATCCGCCGTACCGGCCATCAGATGGCATTCCAGCACATCCGGTATCCGGGCCACCGCCTTTTCAAACGCATCCAGAACCTCTTCGGCCTGACCCTGTAGCGTGATCTCGACAAAGACCGTTGTCGGCACGTTCATCTTCCGCGCATCCAGCAGGGCCACGTAGTTGCGAATGTAGCCTTCAACCTCCAGCCGCTGAACACGCCGGTGGCAAGCCGACGGAGACAAGTTGACCTGTTCAGACAATTCCGAATTCGACATCCTACCGTTTTTTTGTAATGCCGCCAGAATCTTTCGATCAGTCGTATCCAAGCTCATTTATGCAATTCCTTTGCAAGGTTTTTGTATATTACGCGATATTCTTCCAAAGAAAAATGTACTGACACGTTTTCTTTCACAGAAATTGCACTGCGAAATGCACATAATTTAAGCAGTTTATGTACGGAGAACCCCATGAAAATCGGTTGCCCCAAAGAAATCAAACCTCAGGAATTCCGCGTCGGGATGACGCCCAATGCTGCTCAGGAAGCAGTCGCACGTGGTCACGAAGTCCTGATCGAATCCGGCGCCGGCATCGGCGCGGGATTTGACAACGACGCCTATGTCGCGGCTGGCGCACGTATCATCGACACTGCGGAAGAGGTGTTTGCTACCGCCGACATGATCGTCAAGGTCAAGGAACCCCAGGCCGTGGAACGCAAGATGCTGCGTGAAGGGCAGTTGCTGTTCACCTATCTGCACCTGGCCCCGGACCCGGACCAGACGCATGACCTGCTGGAATCGGGTTGCACCGCAATCGCCTATGAAACTGTGACCGATGCGAACGGCGGCCTGCCCCTGCTGGCACCGATGTCCGAAGTCGCCGGTCGTCTGGCCCCTCAGGTCGGGTCGTGGACACTGCAAAAGGCCAATGGCGGGCGCGGCGTTCTGATGGGTGGCGTACCCGGTGTCGGCCCTGCCAAAGTGGTCGTAATTGGCGGCGGCGTCGTTGGGACCCATGCGGCGAAGATCGCTGCCGGAATGGGCGCGGATGTCACCGTTCTGGATCGCTCTTTGCCGCGGTTGCGCTATCTGGACGACGTCTTTGGCGGAACCTTCAAGAATCAGTATTCGACGGCGGGTGCCACGGCCGAGCTGATCCAGGATGCCGATATGGTCATCGGTGCCGTTCTGATCCCCGGCGCTGCGGCCCCAAAACTTGTCTCGCGCGCCCAGTTGTCGACGATGAAACCCGGTGCCGTACTTGTCGATGTTGCCATCGACCAGGGCGGGTGCTTCGAGACGTCGAAAGCCACCACCCATGCCGACCCGATCTACGACGTCGACGGCATCATGCACTACTGCGTTGCCAACATGCCGGGCGCGGTGGCGCGCACCTCGACCATCGCCCTGGGCAACGCAACAATGCCGTTCATGCTGTCTCTGGCGGACAAAGGCTGGAAACAGGCGTGTCAGGACGATCCGCATCTGCTGGAAGGTCTGAACGTCCACGCTGGCAAGCTGACCTACTATGCGGTCGGCAAGGCCCTTGGTATTGACGTCGTCTCGCCCAACGTAATCGTCAAGTCGTAACCACTCCCGCCCCTGAAATCGCTTTTGAAAAACGGTTTCCAGCGTTGGGCATAGCGCCACGCCACAGGCGTGGCGCGGTCGGACCCAAAGCGATGGTTTCAACAAAGAAAAGGGCACCGCGCCCTTGCGCGGTACCCGGCCTAACGGGAGGAGGGCATTTTCGAATGCCCGATCGACGGGCGGGAGCCGTCACCCCTGTTTCTGGATTTCCACCGAATGAGGGTAAGGGATCGAAATACCCTTATCGTCAAAGGCTTCCTTGATCGTTTTCGTCAGCTCGAATTTGACATCCCAATAGTCTGGCGCCGAGCACCACAGCCGTGCCGTCAGATCCACCGAGCTGTCACCCAGGTTCGTAACCCGAACCCAGGGTTCCGGGTCGCTGTGAATGCGACTGTCCGCTTTGGCCACATCCAGAATGATCTGCATGGCTTTGTCCGCGCTGTCGCCATAGTCGATTCCGAATACCAGATCGACACGACGCGTGTCATGGGCAGAGTAGTTCGTGATGATCGAGCCCCATGCCTGACCGTTCGGAACAATGATCTGCACGTTGTCCGGCGTCACCAGCTCGGTGGTGAACAGGTTCAGGTCCTTTACGGTGCCTGACGTGCCGCCGATATCAACGAATTGACCCAGCTTGTAGGGCCGGAAGACAACCAGCATCACACCGGCCGCCAGATCGCTGAGCGTGCCTTGAAGCGCCAGGCCGATAGCCAAGGACGCGGCACCCAGAATGGCGACGATGCTGGTGGCTTCAATTCCGAAGATGCCCAGAACGGCAACCAGAACCATGGCGAGAATGGCCCATTTGACCAGGCTAGCCGAAAAGTTCCCTAGCGTCGGATCAATATGCGGCGTCGAATTGATCCGGCGGCGAACCATGCCCCCGATTGCACCAGCCACGATCCAGCCCAGGATCAGAACGACAAGCGCCTTGACGGCACTCATGATCAGCGGGGCAAATGCGCCCACCTGTGTTACGACCTCATCCACGCCCATCTCCTTTCAACAGCAAGAAACCCGCGAGGTTTTCGCGGGGGTCACCAGATTGTGAGCCAAGTTTGGCTTCCGGTCTAGGTGCGAGTTGCGTTGGATTTCCCCTTTGTTCACCAGAAAACACGGCCTGACCGGAAATGCACATCGCCAAGGGCTTATATAAATCAGGCGTGGCCCCTAGCTTTTACAGGGACAGCCAAACAGGAGCCCCCAATGCTGGACAACAAACCTCATCCGATCATGGCGCGCTGGCCCGCGCAGTCCCCGGACAAGATTCAACTGTATTCCTATCCGACTCCAAACGGCGTAAAGGCATCGATTATGCTGGAGGAAACCAGCCTGCCCTATGAGCCCCATCTGGTGACGCTATCGGATGCGGATGTCAAAAGCCCCGAGTTTCTGTCGCTGAACCCAAACAACAAAATCCCAGCGATCATCGATCCCAACGGGCCGGACGGCAAGCCGCTGGCCCTGTTCGAAAGCGGGGCAATCCTGCTGTATCTGGCCGAGAAATCAGGCAAGTTGCTGGGACAAAGCGCAGCAGACAAGCATCGCATTACACAATGGCTGATGTTCCAAATGGGGGGCGTAGGGCCGATGTTCGGCCAGCTTGGCTTCTTCTACAAATTCGCGGGCAGCGAAATCGAAGACCCCCGACCGCGCGAACGCTATGTCAACGAGGCCAAACGCCTTTTGAACGTGGTCAACACGCAACTGGAAGGGAAAGACTGGATCGCCGGCGATTACTCCATCGCGGATATCGCGCTTGCCCCCTGGCTGAATGCTTTGGACTTCTATGGCGCGAAAGAAGTTGTTGGCTGGGACGACTACGCCAATGTCGTCGCCTATGTCGACCGTTTCATGCAGCGCCCGGCGGTGCAGCGCGGCAAGACCATACCCGCACGCGCTTGAACGGTTTCGCGATCGACAGGGTGCCGAAACCGGCACCCGCATTGAAAAACTCAGCCCGGCAGTGCACCCGTCAGCACATACCGCAGGATTTCGACAACCTGCGCGGGCTTTTCCGCCACGGCCAGCGCGGCTGCATCCACTTCTTTCAACGCGTGCTGATGCTCGGGGCCGTGCAGCACGATGATGGATTTACCCAGCGCTGCGGCATAGCCCGCATCAAAAGCCGCGTTCCACTGTTTGTACTTGTCGCCAAACCGGACAACCACCACGTCAGCATCCGAAATGCCCTTGCGGGTCCGGATCGCATTGACCATCGCACCCTTGTGGTCATGCCAGTATTTGTTCGGCTCTTCCCCCAGAATGGCAACGCCGCAATCGTCGCTGGCCGCGTGGTCCGTCACCGGGCTGTTGAATGTGATGTCCAACCCCTGCGCGCCGTCGATGATCTGTTCGCGCCAATCGGTGTGGATTTCGCCAGAGAGGTACACGTTCAGCATCTTTCGTCCTCCGTAAACACGGAAAGGGCGCCACCGCCCCTTCATCTTTTCTGAAATACTCCCGCCGGAGGCGGCCCTGCATCAGCCCCGCAGAACACCGCCGGTCGCCTTGGAGACTTTGGCGATGATCTTTTCGGCCACCGCTTCAATGTCCTTTTCCTTCAGCGTCTGCTCTGTCGGCTGCAAACGTACCGTTATGGCCAGCGATTTTTTACCTTCACCCAGGCTGCCACCGATAAATTCGTCAAAGACGCGCACATCTTCGATCAGCGCTTTGTCGGCACCTGCCGCTGCGTTCACCAATGTCAGCGCCTCGACGTTTTCATCAACGACAAAGGCAAAGTCACGTTCAACCGCTTGCAAGTCACGCAATTCCAATGCGGCACGTGTGGCACCGGACTTGCGGGGCAAGGGAACTTCGTCGGGCCAGATCGTAAAGGCCATTGCCGGACCCTTGATATCCATCACCTGCAACACGCGCGGGTGCAGCTCACCAAAAACACCCAGCACCTTTTTGGGACCCAGACAGATCTTGCCGTGACGACCCGGATGCCACCAGGCATCGCCGTCGCGCAGAACCTGTACCTTGGCCGGTGCTCCGATCGCCGCAAGAACGGCCTCGGCATCCGCCTTGGCATCAAAGACATCCACCAGGCGCGACGCCCCGTGCACATCCTTGGGGCCGTTGCGGCCAACCAGCAGGCCGGCGATCTGGGTTTTCTGGTCGCCGGGTTCGCCATCATGGAAAACAGGGCCGACCTCGAACAGGGCGACGTCGGCATATCCGCGTGCCTGATTGCGCGCCGCGGCCTGCAACAAACCGGGCAGCAGATCCGGGCGCATGTGGCTCATCTCGGACGAGATCGGATTTTCAAGCATGGTCGCGTCATCCCCGCCACCGAACAAAGCAGCCGAAGTCTTATCGATGAACGTATAGGTGACGCATTCGTTGTAACCCAGAGCGGCGCAGGTGCGGCGCGCCATGGACTGGCGGCGCTGAGTCGGTGTCATCACCGGCTTGGGAATACCATCTGTGACACGCGGCAAGGGCTTGCCCTGCAACTTGGTCAACGAGGCGATCCGTGCGACCTCTTCCACCAGATCGGCCTCACCCATGATGTCGGGGCGCCAGCTTGGCACGTGGGCCATTTCGCCCTCCAGACGGAAACCCAGACGGGTCAGCGTCTGACGCTGCTCGCTTTCGGGAATGTCCATCCCGACCAGAGACTGCACCCGTTCGGCATCCAGCTTGTACGCACGCGCGTGGTTCGGCGCTTTCCCCGCCTCGACCACTTTGGATGCTTCGCCACCGCAGATGTCCAGAATCAACTGGGTTGCGTGCTCGAGCCCTTCCAGCGTGTATTCAGGGTCCACGCCGCGTTCGAACCGGTACCGCGCGTCCGAATTGATTTTCAGCGCACGACCCGTCAACGCGATCTGCACATGATCCCAGAACGCGCTTTCCAGGAACACATTCACCGTATCCTCGGTGCAGCCGGTTTCCTGACCGCCCATGATGCCTGCGATGGATTCCGGGCCTTTGTCATCTGAAATAACCATCATGCCGGGCTGAATGGTGTATTCCTTCTCGTCCAGCGCCACCAGGGTTTCACCGCCTTTGGCGCGATGAACGCGAAGATTGCCCTGCACCTTGTCCGCGTCAAACACATGCAGCGGGCGGTTATGGTCAAAGGTCATATAGTTGGTGATATCCACCAGCGCCGAAATCGGACGCAGCCCGATCGCCTTCAACTGATCCTGCAACCACTGCGGGCTGGGGCCGTTCTTGACGCCCTTGATAAGGCGGCCCGTGAAATGCGGGCAGCCATCCAGCGTTTCCTCGTCAATCGATACTTTGATCGGGCTTTCGAAATCACCGGGCACCGGCACGTAGTCGCGCTGTTTCAGAGTGCCGATCCCACGCGCCGCCAGATCACGCGCGATGCCTTCCACGCCCAGCGCATCGGGCCGGTTCGGAGTGATCGCGATCTCGATCACGGGATCGACTTTCGATGGGTCATTCTCGGCAAGCCAATCAACGAACCTGTCACCGACCTCGCCCGAGGGCAATTCGATGATGCCGTCATGTTCGTCCGACAATTCCAGCTCGCGCTCCGACGCCATCATGCCAAAGCTTTCGACGCCGCGGATCTTGCCGACGCTGATCGTCAGGTCCAGACCGGGGATATACATGCCCGGCTTGCAGACGACGACAGTGATCCCTTCGCGGGCGTTGGGCGCGCCGCAGATGATCTGCAACTCGCCTTCATCCGTGTCCACCTTGCAGACACGCAGCTTGTCGGCGTCAGGGTGTTTTTCCGCGTGTTTCACATAGCCCAGCGTAAAGTCCTTGAGCTTGTCAGCCGGGTTGATGACCTCTTCGACCTCAAGGCCAAGGTCGGTCAGCGCCTCAGTGATCTCATCAACCGACGCATCGGTGTCGAGGTGGTCTTTCAGCCAGGACAGAGTGAATTTCATTGCTCGGGGCCTTTTTTGGCAAACATCCAGTCGGCACAGGCAATGACAAAGAATGCGCCAAGGTGCAAGCGCTGCAGGTCACGGATAAGTGGGGGTGCGGCCCAAAAGCTCGTCCAATTGCCGCCCGATCCAGCCATGCGGGATGAAATGCCCGCCCGGATGCGTGTCCAGCACCACCTGCCCCTGCGCACAATCGGTCCATTCCACCCGGCTGAGCGTCAGGAACGGTCTCACGCTCCAATCGCCGCGCGGGGTGGCGCCGTTGCAGTTGTACTTTTCCCGCCATAGGGCCACCGGATAGGTCGTATCGCCGCCCGGTCCAAAGGGAAAATCCATCACCGTGTCGTCCAGCCCATGCACATGGCGCACCTCGCGCGGGGCTTCGGGGCAGGCTTCGGTCTGGCGGATGCTGCCCGCAACGGCCAGCAAGGCGGCGATGTCATTGCCCGACTGACAGACATAGCGCCACGCCATCGCGCCGCCAAAGGAATAGCCCGAGACATAGATGCGTTCCGGATCAATCGGATAGCGCTTGGCGACATCCTCCAGCACCGCATCGGCAAAGGGTACATCGCCGGTCTCCGGGGTCCAGAAGTCCCAGCTTTTGCCCAGCCCGTTCGGGGCCACCAGCAACACACCCCGCAGCTTCGTGGCTCCGGCGATGCGTTCATGGTTCACCACCACGGTCCCCTGCCGCGCCCAGCCGTGGAAATGCAAGAGCACGGGCAGTGGGCTTTCGCCATCCCACCCGTCCGGCTCGAGCACATGGTACGAGCGGTCGCCGACCTGACAGGCAATATCGCCGTGGCAATCCGACTTCCATGGCCCCATGGCGAAAGCGGGAGTTGCGGTCAGCAGAAGAAAAAGCAGTCGATGGATCATGCGCTCGACCCTACCCAGCCTGAGCGCCAAGTCACGTCACAACCCTGTGGGAACCTGTAACAAGCCGCGCTGTCGCCCGTCTGTCAGGCTAGATCACAAGCCGCGCCATCGCCAGACCGCGGGATGGCGATCTTCGGGGCGTGGTGGGCAATTTATGCTGGCCAAATCCGTGTGCCGTTCAAACGGAGAGCTAACGGAGACAAATCGCCAGCCCGTGCGGGCCGTGTCGTCCATTGGGCTCGAACCAATGGCGCCTCAATGAACGACCGATGGCGCGGTGGCCTATCGCAGCTCTGCTTTTACGGCAGCAAGGAATCTCTTTTCGGCAAAAATAAGGTTTTCACCTCGAGTTCTTCGGGTACCATCTGAAGATATCAGAAATTGGTCTTCTCTAGAGTAAAGCCAGCGAGCGGCCGCACATACTTCCGCAGCCGCATCGACGACTTGTTCGGAATCCATTAACAATGTCATCTCTGCTTGAAGAGAATTTAACTTGATGAATCGTGGATCGAGATTAACGTCCACATCCTTTTCCATCACGTAAACTTCCATAATCTGCGCGCAGAATTCTCTAGCCAGTTGTCTTTTTTCTGTGTGTACAGCTAAATCTCGATCCTTACGCTTCTGCCAAGGGTAAGCCACGAACGCAACGATCAGTACTCCGGTCGTTCCAATAATAGTTGAGGCAGCTTTCGGAAGCAGCAAGACCAGACATGCTCCAAAAAGAATAAGTAGAAAAAAAACGACGGCATTGACATCGCCGGACTCGGCTTTTGCTCGCTCCCACCAAATTGCGATGCGACTAGTAGCGATTTCCTCAGTAATCACCGGCTCAAACCAGCATGCAGGTTAGGCATATCCAGCGCCGCGAACCCATAGTGCCTCAACCACCGCAGATCGCTGTCAAAGAACGCCCGCAAATCCGGGATCCCGTATTTCAGCATCGCCAGACGGTCGATGCCGATGCCGAAGGCAAAGCCCTGATAGACCTCGGGGTCAATCCCACCGGCGGCGATCACCTTGGGGTGGACCATGCCCGAGCCCAAAATCTCCATCCAGTCGTCGCCCTCGCCGATCTTCAGCTGACCGTTATCCCACGAACAGCGGATATCGACCTCGGCCGATGGCTCGGTAAAGGGGAAGTGCGAGGCGCGGAAGCGCAGTTCGACGTCGTCGACCTCAAAGAACGCCTTCACGAATTCTTCCAGAACCCATTTCAGGTTCGCCATCGAGATGTCGGTGTCGATGGCCAGCCCCTCGACCTGATGGAACATCGGCGTGTGGGTCTGGTCATAGTCGGCGCGGTAGACACCGCCCGGACAGATCACGCGGATCGGTGCGCCCTGTTTCTCCATCGAGCGGATCTGCACTGGGGACGTGTGGGTCCGCAGCACATGCGGCGGGCGATTGTCGCCCTCGGCGCGGTGCATATAGAACGTGTCCATCTCGGCCCGCGCGGGGTGGTGGCCGGGGATGTTCAGGGCGTCAAAGTTATACCAGTCATCCTCGATCCGCGGCCCTTCGGCCACCGAGAAGCCCAGTTCGGCAAAGATCGCGGTCAGTTCCTCGGTCGCCTGGCTGATCGGGTGGATCGAGCCCTGACGGCGCGCGCGGGTCGGCAGGGTGACGTCCAGCCATTCGGTGCGCAGACGCTCATCCAGCGCAGCATCGGCCAAAGCGGCCTTTTTGGCGGACAGGGCCGCGTTGATCTCATCCTTCAGGGCATTCAGCGCTGGGCCTGCCACCTGGCGTTCCTCGGGCGTCATTTTACCCAACTCGCGCATCTTCAGCGCGACCTCGCCTTTTTTGCCCACGGCGGCGACGCGGATCGCCTCAAGCGCGTTCTCGTCGCCTGCCTCGGCGATTTGGCCCAGATATTTTGCCTTAAGATCGTCCATGACGCCCTCTGAATTTGGTCGCCAACCTGCTATCGGGCCAGCCCCGCGAATGCAAGCGGGACCGGGCGGATCAATAGCTGTATTCGGGGAAAATCCGGGTCAGATCACCGTTCCAGTCGCCGTTGTAGTGTTCCAGCAACTCATCCGCAGGCACTTTCCCGCTTTGGATGCTGTCCTTGAGCGCGTTGAGGAAATGGGTCTCGTCCGGCACCAGGCCACCGGCACCGGGATAGGCGCGGGCTTTCAGGCCGGACTCGGAGATCGCAACAACCTCACGCGCCAGATCGTGCATGTTGATGGTGCCGACTTTCGCTTGCAGACCGTCTTTGGCAGCCGCGACACGCAGCGCCTCGCGGGTCTCGGTGTCCCAGCCTTTGACCAGATCCCAGGCCGCGTCCAGGGCCGTTTGATCGTAAGTCAGGCCGACCCAGAAGGCGGGCAAGGCACACAGGCGCCGCCAAGGACCGCCATCGGCCCCGCGCATTTCCATGAATTTCTTGATCCGCGCCTCGGGGAAGGCGGTGGTCAGGTGGTCGGCCCAATCGCTGAGCGTGGGCGTTTCCCCCGGCAGCGCGGGCAGTTCGCCTTTCAGGAAGTCGCGGAACGACATGCCCAGCGCATTGATATACTGGCCGTCGCGATAGACGAAATACATCGGAACATCGAGCGCATATTGCACGTAACGCTCGAACCCAAAGCCGTCTTCGAACACGAAAGGCAGCATGCCCGTACGCGCATCGTCCAGATGCCGCCATATATAGCTGCGCCAGCTTTTCTGGCCATTTACCTTGCCTTCGAAAAAGGGCGAGTTCGCAAACAACGCCGTTGCCACCGGCTGTAAGGCCAGCGCCACACGCAGTTTCTGCACCATGTCGGCCTCGGACCCGAAATCGATATTGACCTGAACGGTGCAGGTCCGTCGCATCATGGCGCGGCCCATGGTACCGACCTTTTCCATATAGTCGTTCATCAGCCGATACCGCCCCTTGGGCATCAACGGCATTTCCTCATGTGTCCAGGTCGGTGCCGCGCCCAGACCGATGAAACCCACGCCGATCTCATCCGCGATGTCCTTTACCTCGCGCAGGTGGGTGTTCACCTCATCGCAGGTTTCGTGGATGGTCTCGAGCGGAGCTCCCGACAGCTCCAGCGCGCCGCCCGGCTCCAGGCTGACATTGGCGCCGTCCTTTTCCAGACCGATCAGATGACCCGCTTCACGGACTTCGGCCCAACCGTGCCGGTCACGCAGGCCCTCCAACACCGCCACGATGGATCGCGCACCTTCGAACGGCAACGGTTTCAGCGTGTCCTTGCAGTAGCCGAATTTCTCATGCTCGGTGCCGATGCGCCAGTCTGCCTTGGGCTTGCAGCCCGACTCCAGATATTCGGCCAATTGCTCGTGGCGTTCGATTGGTCCGCCGCCGGACTGGGGGATGGACATGAGACCCGTGCTCCGATCCTGATGTGTCTGTCTTTTGGCCAGTCGTGGGGGCAAACCGCGCCGGTGTCAATGCAGCCGAAGGTGTGGAGGGCGCGAGGGCGTACGCTCCCAAATCACGACCGGGTGGGCCGATCCACCGTTCAGTTCGGCCAGCATATGCTCGGTTTTCAGGCCCGGAAGCGCCGAGAAGACATCGAACAGCGCCTCGGCCCCTTCCGCATTCACAGGAATGTGAAGCACCGCCTGACCCGGTTGTTCCAACACCCAATGCGCCGGCGTCGAGGTCGGATCGAGCGCCAGCCGCTCAATCTCGCGCGTGGCGATTATGCCGCCATCCAGTGGACCGAAATACGTGATCTGACCTTCATCGACGGTCACGACACCCTGTCCGCCAGTGCCGGTTCTGAACCGCGCGCGCTGCACCCCGATCACCGCCAGGGCGATTGCGACAGCGACAAGCAGCCAGCCGATCCACCCCAGCAGACCACCGGGCCCGTTGATCCAGCTGAGACCGAGGATCAGGACAAACCCGGCAACCAGCACTTCGCGCCAGCGCCACAGGGCCAGTTTGGCCTCGGGTCGGATGAAACTCATGACATCACCTTTTGTGGTGTTTGTAACAGGGCGACCCGATACCAGCCGACCTGCTGAAACCCCATCGCCTCATAGGCTCGCGCGGCAGGTGGATTGTTGGCGAACAGGATGGCCTTGTTCGCGCCCTCGGTCCTCGCCTTTTGTAGCACAGCTGTTGTGACCTTGCGCCCGAGTCCACAATTTCTGTTCTCGCGCGGCACAAATACACCGCCGACCTGAACCTGATCCCGGACTGATGCATTGATGGCGGCCATGGCTACGGGGGCGTCGTCTTCCAGCATGACAATCGCCCTGCCTGATTGAATATCGGTGGTGATCCGGTCGGAGGCCATTTCACGCGCCTCTTGCCCTTTGGCCTGGTCGGTATCCTCGAAGTAATCCGCAAACCAACGCGTCAGTAACGGCCGGTCTGCTTCGGACAGGGCACGAAATGGAATCGGTGCCTCTGGGATTTCGCCCAGATCCAGGCGGTACAGGGGTTCATCATGATGCAGGCGATAACCGGCCTGTCCAAGCCCTAGCGCGTCCAATATCATCTCAACCTGTTGTGCAGCCCCTGTCATGCCCAGAACGATCTGACCTGCGATCCGACCCGCTAATGCCTGAGCGGCCTCTGGCGAACAATCGGGCAGTTGCGCCATCAGGTAGCCCTTTTTGGTCAGGCCGAATACGCCTTGGATGCGATCCTGCCCCCAAATGAAGAACCGGGTAGAGTGGTCATCGTCTCCAAATCCAATCCCGTGCGCCAACAGGTTGCTGCGCAGAAACATGGAAGTATCGGGATGTTTGGCCAAAAACGCCTCAATGGCCGGGGCATCAGACGGCGAGGCTTCTTGGATCACGCCCAATCCCCCAACGCCTGCTGCCACATGGTCAATGCAGCCACCGCTGCCGTGTCGGCCCGCAGGATACGAGGGCCAAGGCTGACCACATGCGCGAATGGCAACCCTGTCAAACGCGCGCGTTCCTGGTCCGAAAACCCGCCTTCCGGGCCGATGAGAATCGCCCAGGGCCGTCCTTTTTCGTTGGCGGCCAGTCGCAGGGCCGATCCAACCTCGGCTTCGTTGCAGAACATCAGTTGCCGATCTTCGGGCCATGCATCCAGCAGCCGATCCAACCGCTGTAAATCGGCCACCTCGGGCACGAAGGTTCCGCCGCACTGCTCGGCCGCCTCGACCGCATGGGCCTGCAGGCGGTCCTGACGAATGCGTTCGGAATTGGTGAACTCGGTCTGAACAGGAAGGATACGCGCCGCACCCATTTCGGCGGCTTTTTCCACGATGAAATCGGTGCGGGCCTTTTTTATGGGCGCGAACAGAAACCACAGATCGGGCGGCAGCTGCAACGGTTTCGTCTGTTTTAGGCAAGTCAGCGTCCCGCCGCGTTTTCCCGCCTCGGAGACTTCGGCCAACCACTCTCCGTCCCGCCCGTTGAACAGGGCGACCTGCCCTTTGACCGCAAGGCGCATGACACCAAAGAGGTAGTGCGCCTGGTCGCGCGTCAAAGGAACCGATTGCCCCTGACCCAAGGGCTGCTCTACATACAGTCTGATCTTCGCACTCATGAGACCCTACATATGCAAGGCAATGCCCCAACACCAGATGGTCAAGTCGCCGATGCCGTCAGCGGCAACTGGGTCGACACCCGTGCCCCGGCCTTTGCCCGCCCCTATCTGCGCCTCAGCCGCGCGGACCGACCCATCGGGACATGGCTGCTGCTGATTCCCTGTTGGTGGGGGCTGGCGCTGGCGATCCTGCATGATGGTCAGCCGCGTTGGGAAGATCTGTGGATCGCCATGGGATGCGCATTTGGGGCCTTCCTGATGCGGGGCGCCGGTTGCACGTGGAATGACATTACGGACCGGGAATTCGACGGGCAGGTCGAGCGCACACGCTCGCGCCCGATTCCTTCGGGTCAGGTCAGTGTCCGGCAGGCCGCGGTCTGGATGATCCTGCAATGCATTCTGGCGCTTGGCATCCTTCTCAGCTTCAATCAGGCGGCAATTGCAATGGGTGTTCTGTCCCTGCTGCCCGTGACGATCTATCCGTTTGCCAAACGGTTTACCTGGTGGCCTCAGGTGTTTCTGGGGCTGGCCTTCAACTGGGGCGCCCTACTGGCCTGGGCGGCGCATAGCGGTTCCGTGGGATGGCCAGCGGTGACGCTTTACCTGTCTGGAATTGCGTGGACCCTGTTCTACGATACCATCTATGCGCATCAGGATGCCGAGGATGACGAACTGATCGGCATCAAATCAACCGCCCGGCTGTTCGGAGCCGATACAGCGCAGTGGCTGAAGTACTTTTTGGTGGCAACCGTGTCGCTGATGGGGCTGGCCATCGTCGATGCAGGGGTGCCGGATGCCTCGATGCTGGCATTGGGCGTTGCGCTCTGTGGGCCTTGGGCAATGGGCTGGCACATGATGTGGCAACTCCGCGCGTTGGACATCGAAGACAATGCCAGACTGTTGCAATTGTTCAGGCTCAACCGCGACACTGGCTTGATTCCGCTGATCTTCCTCTGCGTCGCCCTGTTGCTCTGATTGCACCTGCTGAACGCGGCCTGTAAAGATCGGCCCAACCGCCTGAGGAGTGTCAAACCCAAATATGCGTCTGCCGTATTTTATCGTTGTTTCCCTGATCTTTCTTGTATCAGCCGGGCTGTCGCTTTTGGCAGCCAGCTATGCCGTCACAAAGATCGAAGAGACATCGGAGTTCGCCGTGCGCCGGGCGCTTGACCTCAAAGGACACGACTGGGCCGAGGTTGAATCCGATGGCTTGCGCGTGGTCCTGACCGGGATTGCACCCGATGAGGCGACACGATTCAACGCACTGACCGCAGCCGGAACCGAGGTCGATGCTTCCCGCGTAATCGATGAAATGGAGGTCGAAGCAACCTCTGCCCTGGCGCCGCCGCGCTTTTCAGCGGAAATTCTGCGCAACGATCACGGCATCTCGATCATCGGCTTGATCCCCGCCAGCGAAGACAGAGATGACCTGATCAGAAGGCTGAGCAACCTCGACCCCAACATCGCAGTTTCGGACCTGATGGAAACCGCGGATTACCCCAAGCCCGACGGTTGGGATGCCGCGATATCATATGCCATCGAGGCGCTGGCCAGCCTGCCGCGTGCCAAAATTTCCGCAAACGCCGATTTGGTCAAAATCACCGCCATTGCGGACAGCCAACAGGAAAAACAACGTCTCGAACGCGATCTGACCCGCGCCGCGCCGCCCAGCCTGCGGATCGGGCTGGCGATCTCGGCGCCTCGTCCCGTAATAACGCCCTTTACGCTGCGTTTTCTGATCAACGAAGACGGTGGGCAATTTGACGCCTGTTCGGCACAGGATGCAAAGACACGCGACCGGATCGTGACCGCTGCACGCGATGCCGGCTTGTCGGGAACATATTCCTGCACCATCGGCCTGGGCGAGCCCTCGCCACGCTGGCCCGAAGCCGCCGAGAAGAGCATTCAGGCACTGGCCAGAATCGGCAAAGGCTCGGTCACGATGTCGGATGCGGACATTACCCTCGTTGCGGCGCAAGGCACGGATCCAGCCTTGTTCGACCGGGTTGTAGGTGAACTTGAAACAGCGCTGCCTCAGGTCTTTGCCCTGCATGCCGTGCTGCCGGAACCTGAAACCAGCGAACAAACCGGACCCGTCGAGTTCTCGGCGACCCGCAGCCCCGAAGGGCTTGTGCAACTGCGAGGGCGTCTGGGGGATGAAACGTTGCGGGACATGGTCGACAGCTATGCCCGCGCGGCCTTCGGCTCGGATCAGGTCTATACCGCGACCCGTATCGCGCCGGGGCTTCCGGCAGATTGGCCGGTGCGTGTTCTGGCCGGCCTCGAGGCGTTGGCCCAGCTTCACAACGGGGCCTTGACCGTAACACCAGGCTCGGTCGAACTGACCGGCCTCAGCCATGAAGAGGATGCCAAAGCCCGTATCGCAGGTCAGTTGTCGGACAAGCTGGGCGAAGGGCAGGAATTCACCCTGACGATCACCTATCAGCCTCCACCGGAGCCCGAAGACGCGCTGCCCGATCCTGAAGTCTGCGAAGCGCAGATCGCCGAAATCCAGACCGTCAGCAAAATTGCGTTCGAACCCGGATCAGCGACGATCGCATCCGACTCGCGCGATACGGTGAACCAGATCGCCGACATCCTGCGTGACTGCGGGCCGATCCGGCTGGAGATCCAGGGCCATACGGACAGCCAGGGCCGCGAAGAGATGAACCAGCAGCTCAGCCAGGCACGGGCGCAATCGATTCTGAACGAGCTGCGCGGGCGGCGCATTCCCACCAGCAGCTACACTGCCGTTGGATACGGTGAAACACAGCCCATCGCGGACAACGACACCGAAGAAGGCCGCGAAGCCAACCGGCGGATCGAATTCCGGCTGATTCGTCCCGAGCCTGTCGAAGCCTCCGAAACAGGCCTCGAAGCGCTCGAGGTTGGGGCCGAGGTTGGGGCTGAGGCTGACGCGCCTGAAACGGATCAGACCGAATCGACCGCACCAGACACGGACGCAGAGGACCAGTAAGTTGAACAGAACCGAATTCATCATCGCCACAGCCGTCATTCTGTTTGCGGCCTTCTGCATGGGCTGGTTTGCCAACTGGCTGGCACACCGCCTGTCCCGCGTCCGCCAAAGCGACGTTGCCGATCTGGATCGCATGAGCCAGGAACTGCACGAAGCGGAAGAAACCCGCGATCAGGCCATAACCTATCTTCAGCAACGTGAAGCCGAGTTGACCAATCAGCTGACCCAGACAGAGGCAGAGCTGGCCGCAGCCATGGACGGTCTGCGCGCCGCGCGGCAAGAGGCCGAGGAAATGCGCGGTCGGATCAACAACGCCGACTGAGAAACCGCCTTCCCGGACGGCTCACAGGACCTGCGCCAAATCTGCGATCAGGTCTTCGGGGTCTTCCAGACCAACCGACAGCCTGAACACGCCGTCGCCTGCGTAATCCCGGTAACTTGCCAATTGCGCCCGTTCCAATCGGAAGGACGATTGCATCAAAGCTTCGGTTCCCATCCAGAATATCAGACTGCGATGGTGGCCAAGCGACACGGCATAGTGAACGATCCGGAGTTTATCGATCATCTGCTGGGCCAGTGCCTCGCCTGTTGCGTGATCACCCACCTGAAAAGCGATCATTCCGGATGTGTTGCGCATCTGTTGTTGGGCCAGCTCGTATTGGGGATGCGACTTCAGCCCCGGATAGATCACTCTGGTCACGCGCGCGCGCGTCTCAAGCCAATCGGCAACGACGGTGGCACCCGCCTGATGCGCTGTCATCCGCAGTGGTAGAGTGGCCATGCCCCGCGCGATCATCCACGCGTTGAAGGGGGACATGATGCTGCCGTGGTGGATCGCGGATTCGGTGCGGATTTTCGCGATCAGGTCCTTTCGCCCGGCCACCGCACCACCGATGGCATCACCGTGCCCGCCGATATACTTGGTCACCGAATGCATAATCAGATCAACGCCCAGGTCTTTGCTTGGCTGACCAAGCGGAGACGCAAAAGTCGCATCGCAGGACAGCAACGCCCCCGCGCTTTTGGCAATTGCTGAAACCGATGCCAGATCGGTCAGACGACCGATCGGGTTCACGGGTGTTTCCGTGTGGATGAGACGCGTGTTCGACCTGATGGCTGCTGATACCGCCGAAAGATCGGACATGTTGACCGTGCTGACATGGATCCCCAAACGCGGCAACGTGTCCCGCGCCAGCTCTGCCACGCCCGCGTAAGAGACGTCGGAAACGATCAAATGATCCCCGGCAGACAAGAACGTCAGGAAGATGGCGGTGGCCGCCGCCATACCGGACGCCAGACACAGGCAATCTTCGGTGCCTTCCAACATGCTGATCTTGGCTTCCAGCGTCCTGACGTTGGGATTGGCCCAGCGCCCGTAAAGATAAGGGGCTTCTTCCTCCAGATCGTGGGCCGAAAACCCCGCCACCTGATCCGTGACGAATGTCGAAGACATATGCAGGGCCGGCGCAGACGCACCGCTGGTCGGGTCCGGGGCTTCGCCCGCATGGATTGCCCGTGTCGCTAGGCCCTTGTTTCTCAGCCCGTCTTGCATGCCGCCATCCTCCTGATCCACTTGCGCAGATTTAGCGCAGGCTCGTGATCCGGCGTCCAGAGAAGAATTGAAACCGCTCGGTTTCCAGAACCACCGCGGTGGGCGCGCGACGCTACCAGCGGCTCAGAGCGTCTTCGTCCTGATCTTTGGCCGCAACCCATTCGGCGCCGGAACGGGTAATTTCCTTTTTCCAGAACGGTGCGCGGGATTTCAGGTAATCCATCAGATATTCGGCCGCCTCGAACGCGTCCTTGCGATGCGGGGCCGCCGTGGCCACCATCATGATGCGATCCCCCGGAACCAAGCGTCCAAAACGGTGTATGACCAGCACGTCACCCAATGCCCAACGCGCCTGCGCCTCTTTGGCGATCTTGGTCAGGGCGCGTTCGGTCATACCGGGATAGTGCTCGATCTCCATCACATCCAGATCACCGCTCGCCAGGTCACGCACAACGCCGGTGAAGGTGACAATGGCGCCGTTGGAATCATCCCCGGCGGCAAAGGCACTGGCCTCGGCCCCCAGATCAAATGCCTCTTCCTGAACCGCGATCCGCATCGGTCAACCGCCCGTCATCGGTGGGAAAAACGCAACTTCCCGAACACCTGCCAGCGACGCATCGAAATCCGACAGCTCCTGATCCAACGCAACGCGCAGCGCGGACAGATCGGAAAATGCCGCGGCATAGCGCTCTTCCCGAGCGCTCAGTTCAGTCACCAATTCGCTGACCGTGGCCGCTTGCGTTTCGACCTTTTCCTTTGGCAAGCCGATGCGTTCGCGCACCCAGGCGAAATACAGAACATCCATCGGTTAGCTCTCCTTCAGATGAGGCATGGCTTTACGTAGGTAGTCATAGCCGGTGATCAATGTAAGCGTTGCCGCAATCCACAACAGCCACAGCCCGACCTGACCCGCCCAATACATGCCATCGACATTCAGGCGCAGGTGGTTCACGTCGTCGACCTGACCCGCAATGATCTGCTCGACCAGCTCGGCATCCATGCCAAAACTCGCCATCACGGCATAGTGCTCGAAGATACCCTGCGAAAACAGAACCGCGATGGCGACCATCTGGGCCGTGGTCTTCCATTTGGCCAGTTTGGTGACTTTGAGCGTTCCGGCCACATCGCCCAGATATTCCCGCAGGCCCGAGACAAAAACTTCGCGAAACAGGATCACGGTTGCGGGAAGGACTAGCCACGGCGTCCAGTGCTCGGTCGAATAGCCCACAAGGATCATAAGCGCGATCACCACCATGGCCTTGTCGGCGATCGGATCCAGCATCGCTCCGATCTTGGTCTCCTGCTTCCACGCGCGGGCCAGATACCCATCGAACCAATCGGTAATCGCCGCCGACAGGAACAGGATCAGTGCAAACCAGTCCGCATAGGGACGGGTGAAATACAGAAACATGACTGCCAGCCCAGGCGCGGCCAGCAGGCGCAGGACGGTCAGGAGATTAGGCAAATTCCACTTCATGGCTTGGACCCTATATCGCCGGTCCGGGACAGAAAAGCCAATCAGACAAAAAACTGTATCATTCAAAAGCGCTTGGTCAAAGCGCCGCAGGCCCGACGTCTCAGAACAGTACCTCTTGGCCTTTCCCGGCTTTGCGGTCAGATTGCCGCGCAAGCCCAGCCGGAAAGAACCAGATGACAGCGCATATTCAAACCGACACACGGTCAAACATGATCGGCAGCCTCTGGATGGTCGCCGCGATGGCCGGTTTTGCGCTGGAGGATGCGTTGCTGAAGGCAGCTTCAGCCGCGCTGCCGATCTGGCAGGTCCTGGTTCTTTTCGGCGCGGGCGGGTCGGTGATTTTCGCTGCGGTGGCCCGGGCCCGTGGGCAGCGGCTGCTGCAACCTGACGTTCTGTCCCGCCCAATGAAAATTCGGGTGCTGTTCGAGGTCTTTGGTCGGTTGTTCTATGTTCTGGCCATCGCACTGACGCCGTTGTCCTCGGCCACGGTGATCCTGCAAGCCACGCCTCTGGTCGTTGTTGCAGGCGCCGCGTTGTTCTTTGGCGAGACAGTCGGTTGGCGGCGTTGGAGCGCTATCTTTGTCGGCATGATCGGCGTTGTCGTCATCCTGCAACCCACCGGAGACAGCTTTTCGCTGCTTTCGACACTGGCGGTGCTGGGAATGCTGGGATTTGCCGGACGTGATCTGGCCAGCCGCGCAGCACCTGCCACGCTTGGAACCGAAGTCCTGGGGTTTTACGGCTTCCTCAGCATCATCGTGGCCGGGGTGGCCTATCGGTTCTGGGAGGGCGCGCCGATTGCACCGGTTGGCCTTCACACCCGCCTGCATCTGATCGGTGCGGTGCTGATGGGCGTAATAGCGTATGCGTCGCTGATGAAGGCGATGCGCACCGGCGAAGTGTCCGCCGTGACCCCGTTCAGATACACCCGGCTGTTGTTCGGCATTGGGCTTGGCGTAGCCATGTTTGGTGAGAGGCTGGATCCCAACATGTGGATCGGCAGCGCGCTGATCGTCGCGTCGGGCCTATATATCCTGTGGCGGGGCCGGCAGGCCTAGCCCTTGTCGTGGAAGAAATCGTAAACCTTCTGCGCCAACCCGGCCGAAATCCCTTCGACCGCTTTCAAATCGGCCAGATTGGCCCGGCTGACGGCTTTGGCGCTGCCGAAATGGGTTAACAGAGCACGTTTGCGCGCAGCCCCTACCCCCGGGATTTCATCCAACGGCGTTGCACCCACGGCCTTGGCGCGTTTCGCACGATGGGTGCCGATGGCGAACCGGTGCGCTTCGTCTCTGAGGCGTTGAATGAAATACAACACAGGGTCGTTGCGTTTCAGCGCAAAGGGGCGTTGGCCGATCCGGTGAAACTCTTCCTTGCCGTGGTCGCGGTCGACCCCCTTGGCGACGCCGACCATGGGAATGTCTTCGACCCCATGTTCGACCATGATCTGATGCACCGCGCTTACCTGCCCTGCGCCGCCATCGATCAGCAACAGATCGGGCCACAACCCTTTGTCGCGGTCCGGGTCTTCCTTTTGAAGTCTGGTGAAGCGGCGGTTCAGCACCTCTTTCATCATGCCGAAATCGTCACCCGGTGTCAGGTCATCACCGCGAATGTTGAACTTGCGGTAAGCGTTCTTCATGAACCCCTCGGGGCCGGCCACGATCATGCCGCCAACAGCATTGGTGCCCTGAATATGAGAGTTGTCATAGACTTCGATCCGTCCCGGCGGACCATCCAGATCGAACGCCTCGGCCAGCCCGCGCAGCAACTTGGCCTGCGTGGCACTTTCCGACATGCGGCGGGCTAAAGCCTCGCGCGCGTTGCGCAAGGCACCGGCAACAAGTTCCTGTTTTTCGCCACGCTGCGGCACAAGGATTTCGACCTTGCGCCCGACTTTCTCAGACAGCGCGTCCTGCATCAGATCCACGTTTTCGATTCCGTCCGACAGGATCAGCTGACGCGGCGGTTCCTTGTTGTCGTAGAACTGGCCCAGAAAGGCCTCCATCACCTCGGCAGGTGAAACATCCGGGCCGACGCGGGGATAGAAATCCTTGTTGCCCCAGTTCTGGTTCGCACGGATGAAAAACACCTGCACGCAGGCCTGACCGCTGTCCATATACAGGCCGATCACGTCCGCCTCGGCCACACCGCGCGGGTTGATGCCCTGAGAGGTCTGCACCTGCGTCAGAGCCCGGATGCGGTCACGCAGACCGGCGGCACGTTCGAACTCCATCGCCTCGGATGCGGCCATCATCTGCTCGGCCAGTTCCTCCTGCACCTTGGTCGAGCGGCCCGACAGGAAGCGTTCGGCGTCCTTCACGCTTTCACGGTAATCCTGCTCTGAGATCAGGCCGACACACGGCCCGGAACACCGTTTGATCTGATACAGAAGGCATGGCCGCGTTCGGCTGTCGAACATCGAATCCGAGCAGTTGCGCAGCAGGAACGCTTTTTGCAACTGGTTCAGCGTCCGGTTCACCGCACCGGCACTGGCGAAGGGGCCGAAATAGGCGCCTTTTTCCTTCTTCGCCCCTCGGTGTTTCTTGATCTGCGGAAAGTCATGATCCTTGGCGACCAGTATGTTCGGAAAGCTTTTGTCATCCCGCAACAATACATTGTACTTGGGTTTGAGCTGCTTGATCAGGTTCTGCTCCAGCAGCAGGGCCTCGGTCTCGGTTCGCGTCGTCAGGAACATCATCGAGGCCGTCGCGGCGATCATCTTTTCGATCCGCCCCGAATGACCCGGCCGTGTGTAATTCGACACCCGTGCCCTGAGATTTCGGGCTTTGCCGACATACAGAACCCGGCTGTCTGCATCGAGCATGCGGTAAACGCCCGGAGAACTGTCCAGCGTTTTTACATAGCGCTGAATGCAGGCATAGCCGGTAGGGGATGATTCGCTGTCGGTGGTCATGATCCTGAGATATGATTCTCTGGCAATGGCTGCAATCTCACGCCTTTCAGATCAAGAGAAAACAAATCCACGGTTTCTGTGGATAAGTGTGAAGATAAAATTCCGGAAGATCGGAAATCCCCTTGTTTCCTTGCCTTTTCCTTTACTTGCACAAAAAATAGGCAACTTATCAAGTGTTTGTTTTTAAACGTTATTTTTTTGCATACTTAGCAAGTGTATGAAAAAAAAGACATTTTTGTAACGCGCGTGTAACACAATTGCGAGCGGTGCAAAACTTGCAGCAGAATTACTTATTCTACACCCAGAACATCCGGAGTTTTCCAACCCAGATGCTGACCGCCGTCCACACATAAAAGCTGTCCGGTGACCGCGTGTGCATCCAGAAAGTACCCAAGCGCAGCGGTTATGTCAGACGGGTTGGATCCCCGCTCCAAAACGGTATTTGAACGCTGTGTCTGGAAATGCTCTTCGCTTTGGCGGTGGCCCTGCATCGTGGGGCCCGGCCCGATCGCATTGACACGGATCGTCGGAGACAACGCCTGCGCCGCCGTTCGGGTCAGTGCCCACAAACCCATTTTTGCGATGGTGTATGACATGAACTCGGGCGTCAGTTTACGCACGCGCATGTCCACCATGTTGACGATAAGGCCGGTTGCAAGCGGTTCGCCATTTTCATCTGTTCCAGCACTCAGCCCCTGACCTGCCATGGCCTGCGTCAGCACAAAGGGCGCGCGCAGGTTGCTGTCGAGATGTCGATCCCAGCTTTGCCGGGTTGCCGTGCGGATGTTGTCGTATTCGAAGATCGATGCGTTGTTCACCAGACACGTAATTGGCCCGCCCAGCGCCTCGGCCGCTTTGGGCAGCAGCGCCTGAACCTGAGCTTCGTCCAGCAGATCGGCCTTCAGGGTCACGGATTTTCGGCCCAGGGTCTGTACCTCTGCCGCCGTCTCCTGCGCCGGACCTTCGGATGAGGCGTAATGCACGGCCACATCGAAACCTCGATCTGCCAGATACAGTGCCATGGCCCGGCCCAGACGAATACCGGCGCCGGTGACTAGGGCTCGGGTCATGCTTCACCTCGTTTGGTCAGATCACACCAGCAATACGGTGACATAAAGCACATAAAGGAAAGTCAACACCAACCCCCAGACGCGCGAGATGTCGCGTTTGAGGAATACAAACGGAACCAGCAGCAGCGATGCGCCCAGCATGACCCACAGATCGAACCGAAGGAATTCCGGATCGACCGGAATACGGCCGAACCAGGTTGCGATCCCGATGATGGCCAGAAGGTTGAACATGTTCGAACCGATCACGTTGCCCAGCGCGACATCGGCCTGTCTGCGCAATGCCGCCATAAGCGTCGTCGCCAGTTCGGGCAAAGAGGTTCCAACCGCGATCAGGGTCAGGCCGATGACCGTTTCGCTGACCCCATAGGTTCTTGCGATGACGGTCGCGTTGTCGACAAGTAAGTGCGCACCCATCGGAAGCCCCACCAACCCCAGGATCAGGTAAATCGATACCTTCCAGTAGGGCATGTCAGGGTCGGCTTCCTCCAAGCCTTCAAGCTCGTCGTCATCCGCGCAAGCCTCACCACAGGCCTTGCGATGTGCTTTTGCCTCACGAAAGGCAGTCATCAGGACAAGACTCAACGCCGCCAGCAGGATCAGACCGCTGAAGAAGGTGAATGTTCCGCAAAAAGCCAGCCCGATGAACAGAACCGTCGCCATCAGCATGAAGACGTAATTCCTGCGGCTGTCACATTCACTTGTGTGAAGCGTTGCCAGCAATGCGGGCAGTCCAAGAACCAACAGGATGTTGGCCGTGTTCGATCCGACAACGTTGCCCAGCGCAATACCGGGCGCGTTCTCTTTCAATGCGCTGATGGCGATCAGCAACTCGGGCGCAGACGTGCCGAAGGCCACAATCGTAAGGCTGACGATCAACGCCGGAACACCCAGACGCAGGCTCAGGTTTACAGCACCGCGCACAAGCGCATCGCCTGCAAGCAGCAGGATCAACAGCCCAAGACCAGACAGCAGCCAAGTGGTGATCAAGTCCGACCTCCTTTTTCGCAGGCGCAGGGGCCTTTGCCTATGCGAAACCGTCCGCAGCGCGGACACTTGGCGGAACTCAGTTTCTTCTGCCCCGGAAAGCGCAGTTTGCCGAACATCGCCAGGACACCCATGCCAATCAGAAAAAGTGTGACAGCCTTGATGATCACGTCACAAACCAAAACGCGCGTAGGCCGCACGCTCCTCTAATCCGGCGATGGCATCCTGTGCCAGGTTGGCCCCGAACCGCGACCAGATTGGTTTGCGCAAGCCATAACGGCGGAACTTGACCTTGTCGCCAAAGCGTTCCTGCATTTTGGGTTTCAGATGGGCGATACCATCGATCAAACCCAGTTCATGCGCGCGACGCGCCAGCCAGACTTCACCCGTGAACAGATCGGCACTGTGATCCAGCTTGTCACCTCGGCGGGCTTTGACATGCGCGATGAAGTTTTCGTGGATGTCACCCAGCAGCCCTTGCAAGCGCGCCACATCCTCTTTCTTTTCCGGCGAAAAGGGATCCAGCATCGATTTCGATTTGCCCGCTGTATGGACGCGCCGCTCGAACCCCTGCCGCGCCAGGAAGACATGCGCGCCAAAACCTGCCGAAATGACTCCGATCGAGCCAAGAACCGAACTGTCGTCGGCCCAGATCTCATCCGCGGCGGCCGCCAGCCAATACCCTCCGGATGCCGCAACATCTTCGACAAACCCGATCACGGGCACGTCCAGCTCTTCCGACAAGCGCCGAATTCGGGCGCCAATCAAAGAGCTTTGTACCGGCGACCCGCCCGGAGAGTTGATCTCGAGCGCGACAGCCGCAGGTTTCCCCTTTCGAAACGCCTTGTCGAGAACCGGGGCCAGGGTGGTATCGTTCAAGGACCCGCGACCGGCCATTCCAATGGAACCGGACAAACGGACAACGGCCACGCAAGGGTGCTTTTTTACGAACGGCAGGCTGAGCTTCATGGGTGCCGATGTAGAGTGCCCCCAACCCGTAAACAAGGGACTCTGCCGGCGTTAAACGCGACGTGAACCAAATTCACACACCCGATGGGCAAAAATGCAACGCCTTGGCGAGGGTCAGCTGCGAATGCGCCAGCCGGTTTTGAATATCCAGCCGATAACCGCCAGGCACAGAGCTGTAAACGCGACAATGGCAAGAAGGCTGAAAACGATCGGCACATCTGCCAGCCCGTAAAAGGACCAGCGGAAACCCGAAATCAGATAGACCACGGGATTGAACAGCGTGATGGTCTGCCACAATGGTGGCAGCATCGAGATCGAATAAAACGTGCCCCCCAGAAAGATCAGTGGCGTCACCACCAACTGCGGCACCAGCGACATCTGCTCGAAGTTGCTGGCCCAGATGCCGATGATGAATCCCAGCAACGAAAAGCTGAGACAGGACAGGATCAGAAACGCGGCCATGGCGAATGGATGCTCGATCCGAATATCGACGAAAAACGTCGCAGTGACCAATATCACCAACCCCACGAACAACGCCTTGGTTGCGGCGGCTCCGACATATCCGATCACGATCTCGATGAAATTGACCGGAGCGGACAACAGCTCGTAGATGGTGCCCAGAAACTTGGGGAAGTAAATTCCGAACGACGCGTTCGAAATCGACAGCATCACCACCGACAACATGATCAGCCCCGGCACGATGAATGCACCGTATGAAACGCCTTCGACCTCTTGGATGCGGCTGCCGATGGCGGTGCCAAACACCACGAAATAAAGCGACGTCGACAGAACCGGCGACAGAAAACTCTGAGCCAGCGTGCGAAAGAAACGGGCCATTTCGAACCGGTAGATGGCAGCGATCGCGGTCCAGTTCATGCGGCCTCTCCAGATACCAGATTGACAAAAATCTCTTCCAGGCTTGATTGCCTGGTCTGCACGTCGCGCAACACCAACCCGGCCTCGGACACGTCATTCAGCAAGGTCGTTATGCCGGTACGATCCGCATTGGTATCGTAGGTATAGATCAGACAATCACCTGCGCCGTTGAGGGCCAGATTGTGGCTGACCAGACTATCGGGAATTCGGTCGATGGGTTCGGTCAGCATGACTTCGATCTGCTTTTTTCCCATCTGCGACATGAGTGTGTCTTTGTCCTGCACCAGCAAAAGCTCACCCTTGTCGATGACGCCGACACGATCCGCAATCGCTTCTGCTTCTTCAATGTAATGGGTGGTCAGAATGATGGTGACACCGTCCCGTTTCAGTTCCGCCACAAGCTCCCACATGTCCTTGCGCAACTCGACATCCACTCCGGCAGTCGGCTCGTCCAGAAAAAGCACCCGCGGTTCGTGGGCCAGGGCCTTGGCGATCAGCACCCTCCGCTTCATGCCGCCGGACAATTCCTTGATCGCGTTGTTGCGCTTGTCCCACAGGGACAGCTTGCGCAGAATCTCTTCGATCCGCGCGTTGTCCTTGCCAAGACCGAACAGCCCGCGCGACAACCGGACCGTATTCCAGACCTTTTCAAACGGTTCCAACGCGATCTCTTGCGGTACAAGCCCTATCATCCTGCGCGCGGCGCGATAATCGGACTGGGTGTCATGCCCGCCAACCGTGACCACCCCCGAGGTCGGAGTCGTTATTCCGCAAATCGTCGAAATCAGGGTTGTCTTTCCGGCGCCATTTGGTCCCAGAAGCGCAAGTATCTCACCCTCTTCAATATCCAGAGACACACCTTTCAGCGCCTCGAACCCTTCCGCGTAAGACTTGCGAAGGTTTTTGATGGACAAAATGGTCGTCATATCCGTTCCCCGTTCCGACCGAGACCCTATCGCGCGGAACCAGCCTGTAACAGGTCAATTTCGCACAACGTGCTGCGCATTCTGTAATGGTTGTCAGAACCATGCTCAATTCCAACTTGCAATCCGTCAACCCACCCGCAAACTCTGCCAAAACGGAGGGCGCCGATGCTGCATGGAATACGCATAGTCGAAATCGAAGGGCTGGGCCCCGGCCCGTTTGCCGCCATGCAGCTAGCCGATCTGGGCGCCGACGTCATCACGATCCACCGCAAAGGCCAGGCAGTAACACCGGGCATGCCGGACAGCTCGCTTCTGGACCGCGGCAAACGATCGATCGCGCTTGATCTGAAGGATCCCGAAGATCTGGCGACCGCCCGCCGCCTGATTGACACGGCGGACGCACTGATCGAAGGCTTTCGCCCCGGCGTGATGGAGAAGCTGGGACTTGGCCCGGATCTTTGCCTGACCCGCAACCCAAAGCTGATATATGGCCGCATGACAGGATGGGGGCAGGATGGCCCGCTGGCCGAAACGGCTGGGCATGACCTGAACTACATCGCCTTGTCCGGTGCGCTCTGGTACGCCTCTCTCCCGGATCAGCCGCCTCAAACCCCTGCAACCCTGGTCGGCGATATCGGCGGAGGCGCCATGTACCTTGTCACGGGCATCCTGGCAGGTTTGATCAACGCACAAAGAACCGGGAAAGGCACCGTGGTCGACGCCGCTATCTACGACGGCTCGGCCCATATGATGAACCTTCTGATGACCATGCGCCAAACCGGAAACCTGTCTGAAACCCGCGGCCAAAGCCTGTTGGACGGTCCGCATTGGAGCCGAACCTACACCTGCGCGGACGGCGGATTTGTTTCGGTCCAATGCCTTGAACCAAAATTCTACGCCCGATTTCTTGAAATCCTGGGCCTGTCCCGGGACCCGGCGTTCCAACAACAATACACCCGCAAGCTCTGGCCCGACCTGACCCGGCGCCTGGCCAAAATCTTCTCGTCCAGGCCGCGCGACCATTGGGCCAAACTGTTCGACGGTTCAGACGCCTGCGTCGCACCGGTACTCAGCCCCGACGAGGCCGCAGCCCACCCGATGAATGCAGCCCGTCAATCCTGGCGCCAGACTGACGGCACCCTACAGGCCACCGCCGCCCCACGCTTTTCCACACACCAGTGGCAACCAAAGCCCAGCCCGGCGCGCGGACAACACACCGCCGAGATCCTGAACGAACTCCAAGCCCCGGAAAGCGCCTGACACACTCTTCATCTGGCCAGAAATATCCCGGGGGTGAATTGGCCAGCGGCCAAGAGGGGGCTGGCCCCCTCCCACGCGTTCTACCCGCCGCGCACCGTGTCGATCATCAGCTGAACGTTGTCCGGGTCGGCATCCGGAGTGATCCCATGGCCGAGGTTGAAAATATGCGGCCCCGTGGAAAACGCCTCAACGATGCGCCGGGTCTCATCCACCAGCGCCTGCCCGCCGGTAACCATGTGCGACGACGCCAGATTGCCTTGTACACAGCCATCAATCTGCACGTTCTCAGCCGCCCATTCGGGCGACACGGAATTGTCCAGCGCCACGCAATCCACGCCGGTCGACCTTGCAAACCCGATATACCCGTCGCCTGCTTCCCGCGGAAATCCAATCACGGGGATACCGGGGTGACGTTCCTTGATGGCCTGCGTGATCACCCGGCACGGCTCGACCGCGTATTTGCGGAAAGCTTCGCCCTTCAAAGACCCCGCCCAACTGTCAAATATCTTGACCACCTCGGCACCGGCGTCGATCTGAGCGGACAGATATTCAATCGTTGCCGCGGTGATGCGGTCCAACAGCGCCTCGAACAAAGCGTTATCACCTTCGCGCAACGCATGCGCGGGACCCTGATCCGGCGTGCCGCGCCCTGCAATCATGTAAGTGGCCACAGTCCACGGCGCACCTGCGAATCCGATCAAGGTGGTTTCCGACGGCAATTCCCGCGAAAGAATGCGCACCGTCTCGTAAACCGGGGACAATGTCTCGTGAATTGCGTCAACAGGTTTCAACGCATCAAACTCGGCCTGCTGCGTGATTGTGGACAAACGCGGGCCTTCACCGGTCACGAACCAAAGGTTAGCCCCCAGCGCCTGTGGCACCAGAAGGATGTCGGCAAACAGGATCGCCGCATCGAACCCATATCGCCGAATTGGCTGCAAGGTAACTTCTGCTGCCAGTTCAGGATTGTAGCACAGTGACAGGAAATCCCCGGCCTGAGCACGTGTGGCCCGGTATTCCGGCAAATACCGACCCGCCTGACGCATCATCCAGATCGGCGGCACATCCTGTACTTCGCCCGCCAGCGCCCTCAGCAGCTTTTTTGTCTCGGCCATGTTTGTCCCCAGCATTCAGGTTTTGGCAACGGGTCGTCCTTCGGCGGCAATTTGTCAAGCTCAGCCCCCATTGTCAGGGCAATGTGACGCGACTAAAGCTGTGCACATGACTTTGACCCTGCCCACCCCCGCATCGCCCCTCAGAATCGGCACTCGTGGCTCGCCGCTGGCTCTGGCTCAGGCCTATGAAACGCGCGAACGCCTGAGCGATGCCTTTGATCTGCCACAGGATGCGTTCGAAATCGTGGTGATCAAGACGACCGGTGACAATCGCGCCATGATCGACGCGGATCGACCGCTGAAGGAAATCGGCAACAAGGGCCTGTTCACCAAGGAAATCGAAGAGGCGATGCTACGCGCCGAAATCGACATCGCCGTGCATTCAACAAAGGACATGCCCGTTGAACAACCCGAAGGGCTGATCCTTGATACGTTCCTGCCGCGCGAGGATGTGCGCGACGCCTTCATATCTCCGCGATTGGGCTCGATTCACGATCTGCCCGAAGGCGCCGTTGTGGGCACCTCGTCCTTGCGGCGGCGGGCGCAGCTGCTGAACCGGAGGCCGGATCTGAAAGTGGTCGAGTTTCGCGGAAACGTGCAGACACGGCTGAAAAAGCTTGAAGACGGGGTTGCCGATTGCACGTTTCTCGCAATGGCAGGCATTCGCCGTTTGGGAATGGATGAGGTTCCGGCCAGCGCCATTTCCCCTGACGACATGCTGCCGGCGATCGCGCAGGGCACCATCGGCATCGAACGGCGCAGCGACGACATGCGCGCGGCCGAAATGCTGGACGCGATTCATCACACCGAAACGGGATGGCGTCTGGCGGCTGAACGCACATTGCTGGCCGCGCTGGACGGGTCCTGCGAAACCCCGATCGCCGGCCTTGCCGAACTTGACGGCAACACCCTAAGGTTGCGGGGCGAAGTGCTACGCCCGGACGGAACGGAAACCGCCAGCAGGGATATGACCGGCCCCGTCGAGGATGGGCCTGAGATGGCCCGCGCGATGGCGGCTGAACTGCTTGAACAGGCGGGACCAGATCTATTCGATTGGAAAAAATCAAAATAAATTTGTTTAGTGTGAACTTGATCACTGTAGCAGGCGGCGCGATCAGGCATTACTGTGACATACCGAAGAGGAAGTCGGGTCAGTCTCGAAAGTATCGAAAAGTTTTCAGATTGCCGGTGTTTTAATCAGTATTCGAGGGGGCGAGGCTGACCCCCGGCTTCCAAAGGTAGCGGGTCGCTGTTGAGTTCAACAGCGACCCGTTTACGTTGTGCCAGATTGCGTTGTGCCAGACCCGCGTTCAGGAAATCGCGTCAACGGCGTGACGAACGGCCTCTCTGGTCTGTTCCAGATCCGCTTCGGTGACCGCCAGCGACGGGTACAGTTTGCCCGGAGCCTTGAAGACCCCATGCGCCCGCAAGATTGCATTGTAAGTGGCATTGCGCCGCGGATCATCATGGTTTGCGCTGCGATAATCCCGACATTCGGCCTTGGTGAAATAAATGTCGAACAAGGTCTCGTCACCGCAGATGCGATGGGCGATGCCCGCCTCATTCAAAGCGTCCGATTGCATCTGCTGCAACTGCCTCCCAATCGAGCGCAGGTGTTCATAGGTGCCGTCGCGCCGCAAAACCTCCATCGTCTTCAGCCCCGCCGCTGAGGCTATGGGGTTGCCGGACAAAGTGCCCAACTGCATAAGCCAGCCCTGTTCTCCGACCTTCGATTTGTCGAAATGCTTCATGATCTCGGTGCTGGCACCCAATGCCGCCAGAGGGAAACCACCACCGGTGATCTTGCCAAGCGTACAGATATCCGGGGTCACGCCATATCGCTTTTGTGCGCCGCCGTAAGCCAGACGGAACCCGGTGACGATCTCATCAAAAATCAGCAGAACACCAAATTTGTCGCACAAGGTCCGCAAGCCCTGCAAAAACCCTGGCTCGGGCGGGATGATCCGCTGCAAGGGTTCGACCATGATCGCAGCGACATCATCATGTTCGTCCAGCAGCGCCGCCACCGCGTCAAGATCATTGAAAGGCGCGATCAGCATCTGCTCGGCCACGCTTTGGGGGATACCGGCGCTGTCGGGAACAGCCTGCGGGAAATTGACCCAGCGGCTGGGGGCCAGGCTCATCTGCGCCTCGGCGCTCATTCCGTGATACCCCCCTTCGCACTTGAGGATCTTGTCGCGCCCGGTATAGGCACGCGCCAGCCGCATGGCGTACATATCTGCTTCGCCCCCAGAGGCAACAAAACGCACCTGCTCGCAACAGGGGACGGCTTCGATGATGGCCTCGGCCAGTTCGATGCCCTTGCTGTTGTTGGCGAAGAAGGTCATGCCTTTGGGCAGTTGCTCCAGCACCGCTTCCATCACTTCGGGGTGGCCATGGCCCAGCAGCATCGGGCCGGACCCGATCAGATAGTCGATATATTCCTTCCCGTCCTCGTCCCAGACATGGCTGCCCTCGCCACGGGCGATGATGATGCCCGGATCGAAGTTGCCGAAACCGCCAGCTGGCAGAACCTCTTTTGCGCGGGCTATCCACTCGGACTGTGTCTGGATCTTCAGCATCTCAATCAATCTCCAAAATCGGGGCGCCAAGAATTTCGAGGTCAGGTGTCACACCTAAACCCGGGCCTTCGGGCGGTGCAATCCGGCCGTTTTCACGGTTTGGTGCGTCAGGGCACAGGCGCGGGGCCACGTAAGAGGACAAATCGCAAGTGTTCATCAGCGATCCATGCGGGGTCGAAGCCGCAAAATGCAGCGAGGCCGCCGTTACGATATCCGATCCCCAGGTGCATTCCGCGCAAATCTCGGCACCCAGCTGCACGGTCAGATCGCGTGCACGGCGCATAGCCGAAAGACCGCCGAATTTCGACAGTTTCAGCGCCACCGCGTCCATGCAACCCAACTCATGCGCCCGCATCAGCGATGCAAGATCAAAGGCGTTTTCGTCGATCTTCATGGGCAGACCCGTCGACTGACGAACAGCGGCGCAGTCTTCCAGCGTCTTGCAGGGCTGTTCCAGCATCACATCCAGATGCGCCACCGCGCGCCCGGTTCGCTTTGCCTGAAGGCGCGATGCGCCGCAGTTCCAGTCGCCATACACGAGCGGTCCGGTTCCCACGGCTTCGCGCACTTTGATCAGCCGCTCGGCATCGGCTTGCCAATCACCCTCGACACCCAGCTTCACCTGGAATTGCCGAATGCCCGTCTGGAAGGCTGCCTTGGCGATGCGCGCCATTTCATCCGGCGCGATGCATGTGATCGAATGATAAAGCGGCATATCCGCCCGTGTCCGCCCGCCCAGCAACGCGTAAACCGGCACCCCCGCCGCGCGGCCGAACAGATCCCACAGTGCAATGTCGACGATCGATTTCGCATAGCTGTGGCCTTGCAGAAACCCGTCCAGCTTTCGCATCGGTGCGTCGACCCCAATTGGTGAAATCCCGAGAATCTCGGGACCCATTTCAGCGATGGCCCCCGGTACTCCATTTGCATAGGCGGGCAGATAATGCGGGATCGGGCAGACCTCGCCCCAACCTGTCAGACCTGTATCCGTCTCAAGGCGCAGGATATGAGACGTCACGGTCGCGCAGGTCTTGCCGCCAGCCATGTGATAGGTTTCATGGCTGGTTAGATCGACGGACCAGAGTGTTATCTTGTCAATTCTCAAGCATATTCTCCTACTGGATCACCCAATGCGGCTTCGTCCGGATGCACGCCCAGCCCCGGCGCTTCGGGCAGATGCAGATGGCCATCGACATTGCGGGGCCCTCGACCACTTGCAACATCAACCGTGATCATGTCCTGACAGGCCCAAACCGCGTGGCAATGATCATCCGGGATCGTGGCGGCCAGATGCAGCGCCTCGGTATCGGCCAGAACCGTTCCACCGGTGGCCATCACGAACATGTCTATCCCATGGGCCAGCGCGATATCGCGCATCCGCGCGGCCTTGGTCAGACCACCCACGCGATTCAGCTTGATCCCGAATATCTGGGCCAGACCATCGTGGGCAATCCGGACGGCATCCTGCAAGGTCACAAGGGACTCGTCCACAGACACAGGGGACGCATGAAGCCCCGAGATCGCCGCGATATCATCCAGTGTTTCGCAGGGTTGCTCGAACATCACGTTCAGGTCTTCGCAGGTGCTCATCACCCGCAAGGCCTGCTGGCGCGTCCAGCCACGGTTGACATCATACAGAACAATCTCTCCGGGCTGCCGGGTGCTTTCCACATCCCGCACTCGGGCAATGTCCCGCTCGACATCACCGCCGATCTTCACCGAATGCGCGACATAGCCGCGCTTGCGATACCGCTCCATGACCTCGCGTGTTTCCTCGAAGGTTTTTGCCCCGACCGAGGACGCAATCGGGCGCGGTGTCCGCGATCCGCCGCCCATCAGATCGGCAATAGGCAAGCCCACCGCCTGACCGGCAATATCCCAGCAGGCCATGTCTATGGGGCTTTTAGCATAGAGATGTCCGGGCAAGGCAAGATCCATGGCCCGTTCCACGTCCAGCACGCGACGCGGATCAAGACCCAGGATGAAAGGGGCCATCGTTTCGATCCCGGCCCGGATGCCCGGCCCGTGCGCGGGTACATAGGTGTGCCCCCAGGGCGTGCCCTCGCCCCAGCCGACCAGACCGGTATCGGTTTCGAGCTTGACCAGCGTCGCATCAAGCGTTTCGAACTTCAGGCGCCCCCCTGAAAGCCAATAGGGATGCTCGAGCGGCAAATCGACCTGAAAAACGGTAATGGTTTCAATCTTCATAAAGCATACTCCGCCACGGGTGCGCCGAGGCTTTCAAAATCGGGGGTTACACCCAATCCCGGCGTATTGTTTGCATAAAGCTTTCCGTCTTTAACGACAGGACCGCCGACGCCCGTAGATCGCGTGTTGTAGTTCATCAGATCCGTGGTGTTCTGCAGGTATTCAGGCGGGGTCGACGCCGCAAAATGGGCGACAACCGAAGACGTGATCTCTCCTCCCCAGGTGTCTTCGCTGACCACAGGGATGCGGTTGTCGATCAGGTAATCCCGTACCCGCCGGGCTTTGCTGATGCCGCCAAGGTTCGAGATCTTGAGACAACAAATCTCTGCCCCCCGGTCTGCGACGATACGCTGGGCCATATGGATCCCGGTCACGCATTCATCCAGCTTCAATGGCTGCTCGGCAATCCGGCGCACTTGCTGGCATTCCTCATACGTGCGGCAAGGTTGTTCGAGAATGAAATCCAGATCCCGGGTCTCGCGTGCAACGCGGATCGCATCGTCCACGCGCCAGCCCTGATTGGCATCGGCCATGGCTTTCTCGCCGGGTTTCAGCAACGGCACAGTGGTGCGTATCCGGTCAATGTCACTGGCCCAGTCGCTGCCCACTTTGATCTGAAACTGCCGATAACCCTGTTCCCGGTACCGGTCCATCTCGGCCACGGTTTCCTCAACCGCTTTCTGCGGAGCGACCCGGTACATTGGCGCGCCATCCGTCAGCTTGCCGCCCAACAGCATCCAAACCGGCTGATCACACGCCTGACCCAGGATATCCCAGCATGCCGCATCGAACGGCGCCTTGGCATAGCCATGCCCCTGTACCAGATGGTCCATCAAGTGCTCGATCCGCCCCACCTGACGCGGATCCTCGCCCAGCAGTTTGCCGGCGACAAGACGCGCCAGCGCAGCCACACCTTCGGAATGGGCCACCATGTAGTTTTCGCCACAGGGCGTGAACTCACCGCAGCCCCGCAAACCCGCGTCAGTGTCGATTACCACCACCGATGCGATGGCCGTTTCAATCGCGTTTCCCGCACCCCAGGCATAGGTACCGCCGACATAGGGAAGCCCGGTCTGGTAAATTCGGATGCGGGTGATTTTCATGCGGCGTCCATTCTGGGCAGGTCGCCCATCCCTTCGCCTCGCCACAGGACAAAGGTCAGGATCGGTTGGTCCGTCGTTATCATGGCGTGGCTTTGCCAGCTTTTGTGCTGTCGTGTCTGGTTCGGGCCGACGAAGGTTTCACCCTCGTCGCTGCGAAAAACCGCTCCGCCCGCAAGGGTCAGATACAGCTCTTCCGCCTGATGGCTATGCCAGTCATAATCCAGACCCGCGCCCCAATATCCCACGTAGCCGCGCAATTGGGTCGAGTGGAAATGCCCGGTCGGTCCGAACAGTTCGTAATACCCGTACCGATTCAGGAAATCCGCGCCGACTTCCTCTTCGGTATATGTATGTTTCCATTGCGCCAGATGCGCGCTGGCCTTGATCGCCGCGACCAGATCACGGGTTGGCGCCACGCCATCAAGGCCAAAATCGCCCACCAAATCGGTCGCCAGTATGTGAGCAGGCTGCAAACCCGTCGGTGTCAGATCGTCCGGCCATGATGCAAACGCGGCAAGGTCAGGATGCGCCTGATGCAATTGACGGGCCGCCTCGAGAACATCATCCAGCGTCATGGCACCACCACGATATTGCCGGTATGCTGTTTGGCGATGAACGCCGCTTGCGCGTCCCGCAACTCCTCCAAAGGATAGGTTGCAGCCAGAGCCGGCTTGATTTCACCGGCTTCAATATATGCCACGAGGTTCTTCATGACCTCGGGTCCGATCACGGTCGAACCGGTGAAGGTCAGATCGCGCAGATAGAACGTCCGAAGGTCAAGTTCGACCATCGGACCTGCAATGGCCCCCGAACAGGTGTAGCGCCCGCCGCGCTCCAGTGCGTCGATCAGGTTCGGCCAGTAAGGGCCACCTACCACATCGGCGACCACGGTGATCTTCTCGTCGCCCAGCGCCGACCGCAGATCTTCAGGTGTGCGGGGCAATATCACATCAGGGCCAAGATCGGCCACGTCGGCGTGTTTGGATTCGGATGCCATCGCAATCACACGCGCGCCACGGCGTTTGGCCAATTGAACCAAAGCACCACCCACCCCGCCAGAGGCACCGGGCACAAGAACGGTGTCTTTTTCCGTCACGTTGGCACGGGACAGCATCCCTTCGGCGGTGGAGTAAGAACAGGAAAACGTGGCCAGTTCGGCATCGGACAGGTCCGAAGTGATCGGCACCGCATTGACCGCCAGAGTCGTAGTATATTCGGCGAACCCGCCATCGCGTTCCGAACCGAAGTACCCTGTCTTGTTCATGTTGCCGGGATCAGCCGGATCTCGCAACCAGCCATCCGTGATGACACGCTCGCCTATACGAGCGCTGTCCACGCCCTCGCCAACGGCAACGATACGGCCGCAGACATCTGCGCCCTGAATGCGCGGGAAGGTGATCGGGTTGCCGCCCCATGTCGGGTCTTCTTCACCGACTTCCTCGAATGCGCCACCGGTGGTCGCATCCGTGACGGTCTTGGAATACCAGCCGGACCGCGTATTGACGTCGGTATTGTTCAGGCCGCAGGCTGCGACCCTGATCAGAACTTCACCGGCCGCGGGTTCTGGGCGCGGCCAGTCTTCCTGCATCACCATCTGTTCCAGACCACCATGGCCCATTGTGACGATGGCTCTCATCGTATCGGGCAGGCTCATCAAGCGGTCTCCAGAATGGCGTCACTGCGGGGCAGCAAACTGTCGGGATCGTAAGCAGGTTTGTCCAGGACACGGGCGGCACGGGGTTGGCCATGGATCACGACCTCCAGCTGTGTCCCGGCCTTGGCCGCTTCGGGCTTGAGGTATGCAAAGGCCAGAATCTTGCCGACGGTGTGGCCATAAGCGACCGACGCCGTGGACCCGACGACGCGCCCGTCCAGCAGCACCGCCTCTCCGCCATGCCCATCAATCTCTCCATCCGGTTCAATTGAAAGATAGGCACAGATCCAGGGCAGATCGGTGTTGAGCGTCTTGTCCTTGCCCAGGTAATCCTTGTCGGTGCGCGCAAAACGCAGCACGTCGGCCTCGGCCAGAGTGACCTCGTTGGTCAACTCGCCCGCGCCTTTGAAGCCCTTCTCCATTCGCATCACGTTCATGGCAAAGCTGCCGTAGTCGGTGATGCCATACGCCTCACCTGCCGCCCAAAGCGCGTTGTAGACGTCGTGGCAGGCGGCGTTGGGCATGTGCAGTTCCCAGCCCAGTTCTCCGGCATAGGACATGCGGAAGGCCCAGACCTTGTGACCGGCGATGGTGATTTCCTGCGCGGAAAGCCAGCGGAACCCGGCATTGGTCAGATCGGCATCGGTACAGCGCGCCAGCACGTCGCGCGACCGGGGACCGTTCAGCGACAGGGCAGACCAGTCAGAGGACAGAGCGGTGATCTGCACATCCTCATCCGCGCGCTGCTGCGCCAGATGATCCAGCAAGCGCTGTTCGAAGAAGGCCGCACAAACCAGATAAAAGCGGTCCTCGGCCATACGCACGATAGTCGTCTCCAATTCGATACGGCCACGACGGTTCAGCATATGGGTCAGCGTGATCGAACCGACCTTCTGCGGCATCCGGTTTGCGGTCAGCCGGTCAAGCAGGGCATAGGCATCCGGCCCCGAAACCTCGACCTTGGTGAAGGCGGTGACATCCATGATGCCGACGCTTTCGCGCACCGCTTTGACCTCGGCCGCGACCATGTCGTCGGCGGGGGTGCGGCGGAAGGAGTAGTGATCGCGCTGTTCCACACCGTCCCGCGCAAACCAGCGGGGGCGTTCGAATCCGTAGACCTCTTCGTGCACAGCGCCCTTGGATTTCAGCAGCTCATGCAGTGGCGACGGCTTGATCGGTCGCCCCTCCAAACGGTTGAAATGCGGAAAGGGGATTTCGTGGCGCAAGCAGTAATCTTCCTCGGCCTTGATCACCTGCCAATCCTTGGTCGCATAGCTGCCGAACCGGCGCGGATCGAATTCGCGCATCGAGATATCGGCGGCACCATGCACCATCCACCGCGCCAGTTCGCGGGTCAGACCCGGCCCCCAGCCGATGCCGATCTGCGTCCCGCAGCAGCACCAATAGTTCCGAACCCCCGGCGCTGGTCCGATCAAAGGGTTGCCATCCGGCGGGTGCGAGATCGCCCCGTGCACGTCGCGCTGAATGCCCAGTTCGGCAAAGATCGGCATCCGGTTCAGGCTTTCCTCAAGCCACGGCATCACCCGGTCGTAATCCGCGTCGAATAACCAGTTTTCGTATTCCCATGGGCAGTGATCATGCCAGACCGAGTTCGGGTTCTCTTTTTCGTAAATCCCGATCAGACCGCGCTGCTGCTCCATCCGGATATAGCCCGAGACCTTGCGGTCATCACGGATCACCGGCAGTTCGGTGTCCAGGTTCTGGAATTCAGGCACCGGTTCGGTCACGAAGTAATGGTGCGTCATCGAGGTCATCGGCAGTTGCAGCCCCGACCACTCGCCCATTTGCCTTGCATAGGTGCCGCCTGCATTCACCACATGCTCGCAGGTGATGGTGCCTTGCTCGGTCTCAACCACCCATTCGCCATTCTCGGCTTGCGTGATGTTGGTGGCGCGGCAGCTGCGAAAGATGCGAACACCTTTTTGCCGTGCTCCAGCGGCCATGGCCATGGTCACATTGGTCGGGTCCACATGCCCGTCATCCGGCGTATGCAGCGCGCCCAGAACGCCTTCGAGATTGTAGAACGGATGCAGTTCAGCCACCTTTTCGGGGCCGACAAGCTCGATATTGAAGCCCAGAGACCGACCAACCGACAAGGTGTGACGCAACCAGTCCATCTCATCCTCGGTATAGGCCAGACGGAACGAACCGCAGCCATGCCATGTGACGGGCTGGCCGGTTTCGGCCTCCAACTGACCAGAGTACAGGCCAATGTTGTAATCCACGCATTTTCCCAACCCAAAGCTGGACGTCGAATGCGTGATCTGCCCTGCTGCATGCCAAGTGCTGCCGCTGGTCAGCTCGGCCTTTTCCAGCAGGACGGTGTCAGCGCCCCACCCTTCATGCGCCAGATGATAGGCCAGACCGACCCCCATGACACCTCCGCCCACGATGACCACGCGGGCGTGTGACGGCAGATTCTTCTCGGACATGATTTTTCCTCTTCCCGAGTCGCGTTTCTGCTCGACAGGCTAATTCCACAAATGTACCATCGTCAATCATGAATGACACAAATGTATCATCAATCGTTCTCGACCGCCTCACCGAGGAATGGGATGCCCTTACCCCCGAAGCGCAGAAAGCCGCGCGGTACGTGCTGGAAAACCCAACGGATGTTGGGGTTTCAACCGTGCGCGAGATTGCCGAGGCGGCCAAAGTCAAACCCAATACTTTCGTGCGTATGGCCCGGCAGGTGGGCTTCGAAGGGTATGAAGATTTCCGGGCCCCCTTCCGCGAAGCGATTCGACGGGGCAACGTGTCGTTTCCAGACCGCGCGCGCTGGTTGCAGGACATTGGCAAGTCAGGGGAACTGGGGGGGCTTTATGCCGATATGGTGGGTGCGGCGATCCGCAATATCGAAGAAACCTTTGCCGGGATCGATGCCGCAACTCTGAAGGCCGCTGCCGAGGATATCTGGAACTGCCGCCAGATCTTCACGCTGGGCGTCGGCGTCAACAACTCGAACGCGCGTAATTTCACTTATCTTGCGTCAACCGGGATGAAGCAGTTCCACGCGATTCCACGCCCCGGCTCGACCCCGGTGGATGATCTGGCCTGGGCCGATGAACAGGACGTGCTGATCGCGATCACCTGCCACCCCTATCGCACCGAAGTCATCGAGGCGATCAAGCTGGCTCGTCAACAGGGCCTGACCGTCATCGGTGTTTCCGACAGCCCGGCCAGCCCGGTGATCCTGAACGCCCATCACGGTTTTGTGGTCGCCGCCGACACGCCGCAATTCTTTCCGTCATCCGTTTCGACGATTGCCTTGCTGGAAACTCTGCTATCCTTCGTGATCGCCGTGTCCAGCGATGAGATCGTCGAGCGGGTGGAACGGTTTCACCAACGCAGACACCAACTTGGCCTCTACGCGGAGGAGCCCGAATGAACGCACCCCTGACCCACTCACTGGACGCGCGATACTATATCGATCCTGCTATTTTCGAGCAGGAAATGCAGGGGCTTCTGGCCCGAACGTGGCAGTTTGCGGGCCATGTCGCGCAGGTCCGGGAAACGGGGGATTACTTTGCGTTTGAGATCGCCGGCCAGAACTTGTTCTGCATTCGCGGCCGCGACGGCGAAATCCGCACCTTCTATAACGTCTGCCAGCACCGCGCGCATGAAATGGTCACCGGCGCGGGCAACACGCGTGTCGTCGTCTGCCCCTACCACGCCTGGACTTATGAGCTGTCCGGTCAGTTGCGCGCCGGACCGAACATCAAATCCGTCCCCGGGTTCGACCGCAGCGCCATTTGCCTGACCTCGGTCCGAACCGAAGTGTTCAACGGTTTCATTTTCGTCAACCTCGATGACGACGCCGCGCCGATGGATGAATGGTACCCCGGCGTGCGCGAGGAAATCCGCGCATTCGTTCCGCATATCGACGATCTGGAACCGCTGGAATGGGTGGAGATCCCCGAAAACTGCAACTGGAAGGTCAGCGTCGAGAACTACTCGGAATGCTATCACTGCCCGACCAACCACCCGACCTTTGCCGAAGGTGTGGTCAAGCCCGAGACCTATGACATTCAGCCCGACGCGGGCGGCGGCTACGTCCTGCGTCACACGACGGAATGCCAGAGCCTCGACAAGATGACCTACCCCATCGACCTGTCGGTACCGCACGCAGGCGATTACCAATCGTGGTTCCTGTGGCCGATGTTCTCGTTCCAGTGTTACCCCGGCAATGTGCTGAACACCTATCACTGGCGCGCGGTTGATGCCGATCACTGCACCGTCTGGCGCGGCTGGTACACCGAGAGCGGCTCGGACAGTGCGGTTATCCGGCAACTGGCGGTCCAGGACCGCGAAACGACGGTGGAGGAAGACATCCGCCTTGTGGAATCCGTTCATCGCGGGCTCAAGTCGCGGGGCTATCGCCCCGGACCGCTTGTTCTGGATCCGGGCTGCGGGGTGATGTCGGAACATTCCATCGCGCGGCTTCAGCAATGGATGCGCGAGGCTGTGGATTAGTGGCCGAGGTTGCACGCTGATGCTGATGCCTGAAGTCTGGCGCCCGGAACACAAACTGTTCCCCCATCAGGTCGGGTTCACCTGCCCGCCGTTCGATTTTGACGCCGCGCCCTCGGATTTCCTGCGCATGTGCCCCGAAACGGTGGGCGTTCACGGGTGGATGCTGCATGTGCCGGATTATGTGCACGGGTTGGATCAGCGGAAACAGAACTTTGGCATGCTCGAAGACTTCGTGCACTGCATGTCCCGCAACGGTGTGGATGTCTGCGGTCAGGTCGGTTCGAATTGGGTCCATGCCTGCGGGCTGGGCGTGGAAGGCGTTCGGCAACACTGCGAAGACCTGTCAGACAAATATGAAACCCGCTTTCACATGGCAGGATATGCCATGGTCGAGGCATTGCGTGACCTGAATGTCGAAAAGGTTGCCCTGAACGCCGCCTATCATTGGCCGGAATGGTGGCAGGGCACGGTCGGTTTCTTGAAAGAAGCCGGGTTTAATGTGGTCTGGGCCGGGAATTTCCACGATCAGGGCTGGTTCGACAGTCAGGAAGAAGTCAATTCCTGTCGCTGGGTCTTTGACGGCGATCTGGCACTGAAAAGCTTTGAATATGTGGCCGACAAGGCACCTCAGGCCGAAGCGATCCTGATCAATGGCATGTGCAATTTCCGCACCGGACCCGGTGGCTTGCCCCAGCGCCCGCTGCATCTGGCCGATACGCTAGAAGACGCGCTGGGCAAACCGGTGATCGGCCACGACATCGCGCTTTACTGGCGCATCTTCAAATCCCTCGGTATCGCACCCGACAAACCGCACGGGCAATTGCTGAAACGTCTTGAGTTATTCGAGAGGCCATGACCATGCACAAAATCCTCGCGCTCTGGGCCGTGCCCAGATCCACGTCAACCGCATTCGAGTGGATGATGCGGCAACGCGGTGATCTCGACTGCCTGCACGAGCCCTTTGGCGAGGCGTGGTATCAGGGTGAAGACCCGCTTTGGCATCGGTTCCAACCGGGTGATGTGACAACGCCGGGCCTGACACTGGACAGCGTGTGGCTGGACATTCAGCAGCGGGCGAAACGGGGGCCGGTCTTTCTCAAGGATTTTCCGCATTACATCAACCACATGTGGGATGCCGAGTTTCTGTCGTATTTCACCCACGCCTTCCTGATCCGGGACCCGGCCAAGACCATCACTTCGATGTACAAGCAATGGCCGGACTTTGCCGAAGGCGAGGTTGGCTTTCCCGAACAGCGCGCGCTGTTCGATCTGTTGACGGCGTTGAACGGAACTCCGCCGCCGGTCATTGACAGCGATGACCTGCTGGAAGACCCACACGGCATGACCCGGGCGTTTTGTGACGCGGTGGGAATCCCATTCATCCAAGAGGCGCTGACATGGGAACCGGGCGGTGATCCGTCCGCCCTCAGTTGGTGGGACGGCGGGTCGTTCCATGGCAACCTGGCGAAATCGACCGGGCTTGCCCCGCAGCCCCGCACGCATATCGACATCGCGGACGCGCCAGACCGTGTGAAACTGGTGCACCGCAGGATGAAACCGCATTACGATCACCTTTACAGACACCGCCTGACACACTGACACACCGGAGACCCGCAATGGCCGACATTTTCGACGAAGACCTGTTTCTGAAAGGGCTCGAGCAAAGGAAGAACACGCTGGGCGCAGAGTATGTGGAAAAAAACCTGGCTGCCGCCGACGACTTTACCCGCCCGTTTCAAGAAGCCATGACGGCCTGGTGCTGGGGGTTTGGGTGGGGCGACGACGTGATCGACGCCAAGACCCGGTCGATGATGAACCTGTCGATGATCGGTGCGCTGGGCAAGATGCATGAATGGGAAATCCATTGCCGGGGCGCCATAAACAACGGGGTTTCAAAGGAAGAAATCCGCGCCATCATCCACGTGGTCGGGATTTATTGCGGTGTTCCTCAGGCGCTGGAGTGTTTTCGCGTGGCCCGCAAGGTGCTGGAAGAAACCTGACGACCCGTCACAGACCAGCCGCCGACAACAGCCGCACGCCTTTCTCGTAGTGTTGCCTGTTCTTGAAACAGCCGGGCCAAGCCCAGCGTTCGGCCGAAAAGCCCGGCTGCAATTCCAGAATCTGCCGGGCATGTCGACGCGCCAGGGAATGGTTCCCGGCGGCGGCGGACAGCATGCACAGCACGACCCTGGGACGAACGCGTCCGGGGTCGACCCGCAACACGTTATGGGCATGCTGCCACGCGGCCTTGTCCCCGGTCATCATCATTGCGATTGCCAGATTTGCTTCGATCCAAATGGGCGGATGCGGCGTCAACGCCAACGCTTTCTTGCAGACCGAAACGCCTTCTTCGGCCCGGTCATCATACACCAACAGGATGCCGAAATATCCCAACAGTTCCGGGCTTCCACTGAAACGTTCCACGACGGCAAGCATCAAGCTGCAAGCCTCTGACGTGTTGCCTGCAACACTATGGGTAAAGGCATGGAGGGCCGAGCAATACGGGTCAGTCGGGTTCAGATTGCGCAACTGTTTGCATTCGGCCTCTACCATTGCCAGTGTCTCGGCCGGGTTTGCATCCATGCCCAGGCGGATCATGTCCAAATGACAGAAACCGATCGCCACACGGGCCGGCAGGTATCCGGGGTCAAACTCGAGACAGGCGCGGTATTGACGGATGGCATCCTGCAACCCGTCTTCCGTTGCCTGACTTTCCAATATGCGCGCTTTCTGGAACGCAGACCAGGCCTCGGTCGAAGTGGCACGACCAGACCAGATTTCTGACCAATACCCATCACGCAATCGCAATTGGAGCGCCTCGACGACCTTCATGGCGATTTCTTCGACCGCGTCGAATGTTTCCTTCGCACGAAAGCGGAACCGCTGTGTCCAAAGGCACACCTGATCCGCGGTTGACGTCAATTGAGCGGCCACCCGCAGACCTTCCGCGCCAACCACGCTGCCGCTGAGAACATAACCTTCAACCGGGCCTTCCTGCCTGCGCGCGTCACGCAGTTCGATCACGTCGGACATTGTGCCCAGAAGAAACATGAGTTCGTCTCGTATGGAGGAGGCAGCAATGCTGATATCCGGCGTTTCCCCGACAACTTCAAAAGGCTCAACCACAACCGCTGGACGCAAACGCCCCCAATGCACCGGCAAACCGCGGCCCGCCAGAACCGGTCCGTCTGAGTCTGTATCGATGTCCCAATAGGCCTGCCGTTCAACCGTCAGCCACGCCTCGAACTCGGGGTCGGCAACGTCCAACCCTTCCAGCAATTCAGCCCGATCGGGACTGAGCTGCTCGTCAAACAGATCAACCTCGACTGCTGCCAGATTGATCGACACCGTTTCACGGGTGATTTCAAGAATATCAAGTTTGTGCTTGGAATAGTGCTTGCTGAGAACACTCAGCTCTTTGCGCAGCGACGCCGCGCCTTGTGCGGGCGAACTCTCGCTCCAGAGCTTGTCCTGCAACCAAGCCCTGCTGCGTATCGCGTTTTTCGACAGAAGCACCAAAGCAAGAAGAGCTTTCGCTTTGGTGCCCCGAGGCGTCACATCCTGACCGTCGTCACGGATAATCTGAAACGGTCCGGTCAAAAAAACCTTGGTTTTTGCCTCAGTCACTAACGGCCCTCAAAAACGTTCGGGGGTTGTCGTTAACCGCTGCATCCAAATATGACGATACCGCCCATCGCTTCATAGGCCAGTTTGCAGCACCATGACTCGTGATCGGGGTTCGGATCCGGCTTCTTGTCACTCAGGTCCGGAACAACGATATGAACCAGATCCTTGGTGTCATAGACAAACCTGACCTCTGGATTACCACTGTCCGCAAGGATTTCTTGAATTTTGCGCTCCGCCGCGTCCTGATCATCTTGCGACCCCAACGCATGGCCGCGCGCGGCATTCAGAACTTCGCACCCCAAGTCTTTCAACGAATAATTCGGGTTGATTGTCAAACGAGCCATGTAAAATCTCCTTCTCAAACAACAATGCCCACTTGTATACCCCGTTATATGCTTATCCGGAAATGAAAATGACCGACACGTTGATAGAACGCGCTGAAACTGCTCGGCTAATTTCCAAACCCTCGTTTGCCGAATTCCCCAAAGATGCGCCGATCCACGCGGCTTTTCGCTTGATCGAGCTGCGCGACGGAGCTCTGCCCCCCAAGGGCGGGATGGGCCATCGCGTGTCTTTCGGCACCGGCCGCACACCAAAAGAGGCGGCGCGGCTGGCCGGGTTCGAAGCGATTGAGCGCTATGCCTTGCAATACAGTGCCGAAGCACCACAAACCCGCGAAAGCCTGATTGCGTCGGATGACGCATCCCATGTGATGCCAAACGACGCGCTTGCACTGGGTGTTCCGGGCAGTGACGGAAAGGTCACTTCGAAAGGTGCCGCGGCTGGCCCGACACATGAAGCCGCCGCGCTGTGGGCGGCGCTGGAGTGTTTGGAACACGCTCTTGGATCGCAGGGGTTTGACCACCTGGCGCCGGACACGGTCCTGCCCCATGATTTGACGCAGTGGCTGCACGTCCAACTGCGGCAACTGAGCCTTCACATCCTCGAAGTTCCGGGCATCGGCCTTCTGCTGCGCGCGGTCTGCGCAGATGCGGATGGCGGCAGGCCGACCTATGGATCGGCGCTTTCCGCAAATCTGGCGCAGGGCGTCTGGCACGCAGCATCCGAGGCGGTGGTGTCCTGGCGCAACATGGTGATGCTTGAACACAACGGTGTAACGGATCACGGCATGGATGCCGAACAGGCCCGTCTGTTCCGGCTTTATCGCGGCGCGCAGAATGACCGGCCTGTTGCTCCGACGCGGTTGTTCGACGTGCAGGCGTGGGACAGCCCGAACCCATCGCTGACGACGGTATTGACAGCGGCAAGTCGCGCCCTCGGTCGTCCGGTTGCGGTTTTTGACATGACCGCACCTGAAATTCCCCTGCCGGTGGTCAAAGCCGTAGCAGTTTGAGCACCGGTCAGGATCCGTGTCTGCGAAAGCCTGTCGTGTCGCCGTTGATCTCTGCCTTGCAACGGTCCGCGAATTCCAAAAGCTGCCTGCAACGTTCGGTCTCGGGCAGGCTGCGGACAACCCGCCCTGGATCAGCATGCGGAATTTCAACAAATTCGACACGGGTGATCACGCGCGGCCTGGCGGCAACTGTGATCATCGGTCCGACCTCGATCAAGCTGGCCAGAGCATAGCCCGAGACAGGGAGCGCCGAAGGGCCTGTTCCCAGCGTGATATCATCCAGAAACCGGGGATCGTCGTCGGCAGGCCCGAATTCAAGGCGCATGTGCATTCCCGGCGCACCGCGCCTGAACCGGACCCAGCCCCGAGGCACCCTGCCCGCACCCACAATCAGTTCTGATGTATGGAATGCCTGAATATACAGCCCAAGCGGATCAGAGAATGCCATCGCCCGACCCGAAGGTGACTTGCCACAGTTCCCCGCGGCCAGTTCAAGCGTATCGCTCACCAGGCGCATCCCTGCATGCCCGCAGTACAGATCCTGCCGGTTCGCGAAATCAAGAACTTCTTCAAGCCGGGCGCGCCGGTTGCTCTCGCCGTCCTTCACGAGATACGGGAAGGAAGAAAAATGTATGGTCTGGATCAGACCGGTCAATCGGTTCGTGCCCTTGGCCAGAAACAGGGCATGCTGGATATTCAACGGATGTTCCGGCGGATGCGCGTGATCCCTACCCACCAGCCTTTTGTGAAAGCGGGCCGCGCGCTCGGACACATCCATCGACATCCATACCGACCGTGAGACTTCAAACAGATCCTTGCAGGAGTAGAAGCGCCCGGTCACCGATGCGACCACCGACAGGAAGTGATCGAGATCGAACACCGCCATGAACTGCCACCACTCCACAAACTCGGTAGTGGCCACAAATCGCTTCGGGCGCAGCCTGCCACCGGCATCGGGTCGCATTACCAACGTGTATTCAAGATATTCATTGTGCAGCTCAACCCTGCCGGACCAGCCTTGGTCACACACGCGCGCCGCCAGCTCATCGCCCAGACAGTCCCGCGGTTCCCGGGGTTCGGCGCGCCATCTGAACCCATTCGAAGGTTGGCCCGCCTCGATGTCACGCGGATCCATAACCAGAAACGGGCTGACGCCCTGCACGTCGAATATGTTCTGAATGCTTGAATTCCACGCTGACCGGGTGGCTTCGTTCACGCCTTGATCAGCAAGTCCCGGCGATCGGAATACAGACATCAAAGAACACCGTTGGGCTTCAGAGACACTAGAATGGAAAGTCAGAGATCGATGCCCGTAGGTTTTCAATTCCGACGGGGCGATCGCCACCGGTGACGCACAAGGAAGCATCATGTAGACCGACCTGTCATGGGGTCTGATACATTCATCCTGCCCACCCCGCCTGTTCAGGCAAATGACGGGTCCACCACAATTCGGGCGTACTGTTCACAATGTGGATTTCGCTACCGCAAGAACGACCGCCAACGATGTTGAGGCGATCTCCATCAAATGTTTCAAGCGACATTTTCGCGGCCCCCCGGAAATTCGCCATCTGTTCGGCCAGAATGCCCACTGCAACGCGTTCACCCATTCGGATACTGTCGAAATAGTCGCTGTAGAAATGTACCCCTGCAAAATTGCGCCCGATCGCGATATTTGCAGCCAACTTGTTCAGCTCGCCATTCAGCGTAAGCTTCGCTGCGCTGTCCTCTGGCCGCACGGACTCAACCAGTTTCATTCCACCCGGAGCCGGAACAAAGACGCGCTCCATACCCGCCTCTGCCAAGGATACCCGTGACCCGTCCAGCGCATGTGTTCTGAAGAACGCCTTGAGCAGCGTCGCGCACGCCCCGGCAACTGCGCCATGCGCCGCCCCGTAGGACGGCTGCATTGGCGAGCCCTCGGGATAAGCAACAGGCAACAGCAGGTTGCGATCGATTTGAGGCAGCCCCTTATGAGAACCCGCGTTGTGGGCGAACCGCTTGGTGGCCGGCGCGGCGGCAATGGCTTCCACAAGACTGAAATCTTCGCAGGCGGCGCTTTCCAATTTCTCAAGATGGGCTGCGGCAAACGGTTCCGCTGCCCCAAGCACCGCGCCATGACCATTCGCCACCAAGGTTGCAACGCTGCCCAGCTTTTCAGGGCGGGCGCGGTTGTGCACCTGAAAGGTCTGGCGTCGCACGGCCCGCATTGCCCTGGTCGCGGTTTCTGCCAGCATCGACAGCGCGTGTGATCCGCCCCAATGGCCCCCGCCATCCTCCGCACGGGAATTCCAGACTTCGGGCAGACCGTCATCTGCTTGAATACCTCGGCCCAACATCAACAGGCAGGCATTGGAAAAAGCCTGATAGATCGAGTCGAAATGCACGTAGGTAGCAAGGTCGCGAGGTGTTTCAATAAACTTCGGGCCACAGGCCTCAAAGGCTTGTTCGCCGGTCGCGTCCGCCCCGTTCTGAACGTCCAGCCACTCGGCCCAGTCCCGCAAATAGTCCACGCCAACGGCCTGTGGTGCAACTCTTTGGTCAACCCGAAACGAACCAAACGGCACTGCCCTAGGCGCAGTTGTATTTGCCAACCACCGCCCTTGCACATGCGCCGCGTCTGAGGTCAGGGAGTCGTACCCCTGCAAAAGGAACTGCGACACGTAAGGCCCGTCCGAACAGCCTTGGCTCGAGCCGCGGAACAAAGTTCGCGAAGACAGACCTTCGCCATCTCGGACCCGGCGCGCCGCCGGTACTTTCCCGATCTCGGCGCCGCTGGCATCCTTTGGGAAACCGTCTTTGCGGAACCACTCCAACCGGCCAAGGGCGCCAAGCACCTTGTCGGTCCCCTCGGCACCATCCCGAATGGTTTCCAAGGGCACATCTCGCAGACAGGCCATCGCATAGAGTTCGGCCATTTCTGCCGCCAATTCATCTGACCCAAGCCTGGGCGCCGGCGCGATACCCAAACCGCCGGCGTCCAATCCATTGAACCCCAACCGGTGACCCAGGATTGGCCCTTCCCACGCACGCCATCTAAATTCACCACCCTCTGATGGCGCGGTGCGGAAGGGCCCGGAATAGGCTGGCGTGTCAAACAGCGTCAGCCTGTTTCCTTGATTGTCGGTGCAGGTAGGGTCAGCCACTTCTTCCAGAAATTCGGTATAAACCTGCGCGTCGACAATGCCATTTTCGTCATGCCGCAAGCCCTTGGAAAAGCTCGTGGGCCAAGTCCCGGCAAACAGGTCTGCTTCGCCGTTATGTTCATCGGCCGCCCTGTCTCGGACACCAATCGGCGTGTTCGAATGACACTGATCCCGGTTCAATCCACGATTGGGCTTTTCCAGGTCCTGCCAAGGTTCAGACGGAATGATATGTTGCGGCATGTTGCTCTCCCGATCGACGAAGACAACGATTCGCACGACGCCGTTACCGGATCGTGACCGGTCATTCCGACATGTTTTTGCCCTGTTCTGAAAGAGATTGGGAATATTCGGGATAGAAAGGGCTTCGATCGCGCTGGACACCAAGCCCCGCCGCCGCTTTCCGATCTTTCGAGAAATCGCAGAATCCAATGCAAAACAGGATATCTGGGGCCCAGCCATCTTCGGGCTGAATCTCCCCGGACAGAAAGATAAAGAAAGTTGGATGGCGGAGACGAAGGGATTCGAACCCTCGAGACGGTTTCCCGCCTACTCCCTTAGCAGGGGAGCGCCTTCGACCACTCGGCCACGTCTCCATCGACGGGTATATCCTTGCAAGCGACGGGAATACAAGGCGAAATATCTGATTTGTGCCCCTCTCTGGCAAAATTGTTGAACCCGTTGAAATCACGGTAAAAGACGCCAACTTAGATGGATCATGGGCCAGTTTTGGAGAATTTTTTCTGAAGCCTTTATTCAACGCGGTGCCACCAAACCTTCAGGTTCGAAGCGACACAGCATATCGATTCCCCGTTCCGCATAGTTGCGCCGATTATGAGATCATTTTCTGAAAGCGATGAAGTTCTCTTGTTACAGTTGGATCCCATTGCCACGCCCAACCTAGAAAATGCCCACATGTTCGCTAAGGACATTACCCAAACGCAGAAAGCCCCGCGGATGCGGGGCTAAGTGTTTGATATATGGATGGAATTATTGGTTGCGGGAGCAGGATTTGAACCTGCGACCTTCAGGTTATGAGCCTGACGAGCTACCGGGCTGCTCCATCCCGCGACAGTTTTTGTGACCTAGCGCTTACGCTACTTGAGGTCTTTGGTTGGCCTATCGCTTGCGCTATTTAAGGCCGGGTATTGTTTTTTGATCGTTTAGAGAGATGTGGGCTTTTACTAGGTTTGGCGGTGACCTACTCTCCCGGGGCTTAAGCCCAAGTACCATTGGCGCGGCAGTGCTTAACTT